>NZ_JBVHBT010000001.1:0-905871 GCF_057626655.1 Flavobacterium sp. SP2
GACAAAGTCCTTATCAATTGATAAGTCTATTAACTTTGCGGGCTTGATGGTTCACTTTGTCAGTTTTGGTTGTTAGCATAAAATTACGAATAATTCAATGCACAAATCTAAAGGCTGGGCTTGCGCTTGCTATTTTGTTCTTCGTGGAAAATAATCTGGTAGCTACAATTCTATCTTTCAAAGAAATTCAGTAGATTTGTTTTGGTTAGTGTTCGCAGCAGCAACAGAGCGAAAGCTTGGAAACTTTAACAGCAACAATTTCAATAATGACTAAAAAAACAACTCTTCTATTTTTAGCAATAATTACAACTCTTTCAGTCGGTTTTTTTGCTCAATCTAGGAAAGTAGAAATTGAAGACGAAAGATTCATCAGTTATATTGTAAATCCTAAAAAGCAGAATATTGAATTTTATTGGCAAAATGAAAATGGAAAAAGCTTTAAAAATGCTGAAAATCTAAAGTTGTGGTTAAAAACAAAAAAAAAGAAACTTGTGTTTTCAACAAATGGTGGAATGTACAAAAAAGACAATTCGCCACAAGGTTTATACATTGAAAACAAAATAAAGAAAGTTGCAATTGACACAACTTATGGAACTGGTAACTTCTATTTAAAACCAAATGGTGTTTTTTATATTTCAACTGATAGAAATCCAATTATATGCAAAACCAATGAATTTACAGACAATGGAAAAATAAAATTCGCAACACAATCTGGTCCAATGCTTGTTGTCAATGGAGAAATTCATTCTGCTTTCAAGGAAAATTCAACTAATTTAAATATTAGAAACGGTGTTGGAATTTTGCCTAACAACAAAATTATATTTGCGATGTCAAAAAGAGAAATAAACTTTTATGAGTTTGCAGAATATTTTAAAAAATTAGGTTGCAAAAATGCATTATATCTTGACGGTTTTGTCTCAAGAACATATTTACCTGAAAAAAATTGGTCACAAACTGATGGTGATTTTGGAGTAATCATTGGAGTTACAAAATAAATTAATAATTGCAGCTGTTAACATTGGTTTTCATCAATGGCGAGGCTTGCGCTCATCAGGAAAGTACGCTGATGCATTAAAATTTTGTTTATATTTGTTAGCGTCTGTGTTCAAAAAAGGCACTAAATGCAAGCCAAGAGACGCTGACTATTTTAGCAAAATTGCCGGATATATAGATAATCAAATTAAAAAATGAAAAAAATGAAAATTATAACTATACTTATTTTTACAATTACAATTACATCTTGCGGACAAAATAAAAAAAATGAAATCGAAAAAAATGAGATAACAAATACTACTGAATATAGTATTTATGAAAACAAGAGCATAAAAGAAGTTACTGAAAATTTACAAATTGGAATGATTAATTACCTTCAATATGCTGATAATGAATATACAAAAAAAGATGTAGAGAAGTGCATCAAAATAATCAAAACTTTTGAAGTAAATAGTGCTAAATCTAAATCTAAAATTGAAGGTCTAAAATTAATTGATAGTACCGTCATGCAATTAAATGAATTAAATAAAAAATGTGGAGGAAGATTAATTGAAACTGACCAAAGAGAAGCTATTTGCCATATAATCAATAGTATTGGATTTAAAAAAGGTTATAATTCTAAGAGTGAAGACACTACAGCAAAGTTAAGAGAATGGTAAAATCAAAAAAGAAACTAAAATTAAAAACAGCCACCAACAGCATTTTGAAGAAATGACAAAGCACTAGTTTTATAAGAAATCTGAAAGCTTTTTAATTTTAAAGTTTTCGTTATATTTGTGAAGGCTTGGTCTTGGTTCATCGCCACTTTATGAAGCTACAAAACGGTAGCAGCAACCAATAAAATATACTAGAAACTTGCAACCTACAATGTGATGACGGATGAGGAATTAAATCATTGGATAAAATTTAAATCATTAATTATTAGTGAACTTAACTTTTCACATAATAAACAAAATTTTATTGGTTTAACAATTAATCCCACTTTTGATGCCTATGAAACATTAAGTGTATCAAAAAAAAATAATACATTCGAATGGAAATATGCTTCATGGGATTCAATTACAGATTATCGAAAGTACAGTGAATTTAAGGATGAACGTATAAAACTAAAATTTGGAAAATTTATTCCTAGAATTTTAAATTTTAAGGGAGAAATTGACGCAAATTTCTATTTTGAAACAGAAAAAATCCTAGAAAACTTAAATCTAAAATCGTTTGTAAAGTTCGATTCAATAGGATTAGACGGAACACAATACCAAATTTCGATAGGTGATTATTACAGCCAGTCAACGTTCTCATGGTGGGAAAACCTGCCTGATGAATGGTACGAACTTGAATTTATATTTAAAAGACTTTTGGAGAATATTCAAATTGCAAGAAATCGATAATTAACTTAATTGACAGCTGGTAACAACCGTTTTGCGCAATTACTGAGCTTGCAGATGCTATTTTAGTATTCGTGGAAAATAACCAACTGATTACTACGCTATCTTTATAGGAAATTTTGTAGTTTTGTTTTGGTCAATGATTGCAGCAGCAACAGACGGCAAGCCTTAGAACGCAAGCAGCAAGTTAAAACCAACTGTATGAAAAGAGTACTTCTACTATTTATATTCTCTTTTGCAGCTTATGCTCAAAAAGGACAAGATGTGGAGCAGAATTTTACGAAAATTTTGAATGCTAAAAATTCAAAAGAAATTGTAAAATCGTCTGGATTTAAATACATCCAAAATCAATATGGAAAAAAGCTTTGTTATATTTAGCTAAATTTTTTGATCTTCCAACAAAAACAAATTTATTTTCAGATTGTCAGAATAGATACCTCACAAAAGGAGAAGTTGCTATTATAGTTGCCGATAGAATTGAAATGATGCCGTATTTCAATTTAACTGGTATTCAAAATTGTAATTTATCTCACTGTGAAAACAATTCAAATATAATTGAGTATTATTTTTCGCAAATAAGTTCATATTCCGAATTTCAAAGAAAATACTATCAATACTTACAATCAAAAAAATAAATAACCTACTGCCAACTGCCGTTTCAAGAAATGACAAGACACAAGATTTATAAGAAATCGAAAATATTTTTAATTCAAAGTTTTGTGTATATTTGTGAAGGCTTGGTCTTGGTTCATCGCCACTTCTTGAAGGCGAAACGTTAACTAAAATTTTAAGAACCAACATAATTGGAAAGAACTACAGAAATAATAAAAATAAACTCGGTTGGACAAATCCCAACAATTGAAACAATATTAGACATTTCTAGAGAACGGACTATGAAGCTTGTTTTTGATAAAAGCGTTCAAAATAAAAGAGAAGCAATTGGTCAGGATTTAAAAAACAAACTACTTAACTTTCAAATTGGAATACATACAATTGAACCAGAGATTAATATTGTAAAACTGATAACTGACAAAGAAATTGAAGATAATCAAGATTTTTTTGAACAATGTGCAAAAGATTATAGACAATTGGGAGAAGAATTATTGTTAAAGTTAGTTGATAAACTTGAACTGAAATTAAATAAAGACTTTCCAATGGAAACTTTTAACTTACTTAAACGAGACAAAAGACAAATTGGGAAACTTGAAGACTGGAGATATTTTGTTCACGGCTTTCATTGTGGTTTTGAAAACAACAGGACAGGACAAATTATAGAAGTTTCTCTTGTATTTGGAAAAGAATTTGGCGACTTAGATCCATATTTTTTTTCCAAGTTCATTAATTCAACACCAAAATATAGACCTTTACCTATTGAAATTTTTGAAGATTATGCAGACGGAAAAAGAATTAATGATAAAATGATTTCACTTGGTAAATTTGAAGAAATCAGTTCAAATATTGGCAATCATTATGGAATTGTTGTTAAAGACAGACAAAAAATAGAAATCAAATCATATTTGGAGCTGGAAAAAATCTACCAAGAACAAAACAAACCAAACCAAATAAAAAAACAAAATTCAACTTTTGGAAATTTATAGGACTAAAAAAATAAAAAACGTTTCGCAACAGCCGTTTCAAGAAATTACGAGACTTGGCATTTATAAGAATTGGTACTTTTTGAAACTAAATTTTGTCTATATTTAAAATAAAAAATGTTGAAAATCCGCAACTTAGTGAAGCGGCAACATGTTAGCAACAAGTTTATATGAACGAAATCGATAAAAATATTGTTAAAAGAATAATTGACGAAAATATCGGTCACGATTATACAATTGGTACAATCACCAATACTTCAAAATATATATTTATTAATTATAAACATAAAATTTATCAACTTGACGATGAAAGAGGACAATTAATTGGAACTGGTCCAATTGCGTTTAATAGAGAAACTTCTGAATATAAAATTCTTGGTTCAGGTGATTATATTACTAGTGATTATATTGATTATTTGCCAAAAGAAACGGAACGCAATCAAATAAATGAAAAAATTAATCAATTTGATAATATTGTAGTTAGAATAAAAAAAAGAAACTACATTAATACTGATGAATACTACTATCTTCTAGAAATTCTTGAAAAAGAATACAATGACTTTCAAGCTTACATAAAAATGGATAGAAACTTAGACTTATCTAGTCATTTTCTATTTGAATACGAAAACTCGCAGCATAAAAATAGAATAATTGAAATTTGGAAAATAATTCAATTTCCATATGCAATTCGAAATGGAAAAGAAATCATTTTGTATCGATCAGATAAAACCAGCTGTCAATAGCGCTTTCAAGAAATGACAAGACACAAGATTTATAAGAAATCGAAAATATTTTTAATTCAAAGTTTTGTTTATATTTGTTAAGGCTTGGTCTTGGTTCATCGCCACTTCTTGAAATCGCCGAACGTTGGCAGAGATTTTGAACGACAGAAACTAAAAGAAAACTTAAAATTATGAAAGAATATAAATTTGAATATTCTAATCAAAAATATGCGTCTAAATTATTTTTAATATGTATTGGGTTTTTCTTATTATCATTATTTGGAATTATTAGAATATCAAAAATTATTCAATTGCCTAAAATTTTATTTTTTCCATTAATTCTAATTTTATGTTTTGGTATTCCTTTTTTATTTTTTAGGTTAAATCGAAAGAAAATTCGAAAAATAGGTTCCGCAGAATTAGAAAATGAAAAAGTAAAAATTATACTTGAAAATGAAAAAAAGGAAATAGAATTTAATCAAATTGAAAATTATTTAGTTCAAGTTTATAATGGCACATTATTACAAATTAAACTCTTAAATGGTGAGAAATTCAAAATGTACTCAAATTCAAATTTTTGTAATACAATTGAATTTGACGAATTTAGTATTGATTTAGAAACTAAAATTCAGAATTTTAAAGAATTAAACAAAATAAATATTATTAGGAAAAGAACTTTTTTTGAAAGAGTTTGGATTTATCCATTTCTTATTATAATGACAATATCAGTAGTTATTATTGTTATTTACGGAATATATAAAGGAAGAGAAATTCCAACGCTAAAATTGATTGCGGCAATAGCTCCTCTACTGTCACTTTGGGCAGGATATTATGGAACCAAAAACAGAAGCAAAAAGAAATAAAAAAACCTACTGCCAACAGCCGTTTCACGAAATTGCGAGACTTGATATTTATCAGAATTGGTAATTTTTGAAACTAAATTTTGTCTATATTTGAAATTGTCAGTGATCAAGTACGCAACTTCTTGTAACTGCAAAACTGACTAAAACATTTAAAAAACTGCAAATGAAGATATTTTTATTAGGAATTTCATTTTTCCTGTCTTTTCCTATTAATGCACAAAAGGATGAAACCATAAAATGGATTAATGAAAATTCAATCAAAATTGAAGATGCTAATCCCAATACAAAACTTTCAATATTCAATGACAATATTCCAAAGAGATTTGAAAATGCAAAAATATTTGGATTTGGAGAAGCTACTCATCATGGAAAAGAGTTTTTCGATATAAAGGCTAAATTCTTCAAATATTTAGTCGAAACTCAAAATATCAAAGTTTTTATAATTGAAGATTCTTATCCTTCAGAAGCTGGAATAAATGAATGGATCAGTGGTGGTAAAGGTAATGCAGAAACTATTGCCAATTATTTCGGTATGGTTCCTTGGTATTGCAAAGAAATTGTAGACCTCTTAGAATGGATGAGAAATTACAACCTCAATAAAACAAAAGACGAGCAAATTCACTTTTATGGAATGGACATTCAGAACGTAAAAGGCATCAATCAAGAGATACGAAATGTAGTTAAAAAATATAACATTCCTATAAGTGAAGAACTTCTATCAGTAGTAGATTCGTGTGTGGATAGAAAAGTTGAATATAAGAAATCAAACGATTGGGCTACTATTCAAATTCCAAAGCTAAATGAAATTGAAAATGTTTTAGTAGATTTTCAAAAAAGTGTTAAAAATGAAGTTAATATTGAGTTCAATACTACAATTAGAGCCCTAAATTATTTAAAAAAATACACTTACTATGTACAAAATTATAATTTTCAAGACCGAGATTTGAAAATGTTTGAAAACGTTAAATGGATAATTGAAAATAAAGCAAAAAATGGAAAAGCATTTATTTGGGCGCATAACGAACATATAAATAATAAGGGCTTTGGAAATTACAGTAATCGAAACATGTATAATTTAGGCAGACATCTGAAAGAATATTATAAAGATGATTATTTTAGTGTAGGATTTGATTTTGGCAAAGGTACTCTTGGTGGCTATATTTTCAACAAAAATGAACCAGCTACGTTAAAAACTTATCAGATAAATGAACCATTTCCTAATACGTACGCAGAAACACTTAATGAAGCAAAAGAAGATATTTTCTTTATTGATATTTCAAAAGCATCAAATAATGATACCACCAATTTCTTCAAAAAGAAAAATAAACAACTAGTATTAGGTGCACCAGGTTATAATCCAGAACAAATTAAATTGTACACACAAAAATTTTCAGAAATGTACGACGGGTTAATCTTTGTAAAAAGTATTTCAGTTCCGAATTATAAATTGAGTGCAAAATAAACGTTGTAAAACAACAGTTTGCAACAATTGGGCTTGCGCTTTTTATTCTACGCTTCATGGAAAGTAAGCTGGTTACTACTACGCTATCTTTCTTAGAAATTTTGTAGATTTGTTTTGGTCAATCATTGAAACAGCAATTGGTGCAAACTGTATACGTTAGCAGTAATTAGAACAAACCTCCAATAAAAATAGAAAAAATGAAAATTCACAAAATGTTATGTATCTCATTGTTATTCATTTCCATTGCAGCGGTTTCTCAAGAAGGAAACAAATCTGACGCAGGCGGTTGGCCAGAAAGAAGTGAACTAGTAGGCATTTGGAAAATGGTAAGTTTTCCCAAACTAGAAAAAATGAATAAAGAAAATCCTTGGCCTCAACCCTATCAATGGTTTGCATTTTATGATGACGGCAGGGAATTTTCAATGATGACAGATAAAGATGCAAACTATACAAAACAAGAATTGCAACAGATTTTTGAAGCACTACCAAACAGCACTCCAACTTTTAAATATAATGGTAAATTCATGATTATTGTAAATCCTGAAATTAAGGATTACAGAGAAATTTGGGGTGTAAATTTATTTGCAAAAGATATTGGCAGCACTATAAAAAAAGGCGATTTAATGATGAGTTTAGATGATGGTAGTGGAAAAGGAAATAGCAGCATAATATATTATCGTTTGTTACGAAAAGTAGAATAACTACCGCTAACAGCCGTTTCTCTTAATTGCGAATTTTGTGGTAAATCACGTTCACGTTGCGCAAGAATTTTTATCTTTAACGGAAAATAAAAAGTTCCGAACTTCGCAACTGACGAGAAGCGGCGGAACGTTAGGAGAAATAGCACAAACCTCAAACTAATCAGACATTTTGTAATGGAAAAGAAAAACATTTTAGCTTTATTTCTTTATACATTTGGCATTTTATACATGCTAGATTGGATAATTTTTGTTGAGAAAAATAATGACCTATATGATGATTTCCCTACAATGAAAGCAAAATATATTTCGAGATTTCCAGATGCTTTAAAGCCTTTAATTGAAACTAATCCTCAACCAGCAGCTATTATATTTACAATATTATTTAGCCTTTGTGGAATAGTACTTATTCGAAATAAGAGTATAATTTTAAAATTTTTAGGAGTAATTTCATTCCTTTTAGCGTTTTGGAATTTATTTTCAATCATGTAATGAAAAAAGCTACTACTGCTAACAACGGTTTAAAGAAATTGGGGGTTTCGGGCTTAATTTAAAGTTTGTTTTGTACTTTTGAACTTCGGTCTTAATTGAAAGTTCTGGAATTACTAAATCCCCAACTTCATGAAGCCGCAGAACGTTACAAGCAATTTTGCCGAAAAAAAAATCGTATGAAAATTAGAATTTTACTACTTATATCATTCACATTTTTATTAGTTTCTTGTAAAAAGGAAATTATTAAGCCGAAATTTGAATATAATAAAAAGGCTAATGAACTTATTGAATATATTATTTCTCAAGAAAATTTAGATTGTTTATTAGATATCCCTAAAAAAAGTATGATTGAAATTGATACACTTGAAAGTCCAACGTTTCAATATGTCAATTATTACACTAAAAAACTTTCACTAAAAAACAAAAAGGAACTTGATAGCTTGAATAAACTTTCAGAAAATTTTGTATTAGATGAAAATATCTTGTTAAAAAGAAACATTAAAATAATAAATCGTGATTCACTAAGAATTTTAAATAAAGATTTGAATTTTCAAACAAAAATTTGTAAAGATTTAAAATATATATTGAAACCAATATTCAATAAAGAATATACAATTGCAATAATTGATTACGGTTATACAGGTATGTGTTTGAGTAATTTAAAAACTATATATGTTTACAAAAACAAAAAATGGAATAGAGTAAAAGATGAATATCAATAAAAACTGCTGGTGACAGCGGTTTCAAGAAATGACAAAGCACAAGTTTTATAAGAGATTTGAAAGGTTTTTAATTTAAAGTTTTCGTTATATTTGTGAAGGCTTGGTCTTGGTTCATCGCCAATACTTGAAGCCGCGACACGTTAGCAGCTATATTATACAACATAACATCCTGCATGAAAAGCATAACCGAAATTTTAGAATTCGTTAAAGAAGAAATTGGCACCAAAAAAGTAGCCGAAGATAGCGACATCGAAAATGATCTTGGTTGTTATGGAGATGATTTTCACGAATTGATTGAGAAATATTCGAAGCATTTTAATGTCGATATGACAACCTATTTGTGGTATTTTCATACTGGAGAAGAAGGTGTCGGAAGTATTGGTGGATTGTTATTTAAACCGCCTAATAGTCACGTCCAAAGAATAGCAGTTACACCAAATATGTTGCTTGAATTTGCACAAAAAGGAAAATGGAACATAGAATATCCTGAACACAAAATTCCCGGAAAGAGATACGATTTATTAATTAATCAAATAATCGTTGTGTTGGCAATAATTGGTGGAATTTGTTATTGGTTATTAAAATAAAATACAGCTGCTAACAGCCGTTTCTCTTAATTGCGAATTTTGTGGTAAATCACGTTCACGTTTCGCAAGAATTTTTATCTTTAACAGAAAATAATTCGCTCCGAACTTCGCAACCTTGCCAAGCGTCGGAAAGTTTGTGACTATTTTGCCCTAGCAGAAACGAAAACAAAACAGAAAATATGCTACCGACAGATTCTGAATATATAATGCTTTATATTTGTTACATTTTGTTACTTTTATATCTAGTTAGAGGATTGATTATTCATAGAAAAACATTTTTTAAAGTAAATCTTATATTTTACATAATTTATTTCTCTTTAATGGTATACCTATTTTCGGATGAAGAAAATTTCAAATACGGAAATTCTTTAGCAATTTTGTTTTACGGTGGATTATTTTTATTTGCACACTTAATACTAATTGGAATTACAAAAACTGCCGAAATAGTAATGCTCAAAAGAAAAAAACATAAAAACAATTAATGTTTAACTTAAAATTGCAATTAAAATTAAATACTAAATTATTGAAATTGAATGATTACTAATTCAAAAAAGAAATGCATAAAGTTTTTGAAATAATAACTGAAATTATAGGTTGGATTCAAATTGTATTGTCGCCTACTCTGCTTGGAATTGGTTTTGGTTTTGGAATTTATTATTATTTCCCAAACCAAAATGGAATGATATTCGGAATTATTATTTCGGTTATTGGTTTTATTATTGGACTAATTTGGGCGACCAAAAAATTTAAAACAACTGGAACAATTCATTTTTTATCAAGAATTAGTGCAACTCCAGAATTAGACAACATAGAAAAAAATGAAGATGGTAAAACAGAAAGTGGAAAAAATAAAAATAAACATTAACAGCCGTTTCAAGAAATGGCGAGAGATATGAAAAATTCACATTTTTCTTTCGCATGACATTTTATCTTTGATAGAAAATAATCAGTTCCGAAGTTCGCAACCTCGATAAGCACCTACCCGTAAGACGCAAGCAATCAGAAACCGGAAAACTACAAACAAATAATGAAGCACATCAAAGCATTTTATAGGCTAACCTTATCGTACTTTAAAAAACAATGGGATTTTGAAGATTATCCATTAGAAATTTGGAGAAACGAAAATGCAGAACAAGAAGATATTAAATATGTTGCAAGTTTAACAAATTGGTGTCTGTTTATGGAGCATGGAGCAACTTCAGAAATTGCAAAACAAAAACTCAAAGATAAATTCCGTAACTATAGAAATGAAAATAGCAAACTTCCAAGACCAGGAAGTACTGTCCCAATTCAATTTGCATGTACAATTGAAATTGAAAAATATGAACATATAGCAGTTGACTTTTTTAATAGAATTATTGAAATGGATTATTATAGCTGTTTTATTTCTGATGAAAGTAGTCTCTATGAATTTGGATTTGAAAAAAAAGATCCAATTGAATAAATTAAGGAAGAATATAATATTGAACCAGACGAAAGTTTAGTTTTATATCTACTATTCAAGCAAATACATTTTGCAATCGCCTAACTCTCGTTTGGTTTAATAACTTGTTTTGTCTTTCTTGGAAAATACTCCAAATTTCAGTATTTCTTATTACATTTTTCTTTAACTTGCGATTACTACGCCAAGCGACGAAACAGTAGTGACAAGCCTAAAAAAACCAATTTCATGATATTATGAATTTAGAAGTACAACACATAGAAGTTCACGTTTCATCAATAGAAAACGCAAAAGATTTTTACGTTACCAAACTTGGTCTTGAAATTATTGAAGAAACTCCTGCTATTAATTTGTTTTCAGTTAAAGCTGGAAATGTAAGAATTTCTATTTTCGCTGGTTATGAAGTTAATTCTAATCGTAATGAAAAAATGACCAGCACTCACATTATCTTCAGAACTAATAGTATATATAAAACTGTCGAAGAGTTAAGAAATAGAGGAATTGTCTTTACTAGTGAAATTTTTGAAGCTTCTGGTTTCCTTAAAGGTATTGCTACAACTGATCCTGATGGGAACATAATAGAAATTGCAGAATACTTGCGAGATCCTTTAAAAAAACAATAAAACTAACTAAAAATCCAAACGCTAACATCAGTTTTCGTCAATGGCGAGGTCAGAGCCAATCAGGAAAGTACGCTGGTGTAATTAAATTTTGGTTATATTTGATTGGTCCGTGCTAAAAGTTGCCACTTTATGCAGCCATGAGACGTTATTGATAATGTTATTAACTATGAAACTGAAAATAATTTCAATAGTAATATTTTTAATATCTACACACATAAAAGTAGATTATACTCCTTACTCAATTATTGAACTGGTTGAAAAGGCCGAAGTAATTGGTAGATGCAAAATAATAACAGTTAGCAAAGATACTTTCACAGTTGAATTTGAAGACATAATAAAAGGCAAACCAAATAAACAATTAGAGATCGTCAAATTTAAGAATTGGACTTGTGCATCTCGCTGGATAGATTATAAAGTTGGCCAAACAGAATTGATTTTTTTAGAAAAGAACGAAAAAGGATGGCAAGCATTAGGCTCAGGAAATGAGGGTGAGGTATTTATACAAGATAATTCCATTTTTTATAGACACTATATTCCGGTCAGAAAGAAAAACGAAATGTTTGAACTTCAAGGAAAAAAATATTTTGGATTAACTTTTAACTACGCAGAAGTAAAAGATGCAATCACTTATTACTTGACAAATTCGAGTAATCTCAAGAAAATGAAAGAAGAAGAAATTAAAAATTTCAAATCTGACAATTTATTTCTTCAAGGCATAATTAATTGTGCGACTCACTCTTTTAATTAAATAAACACTATCGATATCAACGGTTTACTTCAATGGCAAAGGCTTGGGCTATTTCAGCAAGCGCTTGGTGAGAGAATTCATTCCTTCGGAATGGCGTCAAGTGTTTTAAATTTTTCGGTATATTTGTCAAGGTCAGTGTCAAATCATTGCCAATGAAAGCCAGCCGCCGAAGGTTGTAGTGCATAACTGAAAAAATGAACGTAAATGAATATATTTCCAATTAAACATTATGAAATAGAATTATTAAATGACAGTTCGAAAGCATTATCGAAATTGGAAAACAATACGATGATTACGGATTCTCTTTCTTCAGAATGGACTAAAAAAGCGTTTATTGGACAAGTAAATGCAAACGGATTTAAAATAATCACATCAGAACCTGGACGTGGAGCATTTTGTGTTTTACATGGAAAATTAGAATCACAAAAAGGATTAATTGAAATTACAATTAATAAAGCGTTCCGTATAATGTTATCAATCATATTTTTATTTCCAATCGTTGGATTTATTATATCATTTTTTATCAAGGAGATTGAAGTTTCAATTGCACTAATTCTTCCGACATTAATGTCTATTGTGGTTTTTAGATTTATAATAACTGAAATCGCATTTAGAATTATTTCTAAAAACGGTTTGAAAAAACTAACTGAAATAATCGGAATTACAAACCTAAGGGAAGTGCAAAATACGTAGCCATTTGCGAAATGAAAAGCAATAAAACCAAAAACAAATTGAAATTAAATTTAAATAGTAAAAGTTTGTTCATATTGTTACGCCCTACAACACACGCTACAAGCAATATGGGCATGTGGCTTAATGGAAAAATTGGTTTGTATTTGGAGGATTTGGTAAATCCGAAAGATAACGCTTATTTAACACCAAACTGCTTGTATCGCAAGAACGTTAGCAGTACCCCTATTTGAGCACCTTGAAAACAAAGAAAAACATAACGAAATATTTAATTGTATTAATAACTGTAATATTATCAGTTTTTGTATTTCTATATTTCTATACAAAACCAAACGTCAAAATAATCATTGCTAAAAAAAATGAAAAGAATAAAAAAATGTACCCTAAAAGCTGTTTCTTAAAGTTTGAAAATACAGATTTCTTAATTCAAAATATTTATAGATATAAAAACGGAATACTTAATGAATATTGGTTTCTTGGAAGTGAAGGATTTGCAGTTGAAAAATTAGGCTTTTTAGAAAATGATTATAGCAATGAACAAAAACCTTATAAATATCTAAATTCAGTTAATGATAAAGAACACTTAAAATTCGGTAATAAAAGTTATAAAATTGACACAATACAAGGCGATACAATAATTTCGAAAATTGATAAAAATAAAATAATAATGTTCATAAAAGAACGCGAATAGTAAGAATAACTACCGCCAACAAAGAACTGTGCTTAAAAACAAACTTAAGACGGTTCCGCTTCATTGGGGATTTGCGATTGATTTACTTGCTTTTTTGTATTTATACTATTTTGGCTAATCCAAAAATTCTCTGTTAATTTGTCCGCAACAAAGGCGAAGCCTAAGGACGATAGCGACAAGATTATGAAAAATCTAAACTACCTATTATTTTTTGCTTTTTTTCAACTGACATTTGGACAGGAAAGAATAATTACTGGAAAAATTTTAGATGGGAGTAGTAATTTAGAACCTTTTCCTGGCATTCAAATTACTAGCAACTCAAAAGTGATTGCTACAACTGATTTAGACGGAAACTTCCAATTTACTTTAACTAGTGAAATCAAAAAAATAGAAATTAATTGTATCGGAATTCAAGAAGAGCAAGTTATTATTGCTGAAAATTGCAATCACATAGGATTAATTGTACTTAATGAGTCATCATATTGTTTTGCTACTTTAAAAGAAGCTGAACGAAAAAGAAAACGTCATAGAAAGAAAGTGCTACCGAAACTCTATGCGGAAGCTTACGATAAAAAATTGTTTGGAATGTAGCAACACATTCCGCATGGTCTCTCTACCTTGCGGAATTTTTGATTCTATAAAATTGAAGAACTTTAGCAACGCTTTTATCACATTCAGTTAGGAAGCTTTAGACCTTTTTAACTCCGTAAAGTTAGGAGACCAAGCGGAGCGTGACTTATTATGAATCAGAATGCCCTTTAAAAAGTGTTGCTTTGATGAAAGTCCGAACTTATATCATCGCGTATTTTTGTTTCTAATACTGTGGACAAATTGTCGAAGCCTTGTCGAGAAAATGTCGAAGCCTTGTCGAGAAGTTGTCGAAGCCTTGTCGAGAAAATGTCGAAGCCTTGTCGAGAAGTTGTCGAAGCCTTGTCGAGAAAATGTCGAAGCCTTGTCGAGAAGTTGTCGAAGCCTTGTCGAGAAGTTGTCGAAGCCTTGTCGAGAAGTTGTCGAAGCCTTGTCGAGAAATTGTCGAAGCCTTGTCGAGAAGTTGTCGAGGCTGCGTCGAGAAATTATTGAATTCAATTCGGAAGAGTTCAAAAAAAGATGTCCTTAAAAAGCAGCCACTAACAAAGGCTTCAAGAATGACAAGACACGGGATTTATAAGAAATTATAAAGGTCTTTAGTTTAAAGTTTTATTTATATTTGTAAAGGCTTGGTCTTGATTCGTAGCCACTTCGTGAAGCCGAGACTCGTTAACAACAATACTATTTGGACATTCAGTTTTAAAAAACTACTTTTGATACTATCAAATGATATTATCAATGAAGCCACCATATGACATTACTCCTACGATTTTAAAATTAATTACTTCCATATCTGAAAAGCTTGGAGAAGTAAATGCCAATTACCTAAGCAAACAATCACCTCAATTAAGAAAACAGAATAGAATTAAAACAATCCATTCTTCTTTACAAATTGAAGGCAATACATTAACAGAAGAGCAAATCACTGCCTTAATTGAAAATAAAAGAATTATTGGTCCTGAAAAAGATGTTTTAGAAGTATTAAATGCAATTAAAGTTTACGAAAAACTTGAAGAATATAAATTCAATTCAGATAAAAGCTTTTTAAAAGCTCACCTCCTACTAATGAATGGATTAATTGAAAGTGCTGGAAAATACAGAACGAAAGGAGTTGGAATAGTGAAAGGAAATAAAGTGGAACATGTGGCTCCACCTTTTGAAAATGTTCCTTTTCTCATGAAAGATCTATTTGACTATTTGAATGACTCAGAAGAAATAACATTAATTAAAAGTTGTGTTTTCCACTATGAAATGGAATTTATTCATCCTTTTTTGGATGGGAATGGAAGAATGGGAAGATTGTGGCAAACTTTAATATTAATGCACGAATATCCAATATTTGAGTTTTTGCCTTTTGAAACTTTAATTAGCCAAACACAAGATGAATATTATAAATCGCTGTCGCTTAGTGATCAAAATGGGAAATCAACATTCTTCATTGAATATATGCTTGATGTAATTAACAAATCTCTAGAGAACTTACTTAGTTACAACAATAGAATTTTAAAAGATATTGATCGTTTAGAATACTTCATAAAGCTTGGTGCGAAAGTATTTACTCGTAAAGATTATATGAATACATTCAAAGATTTATCATCCGCAACTGCAAGTAGAGATTTGAAAAAAGGAATTGATTTACAACTATTTGAAAGTGTTGGAAATCTGAATAAAACAAGATACTTTGTAAAATAATTACTGTTGTTAACATTGGTTTGCATCAATGGCTTGGCTTGGGCAAGTCAGGAAAGTACGCTGGTGATATAAATTTTTAGTTATATTTGTTTAGTCCGTGCTGAAAGTCGCCACTTCGTGAAGCCGAGACTCGTTAGCAGCAATTTTAATACACATCACGATCATGACAAACTTAAATAAAAAACTACTTACGATTTATCTAAGTTTAGGTATAATTTTCTTTATTGCAGTGATTTATCTATTTGTGAAAAACGAAATTTTGCCTGAAATAAATTCAGATATAAGCCATAAAGTACGGCTGACTAGTGTAAGAGTAATTAAAAATGATTACTATAACCTGAAACTAGTGGAAGATGGTACTAGATATCCTGAAGAAGAAAGTATGGTCGATAGGTCAATTCGTGAAAAATGGCAATCGTTTTTCTTATTGGTTAATCAAACAGACAATTTAACTTACCTGCAATCAAATCCATTTTACGTTAAACGTTTTAAATCACCATTTTCAGTCGGATTTTCAGATGATGAAATAATTCCATTAACAACATTAAATGATAAATACAGATTAGATATTCAAGAAGATGGAAAAATAATTACTAGTTTCGAAGTACCTAATTTAAATAATCTTTTGGCCATTAGTGAAAAGTATGATACTGTCACTGCCGAAAAAACAATAAAGCTTGTGAGCACTGACAAAAGAGTTATTCTTTTTTTAATCTTTACAATAGACTAACAAAAAACAACTGCTAACAACGGTTTCAAGAAATTGCGAGGCATGGCATTTATCAGTAATCGGAAAGGTTTTTAATTATAAGTTTTGTTTATATTTGTAAGTTTCAGTGAATTAAGTACGCCACTTCTTGAAGCGGCTACACGTTAGCAGTAACTATATGAAAAACGAACTTAAAATATTACTATTTAGCACTTTGCTCCTCTTTGTTTCTTGTAAACAATCGAGTGAAATCAAAACTGAATATTATCAAAATAGAGAATTAGTTCCAAATCCAGAAGGAGTACAAAAAGATAATTTATCAGTTTCTGAAGCAAATAATGAAGAGTGTAAATGCGCAGAAAATGATTTTGCAGGTACAAAAACAGATACAGTTTATCAATTATCTAACGGAAAAAGAATTGCATTATGTGGTTATAGAAATGGTGAAAACAAACCAATAGATTTTTCTGAATTTGTTCTAACTATTTGTGGAGAAAAAAAGATAATTGATTTTTGGGGCGCAACAGAAACGTGTAATTTAAAAACAACAAAAGACACTTTAATTGTTGAAGAACTAATTAATTTACCAACTGGAAAAAACAGAACTTATACTTCAACTATTTGGAGCATTGAAAAATTTCACTTTCAAAATGAACAATTAAAAAGAAAAAAATTTCTTAATCAAGAAATTAGAAAATATAATAACGCTGAAATATTACTTACTTTAAAAGAATTTGAAAGCGCAGACGAAAAACTTAATGATGAAAAAATGCAATTAGTGAATCGGCTTTTCATTGCAACAATCTCAAAAAACAATAAAGCACGTGACTATTTTTATAAATTCGAAAATAGATACAAACCTGATGGAGCGTTTTTGGAAGAGTATAGCGATTTAAAAACAATGCTTGAAGTTTGGGATAAACAAAAATAGCTACTGCTAAAAGGCGTTTGGCGAGATTGCGAATTTTGTAGTAAATTCACCTCTTTCTTTCGCAAGAATTTTTATCTTAGTAGTAAATATGTCTTTACGAAATTCGCCATTTCTTGAAGCCGAGAAACACAATAGGACACCTTATCAGAATCCATGAGAAAATATATTTTTTTAATTTTACTTTCAAGCTTTTGTGCTTATTCACAAAATAAGTTTATTCAAGTGAACGACTCAATTGTAAAGCAAAAGTTTGAAGAAATAGCTATGGTCAAAAATGAAAATAAATATCGGGGTCGTACTACTTTGTCTTTTCAATGTGAAAATAAGAAAGAAATAGAGTTTTCAGATACTGATTCTGACGAAAATTTTGTGAAATTTGAAGAGCTTGGTGTAATTAAAAACACAATCATAGTTATACAAAAAATAGAATATAATTCAGAGAGCTACATATTATTGGAAACCAAAAGTTGCAGACAACTACTACTTGAAGGTTTTCCGTTGAGAATAGAAAATACCGAAAAGTATATAGTTTTAAATAATCCTGGAACTGACGAAGCATATAACATGCAGATTCTTGAATATAAAAATGACTTTTTTGAAATTAAACACACTATTTCATTTCCAAAAGAGATTACTCCAAAAAGAATTCAGAAAGTTGATAATAAAGAAGTGATTGTAGTGGACACTGAAAAAAGAATGTGGAAAACTGAATTGTAATGGCGCTATATAAATGCGATTACTATTCCTTAAAAGAACAACAAATTTTATGAAGACATTTCTTTTTATATTTTCATTGATAACTTTAGCTTCATGCCAATTTGAAAGTAAACCGAAACGTTCATTTATTGAATCAATTAAACAAGAAGATACTACTTGCTTAAAAGAAATTTCAGAAGCAGAAAAAGAAATAAAAAATGGTAAATTAACTTATTGTCATCATTCAGGGAATATTTATAATCATTATCTACGCTATGAAAAGGAATTAATAGAAATACTTAAAGAAAACAATCTTGAATTTAGAAATGAAGGCTCTTCTTGTATTGTTTACGAAAATCAAACTGAAGATTGTTATTGCAAATTAATGGATGAAAAAATTAATCAAAAATATGGAGAAAAATTTGTCGACTCATTGCTAAATAGCGCAGATGAGAAATATTTAAATAAGCATATTAATGACACAATGTATTATGCTAAATGTGATATAAGACCAAATTATCCAAATGACAAGGATGATAGCGAAGATGAATATAGTGAAGTAATGCAAGACGAAATTGATAAAGCAATTATCTACCCAAAAGGTTATGTAAAAAGACCTAATTATGATGTTTCAGCTTTTGTAAATATATATTTCTTTGTGGACAAATATGGAAATGCAAAAATTACAAATTTTGGATTTTTATTTGAAATAAAATCTAATCATAAATTTGAAAAATATTTTGAAAGTGAATTGAATAAAATTATTAAAACGAAAGAATGGAAACCTGCCCAGATGAGAAAACGAAATGTAAATTCTAACATGGTTTTGAGATATGGTTTTGAGTAAAAATATAACAGCCGTTGCAAGAAAGGTTGTGGCTTAGGATTTATCAGAAATAGGAAAGGTTATTAATTATAAGGTTTGTTAATATTTGTAAAGGCTTTGTCTTGGTAGTTCGCAACTTTATGAAACTACGAAACGTTCTGCGTCATTATAGAAAACCCGTAATAGAAAATGAAATTTATCAAATTAGCTTTAATCATATTGATTTTCACGTCTTGTTCAGAAAAATTTACAACTGTAGATGAGTATATAAATTTACCTGTCAAATTCGCAAAAACAAAAATTACTTATCCAACAAATGATTTTTCAATCTTAATTCCAAAAAATTGGTATTGGAAAGTTGAAGAATATGACAATAAAAAAATAATTCATGGAATTGATGCTGGACAAACAGATTCGATAACAAGATTTACTAAAATAATCTCTGTCCAAAAGTATAAAAGCGAAGAAAATAATAACGATTTGAAAACAGAATTTGAATCAATGAAAAAGTTAATTGAGAAAAATTCTAATGAAAAAATTGTAGAAAGTGGTAAAACAAAAAATACAAGTTATGAATCTTACTTTTTTCACTTTAAATCGGATAATAAAAAATCTACAAAAACAATTTCTTTACTTTTAAAAAGCAAACAGAAAGGTGTATATTACTCATTAACTGCTTCTTGTCAATTGGAAGATAATCTTGAAACTAATATGAGTATTATGTTGAAATGTTTGAATAGTTTTGAAGAAAAATAATGTCGAACGCACAACAGGAGTTTGGCAAGATTGCGAATTTTGCAGTAAATTCAAGTTTAAGTTTTACAAGAAATTTTATATTTGATAGAAAATATAAAGTTCCAAACTTCGCAACTGACGAGAAGCGCAGAAACTTTGCCAGTAACTTTCACTACGTAAGCATAAAACGAGAAAATGATAACTTCAGAAGAATTGATTACCGCTGTAGAAAATGATGAGACAGAAAATAACTTTAAACCTGTTGCGGAAAATTTACTAGAAGCAATTAGCGATTGGCCAACAGAATTAAGCGAATCAAGTGAGCTTATATCCCAATTGAAACTCGAAATAAATGCGAAACTTACATTTCAGAATATTGAAAGGTTTTCAAAAACTTTAAGCGTGGAAAAAGAAGCGTGGAAAAGGGAATCTCTGACTTCATTGTTAAAAGTATTTGAAATTGAACAGAATGAAAATGTTGGTGGAGAAATAGAATTGGAAGTGTTACTAGAAAGAATAGCAAACCGTAGAAAATAAAAGCTACTGGTAACAGCCGTTAAAGAAATTGCTACACAAGGGATTTATCAGAAATAGGAAAGGTTATTAATTATAAGGTTTGTTTATATTTGTAAAGGCTTGGTCATGGTAGTTCGCAACGTCTTAAAATCAGAAAATGCTGGTAGAAAAAAGTCAGCAAAATAAATCAAATGAAAAAAATATTCTACATTGTCTTTTTATTTTTGACACTTCCGATATTCAGCCAAGAAAGAGAAGCCACAATTATTTTTATTGATTCAACTTCAATAAAAGGATATGGAGAAATTAAAAATGAAAAAATCTATTTCAGAGTTGATTTAAAAAGTGAAAAAAGTGAATGGAAATATGATACTGCTAAAGGATTAATTTTTTCAGGTTATGGATTCACTGAAAAATATGAATATATCAAACCCGATAAATATTCGAAACCAATAATTATGCAAGTTATTGAAGAAGGAAATGTCAATTTATATAAAAAATCCTTTTATGGATTAAAAATAAATACAGGTTTTAATACTTCTGGACGAATCATCGATTATGATTTTTCAAGTGCATACTATGTTAAAAAGAATAATGAGGCAAATGCGACAGAATTAACATTCAGTTTTAAAAGTAGATCATTAAGGTACTTTTTTGATTGCCCAGCTGTAATTGAAAAAATTAAAAAAAGAGAATTTAAAGTTAGTACAATACCCGAAATGATCTATTATTATAATGACTATTGCGGAACAGAAGATGAAAATTAAAATGCACTTCTAATTAAAGCTTTTTTAAGAAATTGGTTTTTTCAAACTTAATTTTAAGTTTGTTATAAAAATTTAATTTTTTGTGATAATCATAAGTTTATGGAACCACTTACCTATTTCGTTTAGTCAAAAAAATGTAGTATGATTAAATACCTTACCAAAAAAATCAAAACATGAAAAAACTATTAGTACTACTTTTTATGATTTCTATTATAACGAATTGTAAAAAATCAGAAAACGATATAGAAAATAAAACTATTGAAAAACAAGTAGTTACAAAAAAAGATGAACCATCTGAAAAAGAAAAAGTAATCAAGCCTGAGTTGAACCAAGACTTATGTCATTTTTCAAATCCTGATACTTCGGTTGTGGGTATTAAAATTAGTAATGTAGAAAGTACTTTAGATATTTTAGGTGAAAAAACTAGCTTAAGAGGTGACACAACGCACTATTTTTATTCGAATGACAAAAAACAACAACTTGGTTTAACAGTTCATCCAGGTAGTTATCGCAGTCAAGTAAGTATTTTTAAGATTTCTTATTCGGAAAATTCAAATGAAAATAATAAGCTACTAAATTTTACCGAATTTAAAACCGAACAAGGAATTAAACTAGGTTTAAGCAAAAATGAAATTATTAAAAAGCTCGGAAATTGCTATACGACAAAAGACAGTTCAAAAAACAGCATTGAACTTAACTACAGAATTGAGCAACCCAATGATAGTAAAACCAAATTGTTGTACAATAACAACATGCCTATTTATTATGCTAGTTACAAATTTAAAAATAACAAACTTAAAAATATAGAATTTGGATTTGAATATCCATGATTAGAACCATTGCAGTAATAAGATAAAAAGCTTGACTTAAAGTTTGTTTTTTGTTTTTGAATTTGAACTTAAATTAAAGTTATCGGCTTATAAATACTATACTTTTTAATTAAAGACATAAAATCCTTCAGTAATTATATGAAAAACGGAATAAGAATACTTGTACTTTTAATTTTTAATTTGAATTGTGGTCAAAATAAAATTAACTCTGAAAAATTTAAAGAACTTGAACCAGCAGTGTGGCAAAACATTTGGGATAAAGTAAATTCAGATAAATCATTAATAATAGATACAATTTCATACGACGAAATTCCTAAATCTTTAGATTTTAAAGGAACAGTGGTAGAAGCACTAAAATGGAACGACTCTTTGGGTGAAAACATTTTAATTCAAACTGTCACAGGACAATTTAATTGGAAAGACTACGATGAAAATTCAACTAGTTTTGTTCTTCAAGATAAATCAGAACTTTATGCGTATCTATTTAGAAAAACCAATTTAGAAACAGAATTCACTCGTATTTGGAAATTATATGATTTTAATAAATGTTACGGCGTTGATTGGTACACCGGTTTTATTCCAAAAGCAACTACTATAACAGATGTAGATACAGATGGTATTACTGAAATTACTTTGCCGTACGTAATTATCTGCCGAGGCGGAATGGATCCTGGCGATATGAAAATTATTATGTATGAAGACAATACTAAATATGCTTTAAGAGGAACAACCATGATGATGTGTACTAGTAAAGAACCTTATGGCGGAAAATTTGAAGCAAGCGAAAACACAAAGAAAAACAGTGTGATTTATAATTTTTTAAAAAACCGTTGGGAATTGCACAAATGCGAACAAGAGCGATATTATTAAAAGGCCAACAACAGTAGTTTAAAGAAATTAAGTTTCAATTTTCATGTACGCCTATGTTAAACTTTTGGATATTAATTTTTGATACTAATTCACTAATTTAAAAAAAACAAAAATTCTAAATCCAAAAAAAACTTCACTACGTAAATTAATACAATTAATTTACACCCCATGAAATCAATTGATCAAATAAAATTTGATAAAAAATTTGGAATTATAACTGATAAACAAATCATTATCAATGCTGGCAATGCTATTGAAAACAAAATTTCTATAGCATCAATAAGTAAAGTTAAACTCATTAAACAAAGAGTTTTTTATACCAATTTGGCTTTTCTAACTACAAGTATCGTGGCAGCTATTTTTCTTTTTATCAATACCGAGATACATTTAACTATAACGGTAACGTTAGGTTTATTATCAATAGCATCATTAATCTATGCATTTATTCATAAATTTTATTTTTACAAAATAGTCATAAAGCTTAATAATAATGAACAACACTCCCTAAAAACAAGTCAATTGAATCGCAAAAACATAAAAGAATTCTATTATGCTATTTTTGAAAGAGTAAAAAAAAATGATGGTATAACCTACCTATCTGCTACAAGTTAGGTAGTGCAACTTCACCATCCCAATTCATAAAACCTCCAATCAAATTATAAGTTTTTTCAAAACCAAGTTGGTTCATAATAGTACAAGCTTGTTGGCTTCGGCTACCTGCTTTACAATACACATAATAACTTTTCGATTTGTCAAGTTCTTCCAATCTGTATATAAAACTTTGACCTTTAAATAGATCATTTATAATCGCGTTCGGAATTATCCCTTCGCTACATTCTTCTTCGGTTCGTACATCTATAATTATTGCATCAACATCACTTTCAAGCTGTGCCTTCCAATCTTCCTTAGATAAATTCATACTAGTATTTTTTTTTGTAAAAATACATTTTTTAGAATATATCTGCAACATAGTACAAGTTCAACTACTTTTCTAGATAACGAACTATTAACAAAAAAATAACAATACATTTGTATATACAAATAAAAAAGTTTTTACATTTGTACCTACAAATATCGCAAGTACCAATATGACAATTGAAGAAGTAATAAAATCGAATGTAACACTTACGGATGCTAAGAAAATCATCCTAAATGTTATGTATACTCAAAATGTAATTGGAGATAAATTTAATGAAGTATTGAAACCTCATGAATTATCTGGCGAACAATACAACGTATTGCGTATTTTACGAGGTCAAAAAGGAACTCCTGCCAACATGTGTGTGATTCAAGAACGAATGATTGCTAAAAATAGTAATACTACGCGACTGATAGATAAACTGCTTCTTAAAGATTTGGTAACTCGTGATGTTTGCCCTGACAATCGAAGAAAAATCGAAGTTCAAATAACACAAAAAGGTTTGAATTTATTAAAAATTTTAGATGAAAAAGTAGTGCAACACGAAGAACTATTTGCTAATAATTTAACCAAAGAAGAACTTATCACTTTAAACAATTTACTAGAAAAATACCGACAATTAAAATAAAAATTAACTATGAGCAATTTTATTCAAGATGCCAATTGGCGTTACGCAACCAAAAAATTCGATGCAACTAAAAAAGTTTCTACCGAAGATATAGCAACTTTAAAAGAAGCTATTCGTCTTTCTGCATCATCATACGGATTACAACCTTACCAAGTACTAATTGTAGAAAATCCAGAAGTAAGAGCACAATTGCAGCCCGTTTCATGGGGTCAATCTCAAATTGTAGATGCATCACATTTATTCGTATTTGCAATTGAAACCAATTATGGCGATTCACAAATAGATGCCTACATCAATAACATAATCGAAACAAGAGGCGTTCCTGCAGAAGCTGTTGAAGGTTATGCGCAAATGATGAAAGGCAATATTTCTTCACTTCCAGAAGACGTAAGAAACAATTGGGCAGCAAAACAAGCTTACATTGCATTAGCTAATTTATTAAATGCTGCAGCAGAACTAAAAATTGATGTTACACCAATGGAAGGTTTCGTTCCAGCAGAGTACGATAAAATTTTAGGTTTACCAGAAAAAGGTTTACATGCAACACTTGTAGCAACAATAGGTTACCGAAGTGAAGAAGATGCTACACAAGGGTACAAAAAAGTAAGAAAATCTAACGAAGATTTATTCATAACAATTTAATAATCAATAAATACTTAAAAACAATGAACAATTTAAAAACCATCGCATTGGCATTATTTGTAGCCGTTTCAACAATCGCTACAGCACAAACTAAAAAAGTTGACGTAAGCAAAAGTACCATCAACTGGGTTGGAAAAAAAGTAACAGGTTCACACTCTGGAACTGTTGGAATTAAAGAAGGGTCTTTAATTTTCAAAGGAAAAAAATTAACTGGTGGAACTTTCACTGTTAACACAGCATCTATCGAAGTAACCGATTTAAAAGCTGGTCAAGGAAAAGAAAAATTAGAAGGACACTTGAAAGCAGACGACTTTTTTGGAACAGACAAGTACCCAACTTCTAAATTAGTTTTCAAAACTATCGCTGATAAAGGAAACGGAGTTTACACAGTAACTGCCGATTTAACAATAAAAGACATCACAAGTCCAGTAAAATTTGATTTAACTGTAAAAGGAAACACTGCAACTACAGCATTCAACGTAGACAGAACTAAATACGGAATCAAATTTAAATCTAAAAACTTCTTCGAAAATCTTGGAGATAACGTAATCAACGACGATTTCGAATTGACTGTTTCATTACAGTTCTAATAAAAAAAATAAAAATTGCTATAAAACCTTAAGGAGAAATCTTTAAGGTTTTTTTCTTTTGGGCAAGTGCGCCGAAAAAAGCGCACCTGGCTATCCATTCCCAAACTTTTATTTTTTAAAAAGAAAAAAAATAAAAGGTTTTCCATTACTATCCTTCTTGCAACTGCAACAAATCATAAAATTTACAAAAATTACCAAAACAAATTTGTAATATTAAAAACTATCTATACATTTGCTTCACAAATAAGTACAATGAACAACATTTTAAACAATACTTGGTGGTGGAACAATTTACGTCGTGCGTCGTGAACAAAGTTCCTATAAGTATATTTTAAATCTAAATATCACAAAAAGGCTTGTCAATCACGACAAGCCTTTTTTTTATGCTGAATTTATTTCAGCATTTCAACAAATAAAAAGTAAAAAATAATATGAAGACCTACATTTTAAAAACTAATTATAAGCAAATACTCGCCGACACAATTACACCTGTTAGTATTTACCTAAAAATTCGCGATAAATTTCCAAATAGTATTCTGTTAGAAAGCTCCGATTATCATGCCAACGACAACAGTTTTTCGTACATCTGTTGCAATCCAGTAGCTTCTATAAAAGTTGAAAACGAAATTATTTCTAAACAATATCCAGACAATACAACGCAAGAAATAGCAATTACAAACCAAACCAACGTTGCCAACGAAATCCAGCTATTTGCATCTCAATTTCAATCCAACAACGAAAAATTTAAGTTCATCACCAACGGACTTTTTGGCTACATAAACTACGATGCAGTTCGTTATTTTGAGAAAACAACCATCAATAAAAAACCTAATTCCCAAGATATTCCAGATCTATTTTACGCAGTATATCAAAACATAATTGCCATAAATCATTTTAAAAATGAAGCGTATATTTTCTGTCATTCTTTAGATGATAAAAACAATACCGACGAAATTATTCAGTTACTTCAAGCGCGCAATTTTGCTTCATATACCTTCAAAAAAGAAGGCGAAAAAACATCCAATATATCCGACGCAGATTTTAAAGCGAATGTAACGTTAGCCAAACAGCACTGCAAACTTGGAAACGTATTTCAACTGGTTTTGTCAAAACGATTTTCACAAAAATTCAAAGGTGACGAATTCAATGTTTACCGCGCATTACGAAGCATAAATCCATCTCCTTACCTATTCTTTTTTGATTACGGAAATTTTAAAATATTTGGATCATCACCCGAAGCACAATTAATCATAAAAGATAGAATTGCAGAAATTCATCCCATTGCAGGAACTTTTAAAAGAACTGGAAATGATGAAGACGACGCCATTTTAGCCAAAAAATTGTCCGAAGACAGCAAAGAAAACAGCGAACATGTAATGCTTGTCGACTTAGCCAGAAATGATTTAAGCCGCAACGGAAATAATGTTACTGTAGAAAAATACCGCGAAGTTCAGTTTTTTTCGCACGTAATTCACTTGGTGTCTAAAGTTACAAGTACCTTATTTCCAAAAGCCAATTCGATGCAAGTAGTAGCCGACACCTTTCCTGCAGGAACATTATCTGGCGCGCCCAAACACAAAGCAATGGAATTAATAAACGAAATAGAAACCACAAACCGCAGTTTTTATGGCGGAGCAATTGGCTTTATGGATTTTAATGGAAATTTTAATCATGCCATCATGATTCGAACTTTTCTTAGTAAAAATCACAATTTACAATACCAAGCTGGAGCCGGAATTGTAGAAAGTTCTAACGAAGAAGACGAACTAACCGAAGTTTATAATAAATTAGGCGCATTAGACAAAGCATTAGAAATTGCAGAAAACATTTAACAAAATAGTACAATCTAAAAACTTAGAATCTCAGAAACTAAAAAAACATGAAAAACATAGTAGTCATAGACAATTACGATAGCTTCACTTACAATCTAGTCCACTATCTAGAAGATTTGAATTGTACTGTAACAGTTTTACGAAACGATGAGTTTGAGCTAGAGGAAATCGAAAAATTTGATAAAATACTACTTTCACCTGGACCAGGCTTGCCATCTGATGCCGGATTATTGAAAGCTGTAATTCAAAAATACGCACCAACCAAAAGTATTCTAGGTGTATGTTTAGGTCAGCAAGCCATTGGAGAAGTGTTTGGAGGAAGCCTTACTAATTTAGAAAAAGTCTATCACGGAGTGGCATCAAAAGTTCAAATAATTGTAGATGATGAATTTATTTTCAGTGATTTAAATAAAACTATAGAAGTTGGTCGTTACCACTCATGGGTTATATCTAAAGAGAATTTTCCAGAAGAATTAGAAATAACGTCACTTGATGAAAACGGCGAAATCATGTCTATTAGACACAAAATATTCGATGTTAAAGGCGTTCAATATCATCCCGAAAGTGTTCTTACACCAAACGGAAAGAAAATTTTAGAAAATTGGATAAATTCTTAATATCAAATTTTAAATATTAGATATCAGATATATTAAAAAATTCCTTTAGGTCAAAAATAAAACATGAAAACAATACTAAATCGATTGATAAATCACGAAATACTTACCAAAGAAGAAGCAAAATCTATTTTGGTACACATTTCCACAGGACAATATAATACAAGTCAAATTGCGGCATTTTTAACCGTTTACATGATGCGAAGCATTACTATTGAAGAGTTGGCAGGTTTTCGAGAAGCTTTGTTAGAATTATGCATACCTGTAGATTTTTCACAATACAACACTATCGACTTGTGTGGCACAGGTGGTGATGGAAAAAACACGTTTAACATTTCAACTTTAGCGTCATTTATTACAGCAGGCGCAGGAATTAAAGTTGCCAAACACGGAAATTACGGAGTTTCCTCTGTCTCTGGATCAAGCAACGTAATGGAAACTTTAGGGATTAAATTAAGTTCTGACGCCAATTTTCTACAAAGCAGTATGGATAAAGCTAATATTGCTATTTTACACGCACCACTATTCCATCCTGCTATGAAAAATGTAGGTCCAATTCGGAAAGAACTAGGCGTAAAAACATTCTTCAACATGTTGGGACCAATGGTCAATCCGTCGTTTCCACAAAATCAATTGGTAGGTGTTTTTAGCCTTGAGCTAGCAAGAATGTACAGTTATTTGTATCAAAATACCGACACCAACTTCTGCATTCTACATGGCTTGGACGGATTTGATGAAATATCATTAACCGACGAAACGAAAATAATCTCAAGAAACACCGAAACCATACTAAAACCATCAAGTTTTAATTTAGAAAAACAACTTTTACAAGATATTAAAGGTGGTGACACAATTGAAGAATCGGCAGCTATTTTCTATTCAGTAATTTCAGGAAAAGGAACCGATTCTCAAAACAATGTTGTATTAGCAAATGCTGGATTGGCAATTGCTACAGTAGAAAATACAAGTATTTTGGACGGATTTGAAAAAGCCAAGGAAAGCCTTTTCAGCGGAAAAGCATTAGAAAAATTAAAACAATTACAACAACTAAGCAAATGAATATTTTAGATAAAATAATAATCGATAAACGTAAAGAAGTACTATTAAAGAAGTCACTAATTCCAGTCACACAATTAGAAAATTCTGTGCTTTTTGGAAACAGAACCATTTCATTGAGTAAAAATTTACGAGCAAGTAAATCTGGAATTATCGCTGAACACAAGCGACGTTCTCCATCGAAAGCCGAAATAAACTACAACTTGACGGTTGAAGAAGTAGTAAAAGGATATGAAAGCGCTGGTGTATGTGGTATTTCAGTTTTAACTGATGGAAAGTATTTTGGCGGTTCGCTAGACGATTTATTACTAGCAAGAGCTTCTGTTAATGTGCCACTTTTACGAAAAGAATTTATAATTGATGAATATCAAATACTAGAAGCTAAAGCATTTGGAGCCGATGTGATTTTGCTAATTGCAGCGGTTTTAACACGAGAAGAAATTAAGAATTTATCTGAATTTGCGCATTCTTTAGCCTTGGAAGTTTTGCTAGAAGTTCACGACGAAGAAGAGTTAAACAAAGCTATTATGCCTAGTTTAGATATGATTGGCGTTAACAACAGAAGCCTAAAAACCTTTGAAGTTAGCCTTGATATCAGCAAAGAATTGGCTTCAAAAATCCCAAATGAATTTGTAAAAATTTCAGAAAGTGGCATATCAAGTTTTGATTCAGTTAAAAAGCTACAAAACTTTAATTATCAAGGATTTTTAATTGGCGAAAATTTTATGAAAACTACCAATTCTGGAAAAGCGGCCAAAGAATTTATTTCAAAACTAGGCTTATGAAACTAAAGATTTGCGGCATGAAGAATTCAGAAAATATTCTTGAAATCGCCAAACTCAAACCCGATTTTTTAGGATTTATTTTTTGGGAAAAATCAGCACGCTATTTTGACGGCATTATACCAAATCTTCCCAAGTCAATAGCAAAAGTTGGCGTTTTTGTGGATGCTTCTGTCAATGAAATAATGAGTAAAGTAATAGTACATAATTTAGAATTTATACAATTACATGGAAATGAAAGCGCCGAATTTTGCAAGAATGTAAAAAGTAAATTGTCAGAAAACAGGATTATCAAAGCGTTCGCAATTGATTCTGCATTTGACTTTGCAATTTTGAAAGAGTACGCTTTGGTTTGCGATTATTTCTTGTTTGATACCAAAGGGAAATTACCTGGTGGAAACGGAACTGCTTTTGACTGGAATTTACTCAAAAACTACTCATTAGAAACACCATTCTTTCTTAGCGGAGGCATTGGTTTACAAGATATTAAAAAAATTAAGGAATTCAAAAATTCAGTTGTTTCAAATAAATGTTTCGCACTAGATGTAAACAGTAAATTTGAAATTAATCCCGGATTAAAAAACGAAAAAGAACTATCACTATTTAAAAAATTGCTACATGAAAACTAGTTACAATGTTGATGAAAATGGCTATTATGGTCAGTTTGGCGGCGCATTTATTCCCGAAATGCTATACCCAAACGTTGAAGAATTACGTCTTAATTACCTAAAAATTACTGCCGAACCATCGTTCAAAAAAGAATTCATGGAATTACTCGTTGATTATGTCGGTCGTCCTACTCCACTCTATTTTGCAAAGCGATTATCCGAAAAATACAATACAAAAATATACTTGAAACGTGAAGATTTATGCCATACCGGCGCTCACAAAATCAATAATACCATCGGACAAATTCTAGTTGCAAAAAAACTGGGTAAAACCAGAATAATTGCAGAAACCGGCGCTGGTCAACACGGTGTTGCAACCGCAACTGTTTGTGCCTTAATGGGATTGGAATGCATTGTTTACATGGGAGAAACCGACATAAAACGTCAAGCTCCAAATGTTGCAAGAATGAAAATGCTTGGCGCGGAAGTTCGTCCGGCGCTTTCAGGTTCTAAAACTTTGAAAGATGCAACGAATGAAGCGATTAGAGATTGGATCAACAATCCCGAAAACACCTATTACATTATCGGTTCTGTAGTTGGTCCGCATCCTTATCCTGATATGGTCGCGCGGTTTCAAGCCGTAATATCAGAAGAAATAAAAGCACAATTATTAGAAAAAGAAGGTGTTGAAAACCCAGATTATGTAATAGCGTGTGTTGGTGGAGGAAGCAATGCAGCCGGAGCTTTTTATCATTTTTTAGACGAAGAAGAGGTGCAGATTATTGCTGTTGAAGCTGCAGGAAAAGGTGTCGAATCTGGCGAAAGCGCAGCAACTTCTATCTTAGGGAAAACAGGAATTATTCACGGAAGTAAAACGTTGCTGATGCAAACTAACGACGGACAAATTACCGAACCGTATTCGATTTCTGCAGGATTGGATTACCCTGGCGTCGGACCTTTACATTCACATTTATTTGAAACTAAACGTGCTGAATTCATTGCGATTACAGATGAAGACGCGATGCAAAGCGGTATAGAATTATCTAAAACAGAAGGAATAATTCCTGCAATTGAAACTGCTCATGCCTTTTCAGTTTTAGATAAAAAACAATTCAAACCAACTGACATTGTGGTAATTAACCTATCGGGTCGCGGTGACAAAGATCTTAATACTTACATTGATTATTTTAAATTATAACAGATGAATCGTATAAATTCAAAATTAGCAGAAGATAAAAAACTACTATCTATATATTTCACAGCGGGTTACCCGGAACTAAACGATACCGTTTCAATAATTCAAGAGCTAGAAAAAAGCGGAGTCGATATGATTGAAATCGGACTTCCCTTTAGTGATCCTCTTGCAGATGGGCCAACTATTCAAGCGAGTTCGACAGCTGCATTACACAACGGAATGACAACCGAATTGTTGTTTGAACAATTGAAAAACATCCGAGAAAGTGTGCAAATACCACTTTTGATTATGGGGTATTTCAATCCGATGTATCAGTATGGCATTGAAGCTTTTTGTCAAAAATGTAATGAAATCGGCATCGACGGATTAATCATTCCTGATTTACCTTTACTAGAATATCAAAACCAATACAAAGAAACATTTGAATCCAATAATTTAAAAAATATATTTTTAATTACACCGCAAACATCAAGTGAGCGAATTCAGCAAATTGATGCCATTTCAGACAGTTTTATTTACATGGTTAGTAGTTCAAGTGTAACAGGAAGTAGTGAAGGATTTGGAGAAAATGAAGCCCATTATTTCAAACGAATTGCAGCATTAAATCTTAAAAATCCACAAATAATTGGATTCGGAATCAATTCTAAAACTACATTTAACAACGCAATTACACATCAAAAAGGAGCTATAATTGGCAGTGCCTTTATTAATTTTCTTACTACCAATGGAAAGAACTCTATTGAATCATTTATCAATAATATACTTTAAGTAATTTTATTTAAACTATTTATTTTCAAATTAATAAACCTAAGCAATAGATATTACCTATTGCTTTTTTATTGTTAATAAAATGTTAACAAACGGATTAAACGGTCGTTTAAATTAAACAAATGTTTAATTTTGTAGTCGAATTTAAAATCACATTTGTAAAATGGAATTTAATGAAAAGCAAATCGAAATTCTTCAAGTCGCAGAAAAGCTATTTGCCGAAGAAGGTTTTGACGGAACATCAGTTCGTGCCATTGCAAAAAAAGCTTCTATCAACATTGCAATGATTTCCTATTACTTTGGTTCAAAATCTAAACTTTTAGAAGCAATTGTACTTTATAGAATTGGAAGTTTAGGATTAAAATTAGAGAATTTAGTTCAGGAAGACATCTCTCCTATTCATAAAATTGAACGTATTATTGAGTACTACATCCATCAGGTTAACTCGAACAGAGATATTCATCAGATTTTACATCAAGAAGCTAACAACAAAAAACGCGACATCAATCTTGACGCTTTTACAGAAGTAAAAAAGAACAACTTACAACTTGTTACCAGCATTGTAAAAGAAGGTCAAGAACAAGGTTTATTTCAGCCCAACGTAAATGTTGCACTCCTTTCTCCCATCATCATCGGATCATTAGTATATTTTCATATGAATAAAGCTCTTTATCATGATTTGTTTGGTTTGACTACAGATGAAGATTTTACCCATTATATAGAAACCGAACTCACACAACACATTCAAAAAACAATTAAAGCACTTTTAGTTTATGAAAATTAAATCTATTCTATCGCTTACTTTTCTATTATTAGGAATTGTAAGCATGCAATCGCAAGAGCGAAAAACCCTTTCGTTAAAAGATGCTATTGAAATTGCAATTACTAAAAGTAACGAAGCTAATTTGGCAAATACTCGCGTAGAAACATCTAAATTAGAATTAGAATCGGTTAAAAATAATTTGTATCCAAGCGTTAAAATTTCGGGACAATATTTACGATTGACAAATGCCGATGTAAAATCGAATTTAGGTTCTGCATCTAGCGATCCTAATGCCGAACCTTCTGCTTCGCCTAAAATAAGTCAGTTATTACTCGGTCAAGCCAATGTTGCAATGCCTATTTTTAGTGGATTTAAACTAAAAAACAATATTATTGCATCGGATAATTTATACCAATCACAAAAATTTTCAGCTTCGCATACCAAAGAGCAATTGGCTTTAGAAGTAGTAGAATTGTTTGCCAATCTTTACAAAGCACAAGAAATGGCTAAACTAATATCTGAAAATATTAAAAGCGCCAAACAACGTGTAAAAGATTTTTCGGCTATGGTTGATAATGGTTTATTGGCAAGAAACGACTTATTGAAGGCGCAATTGCAGGAATCCAATATTCAACTTTCGCTAGACAACGCAATCAAAAATTCTAATGTTATCACTTATCAATTGGTTACACTTTTACAATTGCCAGAAAATACGATCATCGATATTGATATTGAAACTATCAAAAACGATATGGCAAAAAATCAAAGTTTAGTTTTGGAAGCCCAAAGAAGTGATTTAGAAGCTTTAAATTTCAGAGAAAAAGCATCTGAAGCTGGAGTAAAAATTGCAAAATCTAATTACTATCCTTCACTTTCCTTAATTGGCGGTTATATTGCTTTCGATTTGAAAGATGTTTTAACAGTTTCCAATGCGGTGAATTTTGGAGTCGGTGTCAGTTATGATTTGGCTTCAATTTTTAAAAACTCTAAAGAAGTAAAGCTTGCCAAAAGCCGTGTGGAAGAAACTAAACAAGCCGTAGCAATTTTATCGGATAGAATAAAAGAAGAAACCCACGAAGCTCAAGAAAACTACAATTTATCGTTAAAACAAAATGAAGTTTATAAACAAGCTGAAATTCAAGGAACCGAAAATTACCGAATTGTTAAAGACAAATACGATAATAGTTTATCAGACACCAACGATTTATTAGAAGCCGATGTACAACAACTTCAAACCAAAATCAATTTGGCATTATCACAAGCCGATATTGCTTTAAAATATTATCAATTACAATTTGCATCAGGAAAATTAATCAGTTCATTCAACTTAGCTCAAACAAAATAATTCACTCATGGAAAAGAAAAAAACCAACAAAAAATTCCTTTTTATTTTCATTGCACTTTTCACTTTAGGAGTGATTTATGGAAGTTACAAATATATTCATTCTTTATCGCACGAAACTACCGATGATGCGCAGATAGAGAAAAACATGAATCCAATAATTCCGAGAGTTTCTGGTTACATAACTAAAGTTTATGCCAAGGATAATGATTTTGTTAAAAAAGGCGATACATTATTTACAATTGACAACAGAGATTATTTGGTTAAAATTGAAGAAGCACAAGCCGCATTGATTGCAGCCGAAGGTAATTTGGCGGTATCAAAAGCAGATATTGGAACATCACAAGCTGGAGTTTCAGTATCTGATGCCAACGTTCAATCGGCAAGCGGAAGTATCGAAACTGCTAAAATTAGATTAACAAGAGCAACGAACGATTTTGTGAGATATAGCAATCTGTACAAAAACCAATCGATTACCAAACAACAATTTGAACAAGCCGAAGCTGCTAAATTGGAAGCACAAAGTCAGTTACGAATTTTACAAGATCAACAAAAAGCAAGTGCTTATCAAAAGACTGTTGCATCATCTAGAACGACAGTTTCTGGAAAACAGGCTGAAGTTGCTGCTGCCAATATAAAACGAGCTCAGGCAGTCTTAAATGCTGCTAAATTGAATTTAGAATATACTGTTGTTACTGCAACTGTTGACGGTCAAGTATCTAAAATTGCCATTCAACCTGGTCAATTTATTCAACAAGGACAATCGTTATTTTACATCATCAATAATTCAGAAGCGTGGGTTATTGCAAATTTTAAAGAAACCCAATTAAACAAAATGGTGGTTGGACAAAAGGTAACTATAAAAGTTGACGCTTATCCTGACACCGATTTTGTTGGAACAATAGCGTCATTTTCTCCAGCAACTGGTTCACGATTTTCTATTTTACCTCCAGATAATGCTACAGGCAATTTTGTTAAAACTATACAACGTTTACCAGTTAAAATTTCAATCGACCCGAGTAATGATGTTGAAAAACTAAAATTGTTACGACCAGGTATGAATGTTGACGTAGATGTACTTTTGAAATAGTAGATGTACTTTTGAAATAATAGTATTTTTTCGATACTAGATTACACTATAAGTTACTTACTAAAGTTTCTTTCAATCTAAATCTATTATATGATATTTAAAATCTAATATTTAATATTAAAATTAAAATGGCAGTAAATGCACAAGCAGACGATTTAGTAGAATACGGCTTTAGAAGGATTATAATTACAATAACAGCGGTACTTTGTGCGTTGCTTGAAATTGTAGACACAACTATTGTAAATGTAGCATTAACCAACATGCGTGGTAGTCTTGGTGCTACATTAACCGATGTGGCTTGGGTAATTACAGCCTATGCAATTGCTAACGTGATAGTGATTCCGATGACGAGTTGGTTGTCACAACAATTTGGAAGACGTAACTACTTTGCCGTTTCGATTATAATTTTTACCGTTTCATCATTTCTATGCGGAAACGCTACCAACATTTGGGAATTGGTAGCATTCCGATTTGTTCAAGGTCTTGGTGGTGGCGCGCTTTTGGTTACGGCGCAAACCATTATTACCGAAAGTTATCCGGTTGCCAAACGAGGAATGGCACAAGCTATTTATGGAATGGGTGTAATTGTTGGTCCAACACTTGGTCCACCATTAGGAGGTTATTTGGTAGATCATTTTTCATGGCCTTATATTTTTTACATCAATATTCCAATCGGAATTATTGCTACATTATTAACATTAACCTTTGTAAAAAGCCCTAAATACGGTGAGAAATTAAAGGCCAATCAAGTTGATTGGTGGGGAATTTTATTCTTGACTGCATTCATTGGTTCGTTACAATTTGTTTTGGAACACGGTCAGCAAGACGACTGGTTTAACGATCATTTAATTGTAATTTTAAGCATTATATCACTAGTCGGCTTACTTCTTTTCATTTGGCGAGAACTGACTTATGAACATCCTATTGTAAATTTAGGTGTTTTAAAAGATGGTAATTTACGAATCGGAGTAGTAATGTGTTTCATCTTAGGTTTTGGATTATATGGTTCTACTTTGATAATTCCTATTTACACGCAATCAATACTTGGATGGACAGCGACCGATGCCGGATTACTACTAATACCAGGTTCGATAACGACCGCTTTTATGATGCCAATTATTGGAAATTTAATTCAAAAAGGCGTTCCTCAAGGATATATGGTCGGATTGGGATTCGTGATTTTCTTTCTCTTCACCTTCATGATGCGCAACATAATGACGCCTGATACTGGCATTGAACACATGTTTTGGCCTTTAATTTTGCGTGGTGTTGGTTTAGGATTATTATTTGTACCGATAACCACTTTATCATTATCCACTTTAAGCGGAAAAAGTATTGGAGAAGGCGCGGCTTTTACTGGAATGATGCGTCAACTTGGAGGTTCATTCGGAATAGCAATTATAACCACATTCATCACGCGTTTCAGTCAAGAACACCGCGTCAATTTGGTATCGCATTTGGATGGAAGCAAACTCGAAGTACAACAACGAATAGCACAATTGCAACAAGCTTTTATCAGTAAAGGATTTACACCCAACCAAGCATTAGACAAAGCCTATCAAGCTATGGAATATACAATTACCAAACAAAGCACTGTGTTATCTTACATGGATATTTTCATGTATCTTGGTATTATGTTTTTGTGTTGTATTCCAATTATATTTCTAATAAAACGCGGAAAGAACAAAATTAATCCAGCCGATGCCATGCATTAATTTTAATAATCAGTCTCTATTTATTATTTACAGAAACTAGAACTTATTAACAATTATGTTAAAATAAAAAAAATATTTTTATATTTGATTGATTGTAAGACAATTATTAATTAAATAGTAGGCGTTATGGGATTTTTTAGTAATAAAGAAAATAAAATAATTAAGGAACTTTGCACTAAAAGTGAAGCCATTAGTAAAGATATTACAAGAGAAATAGACGAACTATTTATAGAATTAAAATCAGAATACGAGCAAAGTCAAGAAATTGTAAGTGAATTCAGCTCGTTTGTAAATGAATTAAAATCAAAATTAAGTGCAGACGATGCCAAAAAGTTATTAGAATTTTCAAGCAAAATAGATTCAGTAAAACGTTGCGCTCGAAAAGGTGTTGAAGCTATGAGAGAATTATCTCGAGAACAACGAAAAGCCACTCGAGAAACCATTAGAGAATACCAAGAATATTTATACGTTTAATTAAATTATTAAGTCTCGTAAAATTTACGAGACTTTTTTTATCTAGTAAAAACCAATTTGTTTCCACTACTTAAATTAGAGTCGAAGGCATAACCTTCGTAATCAAAACCTTTAAGTTCCTCTATAGTTTCAACGTTTTTATCAATAATATAACGCACCATCAAACCTCTAGCCTTTTTTGCAAAAAAACTAATCATTTTCAGTTTTCCGTCTTTATAATCTTTAAACTCTGGAGTTATTACTGGAACTTTCAATTTCTTTACATCAACGGCGTCAAAATATTCGTTACTTGCCAGATTCACGAACAATTCGCCATCCTGAATTTCATCATTAAGAGCTTTAGTTATGGTAGGTTTCCAAAATTCATACAGATTTTTGTTTTTTCCAACAGGCAATTTTGTTCCCATTTCCAAACGGTAAGGCTGCACTAAATCTAAAGGTTTTAGCAAACCATAAAGTCCAGAAAGTATTCGCAATTTATTTTGTAAAACTTCTATTTTATCTTCAGGCAAAGTGTAAGCATCTAATCCTAAATATACATCGCCATTAAAAGCATAAATAGCTTGACGAGCATTTTCAACTGATAATTCTGATACGTTCCGTTCTTGATTTCGTTGCCAATTCAAATCCGCTAATTTATCAGATATACTCATCAACTCCATTAGTTGCTTCGGTTTTTGTTTTTTCAAAACCTTATCGATTGATACTGATTGTTTTACAAAATCATAATTAGTAAATGAAGTAACTGGTATTTGCGTTTCAAAATCAAGTGACTTTGCAGGAGATAGTACAATTTTCATAGCTTTCAATTAATTTTCAAATTTAGACATTCTCATTTATTTTATAACTATGATAAAATGATTTGTTTCGATTGAATTATTGATAAAATCAATCAATAAATTTTCTATTAAAAAAACTTGCAAGCAGTATCAAAACCAATGGATACAAAACAATATGAAACCTGTCGCCTTGATCGCTTGAAATTCCTGAAACAAATAAAATATAAAAAAAAGCTACTGCAACAACAGAAAGAAATCCGTCTTTTTTAAATCGAACTAAACAATTCATACTCAGCAAAAAACCAATAAGGGTTAAAATACAATTTTGCAATTTGGTAATTACTTTAAAACTATATTGAAAAAAATCAAAATAAAAAGTGTTCGAATTGTTTTCTAATGCATGAATTGAAGCACTTCCTTTCGAAGAATTTATTAAAATAGTAGTGAAATACGCTTGAATTAAATTGGGCAAATTGTACCGAATTTGAAAAACCAAATCTTCTTGGGCAACTTTTTTCTGTTCAGAACTTGGTAATTTTAAAAAATACCGATACCGCTCATTTTCACCTTGCTTAAAAGTTGATTTATTTTTCAAACAATCAGCTCTAGTTCCTAAATAATTATAGTACGTAAAAGCATCAATATAACTAACTGTATAATTTCCGTATTGTGATTTCATCGATTGTATTTGAAAAAACAACAATCCGAAACTTAAAAAAAGTAAAAATGATAACCTATTAAAAAACAATGATTTCCATTTCTTAAAGCAGGCAATGAGCACTACAACTAATAAACCCATCGACAAGGGTTTTATTAAGATAGATAACGTAAGTACAACAATACCTAAGAGTAGAAACTTAATTTGCTTCTTACAATAAAAAGAGTTGATGAAAAACAAAGACACTAATATAAAAAAGATATAAATCGGTTCCGACAAAAGCTTGAAGTTTATTGCCAGATTTCCGATGCATAAAAGAAATAGCAGGCTTGCTGCAAAAGCCCACTTCTCGCCTACTCTAATTTTACATATTTTAAAAATCAATAGTGAACTCAAAATCCAGCAAACACAATTTATAATAAAACTCCATATGTAAACGGATTGTACTGGAAAATTAAACAACAATGGAAAACCTTGAATAGCAGCAATTAAGAAGGGTCTGTCATCACTTGGCAACTGCTGATTGTATAATTTTAAAGCAGCTTGTAGAAAACTACCTTCATCGCCAACAACCGAATTACTAATGGGTAATTGGCATAAAAAAGTAATGAGAACTATCCAAGAAAGAGCAAAAATAACCAACCAAAATTCTTTATCTATTTTTCTTAGCATAGCAAATTATATCAAAACAAATGTAAAGAAAATTGAAGTTACGTCATAACATAATTAACAAAACAAGAAATAATGTCATAAAAACATATTAATTTCACCAAATTTAACAAAATAAATGCCATTTTGTCGTTAAATTTGAATTGGAACATATATTGACGCGTTTCTTATAAAATTAAGAAAACAAAATTAAAAATATATGAGTAGTAACAATTTAACCATTAAGTCGCAAGAAGCGTTGCAACAAGCACAGCAAATTGCGCAAAGTTACGGTCACCAACAAATAGAAAACGAACACATTTTTAAAGGAATTCTAGAAGTTGATGAAAATGTAACTCCGTTTATTTTAAACAAGCTCAATGTAAATATTGATTTGTTTAAAAAGATTTTAGACAGTACAATCCAGAGTTTTCCAAAGGTTTCTGGTGGCGATATACTGTTTTCTAGAGATGCTAATACGTCATTAACCGAAGCAACAATTATTGCCAAGAAAATGAACGACGAGTATGTATCAATAGAACATTTATTGCTAGCAATTTTTAAATCTAAAAGTAAAGTTGCCCAAATTTTAAAAGACCAAGGTGTAACTCAAAAAACGCTAGAAGCCGCTATTCAAGAAATTAGAAAAGGAGAAAGAGTAACCTCGGCATCGGCTGAAGAAACCTACAATGCTTTAAATAAATACGCTCGAAATTTAAACGACTTAGCTCGAACTGGAAAATTAGATCCGGTTATTGGTCGCGATGAAGAAATTCGAAGAGTATTGCAAATTCTAACTCGAAGAACCAAAAACAATCCGATGCTTGTCGGCGAACCTGGCGTAGGTAAAACCGCTATTGCCGAAGGCCTTGCACACCGAATTGTAGATGGCGACGTTCCAGAAAATCTAAAAAACAAAATCATCTTTTCATTGGATATGGGTTCGCTTATCGCTGGTGCAAAATACAAAGGCGAATTTGAAGAACGATTAAAAGCCGTTGTAAAAGAAGTAACGTCATCTGATGGAGATATTGTACTTTTTATTGATGAAATTCACACGCTAGTTGGCGCTGGTGCTGGTGAAGGCGCAATGGATGCTGCAAATATTTTAAAACCTGCATTGGCTCGAGGTGAACTTCGTGCTATTGGTGCGACAACGCTCGATGAATATCAAAAATATTTTGAAAAAGACAAAGCGTTAGAACGTCGTTTTCAAAAAATTTTAGTTGACGAACCTGATACCGAAAGTGCAATTTCTATACTCCGTGGAATTAAAGAAAAGTATGAAACCCACCATAAAGTCCAAATAAAAGATGATGCAATAATTGCTGCTGTCGAGTTATCACAACGCTACATTACCAATCGCTTTTTGCCCGATAAAGCAATCGATTTAATTGATGAAGCGGCTTCAAAATTGCGAATGGAAATCAACTCTAAACCAGAAGAATTAGATGTACTTGACCGAAAAATAATGCAACTAGAAATTGAAATTGAAGCCATAAAACGTGAAGTTGAATATTCGTCGAACTCCTATGAAAACGATAGCAATGTAAGACAAAACGATCAGAATAAATTGAAAATTTTAAGTTTAGACTTAGCCAATTTAAAAGAAGATCGCAATGAAATTTTTACCAAATGGAAGTCAGAAAAAGACGTAGTAGATGCCATTCAAACCGTTAAAAAACAAATTGAAGATTTCAAAACCGAAGCCGAGCGCGCTGAACGTGATGGCGACTACGGAAAAGTTGCCGAATTGCGCTACGGAAAAATTAAAGAAGCTCAAGAAGAACTTAACGCATTACAAAAACAAATACAAGATAATCAAAACGGAACTTCATTAATTAAAGAAGAAGTTACAAGAGATGATATTGCAGAAGTTGTGGCAAAATGGACTGGAATTCCGATTACCAAAATGCTTCAAAGCGAACGAGAAAAGCTACTCAAACTTGAAGACGAATTGCATTTGCGAGTTGTTGGACAAGAAGAAGCAATTCAAGCAGTAAGCGATGCCGTTAGAAGAAGCCGTGCCGGTTTACAAGACATGAAAAAACCAATTGGCACATTTCTATTTCTTGGAACTACCGGAGTTGGAAAAACCGAATTGGCCAAAGCACTGGCCGAGTATCTATTTGACGACGAAAATGCATTAACCCGAATTGATATGAGTGAATACCAAGAACGACACAGCGTAAGCCGATTAGTTGGCGCACCTCCAGGATACGTGGGCTACGACGAAGGTGGGCAACTTACTGAAGCCGTGAGAAGAAAACCGTATTCGGTAATATTACTAGATGAAATCGAGAAAGCACATCCCGATACCTTCAACATCTTGCTGCAAGTTTTAGATGAAGGAAGACTAACCGATAATAAAGGACGATTGGCCGATTTTAAAAACACTATCATCATCATGACATCCAACATGGGAAGTTCCATAATTCAAGAAAAATTTGAAAACTTAAAAGGAAGTATCGAAACCGCAACCGAAGCTACAAAAGTTGAAGTACTTGGCTTGCTTAAGCAAACAGTTCGTCCAGAATTTATAAACCGAATTGATGAAATTGTATTGTTTCCACCATTAACAACCGACAATATTACTAAAATTGTAGGATTACAACTCAAAAATGTAATTAAAATGTTGGCACAACAAAACATAATCATGGACGCTACACCAGAAGCAATTACCTACCTTGCGGATAAAGGTTACGATCCACAATTTGGTGCACGACCTGTAAAAAGAATGATTCAACGCGAGGTTTTGAACCAACTCTCGAAAGAAATTTTAGCTGGTAAAATCGGAACTGATAGCATTATTTTGTTAGATAGTTTTGATGGCGAATTGGTTTTTAGAAACCAAACCGAATTAATTCAAAATTAAAATAATTTTTGGGAGCAAATGGCTTGCGCATTACAATATACGTCATTCCAGCTTTCCATTTCAATAAAAAATGCCTCCAAACACTGGAGGCATTTTCTATTTTCACTGCAATCTGGGCTATTTCAATACAAGCAATTACAATAAAATACTATTTAATATTCACGCATTTTTTCAAATGTTGTGGCTAATACTTTTTTACTTTTTTCTAAAGCAACATAAAACGATTTTTCAAGTGTATCCGAATAATCCGTAACGGCAATAGGTTGCTTTTTCTCAAGACGAATTTCAATCAAACAACGTTTGTCATTAAGCCCAAATTTTCCACTATTTTCATCACCAAAATGAACTTCAATACGTGTAATTTTATCCTCAAATCGAGCTAATTCTTTTTCCAATTCGGCAGTATAATACTTTACCAATCGTTCGCTTCCTTCTACGTTTTTGTCAGTGTTAATTTGAATTTGCATGGTTAAATTTTTTAATGTTTTTATAAATTTAAAACAATCTATTTTGTTTTCATAACCACTTATAATAACATTATGAAAACTATAAGTATTAATTAACACTTTTAATACCTAGTGCTGCAATCAAAAAAAAGGCGCGAAAAAATTCGCGCCTTTCAAAATATATTTTTTTAAATTATTTTTTATCTTTAGTAAAATCAAATTTTTGACCACTTACTTCCAATGTAAAAGCATCTTTTGCATTGTTAAACTGCAATACCAAACCAGCTTGGTCTAAAGTAAACTTTCCGTTTCCTTTATCTTCTAATCCTACCGATGGTTGTCCAGTAGCATTAATAATTAGAGTTCCATCTTCTTCGGTAAAATTAATTTTAATTGGAATTTGCTTGCTAGAAAAATCTCCTAAATAAGCATCCATATTTGCCGATTGTAATACACCATTTTTAGCATTTGTCCATACGTTATTTTCATCGTTACTATCTGGTAAAACATGATCTGGATCTAATGTAATTGATTCCAATTCTTCAGTCGAATCGTATTTGAATGTCCAAGAAACATTGCGTTTCCAAATTTCAACTGGTAACGATTTTCTTGAAATTGCACCACTTTTAGTTTTTACCTCAATTACTACTGGCATTGGCATCTTTTCAAGATTTTCAATAGTAATTATTGCACCATTTTTAGCATCGTTTTTTACATATTTTACGCTAACAATACCTTGATCTAAACTCCAATTGTTTACAAACCAACTTCTCCAAAACCAACCCAAATCTTCTCCAGCTACATTTTCCATTGTTCTAAAAAAGTCATCTGGAGTTGGGTGTTTGTAAGCCCACCGTGCCACGTAAGTTCTAAAAGCATTGTCAAAACGCTCTGCACCAAGTACATGATTACGCAACATATCCAATCCAGAACCTGGCTTGTAATAGGCTAAAATACCCAAATTAGCTTCTTTTAAATTATCTGGTGCAGCCATAATTGGTTCCATTTCTGGATTGGTTAACGTTCCAGAAGCGTCATGCATATTGGTAACTGGCTGCTTGTATTCGCCATTATTAAAATCTTGCGAACTCAATCCGTTAATGAATGTATTAAAACCTTCATCCATCCATGCGAATAATCGTTCGTTAGAACCTACAATCATAGGAAACCAAATGTGACCAAATTCATGATCGGTTACACCCCATAAATCGGCTGCTTTCGACTCATATCCACAAAATACAATTCCAGGATATTCCATTCCACCTTCATTTCCTGCAACGTTTGTCGCTGCTGGATAAGGATATTCAAACCATCTTTTAGAATAATTTTCTATAGATGCTTTAGTATATTCTGTACTTCTTTCCCACGCATTTCCACCATTACTTTCAACTGGATAAGCTGAAATTGCTAACGATTTTTTACCGCTTGGCAAATTAATTTTTGCAGCATCAATTATAAAAGCTGCCGATGAAGCCCAAGAAGCATCACGAGCATTTTTAAGTTTGAATTTCCATGTTAACGTACTTTTTCCTGCAGGACGAGAGGAAGCATTGGTAACTTCTTCAGCCGAACGAATCATAACTGTTTTATCACTAGTCTTAGCCGTTGCCCAACGTTTTTGCTGCTCAGCCGTGTAAACCTCAGTTGAATTTTGCAATTCACCAGAACAAACTACAATATGATTAGCTGGTGCTGTTATCGAAATATCATAATCACCATATTCTAGATAAAACTCACCTGCTCCAAGATATGGATTTGTATTCCAACCCAACACATCATCATAAACACACATTCTTGGATACCATTGCGCTATAGTAAATATTTTTCCGTTTTTAGTATCTAAAATTCCAGTTCTATCTGATCCATATACTGGTGAAACATAAGAGAATTCGATTTTAAGTTTTACGCTTGCACCGTTTGCTTTCAATTCTTGTGGAAGATTTACTTGCATTCTAGTATCAGTAATGGTGTAAGTTGCGTTGGTCTCAACCGATTTTCCTGCAACCAACGAAAGTACTTTAACTGATTTTATTTTAAAACCACCATCAAAATCTTGACCTTTCGCTCCGTTTCTACTTCCTTTTACAGGAATAATTGCGTTACCACGAGAATCTTTTTTAAATAAATTTTGATCTAAATTCATCCAAAGAAATCCTAATTTATCTGGACTATTATTGGTGTAGGTTAAAATTTCAGAACCCGATATTTCACTAGTTTGATCGTTTAGCGTTGCCGAAAGTGTATAATCAGCACGATTTTGCCAGTATTTTGCACCAGGTTGTCCACTTGCAGAACGTGTTTCAGTTCCGTTTTTGGTATAAAAATTATTACCAAAAGCCTCATTGTAATTGTAGTTGTTAACTGGTTTTCCTTCTTGCGCTTGTGCAACAGCAAGTCCAAAAAACAAAGCTACCAATGGAAGCACCTTAAAAAAATTGTTTTTCATGAGTTTAAGTTATTTTTTTTGATTGACAAATTAAAGAAAAAAATGCTCTCGATAATTTCGAAAGCACTTTTTTTCATTAGTCTTAACAATTCGATTTTTGTTACGCAGATTTGAAAATTCTATTAATTGGAATAACATTACCTTGTTTTAAAATCACTCTGTTTTCAGTTAAACCCCAAACGGTCGTTTCAACAACCTTCTTAGATTGGTTGTCTTCAAAATAAATTTTTGTTTTAGAATGTTCTAAATTTCCTAATGATAATGCACGATTGAGCTCTGAGTATCTCTGTTTAATTTCTTCTTTACTCTGTAAAACATCGGTATCTGGAAAATGCAAATTGGATATCGTTTCTTTTTCTATTGTTTCAAATTCTGTACTCATAACGCACTGGTTTTAATAAATTACTTTTATTTGGGAAAACTAAAATTAATAAAATATATTTACACAACCTATTTTTTTAATCAAATATTAAGAATTCCATTGAAAACAACAATCAATAATTCCAAAATCGTTGCACAATTCAATACTAAAGGAGCCGAATTGTGTTCGCTCAAAAACATACCAAACAACCGCGAATATATTTGGGAAGGAAATGCTGAATTTTGGGGTAAACATTCGCCTGTTTTGTTTCCAATAGTTGGAACATTGCGTAACAATACCTATAACTATAACAATAAAGAATACAACTTATCGCGTCACGGTTTTGCAAGAGATTGTGATTTTAAGATTGTGTATCAGCAAGAAAATGAAATTGTTTTCTCCTTAGAATATGACGATGCAACTTTAAAAATATATCCATTTCAGTTTGAACTACAACTAAAATATAGTTTAACCGAAACCACTTTAACCATAAGTTACACAATTATTAATAAAGACAAAGTTGTAATTCCGTTCTCAATTGGAGCGCATCCTGCATTTGCCTTGCCAACTAATTTTGAAAATTATTCATTACAATTTCAAGAACAAGAAACTTTACAATGCTATGTTCTTGAAAATGATTTGGTATCTGATAAAAATTTCGATGTTCATTTAAAGAATAAGAAATTACCGCTATCCTATTCTACTTTTGAAAATGATGCTTTGATATTCAAATCACTAAAATCTAAAGAAATTACAATCGTTGAAAATCAAAAAGAAATTTTGAAAGTAAGTTTTTCAGATTTTAAAAATTTAGGAATATGGACCAAAGTCAACGCTCCATTTATTTGTATCGAACCTTGGTTAGGATATTCGGACACCCTAAATTCGAATGGCAAAATAGAAGAAAAAGATGGCATACAAATTGTTAAAGAAAACGAACAATTTGAATGCTCTTTTACGATAGCAATTTTATAAATTCAAAAAATGATTTATGCTTACAATTAACTTCCATCCTTTTAAAAATCTAGAAACCAATCGATTATTATTACGAAGAGTTGCAGAAACCGATCTCGAAGAAATCTTAAAACTTCGTGGTGATGAACAAACGATGAAATACATTCCAAGACCTTTGGTTACCACGACCGAAGAAGCGCTGGCACATTTCAAAATGATTGATTCTAAAATAGAAAGCAATGAAGGAATAAATTGGGCAATTACACTAAAAGGAAATCCTAAACTTATAGGAATAATTGGTCATTACCGAATTCAACCCGAAAATTACCGTTGCGAAATTGGTTATATGATTTTGCCAGAATATTGGGGAAAAGGGATTGTAACCGAAGCCGTAAAAGTAGTTTTGGAATACGGATTTGAAGATTTACAAATGCATTCTATCGAGGCAGTTATTGACCCTGAAAATAAAGCGTCGGAACAGGTTTTACTAAAAAATGGTTTTGTAAAAGAAGCACATTTTTTAGAAAACGCATTCTATGAAGGCAAATTTTGGGATTCAGTAATTTACTCTATTTTAAAACGAAATTTTAAAAAATAATAAAACAAACCAACCAATACTATGAACGAATTTGAAAAACAATACGAGGAGTTACAGAACTTTCTAAAGTTTGAAGACTTTTCTATTCTTACCAAGAGAATAATCGATTTGACATTGGATACTGAAGATGTAAATCAGTATAAAAAAACCAATGAATTTCTAATTTGGCTTGATAAAAATGAAGCTGTAACCGAGGAAAAAAAAGAAAAATACCAAGCAATATTATCCAATTTGCATGCTGTTTTAAGTTCCAAGCCACTTGCCAATAAAGAAGTTTTGGTTTCAACTTCGGGTTTAATTAAAAGTTATGGTGTATCAAGTTTCGGACTTGGACCAATAGATCTAGAATTGCGCCAAGGTGAAATTTTAGGATTGGTTGGAGAAAATGGAAACGGAAAAACAACGTTGTTGCGAGCATTGTGTGGAGAATTATTTGCTACAGCAGGAAAAATAAAATATCATTTTAACCACGAAGATCAATTTGATTTAAGAACGCAACTGGTTTACATTCCGCAGCGCACCGATTCTTGGTATGGTTCCATGTTTGAAAATTTACAATTTACGGCTTCTAGTTACGGTTACCAACCCGAAGAAAACGAATTGCTAGTAGAACTTATAATTGCACGATTGGGTTTACGAAAATTTAGAAATCACAGTTGGAAAAGTTTGTCGTCTGGTTACAAGATGCGTTTTGAATTGGCAAGAATGCTGCTTAGAAAACCTAAAATACTGCTAATTGATGAACCGTTAGCAAATCTTGATATTTTGGCACAGCAAACCGTTTTAGAAGATTTTAAAGCTATAGCAAAATCGCCTTTTAGACCAATCGGAATCGTTTTAAGCTCACAGCAATTGTATGAAGTAGAAAAAACTTCCGATCAGGTTATTTTCTTAAAACATGGTAAACAAAAAAATCTTCACGAAAAATTCGTTTCCAATGAAGAAGAACAAATAGTCAATGATTTAGTAATAGAATTTGAAAGTTCGTTTACACAAAACGAGCTTGGAGAATTATTTACAAAACTAGAAATGATTTCATTACAGTTTAATGGCGGAACTTATATTGTAACTTTTCCAGATAAAATTTCAGTGTATGATTTCATGAAATTGCTAATCGAAAGTAAAATTCCGGTACACTATTTCCGAAATATTTCTAATTCAACCCGTCGCTTTTTCGTATCTTAAATCTTAAAACTATGTTCAAAAATATTCAAAAATACCTTCTTATAAATCAACCACTTCTGTGGAATTTAAAAATTGTACCTCTTACAGCTTTTGCAATTATCTTTCATTTAGTTTTCTTTATTCTTGGTTATTATAACGGTGGTTTAAATTTTACAGAAAGTGAAAACAGTTACAGTTTTAATGCTGGCGAAGGAACTTTAATCTTTTTTAGTGTTCTGTTATCCATTTTATCTTTGATACTTTGGTTGGTTTTTTACTTTAAAAACAACGCTTTAAAAACATTTTATCCCAAAAACAATTTTTCATTGTTTAAAGAATGGCTGTTAATTTTATTATCCTGTTTGTTAATCGTAACTTTTCTAGTCAGTTATTTTTACGGAAAAGAAACCCGAGTTCGTAGTTATTTTTCAGAAGCCGAAGCCAAAAAACGCTGCGAAACATTGGCAATGGGTTCGTTTTTTGTAAACGGTTCGTATGCGTATTATCAAAATAATTTTGCGGTAGAAGCTGCTGTAGAAGTTGATGCTGTAGATACCGCTGCAATTGCAATTGATTCTGTAGAAGCTGTACAATTAAAAACTCATTTTACTTACAAAGGAAAATCGTATTCAAACAATTCGCTGTTAAATAAAAACATTAACGATTATAGTTTTTTTGATTCCGAAAAAGATTCAATTCTAAAAGAACGGATCAAAACGTGGTTGGTAAATAACCAAAAAGATTCGGTTCGCAACCTGATGAAAAACTATTTAAAAATTGCGAAAGAACATGATTTAAAAGCAAGTATTGATGAAAATAAGTGGGTAGAATTGACTTATGATTATCCAAATTTCGAAATATATAAAACCATAGGAAGCGAAGAGCGCGATATATATTACCAAGAAAACTTCAACAACAATAATGCGCCAAAAATTGATACCACCGAGCAATACATAAGAACAATCAACAACCAAGAATACTTGTACAACAAGTTCTATGTTCCCGAAAAGCAACTGCATTATTCCTATAAAAAAATTGCTGATAGTTACAACAATCCCGACATCAATTGGGCTACATTTTTAATCTCGCTTTACGTAGCCTTCGGAATTTCACTTTTAGTATTTTCATTCCGTGTAACATCAGGAAGAAATTGGCTAATAGCGGTTGTTTCGTTAGGAATTATAAACATTATAATGGGAATAATTACAGCAATTTTCGGTTCACAATATGTATACTTCTCTGGAATTTTGCTCTTATTTCTTTCCTTATTTGGCTATTTTTTAGTGGTGATTTACAGAAAAAAATCGAAAGGAATTTCGGGGATAACTATTAACGCCATGCTTTGGATGTTACCAGCCTTTACACCAATAGTATATTATTTAATAATCGAAATTGCAAAAGAACTAAGTGGTTACAACGATGCTTTTGGAGAATCGCGCGACATTATTTACCCGAGATTAACCTATTTTCAAGACCCCGATACACTCTTTGTATTAACCTATTTAAACTTGGTTTTTGTTGTCTTGATAATGCTTGTCTTATCTCGAAAAATCAAACAATGGCGTGGCGTTGCCGAAGCGTAACTAATTTTTAGAAGCGCATGGCTTGGGCTTTATCAACCATGGTAATTCCTGCTGTACGTTTTATCTTTTATAAAAAAATCCTTTCCGAAAAGAAAGGATTTTTTTATAAAAGGATGCCACTGCCATCAGGGCTAATGAATTTTTTGTATTGATTATTTATTCAGTTTTGGTACTGTTCTAATGTACAAATTTTCAACTTTAGTTCTTGCCCAATCGGTTTTTCTTAAAAAAGTCAAACTCGATTTTATAGAAGGATTGTCAGTAAAACATTTAATTTTTACAAATTCACTTAGGGTGTCAAATCCGTAATAGTCAACTAAATCTTCAAGAATTTTTTGAAGCGTAACACCGTGTAACGGATCTTTAGATTGTATCATGCTGCAAATTTATAAATTAAATTGCACTTTCGTTCAATTGTCATTACATTTGCAAACTTATGATTAAAACTGCCAACATACTCAACAAGAAAGCCCGATTCGATTATGAAATTCTCGAAACATACTCGGCAGGAATTGTTTTAACAGGAACAGAAATAAAATCGATTCGATTAGGAAAAGCAAACATTACCGAAAGTTTTTGTGAGTTTAATGATAACGGAGAACTTTTCGCAATCAACACTTCAATCGAAGAATATGCTTTTGGCAATCAGTTCAACCACAAAGCTAGAAGCGAACGCAAACTACTACTTAATAAAAGAGAACTAAAATCACTTTCAAAAAGCGTTGAAACTAAAGGTCTAACTATTGTACCGCTTCGACTGTTTACGAATGAAAAAGGGTTGGCCAAATTAGAAATTGCCTTGTGCAGAGGAAAGAAAACCTACGACAAACGCGAATCTTTAAAAGAACAAGACACCAAACGTGATTTAGCCCGAATTAAAAAAGAATTTAATTAAATTTTTTAAAAAGAGTTGCTTTTATTTTTTTTACAATAAAAATATGACTAAATTTGTCATGAAAATAAAAGTCATAGATATGAAAACTTTATTGAAAAATGCAAGAGAATTAAAAGGTTTAAAAACTCGTGAGTTGGCACAACAATTACAAATTGATCAAGCATTAATTAGTAAGTTTGAAAACGGCACAAGAAAACCAACCCGAGAACAAGTAGTAAAACTGGCTCAACTGTTAGATATAGATTACGAAACACTAATGATTGCGTGGCTTAAAGAAAAAATTCTTTATGAAATTGGCGATGATGATTTGGCAATGAAAGCAATGAATCAAGTACGAGAAGAGCGCGCCATTTATAATAAAATCAGTCCAAAGCTGTCCACAAGTTTAACTACACTACTTGATGAAATTGATGTTTTAAAAAGTAAATTAGAAAAATTTAGAAAGTTTGATAGTTTCAAAATCGCACAAGCGTTAGAATTGGAATACACCTTTGAAAGTAATAGAATTGAAGGAAACTCTTTAACGCTAAGAGAGACAGATTTAGTCATAAACGAAGGTTTAACAATTTCTGGAAAAAGCATGCGCGAACATCTTGAAGTCATAAATCATGTTGAAGCTATTGCTTACATAAAACAATTAATGGATAGAAATTTCTCTTTTAATGAAAGAGAGGTTTTAGCAATTCATAATTTAATACTTCGAGGAATAATTCCAGAAGACGCTGGTCGTTACAGAAGAGTTCAAGTAATGATAAAAGGAAGTGCACACATGCCGCCGCAACCTTTTATTGTTCCTAAAGAAATGGAAGATTATTTTATATGGTATGAAATAAATAAAAATAAACTTCATCCTGTAGTTTTAGCCGCAGAAATGCATCAAAGATTAGTAACAATTCATCCATTTATAGATGGTAATGGAAGAACTTCGCGCTTGGTTATGAATTTGATATTACTACAAAACGGATTTGTAATTGCCAATATTAAAGGTGATTATGAAACCAGAATGAGTTATTATCAATCGTTAGAAACTTCACAAACCAATGGTAATAAAGAAGATTTTTTGCTATTTGTGGCAACAATAGAAAAAGAATGTTTAGAACGCTACTTGTCTATAATCGAGCAATAATACGTAGTAAAAAACCCATCTTATTTTCTACAATAAGATGGGTTTTATTTTAATTGCTATTTAAATCCAACAATTTGTTCTTCGGTTGCGATTATTTCATCTACATACTTTTTATAATCTTGGTACTCAGCAATTGTAATATTATCCCAAGGAATGCTAACTTGTCGCGTAACTTTTAACGAATTTGGTTTAACCAGTTCAAAACTTATATCGTATTTATGATTTTTATATTGGTAGGTTTTACTTTCTGGAATCTCTGTAAACTTTTGATTTTCAGGAATATTCAATACAATTGTATTATCGTAATTCGAACTGTTCTCATAACTAAAGTATTGAATATCGTATTTTCTATCTTCTAATGAAATTATATCTCGTGTGTACACTTTATCAAGAAAAGGTAATTCTGTAATTTTTAAATTTCCAACTGATTTAAGTTTTTCTGCAATTGAAAATTTGGTTTCAAAAGTAATGTCTTTATCAAAAATTTCGTTTGTAATGACTTTGGCAGATTGTAAAGTAACTACTTTTTTAGTATTAGAATTGTATTCTTCCTCTATTTTTTTCTTACGAATATCTTCTGTTGTCGCAGTCGAAAACAACTCGTTATAATATGATTTATTAGCACCTTGAACAGTAAATGTGTTGGTGAAACTCTTAGATTTATCATCGATAGAAATTACTGTCGTAGTCGCATTTGTATTTTTAATTGCATTATCAAACGGAATATTTATTATTTGAGATTTTTCATTTTCAGCTTTGTCAAACGAAATTACAAGTGCATTAGCTTTGAACAATGAACTTGGCAATGCTTTAAATGGCATGTATTTATCTGTCAATTCAAGAAAATAGTCTTTTCCGTCAAGCACAACTTTTACAATACAATGATTAAAATCGTTTGATGGCAACAACATTGATGTAAACCCATTATCGTTTGTACTTACTAAAACCAAATTAGCTTTTAAACCTGCAAGTTCAGACAATGCTACGAAAAGAGTTGATACATCTTTACAATCACCTAGTTTTGTAGTTATTGTTTTTGATGGTTTTTGAGGTACATAACCGCTTTGCCTAAAATCTAAAGAGCTGTAAGTGATATTATTACCAATATAGGAATATATTTTTTTTGCAATATCTTCTTGCGATAATGAAGCAAATCCAGCTGGAAAAATTTCGTTAAAAGTAGTTTTAGTTACTTTATCAATTTTTAAACTTTTCTTTACTAAATCAGAATACCAATTGGATATTTCTTTCCACGATTTAATTGTTGAAATTTTAATTGTATTGGTTAAATCTCCATAAACTGGCGAATATGATTCGTTTAAATTCATTGCAGGAACGTTGGTTCGTTTCCAAATCGTACACGTCTTATTGTTAATTTTCTTGGTGGTTGATGGAACCGATCCGTTTACAAATTCTGAAATAAATTCAGTTCCTTGTGGATAAATAAATCCGAATATAGCTTCAACTTCTGGATAAGAACTATTGAAATAACAGGACAAATCGAAATCTTTATAAAATCTACCAGAAGCATTTTCATATCTTTCATATTGAACATAAATTACATCACCCACTTTTAAATCGGTAAAAACTAGAGTACCATCACCTTCTTCTGCTGGAACTATTGAACCGTCAATTTTTACAATTTCCGATTTTAAAATAGTGTTGCTGTAGGAATCTATCGAATATTCTTTCATTTCTTCAATACCTTTTTCAGAAGTAATTTCATATAAAAAAGTTACCTTAGATTTTCGTCCTCCTTCTGGCAGTACATTTACAATATATTCATCTAATAAAGTCGTAACTCCGTAGTCACCTTTTAATGTAGTGTTTCGGCGCTGTTTAATAACTTTATAAATATCTTTAGTTGCGACTTCTTCAATCTCGTCTGGTGTCTTCGTAATGTCGTACAATTGTTTTCTTAAAGTACTGTTCGCTGAATTATGAGAAAGTGACATTCTAAAATACTTTTCGGCTTCTTTTACATTATTTAAATAATTAAAAACCATTCCTTTCTTCTGCATAAATGAAAATGAATAAGGAAAATTTAGTAAGGCTCTATCAATTTCAGTTTGCGCCTCGGCATATCTTTTTTCATCTATTAAAATAGAAATATAATCGTTTCGCATTGCATTGGAATAAGCATATCGATTACTTGCGTCATGGACTATCTTTTCAACTTCGGCTTTTCTATCGGCAGCATTGTAATAGTTAATTAGGAGGTTTAAAGCCTCTAAGTTATCTTTTTTGGCAACCAAATCTTCCAACATAGAAATGGTTTTAGCTTTATTATTTTTAAGACTTTCGTAAACTGGCGAAAATGATGTTACATAAAATTCATTGTTATCTGAACTTGCAAATAATCTTTCAATTCCTTCAAGCATAAGGTTGACATCGGCCTTTCTTGATGCTAAAATGAAATCGTATAATATGGTAATCATGTCCGATTTTATAGTTTTGGCTTTTTCCCTAAACTTCTCAAGTTCAACAATATTTGCAGTCTTTAACCACTCACTATCTTGAATTTTCTTTAAAATATTGTAATAATAATATTCATCGTTTACTTCCATATTCGATGCAATTTCCTCTACTTCTTGCTCTTCATTTTTATTGGCATAATTCGTCATTTGCATTACTTGAATCAAAGATGATTTTGGGTATTTCGCAACTAACTTTTCTAGTACATCATTCGCTAAATCATTTTTACTGTTATTAGAATAAGCTTCAAAAAGCAAAATTTGATACAAAACATTTTCTGGATTTTTAGCTATTTGCTTTTTAAAATATTCTTCAAAATCTGGATTTAATTCAATAGGATTTAATTTTTCTAAATTAGACTTAGAGTAAGGTTGAAAAGAATTATAAAATTTTAAATTAGAGATTTTAGCTGAATTTTCATCCGTTATTGACATGAAAAAATTATCATTACTTGCTCTTGTAGAAGACTTGACCAACAACCTATTCATTCCTTTTGTCAAACTAAATTGTAGTTTATAGGCATTCAAATCAGTATTTTGAGCTGTATTGTTTACATATATTTCAACATCGTTTACAAATATTTTTATTGAAGAACTTGTTCCAAAGTTGAGTTGTACAATTCTATCAGCATCTGATTCAATAAAAACTTGAGCATACATAATTCCATTTCCATACTCAGACTCATTAGCATAAAAATGAAAACCTTCATTCTGTTTATCAACAGGAACGTACCAACCTACTTTACCATTACTATTAGCATCAAAAAGTTTATCGCTTTTGGCATATATTTCAGGTTCGTATTCAGTTTCCAAACCACTATCGTTCAAGTTCTCAAATACGCCACAATACTGCCAATCTTCAATTGCATTTAGCTTCTTCATTTGGCTGTAATAGCCATCCATATTTTTACGTTTTCTGTCGCAAACCCCTTTATAGTATATCGTTAGCACATCATTGCCAAAAAATTCGCTAGCTGCTAAATGGTCTATTTTTTTATAGGTATAATCATTAAAACCATTTGCAGTTGTATTATCCATCATATACGGCTTGTACCATAATGGATATAAATATTCTTTTTGCTTACAAACACTTATAAATTTTTGAAGAAATGCATCGTCAAAACTCAATTTACCTAATTCATAATCTAACATTCCGTCTAAGATTAGATAATCTACGTTAGAATTAATTTTAGACTTCAATTCTTTATCAAATAATTTTCGTGCATCAACACGTTTATTGGCAAGTAATAAATCCCAAACTTTTTTCTCAGTATCTTGTGCAAACGAAATTGATACAAAAAGAATACAAATAGCAATAATTTTTTTCATTAATTCTAGGGTTGGTTTAGATTGACAATATAGTAATTCTTAAAAACAATATGGACTACTAATTTTTATTTTCTAACAGCGGTACAAATTTAAAATCACCAAATTCATGTTTTTCAAATTGTGTTTCGTTTTTACGAATTAGCATCGTCATAATTTGATCTTTTTCGCCGACTGGAATGACCAATTTACCGCCAATTTTTAACTGCGCCATTAATGGTTTTGGAATAATTGGCGCACCTGCTGTAACGATAATACTATCAAATGGTGCATGATTTCGTAATCCTTTATAACCATCGCCAAACGATAAATGCTTCGGTCGAATTCCAAGTTTTGGTAATAATAAAGAGGTAGTTTTAAACAATTCATTCTGTCTTTCAACTGAATATACTTTTGCGCCTAGCAAACATAAAACAGCTGTTTGATAACCACTTCCAGTTCCAATCTCAAGAATTTTATGGTCTTTTTTTACTTCCAATAACTGACTTTGAAATGCTACAGTATAAGGTTGTGAAATTGTTTGACCAGCAGCAATAGGAAATGCTTTATCTTGGTAAGCAAAATCTTCAAAGCTAGAATTCAAAAATAAGTGTCTCGGAATTTTTTTAATCGCTTCCAATACATTTTTATCTGTTATTCCTTTTTCTTCTAAAACTTTAGCCAGTTGATTTCTAAGTCCTTGATGCTTGTTCGTATCTTTCAATTTGGGTGTAAATTTGTTTCCGTAAAAATAGAAAACAAATTATCAATTATCAATTACGATTTATCAATTAATTAGTATTTTTGATAAAATTTTATTCTATGCTTAAAGTTGGCGTTTTAGGTGCTGGTCATCTCGGAAAAATACATTTACGATTATTAAATCAATCAGAAAAATATGAACTAGTTGGTTTTTATGATGAAAATCAAGAAAACGGAGCTAAAATTACAGCCGAATTTGGGTACAAACAGTTTGATACCATTGCCAAATTAATTCATGCTGTAGATGTCATAGATATTGTAACTCCTACTCTTTCTCATTACAAATGCGCCAAGGTTTCTATCAAAAGTGGTAAACACGTTTTTATTGAAAAACCAATTGCAACAACTGTTGAAGAAGCTGAAGAAATTATTGCATTGGCAAAAGAATACAATGTAAAAGGTCAGGTTGGTCATGTAGAACGATTCAATCCTGCCTTTATAGCGGTTAAAGATCAGATTGAAAATCCGATGTTTATAGAAACACATCGACTTGCCGAATTTAATCCGCGCGGTACAGATGTTCCTGTGGTTTTAGATTTGATGATTCACGATATTGATGCAATTCTGAGTGTTGTTAAATCAAACGTAAAAGCGGTGCATGCAAGCGGAGTTTCCGTTTTGAGTCAGTCGCCCGATATTGCCAATGCTAGAATTGAATTTGAAAACGGTTGCGTTGCCAATATTACTTCTAGTAGAATTTCGATGAAGAACATGCGTAAATCACGTTTCTTTCAAAAAGACGCTTACATTTCTGTAGATTATTTAGACAAAATTTGTGAAGTTGTAAAAATGAAAGAAGCTCCAGAAGTTCCAGGTGATTTTGACATGATTTTACAAAATGCAGAAGGCGAAAAGAAACAAATTTATTTCAACAATCCAGATGTTGCTCCAAATAATGCCATTTTGGACGAATTGGAAACTTTTGCTGATGCAATAAATAATAATACCACTCCAATTGTAACTTTAGAAGATGGAACTGAGGCGTTGCGAGTTGCTTACATGATTATTGATTCGATGAACGAAAAGTAAAAATGAATTTATCCCAAAACCTGATACATGAAATAAAATCTTTAATTGCGAAAGCGAAAGAAGGTGCAATTCGTTCGGTTGATCACCATCGAACGGTTATGTATTGGCATATCGGTGAACGAATTTTCAACGAGGAACAACAAGGAAAAGATAGAGCTGATTATGGTAATTATTTAATAAAATATTTATCGGAGCAACTACAACCTGAATATGGTAGTGGGTTTTCTGTAAGGCAATTAGAACGCTATAGACAATTTTATAGAACTTTTCCAATTGCGTCCACACTGCGGACGCAATTGAGTTGGTCGCATTACAAATTACTTTTAGGAGTTGACAATGAAGATAAAAGAGAATATTATATAGCAGAAACCGCAAAAAATAATTGGTCAGTTCGTCAAATGGAACGACAAATAAACAGTCAATTATTTGAACGATTATTATTGAGTAATGATAAAGAAAGTGTTTTGGCTATTGCCAGAAATGAAGTTACTCCTACCAATCCAAATGAAATTATAAAAGATCCATTAGTTTTAGAATTTTTAGGATTAAAACGTGAAAGCGCTTATTACGAAAAAGATTTTGAACAAGCCATAATTACTAATCTGCATGATTTTCTTTTAGAACTTGGAAACGGATTTTCATTTGTTGCAAGACAAAAACGAATTCATTTAGATGGAGATGAGTTTTTTATAGATTTAGTTTTTTATAATCGATTGTTACAATGTTTTGTTTTATTTGAAATTAAAACACACAAATTAACCCACGAAGATTTAGGACAACTTCAAATGTATGTGAACTATTATGACCGCGTTGAAAAAGTAGCACACGAAAAACCAACAATCGGAATTTTACTCTGTGCTGATAAAAACGATGCCGTAGTAAAATACTCATTACCAGAAAACAACAATTCGATTTTAGCAAGTCAATACCAATTATATCTTCCAACAGAAGAACAATTATTAACTGAAATTAGACGAGAAATAGAAATATTAAAAAATACAAACTAAACAAAAATAATGAAAACAATAGCTGTAATAGGCGCAGGAACAATGGGTAACGGAATTGCCCACACTTTTGCACAAAGCGGTTTTACCGTAAAATTAATCGATGTTTCCGAAAAATCTTTAGAAAAAGGAATAGCAACAATTGCTTCCAACTTGGATAGAATGGTTGCTAAAGGAACCATTACTGAAGACGACAAACACAAAACCATCGGAAACATTATCACTTACACCGACATAAAAGATGGCGTTGTTGGAACTGATTTAGTAGTTGAAGCTGCCACAGAAAATGTAACGTTGAAACTAAATATCTTCAAACAATTGAGTGAAATTTGCGATCATAATGTGATTTTGGCTACCAATACTTCATCAATTTCTATAACTCAAATTGCAGCGCAAGTTGTTCATCCTGAGCGTGTAATCGGAATGCATTTTATGAATCCGGTGCCGATTATGAAATTGGTTGAAATCATCCGTGGCTATTCGACATCAGATGAAGTGACTAAAATTATCATGGAACTATCTGTAAAATTAGGGAAAACTCCAACCGAAGTAAACGATTATCCAGGATTTGTTGCCAATAGAATTCTGATGCCAATGATTAACGAATCAATCGAAACATTATACAATGGCGTTGCCGGAGTTTCTGAAATTGATACCGTAATGAAACTAGGAATGGCGCATCCAATGGGACCATTGCAATTAGCAGATTTCATCGGATTGGACGTTTGTCTTTCCATTTTAAACGTAATGTACGATGGGTTCAAAAATCCAAAATATGCTCCTTGCCCACTTTTAGTAAATATGGTAATGGCTGGAAAATTGGGTGTAAAATCGGGTGAAGGTTTCTACGATTATTCTGAAAGCAAAAAAGCAGAAAAAGTTTCTAAACAGTTTAGCAAATAAAAGTCGTTGGTACTTAGAGTCCTCAGTTTATAACTATTACCAACTAAAGACTAAGGACTAAGGACTAAGGTCTAAGTACTAAAAAAACTATAAATGAGCAAAATAATCCCTTTCAAAGCCGTTCGTCCTACGCCAGACAAAGTTGGTTTGGTGACTTGTAGAAACTACGATGATTATTCGCCAGCGGAATTGGCTTCGTGGTTGGATTTCAATCCGTATTCTTTTCTGCATGTCATAAATCCGGCGTATGTACACTCGCAGAAGATTACTTTGGACAAACGTTTTAAAGGAGTTTCGCTAAAATATCAGGATTTTAAAAACGACGGAATTTTTATGGAAGAAGACAAAGCTGTTTTCTTTTTGTATGAAATTGAGACTAAGAATCAGTCGTTCACAGGAATTGTTGCCGGAACCTCGATTGAAGATTACAAAAACAATATCATCAAGAAACACGAAGATACGTTGCAATATCGTGTGGAATATTTTAAGGATTATTTGCAGCAAACCGGTTTTAACACCGAACCCGTTTTGATAACCTATCCAGACAATCTAGAAATAAATTCATGGATTTCTAAAAAGAAAAAAGAACAACCGATTTATCATTTTTCAACTACAAATAAAGAAAAACACACGCTTTGGAAAATTGAAACTGATGCCGAAATAGCTTGGTTAGAAAATCAATTTGAGAACATTCCAGAATTGTATATTGCCGATGGACACCACCGCTCGGCTTCGGCAGAATTATTGTACGATCAAAATGTAGCTTTAGGAAATCAAAATCTAAATAATTTCATGAGTTTTCTAATTGCAGAAAGCAACGTGAAAATCTATGAATTCAATAGAATCATTCGTGATCTAAACGGAAATTCAAAAAAAGATTTTCTTGACAAATTAGAAGAACATTTTATTATTAAATCGAAAGAGCAAGAATTATGGAAACCCCAAGATAAATTTGAATTTGGAATGTATCTTGACGGTAGTTTTTATGCGCTTTTTTACAAGCAAGAAAACAATAACAATTTCAATGGCAACTCCAAAAATCAAAATAAAATATTAGAAAATCTCGATGCTCAAATTTTATACGATAAAGTTTTGCAACCCATTTTAGGAATTGACGATTTACGAAACGACGAACGCATTGAATACATTCCCGGAAAACAATCTATTTTAACGATAAAAGAGCTGGTTGACGAAGGCGAATTTGAAGTAGGATTTATGTTGTTTCCATCGGATATTTCAGAGATTAAAGCATTGGCAGATAATAATTTAATTATGCCTCCAAAATCGACTTACATTGAACCAAAGTTTCGAAGCGGATTGATGGTTTATGAGTTATGATTCATCACGAAAGAAACATATATTTTAAAAAATATAAGGTAATTTTAATTTTTTTTATACCCTTATTTCAATTTGCTTTTGCACTTTTTGGAATATTAAATGGAGTTATTATTACCATTATACCATTTTTGGTATGTATTGGTCCAAACACAATATGGACGTTAAATTTTATCCATTTATTCAAAAAAGACGCTCCATTAATTATTAAAAAAGATGAAATATATTTTTCGGTAATAAATTTAAAAATAAAAATCTCTGACATAAAATTTGTTAGTTACTTTTATGGTAAAAGTTTATTGGTGGAAATCGATTTAAATAATTATTCAAAATATAAAAAACAATTATCTAAAAATGTGATTGGATGGTTATTAATTCTTAATTATAAATTTATGAAGAAAAATTCAATTTTTATTAATGTTTCAATTTTAGACATTGATCGAAGTGAATTAACGAAACTTTTAAAAAAAAGTATACCCAAAACGAAAATAGTATTATAAATGTCAATTAAAGAAAACTTACTCAAAATAAAATCCCAACTTCCAAATCAAGTAACGCTTGTCGCGGTTTCTAAAACCAAACCAGTTACCGATTTAATGGAAGCGTACAATGCTGGTCAACGTATTTTTGGTGAAAACAAGATCCAAGAAATGACCGATAAATGGCAAGAAATGCCCAAAGATATTCAGTGGCACATGATTGGTCACGTTCAAACGAACAAAGTGAAATTCATGGCAGAATATGTGAGTTTAATTCATGGTGTCGATAGTTTGAAATTAGTACAAGAAATCAACAAACAAGCTCAAAAACACAATCGAGTAATTGATTGTCTGCTTCAAATTTACATTGCCGAAGAAGAATCTAAATTTGGATTGGATGAAAAGGAACTTGATGAAATTCTGAATTCTGATGATTTTAAAAATCTGAACAATATCAAAATCGTTGGTTTAATGGGAATGGCAACATTTACCGATAATCATAATCAGATAAAGAAAGAATTTGACAATTTGAAATCGATTTTCGATAAAAACTGTCAGCTGAAAACTGAAAACTGCCAACTGAACACTGTCTCAATGGGAATGTCTGGCGATTACAAACTTGCAATTGAATGCGGAAGTACTATGGTTCGAATTGGAAGTAGTATCTTTGGAAGCAGAAAATAAATTCAAAAATCAATTGCAATTACAATATCAAAAGTCAATTTAAAAAATAGAAATGGAAAAAAACAACGTTTTCAATGATAAAATTTTCAATTTTGAGGATAGATTGGTTCGTTTTGCAGGAGAATGTATTTTCTTTACAAGAAATTTGAATAAATCTTATGAAAACGAATACTATAAAAATCAGCTTATTAGGTCTTCAGGAAGTTCTTCTCTAAATTTTGGAGAAGCTCAAGGTACAATTAGTGATAAAGATTTTGTTTTCAAAGTAGGTTTATCTTTAAAGGAATTAAAAGAATCTAGAAATTCACTAAAAATATTAAATTATATAGCAAGCTGATGAAAATAGTAGATCATCGCTTTTAAAAGAAGTTGAAGAATTAATTGCAATTGCTTCAAAAATGATAATTAACAAAAAATAATTCAATTTCAATAGCAATGGCAGTAGCAAAAATCAATATTTAAACTTTTTATAATTGAATTTGATTTTTGACATTGATATTACTATTGAATTTTGATATTGCCATTGAATATGTACGCAATTCTCGACATAGAAACCACCGGAGGACAATTCAACGAAGAAGGAATTACCGAAATCGCCATCTATAAATTTGACGGTCACGAAATCGTAGATCAATTTATAAGTTTGGTAAATCCCGAAATTCCAATTCAACCATTTGTAATCAAGCTTACTGGAATAAATAATGAAATGTTGCGATTAGCACCAAAATTCCACGAAGTTGCCAAACGAATTATCGAAATAACCGAAGGTTGCATCATTGTGGCGCACAACGCTGTTTTCGATTATAGAATCTTAAAAACAGAATTCCGCCGTTTGGGTTACGATTTTCAGTCGAAAAATCTTTGCACGGTCGAATTATCTCAAAAATTATTACCCGAACAACCTTCGCACAGCTTAGGAAAACTAGTTCGAGCATTGGGAATTCCAATGTCAGACCGCCATCGAGCTAGCGGCGATGCCTTGGCAACAGTAAAATTATTCAAAATTCTACTTGAAAAAGATGTCGAAAAAGTAATTTTAAAAGAACTAATCAAAACCGAAGTCGAAAAAGGAGTCATTCCAAAATTTAGAGACATTATCGACACTTTGCCTTCAAGAACTGGAGTTTATTACATCCACAACGAAAAAGGAACCGTAATTTATATCGGAAAAAGTAGAAACATTAAAAAACGTGTCAATCAGCATTTTACAGGCATCACCAATAAATCTAAGAAAATTCAACGCGAAGTTTTCTCTGTTACCTACGAAGAAACAGGAAGCGAACTCGTAGCACTTTTAAAAGAATCAGAAGAAATAAAGGTAATTAAACCCATACACAATCGTTCGCAACGCAAATCAATTTTTAACATTGGTCTCTATTCGTTCAAAGATCAAAATGGTTATCTCAATTTGAACATTCAAAAAATCGATGGACGAAAAAAAGAAATTACCGCTTTCACCTCATTAAACGAAGCTAAAAACGCATTGTTCAGAATTACTGCGCATTACAATTTATGCCAAAAATTAACTGGATTATACGAAACAAAAAACGAATGTTTTCAACATAAAATAAAAGAATGTAACGGCGCTTGTATAGGAAAAGAAAGTCCTGAATTGTATAACGAAAGAGTGCAAGAATTCATAGATCAAAGTAATTTTGAATACGACAACATGCTAGTAATCGACCGCGGTAGAAACGTAAGTGAACGCAGCGCAATAGTCATAGAAAATGGCGTTTACAAAGGCTATTGTTTCTACGATTTAAACTATCAAATTACAAATATTGCAATTTTACAAACCATTTTAATCCCGATGCAGAACAATCGCGATACTAAAAATATCATTCAGAGTTACATAAGAAAAAGCAAAACCATAAAGATCTTAAAATTTTAATTTTTTTAAGAAGCTAATCCAGCTATACGTTGCAAGTTTTTAAAAAGAAACACTATTTTTCTACAACCAAAAACGTGCTTCTGTGGTCGCAGTTTTTGGTCAAGAAAAATTAGCATTTCTTTCCAAAAAGCTTTCCTCTTCTATCTGGGCTAAACCAATCGAATAAATAACAACAATTGAATTATTTAATAACCATTATCGGTCCAACAGCAATAGGAAAAACAGCCTTAAGTATTGCCTTGGCGCAGCATTTTAAATGCGACATCATTTCTTGCGACAGCCGACAGTTTTTTAAAGAAATGAAAATTGGTACCGCAGTTCCAAGTACTGAAGAACTTCAAGCGGCAACACACCATTTTATTCAAAATAAATCTATTTTTGAAAACTATACCGTAGGCGATTTCGAAAAAGAAGCTATTGCAAAACTAGACGAATTATTCCAGCAAAATAACGTTCAAATAATGGTTGGAGGTTCAGGATTGTATGTAGATGCGGTATTGAAAGGGTTTGATAGTTTTCCAGAAATTAATTCTGATGTGCGAGATCAAGTCAAGCGCGATTACGAAACTTTGGGCATTGACTATTTACAGAAAAAACTACAAGAATTAGATGCTGATTATTTTAAAGTACTAACACAAGACAATCCGCAAACACTTCAAAATCCGCAACGGATGATGCGTTTTTTAGAAGTTTGTGTTGGCACTGGAAAACCGTATTCTTCCTTTTTAAACAAAGACAAAAATAGTAGAAACTTCACTCCTATTATCATTGGATTGGAAGCCGACAGACCAATTATGTACGACCGAATAAACCAACGAGTAGACATCATGATTCGAGAAGGATTGGTTGAAGAAGCTGAAAAATTATATCCATACAAAGATCTAAATGCGCTTCAAACAGTTGGATACCGAGAATTATTCCACTATTTTGAACACGAAATTACCTTAGATTTTGCCATCGAAGAAATCAAAAAAAACACAAGAAGATTTTCCAAACGCCAAATAACTTGGTTCAAACGCACCGAAAATACAACTTGGTTTGACTATTTAGAAGAAAGACAAAACATCATCAAGTATTGCAACAAGGTTATGAAATAATTATATTTTCTATTGCTACGCAACCTTTGAAAATAATAGCCAACTTTAAAGAAAAGTTATGAAAAAAATTGTACTATTTATTTTTATTATTTCGCTCCAATCCTGCACTGTTCCTTATGATGCGGAAACAAGATTACTGTTTGAAACGCAAATGGTCGATTCTAATGAAAACCCAATACCCAATGCTACTGTAGAAATTCAAGTAAGCAATGGAAGCGGATTTGGATCTAGTTCTGAAATAATCAACTCGGGCACAACCAATGAAAATGGTACTATCCGTTTAGGTTTTCCTTCGCCAGTTTTCGACAAAGGATATGAAATTCAAATAAGTTCAAGTAACAATGAAAATTCAGGATTTGTACCATTTTCAATAAACAATCTTCTTTTGGATAATTTTTCAGATTTTAAACTTACGATTCCTAAAATTTATAGATTGACAGTAGACGAAGGCGTTTCTGTAAACTATAGTTTTTTCACCTCAAATCCGAATAGGAAAATAACTTCTTTTACAGTAGTTGGAATTTATACGCCATCATTTTCAAATTATAGTGAAAATGATGAAACGTCCTATTTTGTTGATTTTTATGCTAAGAAAAATCAAGTTGTACAAATCCAATATCAATATGAAGATAAAATAACCGGAGTAATTGAAACGGTAAACCAAGAACTAACAGTAGTTGAAGAATCGTTAAGTATCAACATAAATTACTAGTATGAAACTAAAATATTTAACTTTCGGAATTAGTGTGTTTCTAGTTTTTCAAAGCTGTTTTTCACAAAAAAACAACAATACTGCAACATCAGAATTTATCTTTAAAACCTCTCTTGCTATGGGAGCAATTTATCCAATAGAATTCGGGGAAACTGCTTTATCGGAAGCTCATTCTTCAAACTTAGGATTTACAACAACTGTTGGATTACTTCAATATAAAGGTTTTACAGCAGGTTTAGGACTTGACTATATACAGTATAAAGTTGAAAACAAACAAATTATTGGCGATTATGAAAGTTCAGTCCATAACTCATACTTTATAACAATAAATTATGAGTATCCATTAACAAGTAAGTTTTCCTTAGCACCTAACATTGGTTATGGTACATCCAATTTAACAATTAGAAAAGATGCCAAAAACCGTGGTGCTCAAGATGGCAAAGAATTTCGATTGGGTTCGTCAATAAATTATAATATAAACAATTACAATGCCTTCTGTTTCTCAATACTTTATGTAAACAATACTTATAATGTAAATGCAAATGAAAGTATTAAAGATTATTTTAAAAAATCAAATAGTATTCAGCTGGGAATTGTGTACAGAATTAGATAAAAATTAAAAATACAATTAGATAAAATGCCGATTTCAAATAAATTTACTTCTATCCTATCACAAGATTGGGAAATTAACTTTTTGCAATGTTACCCTAATGGCTATCTAAAATACACCGATTTATGCAATATTTTACAACTTACAGCAGGCACTCATGCCGAACTTGGCGGAATAAGTTTTAGTGATATGCAGCAATTTAATCAAGCATGGGTTTTGAGTAAAATGAGGCTAGAAATCAAAAAACTTCCAAAATGGAAAGACGTAGTTACTGTAAAAACTTGGATTAAAAATTTAGAAAACTCTCGTTCAACACGATGTTTAGAAGTTTATCTTAACGATGAAAAAATTGTAGGTTGTGAGACGTTTTGGGCTGTGTTCAACACCACTTCAAGAAGACCCGAAATTCTAGCTTTACCGCACGAGCATTTTGAAAAGTTTCCTGAAACAAATGCTACCGCAAAAAGTTTTTCAAAAATAGATTTACAACAACAATTTGAAAAAATTGGAGAAAAAGTAGTTTTATTATCAGATTTAGATATTGTAAATCATGCTAATAGCGTGAAATATTTAGAATGGTGTTTGGATTATTTAGACTATGAATTAATCAAAAACCAAATGATTAGCAGTTTAGAAATGAATTATCTAAAAGAAATAGCACTACATGAAAAAGTTACAATTGGAAGAAATGAAACAACATTTGCAATTAGTAAAAATGAAAAAATAGGCTTCGGATTACAATTAGAAATTACTACATAAAAAAAGCTCCAATTTCTTGGAGCTTTCTACTTTATTTCTTTACTACTAGTCTAAATCCTTCACCGTGAATGTTTAGAATTTCTACGTTTTCGTCTTCTTTCAAATATTTTCTTAATTTGGCAATATAAACGTCCATACTTCTTGATGTGAAGTAGTTATCGTCTCTCCAAATTTTGGTTAATGCTAATTCTCTTGGCATCAAATCTTCAACATAAATAGCTAGCATTTTTAGCAATTCATTTTCTTTAGGAGACAATTTGATAGGCTCATTTCCAGGAAAATTCAAGAAACGCAATTTAGAATTTAAGTGGAATTTACCTATTTGAAATTCAAATTGCACGTTCTCAGCTTTGGTTTCAGATGATTTTCTTTGCATAATAGCTTTGATTTTCATCAATAAAACTTCAGAATCAAATGGTTTATTTAAATAATCATCTGCTCCAACTTTATACCCTTTTAAGACGTCTTCTTTCATGGTTTTAGCCGTAAGGAAAACTATAGGCACCTCTTTATTTTTCTCACGAATTTCTTTTGCAAGAGTATAACCGTCTTTGTAAGGCATCATAACATCTAGAATGCACAAATCATACGTGTCTTTTTTGAACTTTTCGAAACCTTCCATACCATTTTTGGCAAGAGTAACATCAAAGTCGTTAAGCATTAAATAATCTTTTAGAATGGCTCCAAAATTTTGATCATCTTCTACAAGTAATATTCTTTTATTTTCTTTTTCCATGGCCTTTTTAATTTATCAATGGGATTTTTATTATAAATGTGCTTCCTTTTCCTTTTTCGCTTTCGACAAAAATTTGACCGTTGTGGTCGTCAATAATTCGTTTAACATACGCTAGTCCTAATCCGTGACCTTTAACGTTGTGAATGTCTCCAGTATGTTCACGATAGAACTTTTCAAAAATTCTTTTTTGAGCTACTTTACTCATTCCTGCGCCTTGATCCTTTATTTTTATAACTATAAAGTCCTTAATATTTTCAGTATAAATATCAATAACGGGTTGTTCTGGCGAATATTTTATAGCATTATCTAAAATATTAACAATAACATTTGTAAAATGAACATCGTTTAACAATATTGTAGTTCGAGTTGCATCGAAATGCGTTGTTATTTTACCTTGTCTATCTTCAACAATTAAATTTACGTGATCAATAGCATCTTCAATAATATCTTGTACGTCTTGCGACTCTTTACTGATATCTAATTCTTTTTTCTCTAATTTTGATATTCTCAATACATTTTCAACCTGAGCATGCATTCGTTTATTTTCGTCACGAATCATCTGTAAATATCTGAATATCTTTTCTTTATCGTCAATTACTTTTGGATTTTTAATAGCATCCAAAGCCAAATTAATGGTTGCAATTGGCGTTTTAAATTCGTGCGTCATGTTGTTAATGAAATCGGTTTTTATTTCAGAAATATGACGTTGTTTTATCAACTGATGCAAAGCATTAGCATAAGCTATGATTATGACTAGTGTAAAAACTATTGATAATAGTGTAATTGCTAGTATTTCAGAGAATAAAAACTTTTTCTTTTGTGGAAACGACATTAATAATTGGTATTTATTATTTCCGTCGTTATCTATAAAAATCGGAATTGAATAGGTTGAATACTTATCAAAGTTAAAACGATCTGACTTAATTTTAGTAGCTAATCCATTGCTGTAAACATTAAATTCAAAGGGTGTTTTAACCCCATATTCGTCCAATTCGGTACTTAAAAGTTTTTGCAGTTTTTCTTTAGAAACGCGTTCCTGTATTGGAAAATCTGATGCTCTATCTTTGTAATAGATTTCAAATTGAGCACTATTTAGTACATCTAACGCGCCAGATTTTTCAATTGTTACATCAGGAATCGCTTTATTTTGGATTCCAGTATTGTCAAATGTATTGTTGTTGAAAATTTCGGTTTTTCGTTTTGCACTAAAATTTTTAAATTTTACACTGTCATTATTTTTGTCAAAGAACGTCGAAAATATATCGTAATCTTCAGAAATTATACTATTAGAATAGATGATTGTTTGATTGGTTTTTGCATTACGCTGGTAATAACCATATTCTAGTAAATCTTCCGTTTTTGGCTGTTTTTTAGTAGAATCTTTAGCTTTATTATATTTATTATAAAAAGCATAATATTCTTGTTTTTGTAGTTTTCTTGCAACATTTCCTAAAACTTGTTTTACGTGAAATTTAAACTGCTCTTCGTTATTTTCTAACGACTTGTTAAACCAGTAAACTTGCACTAATATAATACCCAACAAGGATAGGCTCATTAAAACTACCAGTAATCGAAAAACAAACTTATTCATCACAACAAAATTAGCATTTTAACATTTAGAGTGTTAATGTATTAACCAAACATTAACATTGAATGTAAAAATTATTTATTTTTCAATAAAATAACAATTTCGTCTACTTGTTTTTTAGTTTCGGTAAAATCTAGATTGGAAATTACATAGTGACTTCTTGCAATACGCTCTTCATCAGAAAGTTGGTTGTTTATGCGCTGGAGTATTTTTTCTTTGGTTGTTTTATCTCTTCTCAAAACTCTATCGATACGAGTTTCTAAAGGTGCCGTAACTGTAATAATTTTATCACAATCTTTATAACTTCCGCTTTCAAAAAGTATAGCAGCTTCTTTAACAACTAAAGGAAATTTTTTATGATTTTCAAGCCAAGAATCAAAATGCTTTTTAACAGCTGGATGTACTATTCCGTTAAGGAGTTTTAATTTTTCTGGAGTTGCAAAAACTATTGAGGCTAATTTATCTCTGTTCAATATAGCATTATCGAGTACTTCTTCACCGAAAGCAGTAGAAATTTGCTGAATTATTTCTGGAAACTCCATAACTTTTTTAGCTTCCACATCTGAAATGTATACAGGAATTCCAAGCGAGTGCATATAATTGGCAACTGCTGTCTTACCACTTCCTATTCCACCAGTAAGACCAATAATCTTTGTTTTTACTTGTGTAGGATTTACAATTTTATTTATTGGCGCAATAAGTGTATCCATTACTTTCTCAACCGATTTATGCATAGGTGTTTCTTCTTTAGCATCTGAATGCAAACTTTCAGAAAAAGTAGTAGTGTTATTTATTTTGAAAAATAATTTTGGAAATGCCTCTTGCGGAGATTTTCTTAAAATATGAATTTTAAAAAATGACTCTAAGAAGCCGAACCCATAACCAAAAAATTGTTTCCATACTGCAATTATCGAATACAAACCAATAATTAAACTTTTATTTTGAATACTAGAAACCACAAAAATTACTATAAAATAACCAAAATATAATTTTAGAGGAATGTCAATTAAAAAAATTAGTAAGATTGCAGAAAGTAGGAATCCAAGAACAAAAAGAGTTGGAAACCAAAACGTAATTTTGCTGTATTCTGGATACCATAGGTTTAAAATAGGTCTTGCTTTTCCAAATTTAGAAACTTGAACTGAAAATTTTTCCCAATCAATTCTTCGTTTGTGATAAACGTATGCATTAGTAAACAATCGAGTTTCATAGCCTAATTTCCAAAGTCGTATACTTAAATCGGGATCTTCACCTGGATGAATGTTTCCAAAACCACCTGATTTTATGAAGGCTTGCTTAGAAATTCCCATATTGAAACTTCTAGGTTGAAACTTAGTTAACTTTTCGGAACCACCACGAATTCCTCCAGTTGTAAGGAACGAGGTCATTGCAAAATTGATTGCTTTTTGAATTTTAGAGAATGATTTTAATGCTTTGTCTGGTCCACCAAAACAATCTACGTAGTTTGCTTTCAATTCTGTATTGACTTCTGATAAATAATTCTCAGGAATAATACAATCTGAATCGAATATTAAAAAATAATCTCCTTTCGCTTTTTGCATTCCAAAATTTCGGGAATCTCCTGGTCCTGAATTTTCTTTATAGTAATAGGAAATATTTAATTTTTGTTTAAATAATTCAACAACATCTCTACAATTAATTGTCGATCCATCTTCGACAATAACTACTTCAAAATTTTCTTTATACGTTGATAAAACTAAACTTTCAAGAAGTTCGTTGATTTCGTCTGGTCTATTAAAAACTGGAATAATAATTGAAAAATACATTCATAAAAATTTTAACAAAGATAGTACTTTTATAAAAAACAAAAGTCCCACTTTCGTGGGACTTTAAGTAGATAAGATTATAAAAAATTATTCTTTTATAACTTTAATTGTTTTTGTTAATCCTTCAGCAGTCACATTTACCAAGTACGTTCCTTTCGGAAGGCTTGACATATCAATTTGACTTTCATTAGCATTAATTACTTTAGACAACACTTCTTGTCCTAACAAATTATTAATTTGAACTTTAGAAATAGTTTGAACGTAAGATAAATTCAACACATCTCTAACTGGATTAGGGTAATAGCTAAAGTTATTGGTGTCAAAAGAATTTGTTGCTAATGTATTAGTAGACGCTCTTAAACAAAACGTTCCAACAGCGCTTGCAGAATAACCAGATACTCTAACATAATAGGTTTGCCCTGCAGTTACAGCAGCATTAGTTATCAATGAATTATATGAAGAGCCATTAGATAAAACTGTATTTCCACTATCTTGATCGCAAGCAATCAAATTAAAAGATCCACAAGTACCTGAATATAAAGCAATTTCAGTATCAACTAGCGTTCCTCCTGTAAAGTCTGTAGAAACATCTATTGTACCTACACCAGCTGGAACAACGAATGAAAACCAAACATCATTTTGACCATAGTTAAAACAAGTAGGATTTGCAACCCCAGAATTTGTAGCAGAAACGTTCGTTCCGTTATTATTAGTTCCGTTACAGAAACTATCATCAAATGTCAAAACGCTTGCATTCGTGCACTCATCATTTACTGGTGGCGGTGGTGGAGTTCCAACACAAATATTAAATGTAGCAGTTGTAGGTGTTGTACCGTATGAATTTACTCTTACATAATAAGTTTGACCTATTACTAATCCTGATGGATTACTAGTATCTGGATCAGAACAAGAATTTGGAACTAGAGTCAAAGTACCACAATTTCCAGTCCAAAGAGAATGAGCCATATCAGTAAAGTTACTAACACCGTTTAATTGTATTCTATGAGTTGTTGCTGTTGCTACAAAAGAAAACCAAACATCATCATCTTCTGCACCAAAACATGACGCTGCATCAACATTAGATGGAGTTGCAGCATTAATAGTTCCTGCAGTTTGAGAAGTACAAGCTAAATCAGTGTTAACCGTTAGTGCGATTGCACCAGAACATTCGTCATTTGCAGGAGGATTTGGTGTAGTTGTAAATGTAAACGGACCAGTTAATAAACTAACACCATTTGTTGTACAGTCTGCTGCAATGTAAATATCATAAGTAGTTGAAGCAGTTAAATTACCTATTACAAACGGATTAACTTGAGTTACGTAAGTTGGCGTTCCTGTTGGAGCTGGCGCACCTGTAGGAACCACATACAAATTCCACGACAATTCAGCACAACCAGTTGTCCAACCAATTGTTGCAGAATTAGCGGTAACTGCAGTAGCTGTTAAAGCAGATGGTTGCGGACAAGCAACTGCCGCTGAAACTGTTACATCGTAATCTTCTGTTTCTCCGTAACCATAAGAAGCACATGGATTAATTGCATTTCCATCTGTAAAAAATACATCTCTAACTCGCATTCTATGAGTTCCCAATGCAGGGTTACAAGCAAGTGTAATAGGAAATGTTGCACTACCGTTAGCCCCAATTGCGGTTGTTGTAAAACCAACTCTTTCCGACGTTCCAAAAACTCCGTCATCATTGTAATCAATCCAAACTGCCACATTTTGACTACCATAGGTACCAACAGAGACACTAATATTGTAGGTAGACCCAGCTTGTAAGGTACCAGTATAATTTGGTTGTCCTGTAAAATAAGTGTATGCAGGATTTACCGCACTAGTACCGGTATTATTTGATAATGTTGTACCTGAAATTACAATATTAGAAATTAAGTCTCCACCCGTTTTACCAATTGTATATACTGGAAGACAGTAGCATGAAGTTGGAGAAGAAACACCCACCATAACTGGTGTACTAGTTCCTACAGCAGAAGTTGTAGCACAAGTAACAAGACATCTGTAGTATGTAATAGCGGTTTGAGTTGCTGTATAAGTACTTGACGTTGATGCTCCAGTTGCATTAGAATAAGCTATCCCATCAGCAGAAGTTTGCCATTGATAGGAAACCCCTGAACCATCTGTCAAGTTTTGTAACGATAGCGTAAATGGTACATTTGAACACGCTGTAGCTTGTGGTGCGATTGTATTTCCTGGTGTTGGAGTTCCAGTACATGCCGCTGGTGGTGTCCAAATGTAAGTTAAACCTGATGCTGGAAAGATTGTCGCTGTTAATGTGCAATTTGAGTTATTAGCAGTACCTGAAGTACTGTTCGTCCAATCTGCAGTAGTTGTTCTATTATTAAAAATAGTATTTGATGTACCTCTTAATCCAACCTGACGCGTTCTTCCAGTTGCATTTTGAGTCATCGAACCATAAACTACATTAATTTCATTAGATGTTTCGAAGAGTCTAATTTGGAAATTATAATCATCTCCACCTGGATTTGTAAAGTCATAACTCTTGTAACTTTTCCATTGTACAGTAAAGACTCTGTCTGGTGCAGTACCAGAGGTAATATAGCTCAATTCACCTGTAGTAGTGTTTCCTTGTAAATCTCCATTAAAAGCTGCAATTACATTATTACTTCCAAATTCATCTGAAATGGTAGTATAACTATTATTTACAGTTCCACCAAGTGCAATAAAACCATTTGATTGAATACCTACTTGAGTGTAAGTAGTACCTCCAAAAACAAAACTAAAACCAATTGGGATGTTATTGAAAGACGAGTCATCATTGGTAGCAGTTCCTAAAACTGTACCACCTGTAACTGGATCATATAAATCTACTGTTTGTACGAAAGAATTTAAATTGATATCCTGACTGTAACAGTAATTAATATATCCAATTAATAAAAAACATAAAAGGGTAATTTTTTTCATGAATAATGAATATTTAGTTAATTGGCGCTAAAAGTACACAATTTTTATATTTTTTTAGAAAAATTTAGCAAACAAATTTTATAAAAACAAAAATCTTATGATTTTGCTTGATTATGAAAAAATCAAATTACTTATAAAATTGAATAGAAATTATTACAGTATTTTAGAATACTAATTCTAATAACTTATTTTTATTAGTTAATTTTAGCAAAAAAAACTCGCAATGATGTTGCGAGTTTTTTAATTTATTTTTTTTATAATCTGAATCGATTATTTACGAGTAGTAAATTCTTAGGTTATGCTTTCAATGGAAACTACTTCATTAGTATCTTTTAAATAATCAACACCTTCAAATCCAAATCCAAACAGATTAAGGAAATCCTGCTTGTAACCATTTAAATCTCCAATTTCTGGCAAAGATTCGGTCGTTGCTTTTTCCCATAACGCAGCAACTTGTTCTTGCACATCAGATCGCATTTCCCAATCATCAATTCGTATTCTACCATTTTCATCGGTTGGAATAGCGTTACCAGTAAAAACTCTTTCTTGATATAAACGCTGAATTTGTTCAATACACCCTTCATGAATTCCTTCAGCTTTCATAATTTTGTATAACAACGAGATGTATAAAGGGATAACTGGAATAGCTGAACTTGCTTGGGTAACCAATGCTTTATTCACCGACACATAAGCTTTACCCTCAATAGATTTTAAACTATCTGAAATTTGAAATGCGGTAGCTTCAAGATGATCTTTCGCTCTACCGATTGTTCCTTTCCTATAAACAGCTTCAGTTAAGGATGGTCCGATATAAGAGTAAGCAATAGTTTGCGCTCCATTAGCTAATAGATTTTCAGTTTTTAAAGCTTCCATCCACATAGCCCAATCTTCTCCGCCCATTACCGCTACAGTATTGGCAATATCTTCTTCGTTGGCAGGTTCAATAGAAACTTCTGTAACGTTTCCTGTATGAAAATCAACTGTTTTATTAGTATATTTTTGTCCAATAGGTTTTAAGGTTGATCGATGTAAAACACCTGTTTCTGGATGCAATCTAACAGGTGAAGCCAAACTGTAAATTACTAAATCTACCTGACCTAGATCTTTTTTTATTAAATCTAGAGTTTGTTGTTTAATTTCTTTAGAAAATGCATCTCCATTAATACTTTTAGCATATAAACCAGCTTTTTTAGCTTCTTTTTCAAATGCTGCAGAATTATACCAACCTGGTGAAGCCGTTTTTCCTTCTGTTGGAGGTTTTTCAAAGAAAACACCTATTGTTGAAGCGTTAGAACCAAATGCACTTGTAATTCTAGATGCCAATCCAAATCCAGTCGATGCTCCAATTACTAGTACTTTCTTAGCACCATCGATTGCTCCTTTTGATTTTATATATTCGATTTGATTTTTTACATTCTGTTCACATCCGTCGGGATGAGATGTTAAACAAATAAATCCTCTCATTCTTGGTTCAATAATCATATATTAAATTTTTAGATAATTAAATTTTACTTCTATACAAATATACTTGTATTTTTTAGTTCAGCAATTCCTTGGCATGAATTAAAGCCGAATCAGAAACATTTGATCCAGAAAGCATTTGTGCAATTTCGATGATGCGTTCTTGTGGTGATAGCAGTTTTAATTCTGACTGTGTCTGATTATCTGTTACTGTTTTAAAGACTTTAAAATGTGATTTTCCTTTTCCTGCTATTTGCGGTAAATGGGTAATTGCAAAAACTTGCATATTGAGACTCATTTGTTTCATTATTTCACCCATTTTATGAGCAATTTCACCTGAAACCCCAGTATCAATTTCGTCAAAAATTATAGTCGGCAACATTGAATATTGTGACAAAACTGCTTTTACTGCCAACATAATTCTAGACATTTCTCCACCTGAAGCCACTCTTTTAAGCAATCCAAAACTTGAACCCTTATTGGCAGAAAATAAAAATTGAAGTTCGTCTTTTCCATTCGCAAAAAAATCTTCACTTGGCAAAATTTGAATATCAAATCGTGCATTTTCCATTCCTAACAGTTTCAAAATATCAGTTAGTTTTGACACTAAAATAGGAATTGCATCAATCCGTTTTGACCTAATATTTATAGCTAAATTATTAAGTTCTTCCTCTATTTGTGAAATTGAGGTTTGTAGCTTTTCAATTTCAGATTCTAATGTAACTACCGATACTGCTTTAGAATCCAACTCATTCTGTATTTCCAATAATTCGGAAACTGTGGTCACCTGATGCTTTTTTTGCAACGAATAAATCAATTGCAGTTTTTGATTTGCCGCTTCTAAAGCTTCTGGATTACTGAAAATAGTCTCTGATAATTGATTTAACTCTTTTTCGATATCATCAAACTCAATTAAAACACTCGAAATTCGTTCGGATATTTGTTGATAATCAGGCGAAAAACTAGCTATTTTTTGAATAGAATTTTTGATTTCTTTTAAATTTTCAAGAATGCCAATTTGTTCATCATTTGCAATTGCTAACGATTTAATTAGATTTTCTTTTATAAATTCAACATTATTAAGTTTTTCAAATTCGCTTTCTAGCTCTTCTTGATCGTTGACTTTCAAATTGGCAGAAAGTAATTCTTCTAATAAAAAAGCATTGTAATCTTGCTCTTTTAGAACTGTGGAAAGAAATTCTTTTTTGGCTTTTAGTTCAGAATTTGCTTTTTTATATTCTTTTAACTTTGATGAATATTCTGAAATTAATTCAAAATTTGATGCTACTGCATCAATAATTTGAAATTGCATTTTTTCTTCAGAAAGTTCATGCGTTTGGTGTTGCGAGTGAATATCTAATAAAAAATCGCTTAAAGATTGGAGTTCTGCTAAATTTACAGGAGTATCGTTTATAAAAGCTCTAGATTTACCTGAAGGCAAAATTTCTCTACGAATGATGGTATCATTTTCATAATCCAAATCATTGGCATCAAAAAAAGATTTCAAACTATAATTTTCAATATTAAAATGTGCTTCAATCACACATTTTTCTTCTTTATTTTTTAAGGAAGTAAGATCAGCACGTTTTCCTAAAACCAAACCTAAAGCTCCTAAAAGAATTGATTTTCCCGCACCTGTTTCGCCTGTAATAACAGAAAATCCATCGGAATAATCGACAGATAATTTTTCAATTAATGCAAAATTTTCGATGGATAAAGATGTAATCATTTCCTAAGTTTATGTATTCTATTATAATTTAATTTTAGACCATTTACTAGAATTGGTAGGAGAAATTCGATTTAAATTATCAATTAGATTTGAAATTGGCACAACTGGACCACCTGAAAATATGGCAACTATTTCATCTGATTTTGCATCAAAAAAAGTTCGTAATAAGTAGGAATTGGGTCTTACTGTGTATAAAGCAGTAAGCATATCTAATGATTCAAGTATTCCAGTCTTAGCTATTTTTACATCATTAGCCATTTGATCAATTCCATTAAAATGATATTGAAACAATGCCTCACGATAGGATTTAAAACTTGGTGACAAAATATCTGTAATAATAAAATAACGGTTTTGATTTCCATCTGCTTGACTCCAACCTTTATAACCGCCTTGAGCAGCTACATTAAGAATGTTTTGAGTAATTTGAAAAACTTCGTCTCCGCCATTTAGTTTAAAAGTTTCTAAATCCAATCCAATAATTAAGGTACTGTAAAAAGCGATAACTGAAACCAAATTAGATTCGTATCCGTTCGGATTGTAATTTAAATTTTCAAATTCAACATACTTAAAGTTGAAGTCTTTATCATTTACATTCAATACCGGTGTTGAAAAAGTGGAATTATAACCCGGTCGAGACGATTGTACTTGAATTGAAGCGCTAAAATTATTAGAATTGTACTCGTTTATCGTAATAAACATGGAGCAATTTATTTTCTCGCTATTTTTAAATTTCAAATCGGTCCATGCCGTTTTATTAACTAAATCGTTAAGCGAAGTTTCTAAATTTTTAAATATCTGATTGTTTACATTGGTAACTTTTGCTGCATTAACAGTTACCTTACATTCAAGTTCTTGAGCAAAAACTGAATTGAAACAAATAAATAGAATAAAAATTAAATAACTACGCATTAAAATGTTGTATTACTTTGTTAAGAATATCATTTGAAACCTCTTCCTTACTTTTCAAATCCATTGGTTCAATATTAAAATTAGAATCAATGAAAGTAATTTTGTTTGTAGGCTTACCAAAACCTGCGCCTTCATCTTGCAATGAATTTAAAACTATCAAATCTAAGTTTTTTTTCTGAACTTTTAACTTAGCATTCTCAATTTCATTTTCTGTCTCTAAAGCAAAACCAATCAAAAACTGATTTTTTTTAATTGCTCCCAGTGAAGCTAAAATATCTTTCGTTTTTTCTAGTTCAATAGTAAAATCACAATCGTTCTTTTTTATTTTCTGATTGCTTACATTTTTAGGTCTGTAATCAGCAACCGCTGCTGCTGCAATTGCGACATCAACGTTGTTGTAATGAAGATGACAAGCATCATACATATCTTGAGCTGAAACAACTCTAATCAACGTAATATTTGAATTTGAAATAGTCAAATTGCTTGGTCCAGAAATTAAAATTACCTCTGCTCCATTTTTGGCTGCTGCATTTGCTATATCAAAACCCATTTTACCAGACGAATGATTTCCTATAAAACGCACAGGATCTATTGCTTCGTATGTTGGACCGGCAGTAATTAGTATTTTTTTTCCTTTTAAGGGTAATTTACTTTCTACATCGGCTTCCAAAAAAGCAATAATATTTTCTGGTTCAGCCATTCTTCCTTCGCCTGAAAGTCCGCTCGCAAGCTCTCCAGATTCTGCTGGAATGATGTGATTTCCAAAATCTTGTAATGCTTTGAATGAGTTAAGAGTTGAAGGATGTTTGTACATATCCAAATCCATTGCTGGAGCGAAATACACCGGACACTTTGCCGATAAATAAGTTGCAATTAAGAGATTATCACAATTACCATTTACCATTTTAGACATCGTATTTGCAGTTGCCGGAGCAATTACAATTAAATCTGCCCACAGACCAAGTTCAACGTGATTATTCCATTCTGCATTTTCATCGTTTTCATCGTAAAATGTGGAATGAACCGGATTTTTAGACAAAGTAGATAATGTTAACGGAGTTACAAAATCCTTAGAAGCAGGTGTCATGATCACTTGGACATGTGCACCTGCTTTTATAAAAAGTCGTACCAACGAAGCTGTTTTGTATGCAGCAATTCCACCAGAAACTCCTAGTACTACTTTTTTGCCGCTTAAAACTGACATTGAATAGCTATTATTTATTAGTATCTCTGTGGTAAATCTTACCATCCATCCACTCTTGCACCGCTAGTGCGTGTGGTTTTGGAAGTTTTTCATAAAATTTAGATACTTCGATTTGCTCTTTGTTTTCAAAAACTTCTTCTAAACTATCGTTATAAGTAGCAAACTCTTCTAACTTATCAATTAATTCTTTTTTAATTTCAGAATTAATTTGGTTTGCTCTTTTAGCCATTATAGTAATTGCTTCGTAAACATTACCGGTCGGTTCTTCAATAACTGTTTTATTATAAGTTATTGTATTTACAGGAGCATTTGTTTTTTTTAAATCCATGATTTATTATTTAGAAAATTGTTTTAAATCGTTCTCAATCTTAGCCAATTTTTGGTCGACTTCTTTTTTATATTTAGTATCTGCTTTAAATTTAATCAATCCTTGATACGCATTTTGGGCGTTCAATAATCTTTCTTTCATTTTATCTGGTACGCTATTGATTGCTAAAAGGTAGGCTGAATCAAATTTATAATACAAAGCGTCTTCTTTGTAAGGTGTTCCAGGATAATCAGAAACAAAATTATCTAAGGCAATTATAGCCGACTTATAATCGGAAATAGTATTGTATTGCTTTGCGTTTTCAAATACTTTTTTCTCAAGCTTATTTCTTAACTCTTTAGCGATAACATTAGCTTCAGCAGTATATGAAGACTCTGGATATCGATCAATAAATTCTTGTAACTTATCAATAGCTTTGAAAGTATCTACTTGATCAATGCTGTATACTGGCGATAGCTTTGAGTGACTTTTGGCTCCCAAAAAGAAGGCTTCTTCTGATTTCTCACTTTTTGGATAACTCGAAGCAAAACTTTCAAATTGATAGGCTGCAGTATAATATTGTTCGGTTTTGTACAAAGCCTGAGAATACATATAAAACATTTTTTCTGCTTGAGGCTTTCCTTTGTAGGCAGGTGAAATCTGCTCAAACAATCGAATTGCTTTTTCGTATTTTCCTTTTTCGTATAATTTTGTAGCTACGTCAAATTTTACAGCCACATCTTCTGACTTTATTGCCTTTTGGTATTCGTTACAAGACGAAAACACTAGTAAAACCGTTAATAATGCAAAAAATTTCTTCATTTTTTTATTTAAGTGGGCTACTTTTATTGACACGAAGTCTTTAAAAAAGCAACTGCAAAATTAGTTAATAATTAGTTACAACAAAATATTTTTTTTACTTGTTTTATTTTAATGATTAATTCATCAATTTATTAGTGAAATCAGCTAATTTATTTGCCAAATTTTCATCAACATTAACAAGCGGTAAACGCACTGTATTTTCTGAAAGTCCCAATGTTTTATGCACTTCTTTGATACCAGCCGGGTTTCCCTGTTCGAAAATCATGTCAATAGCATCAGCTAATAAATAGTGTAATTTATAAGCTTCATCAACCTTGCGCTGTAATCCTAATCGTACCATATCTGAAAATTGTCTTGGAAATCCTTCGCCAATTACAGAAATCACTCCGCTTCCACCAGCTAAAATCATTGGTAAAGTAATCATGTCGTCACCAGAAATTACTAAAAAATCTTTTGGAGTTCCATGAATGAGCTTCATAGCTTGCACAATATCGCCTGCCGCTTCTTTTATAGCGACAATATTTTTAAAATCAGTAGCCAATCTAATTACAGTACTAGGCAACATATTACTTGAGGTTCTACCTGGAACATTATAAAGTATTATTGGAAGTTTTGAAGCTTGAGCAATCGCTTTAAAATGTTGGTAAATTCCTTCTTGAGTTGGTTTATTGTAATAAGGTGAAACAGACAATATGGCTTCAAAACTAGATAAATCTCTAGTTTTAATTTCTTCTACAATTTCATGAGTATTATTTCCTCCTATTCCTAAAACTAGCGGCAAACGTTTATCATTGGCTTTTACAACTGTTTCAATAACAAGTTCTTTTTCATCTTTAGACAGCGTAGCATTTTCGGCAGTGGTTCCAAGAACTACTAAATAATCTATTCCGTTATCAATTTGAAAATTCACAATTCGACGAAGAGCGTCAGTATCAACTGAAAAATCTGTTTTGAATGGTGTTACAAGTGCAACTCCAGTTCCAATTAATGATTGCATGTTTAAAGTTTGTTTAGTATTTTTAAATATTTAAATAATTCTTCTGTAAAGATTTTATAATTTTCGGCATTAGTATCAATCATGAAATGGTTCAGTCGTTTATCAACAGATGAAAAACCAACTTTAAAATCGGCTTTCGAATGGTGAGTAACTAACAATAATGCAGCTTTTTCAGTATCATAATAACTTATCAGCATGTCAAAATTTTGATTTATAAAATCAGTAACTACTGCTGTTTCAAATGAGGCATTCCATTTCAAATCTTTAAAACTAAATGCTGGATAATCTATAACTTCGTTTTTCTTTATGGTGTTTTTAAATACCAAAATAGAAATTGCTTCTTCTTTTATTCCATTTGAAACCAACTGTTTTATAAGACTTTCCTTTTCATAAAAATAGGTTTCGTCAAATACTATTCCTATTTTTTTTATCGAACTTGTTGAAGCAACATGATTTACATTTGATAACCTTTTCTTAACATTTTTTTTTGTCAAAAAATCCTTTATTTTACTCAAAAACATAGTACTTTTACTTGGTTGACAAATTTAATTAAAATAAGTTGCATTACAGATGGTAAATCTAAAAAACTATAACGTTGTACCGAAACATTTTGTTTTATTATTAACATTTATACTGCTAGTTTCTTGTGGAAAACAAAACTACACTATTTCTAAAATTGAAGGGACAAAAGTATCCATTACAGAGAAACAACCTACGAACACTACCATTGAAAATTTCATAAAACCTTACCGAGAACACATCGACAAAGATTTAAGCGAAGTTTTGGCCTATTCGCCTGAAACATTAGAAAAAGCTAAAGGTGAATGGCAAACTAATATTGGCTCATTTTTAGCAGATATTACATTAGAAAAAAGCAACAAGATTTTTACATCCAGAGAAAAAAAGACAATTGATATTTGCTTACTAAATCATGGTGGAATACGAAGTATTATTCCAAAAGGTGATGTTACGGCACGAACTGCTTTCGAAATAATGCCCTTTGAAAATAGTGCAATTGTAGTTGCATTAGAAGCTGAACAAATAAAAGAGATTGCAAATTATATTGTAGCCGAAAAAAAACCACATCCACTATCCGGTATGAGTTTCACTATTGATAAAAATAATGAAGTAAAGACTATTTTGATTCAAGGAAAACCATTAGAAAACAATAAGATATATTATGTAGTAACTTCAGATTATCTATCGAATGGTGGCGATAATATGAATTTCTTTAAAAAAGGAAGTCAAAAATTCGACTTAGATTACAAACTTAGAAATATTGTTATTGATTATTTCAAAGATGTTGATACTTTAAAAATCAATAAAGACATCAGAATTACTAAGGAAAACTAAGCTTTTAAAGTTATAAAAACATGAAAAGAAGAGACTTTATACAAAAAACTACAGCAACAACAGCTTTACTTGCATCAGGATTATCACTTAGTAGTTTTGCAAAAACAGAAGACATTAAACACATTACCATTCTTCATACCAACGATGTTCACAGTTATATTGATCCATTTCCTGTCGATCATCCGAGAAATCCAAATATGGGTGGTGTAGCTAGAAGAGCAACTTTAATTGACGCCGTTAGAAAAGAAAATCCGAACGTGCTGTTACTCGATGCAGGCGATATTTTTCAAGGAACTCCGTATTTTAATTACTATGGTGGTGAATTGGAATTTAAACTGATGAGTATGATGCAATACGACCTTGCCACCTTAGGAAATCATGATTTTGATAACGGTATCGACGGTTTTCTAGCACAATTACCTCATGCTAAATTCGATTTTGTCTCAGCAAATTATGATTTTAAAAATACCGTTTTGGACGGAATTGTAAAACCTTACAAAATTATCGTCAAAGACGGTGTAAAGATTGGAATTTTTGGGCTAGGAATTGAATTGGAAGGATTGGTTGATAAAAAAAATTACAAAGAAACAATTTATCTTGATCCGGTTGAGAAAGCTACCGACATGTCTAGAATACTTAAAGAAGAACAAAAATGTGATATTGTAATTTGCTTGTCGCACATTGGTTTCAAATACAAAGAAGATCCTAACAAAATCTGTGATATTTTGCTTGCCCAAAAAACAAGAAATATTGATTTAATTCTTGGTGGACACACACACACTTTTTTAGACAAACCTGTAATTGAAAAAAACCTTGACGGAAAAGAGGTTCTAATTAACCAAGTAGGTTGTTATGGATTAAACTTAGGTAGAATTGATTTTTACTTAACGAACGACAAACAAATTGTAGCCAATGGTAAATCAATTATTGTAACGTAATTATATATTCATTTTACTTAATTGATTTTTTTCTTCACCAAGAATGTAGTGTACCAAGAAAAAGTACGAAACCATTTGTACCGAAAAATGAATAATATCAAATGTAACTAACTTGAATTCAAAAGTATAAATAACGTAAAAAATATCTGATAATAAAATACAGATAACATATATAAATAAACACAAGTTTGCTATTGTAATTCGGTTGATGCACTTATAGGCAACTACAAAAACCAAAAGCAATATAGAAATACCAAAAGTTCCTATTTGAAAACGAAGTCCAATGGACAAATCTTGCAATAAATCCATTATTGAAAACCACAAATAAGTTAGCAAACTAGCGGTTAATGCAAGTGATACTGAATTCAATAAATTGTATTTAAAATTTACTTTATTTTTTAATACTATATAAATTAAGATGCAATTACTAATAAAAAACGGTACTAACATAAAATATAGTTCGCGATTCAAACCCAATAAGGTAATTGATTCTCCAACATAGCAAACAAACATCAGTACAGAAAAAAGAATCGAAATTTTCTTGGATTTTACAAAATAGTAAAAGTAAATAGACGGAATAATAAATGGTTTTGATAGCAGCATCAATGTAGCATCACCAATAATATTTGCGATTATTGCTAAAGTACAGACTGAGAAAAAAACTAGTATTCCAATTTTACTACTACTCATTAATCATTGTTATAAATTCATTTTCTGATACAATTCGAATACCAAGCTGCGTCGCTTTTTCAAGTTTGGCTGGACCCATATTTTCTCCTGCAACTACAAAATCAGTTTTGCTAGAAATCGAACTTCCCACTTTACCACCATTATCTTCAATAGATTTTTTTAAATCATCACGAGAAAATTGTTCAAAAACGCCCGAAACCACAAATGTTTTTCCAACAAATTTATCGGTCGCGTTTGGATTATGCTTTTCAATAATTTCAAATTGAACTCCAAAATTCTTAAGCCTTTCAATTATTAGTTTGTTGGCATCATTCTCGAAAAATTCAATGACACTCTGCGCAATACGCTCTCCTATTTCGTCAACTAGAACCAAATCCAATAACGAAGCTTTACCTAATGCATCGATATTTTTATAATGTTTAGCCAACTTTTTAGCAACCGTTTCACCAACATATCGAATACCCAAAGCAAACAATACATTTTCAAACGGAATGTTTTTAGAATTCTCAACACCTTTTACCAAATTTTCAGCACTTTTTTGAGCCATTCGTTCCAACGGCAAAATATCTTCAACCGTCAATTCATACAAATCGGCATAATCTTTTACTAAACCATTATTAAAAAGCAATGCTACAGTTTCGCCACCAAGACCGTCTATATCCATCGCTTTACGTGAAATAAAATGCTGAATTCTACCAATTATCTGCGGTGGGCAACCATAAAAATTAGGGCAAAAATGATTGGCTTCACCCTCTTTTCGAACCAATGCTGTAGCGCATTCTGGACAGTGTGTAATATATTGAGTAGGTTCTGCTTGATTTCCACGCTCGGCAACTGCTATTATTTTAGGAATAATTTCACCACCTTTTTCTACAAAAACACTATCGCCTACTCTTATATCTAATTTTTCAATTTGATCGGCATTGTGCAACGAAGCACGTTTTACAATAGTTCCAGCTAGTTGAACCGGCTGTAAATTAGCCACTGGAGTGATTGATCCTGTACGTCCAACCTGATACGAAATAGAATTTAATATTGTGGTAACTTGTTCAGATTTAAACTTATATGCAATTGCCCAACGTGGCGATTTTGCAGTATAACCTAATTCATCTTGATGATTAAAATCGTTTACCTTAACCACAACTCCATCAGTTTCATAAGGAAGATTGTGACGGTGTTCATCCCAGTAATTTATAAATTCAAATACTTCATCGAGATTATTAGCGAGTCTAGACTCTTTTGGAACTTTAAAACCCCACTTTCGAGCCAATTCAAGTCCTTCAAATTGTGTGGAAAAAGGAAGATTATTTCCTGTAATAAAATATAACAAACATTCCAACGGACGTTTTGCCACTTCAGCACTATCTTGTAATTTTAAACTTCCTGATGCCGTATTTCTCGGATTTGAATAAGGAGTTTCTCCAATTTCTATCAAATCCTGATTCATTTTTTCAAAACCGTCAAATGGCAAAATTATTTCACCGCGAATATCAAATTTCGTAGGAAAATTGCCTTTTAATTGTAACGGAATTGACTTAATAGTCTTGATATTACTCGTCACATCATCACCTTGAAAACCATCACCACGAGTAACTGCACGTAGTAACTTTCCGTTTTCATAGGTTATTGAAATTGATGCGCCATCATACTTAAGTTCGCAAGTGTATTGCAAGTTTACGTTTCCTAAAACTTTCTGAATTTTAACTTCCCAATCCTGTAAATCTTCTTTGGAATACGAGTTGTCCAAGGAGTACATTCGATGTTCATGAACAACTGTATTAAAATTTTTAGTAATTGCACCACCAACACGCTGTGAAGGAGAATTTTCATCAAAAAATTCTGGATGTTTGGCCTCTAATTCTTGAAGTTGCTTAAGCTTTAAATCAAACTCAAAATCGGAAACCGTTGGTAAATCCAGCACATAATAATTGTGGTTGTGTAGATTAAGTTCCTCACGTAAATCCTGAATGATTTTTTGAATATCCATAAAATTAAAATAGATCAGTAAACAATATTTGAGACCAATTTAGCTATTTTATTTTAAAAAAATGTAGTTTTATTTTTGAATAATTCCATTAATTTGATTGTACAATTGTCCATCACTTAAAATCGCACCATCGTTAATTAATTTAAAAATAGATTCTTCACGTTCCTCATTATAGTCTTTTTTTCCTACTACTATTTCTACACTATCGGTAAAAATGTTATCGCTCAACCATTGTAAACCATCTTTATTAAGAAAATCTACATTTGTATCCAACGATTTCAAAATAATAGAACGTAACTGTACTTCTTGACAATGAAAAAGAAAAATATGATTTTTAGAAAAGTGCTCTAAAAACTGAGCGCTTTTTAAAACTCCTTGCCAAACCAAGTCAGAGAAAACGTCCAATTCCTGTTCAGCAACTTCGGGCTTGTTACATTTAATCTCGTCCCATTCTTTTTTATCAATAGCTTGTGACGCCAAGAAGTTGGCAAATTCTTGATGTAAAGCTTCAAATTGTTCTTTGGTAAGTCTTTTGTATTTCATATATTGTATTTCTGAATTGAACATTCCAAGTTGAATATTCAACATTTTTAATTTAAAATTTTAAACTTAGAATATTCAACTTGGAATATTGAATATTGAAGTTTTTAGAACATAAAAAAATCCCGACTTTCATCGGGATTTATATACTATATAGTGAAATATTAAACTTCAGCTACAATTTCGTAAGGTAATTCAACCACTACATCTCTGTGTAATCTTACAGATGCAGTATATTTTCCAGTACGTTTTACAACGCCACTAGTAATGAATTTTCTGTCAACAGATTGCCCACCTTTTTCTAATGCTGCAGCGATATCAATATTGGTAACTGAACCAAATAATTTTTCACCACCTGCTTTAGAAGAAATTTTAATTTCAATTGCTTTAAGTTTTTCAGCCAATTCTTTAGCGTCATTTACAACTTTAGCTTCTTTGTGTGCTCTTTGTTTTAAGTTTTCAGCCAATACTTTCTTTGCAGAAGGTGTAGCCAATGTTGCAAAACCTTGAGGAATTAAATAGTTACGACCGTATCCAGCTTTTACTGATACGATATCATCTTTAAATCCTACGTTTTGAACGTCTTGTTTTAATATAAGTTCCATGTTGTTGTCCTTATTATAGAAGTTAGGTTTCCTTTATTGGAAAACCAACAACTGCTTGTTTAAAAATTATTTTAATAAATCGGCCACGTATGGCATTAAAGCTAAATGTCTTGCTCTTTTCACAGCTACTGACACTTTTCTTTGGTATTTTAACGAAGTTCCTGTTAAACGTCTTGGTAAAATTTTACCTTGCTCGTTAACGAATTTCAATAAGAAATCAGCATCTTTATAATCGATGTATTTGATTCCAGATTTTTTGAAACGACAATACTTTTTAGTTTTGTTAGTTTCTATGTTCAAAGGCGTTAAATATCTAATATCTCCGTCTTTTTTTCCTGAAGCTGATTGTTGTAATGTTGCCATAATTAAGATTTTGCTACTTTAAGTTTTTCTCTTCTTCTTTCTGCCCATGAAATTGCGTGTTTGTCTAAACTAACAGTTAAGAAACGCATAACACGTTCGTCACGTCTAAATTCAGTTTCGAAAGCAATTAAAACTTCTGGAGTTACGTTGAATTCAAATAAATGGTAAAAACCACTTTTTTTGTTTTGGATTTCGTAAGCTAATTTTTTTAAGCCCCAATCCTCTTTAGATACCATTTTTGCTCCTCTAGTAGTAAGAAAATCTTCAAATTTGCTTACTGTTTCCTTTACCTGAACTTCAGATAAAACGGGATTTAAAATGAAAACAGTTTCGTAATGATTCATATTAATATGTTTAAATTATAAAATTGGGTGCAAAAGTACATTTTTTATTTTCTAAAACAACTACAAAAAGAAAAAAATCGCCTAAATGCAAAAAAATACTGCTAAAAAGCAAAAAACATCGATGAAAGTTATTTTTATCAAAAAAAAGTGTATATTTGTAATTCCAAATCTATAATACAATATTATTATGAAACTAAATTGTGTAGTTGTTGATGACAGTTCGCTTCAGCGAATGGTCATTGCAAAGTTAGTAAATAATCATCCAAATTTACATTTAGTTGGTGATTTTTCTAATGCAATTGAAGCAAAAAATTGCATGACAGTTCACACAGTGGATTTAATTTTCCTTGATGTTGAAATGCCGGTTATTAGTGGTTTTGATTTTATTGATGGTTTAAAAATTAAACCTCAAGTAATTTTTATTACCTCAAAAGCAGAATATGCACTAAAAGCATTTGATTACGATGCTACAGATTACCTTCAAAAACCTATTGTTTTAGAGCGTTTTAATGCTTCTGTAAAAAGAGCGTTGGATTTTCATATGATGAAACGCGAAAATCATGAAGAAGAAGGTGAGCATATCTTTATCAAAAGTAATTTGAAGAAACTTAAAGTTTTTACAAACAAAATTAAATGGATTGAAGCGTATGGCGATTATGTAAAAGTAGTTACCGAAGAAGACACCAATCTTGTTTTATCTACCATGAAATCGTTCGAGAAAGATTTATCGAGAGATAAATTCATTAGAGTTCATAAATCCTACATTATAAACATTGATAAAGTAGAACGTTTCAACAGTAAATTTGCCGAAATTGGGATTACCAAAATTCCGTTAAGCAGAAACAAAAAAGAAGATTTGATTAAAGCGCTTGCAATTGCTTAATCGAAATTAATAAAAATCAATATTGGCAGTTACTTTAATTGATCGATATTGCGCAATAACCTCAAAACTATTTAGAATTTTCTGGATAGTTTTTTTTGTGCTTGCCAACGGCTGATTTTGCGGAATTTTAATCATAATAGTTTTAATGTATTCATTTCTAATACGATTAATTCCAGGTTCTTCAGGTCCTAAAACAGGTAGTTGCAAATTTTGTTGAAATACTTGGTACAACCACATCGAACCTTCTTTCAACTTCTCAAAATCCCGATGCTTTAAGGTCAGTTTGATCAAACGAAAATAAGGTGGATATTTGTAAATCTGTCGTTCATACAATTGCTCTTTATACATTCCCAGATAATCATTATTAGTTACTTGCTGAATAACATTATGATTAGGATTATAAGTTTGAATAATTACTTTTCCTATTTTATCCGACCTTCCTGCGCGTCCTGCAACTTGTGTCATCATTTGAAAACTACGCTCAAAAGCTCTAAAATCGGGATGATACAACATATTATCAGCATTCATAATGCCAACTAACGAAACGTTATCAAAATCCAAACCTTTAGCCAACATTTGAGTTCCAACCAAAATATCAATTTCTCTGTTTTTGAAACTATCAATTAGTTTTTCAAAACTATATTTACCGCGCGTGGTATCTTGATCCATACGCTTGATGTTTTTTGTTGGAAATAATTCTGCCAATTCCAATTCTATTTGCTCTGTACCAAATCCTTTGGTAGAAATATCGATACTCGAACAAGAATGACAATTAGTAGGTTTGGCAATTGCATACCCACAATAGTGGCAACGCAACTGATTTTTAAATTTATGATACGTCAAACTCACATCACATTGCTGACATTGCGGTACATGACCACACGTCATACATTCTAAAACTGGCGAAAATCCACGACGGTTTTGAAACAAAATAATTTGTTCACCAAGAGCTAACGATTCGGTTATGGCATCAACTAGCGCTAAAGAAAAATGACCTTTCATTCGTTTCTTAAAATAACTTTCTTTCAAATCTACCAATTCGACGAGTGGTAATTGCGCTTTTCCGAAACGTTCAAACAATTCTACCAATCCAAACTTTCCAGATTGCGCATTAAAATAAGTTTCAATACTCGGTGTTGCCGAACCTAATAGTACTTTAGCTCTGCTCAGTTCGCCCGTGGCTTGTGTAGATTTATGAGAATTTGCCAACACAATTGCTGCATCTCTGGCGTGATATCTTGGCGCTGGATCTTGCTGTTTAAAGGTTTGCTCGTGCTCTTCGTCAACAATTATCAATCCTAAATTAGAGAATGGAAGGAATAATGCCGATCGCGCTCCAATTACAATTTTAGCTTTTTCAGAATGCTCTAAAACTTGTTGCCACACTTCTACCCGTTCATTATTAGAATACTTAGAATGGAAAACGGCAACTTGATTTCCAAAATACCGTGTCAGTCTAGAAACGAGTTGTGTTGTTAAAGCAATTTCGGGAAGCAAATACAAAACCTGTTTGCCGTTATTTATTTGCTCTTCAATAAGTTTAATATAAATTTCTGTTTTACCAGATGATGTTACGCCGTGAAGCAAACACACCTCTTTCGATTCAAAATTGATTTTAATATTTTCATACGCCAAATTTTGAGCATCACTTAAAACAAGTAAATTATCAGTTTTATTTTTGTCAAAATTTACACGATCTTCCTGAATATAATATTCTTCAAATATTTTTTTATCAATTAACGCCTTTACGATTGCGCTAGACGATTGTGATTTCTCTATTAATTGCTTAACCGAAATCGGTTTCTTTTCTTGTGCATTCAACTGAAAATAATGCATCAATAAATCCTTTTGTTTATTGGCTTTCATAACTTCCAAAAGCTGCATCAAACTTTCGTTAGAAGAATAATCTTCTTGCAAACGAATGTATCTAATAAGTTTGGGCTTGTATTCTTCAACTAGTTCCTCATTTAATAAAATAAGACCTTTGTTGATTAATTTCTGAACTATTGGAAAAATATTTTTCTTATTCAGAATCGACATTATATCCTGAACTTTCAATGAACTTTGTTGTTGCAACGCATCCACTATCAAATATTCATCATCCGATAATTCGGAAACCACAACATCCGAATCTTTTTTCTGAGAAATTATCGTTTCGGTTTCAAGCAAAAAAGCAGATGGCAATGCACCACGAAAAACCTCGCCGATGGAACACATATAATACGACGAAATCCATTGCCAGTGTTGCAACTGAAACTCATTTACAACCGGTTTTTCATCTAATATTTGATGGATTTCTTTGGCATCGTATAAAGCTGGCGGATTTTGATGTTTATCTAAAACCAATCCAGTATAAATTTTACTTTTACCAAAAGGTACAGCAACTCGCATTCCGTTTTGAATGTAATTGTATTCCGCTTCAGAAACCAAATAGGTAAAAGTTTTAGGTAATGAAAGCGGCAAAATAACTTCTATAAAATGCATTTTTTTGTTCAAGTTGAAAGTTTAGATTCAAAAAAAATTAATACAGGTTTTCAACTATTTACTTTACTCTATACCAATACTGTGTTCTTCCAAATAAAGAAACGCCAATGTAACCACGAACTTTCAGTTTATCTTTATTTACTAAGGTGATGTAGCATTTATACAATTTTCCGTTTTTAGGATCTAAAACCTTTCCTCCATTGTATTCTTCACCATCTTTTTTCAAACCTTTTATAAAAGTCAATCCTAAAATGGGTTTGTTTTTATCTTCGCCTTCGCACAAGGTACATTTTTTATGACGGTGTTCATCTTCAAGAATTTCTAAAATTTTGCCGTAAACCTTGCCGTTTTTTTCATAGATTTCAACAATTCCTTTTTCTTTACCGGTTTCATCATCTACAGTCTTCCAACGTCCAATTACCGTTTGTGAAAACGAAATTTGAAAAAACAAAACTAATCCTATAATAAATTTACTATTCATTTTCTTGTCTGTTTTTGGTGTCTTTTTGAATTTCTATCAACTTAATTTTATTAATTGTTGCATTTAAATCAAATCCTAATAATAATATCATCGAGTTAATCCAAATGTAAAACATTACTACTAACAGCGTTCCGATAGAACCGTAAAGCTCGTTGTATTTGGAGAATTTAACCACCCAAATTCCAAAGAAATAAGACGAAATAATAATTAAAACAGTAGTGAAAACCGATCCGATTGAAATAAATGCTATTTTTCGTTGCTGCTTGATTCCGTATCGAAATAAAAGTGATGTTGTGACTAAAATCATTGCGATTACAAACGCGTATCTACCGTATTCTATTAAATGTATTCTGTCCGACAGCACATCTTGAATTTTGGTTTTTTGTATCAAAACTTCAAAAATAATTATTGCCGCCACAGTAATTATCAATATCAGCGATAATATAATAGATAACGCCACAGAAATAAAATATTGCCTAAAAAAGCGTCGTTTGTGAACAATATGACGTGAATTTTCAAAACCTCCAAGAACGGCATTTACGCCATTTGCCATTAAGAAAATTGCCATAAAAAAACCAGTGGAAATCAATCCCGAGTTACTGTTATGAAGAATATCATTGATGATTTTAAAAATAGCCTCGTAAGTTGTTGGCGGAACACTTTGCTGGACAAATCCAAGAAAGTCATCCTGAAAACCAGCAATTGGAATGTACGGAATTAAATTCAGAATAAATAATGCAAACGGAAATAGCGCCATAAAAAAACTGAAAGCAATTGCAGTAGCTCGATAAGAAACCGCACCATCAATTATTCCTACAATATACATTTCTAATAATTCATATAAAGACAAACCATGAAGCCACGGCAACTTTATCGACTGCGAGAAACGCACGATGTTCCTTACAACAGGAATTTTTAAAAGTTTATCTTCTATTTCTATACTCATAGTTAGGTTGCTACTTAGTTGCTGAGCTTCTCAGATACTCAGTTACTCAGACTTATTCAATCTGCCATCTTAAAAAGCCTTCAAACTCAAATCCATATTATAAACAGAGTGTGTTAACGCGCCTGATGAAATATAATCTACACCGCAATTAGCGTATTCACGGATGGTATTTTCATTAATATTTCCCGACGATTCTGTCAAACAGGTATTTCCAATTAACTCGACTGCTTTTTTGGTGTCTTCAAAGTTAAAATTATCAATTAGAATTCGGTAAATTCCGTCCGATTTTAAGATTTCTTTAATTTCAACTAAGTTTCTAGCCTCTACAATTATTTTTAAATCTTTTTTGTTTTTCTTAAGATATTCTTTCGTTTTATTGATGGCATTTGTAATTCCGCCAGCAAAATCATTGTGATTATCTTTTAACATAATCATATCGTACAATGCAAATCGATGGTTTTCACCACCACCAATTTTCACCGCCCATTTTTCGCATGCTCTAAAGCCAGGTGTGGTTTTTCTGGTGTCCAAAATTTTGGCTTTCGTACCTTCCAATAAATCAACGTATGCTTTGGTTTTGGTTGCAATAGCACTCATTCGTTGCATGGAATTTAAAACCAATCGCTCGGCTTTTAGAATAGATTGTGAACTTCCTGAAACATGAAAAACAATATCACCATGTTTAACTTCACTCCCATCGTTTATAAATGTTTCTACTTTCAGATTTTTATCAACGTAATTAAAAACCATTTTGGCAAAGGCAACGCCGGCAATTATACCGGAATCTTTTACTAAAAGTTTCGCTTTTCCTTGAGCATCGTCAGGAATACAAGCTAAAGATGAGTGATCACCATCGCCAACATCTTCTCTAATAGCGTTTTGAATTATAAGTTGTAATTCGTTTTGAAATTGTGTTTCTGAAATCATAATCTAAAAAATTGAAACGCTAAAATAAGGAAAATTGTTTGTTTAAATTCACATACATTGCAAACTAAATTTCTATTAATGTAATTATAAAAATAACCCAAAATAAATATATTTTCAATATTTTAGCCGAATGATTTCAATCGTACTTTTAGGCTCGGGAAATGTGGCACACCACCTTATTAATGCTATTAAAAATAGTGATGGGTTGCAATTGCTTCAGGTTTTTGCAAGAAATCCCGAAAGCATTTCAGGCTTAATGCCTTATGACAAAATAACCTCCAGTTTTGATGCTATTCTCGATGCTGATTTGTATCTAATTTCAGTATCCGACAATGCTATTTCTGAAGTTTCAAGTAGTTTAAAATTTAAAAATAAATTAGTTGCGCATACTTCGGGAAGCTTTTCTATGTTCGATTTGGATTCAAAAAATCGAAAAGCTGTTTTTTATCCGTTACAAACTTTTTCAAAAAATAAAGAAGTTAATTTTAAAGAAGTTCCGATTTGCTTGGAATCCCAAAATGAAACCGATTTTAAAATTTTAGAAAAAGTAGCACATTGCATTTCAGACAAAGTATTTAAAATTAATTCGTCTCAACGAAAATCACTACATGTTTCAGCGGTATTTGTAAGCAATTTTGTAAACCATCTTTATGCCATTGGAAACGATATTTGTAAAGAAAATAACGTTGATTTTGATATTTTGAAACCTTTAATTCAAGAAACGGCACACAAAATTGTATCGCTTACGCCCAAAGAAGCCCAAACTGGACCAGCAAAACGAAATGACACCCTAACAATAAATTCGCATTTACAATTTATTTCAGATGAAAATCAGAAAGAAATATATAAAATGTTAACCAAATCAATTATAGATAATGGCAAAAAGTTATAAAGAAATATTAAATGACATCACTACGTTTATTTTTGATGTAGATGGCGTTTTAACCGACAGTTCGGTTCACGTAACCGAAGCAGGTGAAATGCTTCGCATCATGAATATTCGTGACGGATTTGCAATGAAAGCTGCCTTAGAAAGTGGCTATAATGTCTGTATTATTTCTGGTGGAAACAATGAAGGCGTTCGTATCAGATTGCAAAATTTAGGTATTAACGACATCCATTTAGCCAGTCCAGACAAAGTAAAAACGTTTGCAGAATATACCGAAAAATATTCCATAAAACCCGAAAAAGTATTGTACATGGGCGATGATATTCCCGATTATCATGTGATGCAATTGGTAGGAATGCCTACTTGTCCGCAGGATGCAAGTCCCGAAATTAAAGCCATTTCAAAATATATTTCGCATAAAAATGGCGGAAAAGGAGCTGTAAGAGAAATCATTGAACAAGTGATGAAAGTACAGGGAAAATGGCATTTGTACTATAATGGAAAACACGACTAATATTTTTGATTTAAAATGAAATACTTAAAGTTAATACGATATCAAAATTTAATTTTAATTGCTATAATGCAACTTATTGTTCGTTTTGGTTATCTTGAACAAATAGATATTCCGTTGTCACTGTTTTATTGGCAATATACTTTGTTGATTCTAGCAACTCTATTGATTGCTGCTGGTGGCTATGTTATTAACGATATTTTTGATCAAGAAATTGATTCTGAAAACAAACCAAAAAAAACAATTGTTGGAAATAGTATTTCTGAAAACACCGCCTATACTATTTACGCATCACTAACAATTGTTGGAGTTGGACTTGGTTTTATCTTAGCCAATTCGGTACAGCATCCAAATTTTGCCGTGGTTTTTGTGGTTATCGCAACACTTCTTTATTTTTACGCCAGTACAATCAAAAAAATAGCTGTTGTTGGTAACTTACTTGTTGCATCGTTTTTAGCGTTAAGTGTTTTGATTACTGGAGTTTTTGACATTGTTCCAAATACATTTGAGGTGAATAGAAACCAAATGAGTGTGGCTTTTTCGATACTTTTTGATTATGCAAAATTTGCTTTCATCATCAATTTTATTCGTGAAATAATTAAAGACATGGAAGATATTGAAGGCGATAAAAATGCCGACTGCAAAACGCTTCCTATACTTTTAGGAATTCCAAAAACAACAAAAATTGCCTTTGGAATAATAGTCATTTCAATACTTTACCTACTCTATTATTGCAATTACTATTTGATGCAAAACGATTTGTATTACGCCACTATTTACCTTTTATTATTTGTAGTTGCACCACTACTTTACAGCGCAATAAAAACATTTAATGCTTCAGAAAAGAACCAATTTCACCACATAAGCACAGTTCTAAAATGGATTTTATTTTTCGGAATACTGTCAATTGCAATTACCAATTACAACATTCATCACCATGTTTAACGAAAACTTAAAACAATATAAAATCATTTTGGCATCTGGTTCGCCACGACGTCAGCAATTTTTTAAAGATTTAGATTTAACTTTCGAAATTCGATTGAAAGACATTGAAGAAGTATATCCCGAAAGTTTAAAAGCTAATGAAATTACTAGTTATTTATCAGAACTCAAAGCCAGCGCATTTGAAAATGAATTAGCCGAAAACGAATTGTTAATAACCAGTGATACAATAGTTTGGCTCAACGGAAAAGCGTTGGGTAAACCAAAAGATTACGAAGACGCTTTCCAAATTTTAAAATCGCTATCCGATCAAACGCACGAGGTAATTACATCAGTAACTTTTAAAACTAAAACTAGTTTACAAACACTTTTTGACGTTACTAAAGTTACTTTTAATGCGCTTTCAGATAACGCCATTCATTACTATTTGGAACATTACAAACCATTTGATAAAGCTGGCGCCTACGGAATTCAAGATTGGATTGGTCTTATCGGAATATCAAAAATTGAAGGTTCTTACACCAATGTTGTAGGATTGCCAACAGAAAAAGTGTACCACTATTTAATGAATTTTAAATAAATCAGTATGAGTTTTTTAAACCTCTATTCTCAAGAATTATTTGCCACTGGAATTGTTATTTTCTTAATAATTGTGTTACGATTAGTAGTCTTTCGATTGGTAAAAAGATTTGCAAGAAGTAGTGAAATTATAGAGCATCGATCTAATTTGGTTATAAAATACATCCATTTATTAATCAATATCCTAGCCACAATTGCATTAATTATAATTTGGGGTGTCAAAAAAGATGATATTTTTCTAACCATTTCATCAATAACGACAGTAGTTGGCGTAGCACTATTTGCACAATGGTCAATATTGAGCAACATTACATCTGGTGTAATTTTGTTTTTCTTTTTTCCGTTTCGAATTGGTGATACGATCAAAATTCACGACAAAGATTTCCCAATTCAAGGCGAAATCGAAGATATTAACGCCTTTCACATCAATTTAAAAACGGTATCGGGCGAAAAGATCACGTATCCTAATAATCTGTTGTTGCAAAAAGGAATTTCAATTGTTAACGATACCTTCGAAGATAAAGAATTCATGGATTAAACGAATTATATAAATTTCATAGAAAATTGTGTAATGCAATAAATTGCAGTGCTAGTATTTTTGTAGCATCCAATTTAGTAATCTAATCTTCTATGAACGAAACAATTAAACTTCCATTTTACGCTAAACTTACATTTGTACTTCTCGGACTTATAGCAATTACCTATATTTTTTATGTAGGACAAGGAATAATCGTTCCAATAATGATGTCGTTTCTAATTGCAATTCTTTTACGTCCTATAGTCACTTTTTTAAACAAGAAATTACGACTTCCAAATGTAATTGCAGCAATGATTGCCGTTACCGTTTTTGTAATAGTTATTTTAGGTATTTTTACTGCGCTATCCTTTCAAATTACCGATATGGTAAGCGACTTCGACAAAATCGAAAAAAACCTTAACATACATTTGCAGCACTGTCAAGATTTTATTCGCGATAATTTTAATTTAAGTTCTAGAGAACAAAAAAAATATATCGATGAAGCTACCAACGATTCACTTACTAAAGGCAAAGAGTTGCTTGGAACAACATTAGTTTCATTTTCAGATACCTTACTAAATTTGATTTTAATTCCGATTTATATTTTCTTAATATTACTATATAAATCATTATTCGTAAAATTTTTTACCAAACTTATAAAGCCAGAGAATCACGGAAAATTATTTGATATTTTAGAACAAATCAAAGTTGTGGTAAAAAGTTATTTGGTAGGGTTAATTCTTGAAATGATTTTTATATCCGTTTTAACTGCAGCAGGATTAATGATCATAGGAGTAAAATATGCAATTCTACTGGGTATCATAACAGGAATTTTAAACATCATACCGTATATAGGTATTCTATTTGCTGGAATATTGACAATTGTTGCATCTTTAACCGGTTCAGCAGATTTATCGGTAATTCTAGGAGTTATTATAGTAAATGTAATTGTACAACTTATTGACAATAACATTTTGGTTCCACTAGTAGTAAGCTCTAAAGTAAAAGTTAATGCATTAGTATCCATTATTGTAATCATTATTGGTGGTGCTTTGGCAGGAATATCAGGTATGTTTTTAGCCATACCAATTGTAGCTATATTTAAAGTGATTTTTGACAGAATAGAATCTTTAGAACCGTGGGGTTATTTAATTGGAGACGATTTACCCAAGAGTTATGAATGGAAAGGAATTAAATTACCCTTGTACGATTTCGGTACTCCTACCGATACTACTCCAACAAATTCAGAAATCAATTTTGAAATTGTAAAAGCTCCAGAAGAAAAAAATACTGAAGAATAAAAGTAAACCAATACAGTATTAATAGGTTCTTTTTTGTCCTTACTAGTAAGACAATTAAGAACCTTTTTTTATTAAGAAAAATAGTAAGTGTGAATAATATAAAATTTACGAAAATTTATATAACACTAGATGTTCATTGCCATCGCATCTTTGTATTATAATATTTAAACAAATAAAATTTAATTAAAAAAGAAAAATTATGAAAACAGTTTCAAGAAAAATTGCTTTAGTTGCTGCACTTTTTGTAGGTGCAATTGGTTTCGCTCAAGATTCAAGTATTCCATCAACAGATTCTCGCGAATCAGTACAATTTGGTGTTAAAGCCGGTGTAAATTTCGCTAATGTGTATGATGAAGAAAACCAAGATTATGTTGCCGAAGGTAAAGCAGGTTTTGCTGCTGGTGCATTCGTATCGATTCCATTAGGTAAATTTATTGGTTTTCAACCAGAGGTTATGTATTCTCAAAAAGGATTTAAAGCAACCGGTTCAGTTTTAGGTGCAGATTATGAATTTAAAAGAACATCAACGTTCATTGATATTCCGTTGCAATTACAAATCAAACCTATCGAACAATTAACGCTTTTAGTAGGTCCACAATTTTCTTATTTATTAGAAACTAAAAACGAATTTAATGGAAACTCTACCACTGCCGAAGAAGATGCAGTTAACGACGAAAACTACAAGAAAAATATCTTTGGATTTGTTGTTGGTGCTGATATCAACCTTGAAAACTTCGTAATTTCAGGTCGTGCAGGTTGGGATGTTAGTAAATCAGATTCTGATGGAAATGATACTGACCCAAGATACAAAAATCAAGTAGTTCAAGTAACACTAGGTTACAGATTCTAATATAAACTTACAAATTGGGTTTCATGGTTTATGAAACCCAATTTTATAACTTAAAAAAAAACACTATGTCAAAAGGAAACACAGTAGTCGGATTACTAGCAGGTCTAGCAGCTGGCGCAGCATTAGGAATTTTATTTGCACCTGAAAAAGGTTCTGATACCAGAAAAAAAATCGCAAATAAAGGGAAAGATTCTTTAGAAGATTTAAAAAACAAATACAACAATGCAATTGATCAACTTACTTCTAAACTTGACCGAGCTAAAAATAACGGCTTAGAAATGTATGAAGAAGGTAAAGCAATTGTTGAGAATACTAAAAAATAAATTCTAAATAAGATGAAAGATAAAGTAATTTTAGTCGAAATGCTACTCGAAAAACTAGAACAATATGGTAAAACCAATTTCGAGTTGTACAAGTTACATGCCATAGATAAGTCGACAGACGTATTTGCATCGATAACTACACGAGCTGTATTAATCTGCTTAATTGCTTTATTTTTCTTCTTACTTACCATCGGTTTATCACTTTATTTAGGCGATGTTTTAGGAAAATCCTATTTAGGTTTTTTTGCAGTAGCAGCAATATATATGGTAATAATCTTATTATTTCTAATTATTAAAAAACCGTTAGAAGAAATTTTTAATAATTACTTAATTAATCAAATTTTTAAAGAAAAGAAAAATGCAAGTAATTAAAGATAATAAATCATTAGCTCAAGCAATTGCTCATTTAGAAAATGTAAAAAAATCGGAAGCCAATCTGCTTAAAGAACATTTTAATTTCACGGTTTACAGCTTAAATCCTGTGAATATGGTGAAAGAAAAATTTAACGAAGTACTACATGCGCCAGGAATTAAAGGTAAAATCTTTAATACTGTTTTTGGTCTTGCAACAGGATATTTTACTAATAATTTAATTGTAGGTTCATCAAGCAATCCAATTAAAAAAATGATAGGCTCTTTTGTACAAAGTAAAGTGGCTACTATGTCGGTTGATACTGAAGAAGTGAAAGAAAAAAGTCTTTCATTTCTAACTGATACTTTACAAAAATTAAAAATTAAATAGGCCAATTTTTCTGTAATGCCTTAATTTCTATTAAATGAAAAAAAAACTACCTATTCAAGATTTCAAAAAATATGCTGTCGATAAAACTATCAAGATTAGCGAAAAATCAATTGAAAAAACTTCAAAATTTTCATTGTTTTTAGTTGACACTGCCAATGTTTTTTTGTTCTTGGTACGTGTTTTTAAGAATACATTCTCTAGAGGATTTGAATTTAAAGAATTTATAAAACATTGTTTTCAAATTGGAAATAAATCGTTCACTTTAATATCCATAACTGGTACTATAATCGGATTGGTTTTAACCATTCAGTCGCGACCAGTTTTAATAAAGTTTGGCGCAGTAAACATGCTTCCCAATATGGTTGCAATTTCTTTGATACGAGAAATGGGACCAGTTATTACAGCCTTAATTTGTGCAGGAAAAATAGGTTCGAGTATGGGCGCAGAACTAGGTTCTATGCGTGTTACTGAACAAATTGATGCACTAGAAGTATCGTCTGCCAATCCCATAAAATATCTAATTGTTCCAAGAGTTTTAGCAGCAACGCTCATGATACCTTTATTGAGCATTTTTGCGATTTCTATGGGAATTTTTGGAGGATGGATAGGCGCCAATATTAAAGGTGATTTAAACTTTGTTTTATATATTTCGCAAGCCTTTGGAAAAGTAGAATTTATGGACTTCATTCCAGCAGTTATTAAAACTTTCTTTTTTGGAGCAGTTATTGGTTTAGTAGGTTGCTACAAAGGATTTAATGCCGGACGCGGAACTGAAAGCGTAGGAATTGCAGCTAACACAGCAGTAGTAACTGCTTCGTTCCTTGTGATTTTGGTAGATTTAATTGCAGTTCAAATAACTGATTTATTTTTATAATGGAAAACACTATTAAACAGCAATCAGTTATCGATATTCAAAATTTAAAAATAAGTTTTGGAACTCTTCACGTGTTAAAAGACATTTCACTTCAGCTAAAACCACAAGAAAATCTGGTTGTTTTAGGAAAATCTGGTACAGGAAAATCTGTTTTAATAAAATGTATTGCCCGCTTACTTAAAGCCGATGAAGGTACCATAAATGTATTAGGACAAGAGGTTAACGCACTTAAAGTTGCCGAATTGAACGACATTCGAAAAAAAATCGGATTTCTGTTTCAAAGTGGCGCTTTATATGATTCTATGACCGTGAAAGAAAATTTAGAGTTTCCACTAAAACGATTAAAAAAAGAATTAACACAGTCTGAAATCGATACCAAAGTAAATGAAGCGCTTACCAATGTTGGTCTAGAAGATGTTTTAAACAAAATGCCGTCTGAACTTTCTGGCGGTATGCGAAAACGAATTAGCCTAGCCAGAACCATAATTGTCGATCCCGAAATCATGCTTTATGACGAACCTACCACAGGCTTAGATCCAGTAACAGCAGAAGAAATAAGCGAACTTATAAACGCTATTCAAAAAAAATATAAAACTGCATCCATTATTATTACGCACGATATGGAATGTGTTCGAACTGTTGCCGATCGAATTATTATGCTAAAAGAAGGTCTTGTGTACAAAGAAGGTTCTCTCGCAGAATTTGAAAGCTCAACTGACGAATATATAAGTTCATTTTTTAAAACTAAAAAAATATCATAACCATGGAAAGTACAAAACAAGGATTCAAAATCCGATTGGGAATATTCATCATAGCAGGATTAACGTTGTTCTTACTTGCCATTTTTATTATCGGAAAACAAAAAAACCTGTTCGATCCTGTATTTAACATTTCGACAAAATTCAAAAATGTAAGTGGTTTACAAGTTGGAAGTAGCATTAGATTTTCTGGAATTAATGTTGGAACTGTAGATAATATTGAAATCATCAACGATTCGACAGTTAAAGTTGATATGATTTTAAAACAAGATATTCAAAAATTTATTCGCGCCGATTCTAAAGCTGGAATAGGTTCAGAAGGAATAATTGGCGACAAACTTATTGTAATTTCGCAAGGCAATCCAAATTCAAAATTGGTAAAAAGCGGTCAGTACATTCAAGCAATAGAACCAATCGAAACCGATGCAATAATGAGAAGTTTAGAAACAACCGCAGGTAATGCAGCAATTGCTACTGGTGAAATTGGAGAAATACTAATCAAAATTAATAACGGTGAAGGTACTTTAGGAAGACTTATGAATGACAAATCAATGGCTAATAATATTGATAAAACCTTAGTGAATTTAAAAAACGGTTCCAAAAAATTGGATGAAAATATGGAAGCTGCCAAAAGTAATTTTCTTTTAAAAGGCTATTTTAACAAGAAAAAAAGAGCAGAAGAAAAAAAGAAAAAAGAAGCTGAAAAAGCAGCAGAAAAATTAAAAAATAAATCCTAACTTTCAAGTTCTTAAAAACAACTAAAAAAAATATAAGAACAGTGGAAACCGAAGAAGAATTAAATGCTAAAATCATGAAAGTCACAATGGTAATTCAAGAAAATTATCCTGAACTTTCTAAGTATTTAAATGAAATGCCTATTACGCTTCCTGTAGACACACATCCAGAAGTAAACATAAAAAATCTTCAAAAATATTACGATTCACTACTAACCTTATTTAGAAATTATGTTGCAGAACATCAATTGATAAATGTAAATAGACGAAGCGATAACCACCACTTGTAAGCTAATGTACGTGTGAATCTTATAAAATGTTGTGCCAGTTGTATAACATTTAAAAATATAATTTGAAGAATTTTACCGAACTTAATTGTATAACCAAATTATTTTAAAAATGAAAAAAATCACAACAATCTTAATGGTATGTTTATTATCATTAATCGTGTTTCCAACCAACTCTTTCGGAAACACTATCGAAACAACTACAATTCCAGCATCTTCTAAAGAAGTTCCAGCAGAGGTTAAAACAATGCTTAACCGTTTAGAAGAAATTAAAAAAATGGATAAATCAGCACTATCACGTGTTGAGAAAAAAGAATTACGTAAAGAAGTTAAAACAATTAAAAAAACATTACGCTCAACAGGAAATGGGGTTTACCTATCTGTTGGTGCAATCATCATCATTGTTTTATTATTGATTTTATTACTTTAATTTTTTGCTAATAACTGTTAATTGCTTCTTAAAATAATCATTCTGGCATAGTAGTTGGATTTAGTATAAAAAACTGATAAACATTTTTTATCATAAATTAAATTATTATGAAAACGTTAAAACTATTTGTATTTGGACTTATGTTCATTGCAACAACACAATCTCAGGCACAAGTATCGGTAAACATAAATTTTGGAACACCGCCAGTTTGGGCACCAGCCGATCGAGTTGAAGTTCAATACTATTATCTTCCAGAAGTTGACACCTATTATGATGTTCCTGCCGAACGATTTATTTACATCAGTAATGGCGGTTGGGTACGCTCAGAAAGACTTCCAGCACGATATAGCGGATATAATCTTCGCGGCGGACGAGTTGTATATTTAACGGATTATAGAGGTAATTCACCCTATGTTTACCATAAAAAACACAAGGTAAAATATGTAACTACCAGATACAGACAACCTGAACGAGTAGTTTATGTAAAAAAACACGATGACAGAGGCAAACATAAAGGTCATGGAAAAGGAAGAAAACATGATGATTAATTAAAATTAATTGTATTGTTGAATAATATAAAGAGTAAAGACTAGTAGTTTTTACTCTTTTTTTTGTTAAAGAAATTCCAAAATTTAAGAAAATATTTATAGTCCGTTTTATTATTACTACTTTTGAAACTATTGCCAAAACTACTTTACCAATGCAACATTTCAAATTCAAAGCTTTTCTTATACTGTTATTTACAATTCAACTTGTAAATGCACAACAACCAAACAAACCCAACTCGGTAGAAATTTACCATCAAATAGAAAAACTAAATTTTCTTGGAACAGTGCTCTACATTGCTGCACATCCCGATGATGAAAATACTAGATTAATATCCTATTTATCCAACGAGAAAAATGCAAGAACTGGCTATTTATCATTAACTCGTGGCGATGGTGGACAAAATTTAATTGGACCTGAGCTCAGAGAATTACTCGGAGTAATACGAACTCAAGAACTTATTGAAGCACGAAAAATAGATGGTGGCGAACAATTTTTTACAAGAGCCAACGATTTTGGTTTTTCTAAAAATCCAGATGAAACCCTACAAATTTGGGATAAAAATCAAGTTCTCAGTGATGTAATTTGGGTAATACGAAACTTTAAACCCGATGTAATCATCAATCGCTTTGATCATCGTTCTCCGGGAACTACGCATGGTCATCACACATCATCGGCCATGTTGAGCGTAGAAGCTTTTGATAAAGTCAACGACGCTTCAATCCTTCCTGAACAATTAAAACTTACCACAGCTTGGCAGCCTAAACGATTGTTTTTCAATACATCGTGGTGGTTCTACGGAAGTAAAGAAAAATTTGATGCAGCCGATAAAAGTAATTTAAGCAACTTACAAATTGGTGTTTACTACAATCAATTTGGTAAATCCAATCAAGAAATTGCCGCTTTAAGCAGAAGTCGCCATCAGTCGCAAGGTTTTGGAAGTACAGGCACGCGTGGTGAAGAAGTAGAATATTTAGAGTTTTTAAAAGGAGATGCCTTACAAGATAAAACCAATATTTTTGAAGGAATTGACACCACTTGGAACCGAGTAAAAAACGGCAAAGAAATTGGAACTATTTTATCCAACGTACAACAAAATTTCGATTTTAAAAATCCTTCAGCAAGTGTTCCTGCATTGCTAAAAGCTTATGTTTTAATAGAAAAATTAGAAGATGAACATTGGAGAACTATTAAACTAGAAGAACTAAAAAAAATCATTGCTGCATGCACCGGATTGTATCTTGAAGCAGTTGCCGACAATCAAGAAGTTGCTGCTGGAAATAGAATAAAGGTGAAATCAGAGGTTATCAATCGAAGCACAATAAAAATGAATTGGATTTCTAATCATTCTAAAAAGGATAAAAAAGAATTACCTTTCAATAAAGTAGTAAACGATACTTTTGAAATTGAGGTAGAAAACAATGATCCGTATACACAACCGTATTATCTGGAGAATAAAGGCACGGTTGGAATGTATCGAGTGGACAACCAAGCAAACATCGGAAAACCCGATATTATTACACGTTTACCAGAAACTTTTCTTATCGAAATCAACGGTATTACCATTCCTTTTGAAAAAAAGATTGTTTACAAATATAATGACGATGTAAAAGGCGAAGTCTATCAACCGTTAGATGTTGTTCCAGTAGTAACCTCAAATTTTCAAGAAAAGGTTTATATTTTTCCAAAAAATAAAGAGAAGGTTATTAGTGTGAAAATAAAATCAGGAAAAGAAAATGTTGCCGGAACTATTAGATTAGATCTTCCCGATAATTGGAAAGTTTCTCCAGCAACGATTCCGTTTTCATTACAAAATAAAGGCGAGGAACAAATTGCTGTTTTCACCGTTACACCATCAAAAGAAGCGTCAGAAATTGTAATTAAAAGCATTCTAACCGTTGACGGAATTACATACGATAAAGAAAAAATAGATATTAATTATCCACACATTTACAAACAAATGGTTTTAAAACCAGCAGAAGCAAAAGCCATAAAGCTGAATATTAAAACTAACAACGAAAAAATTGCTTACATAATGGGCGCTGGAGATGAAGTTCCTAAAAGCTTAAAGCAAATGGGTTACGACGTTACGATTGTAAAACCAGAAGATATTTCGACTGAAAAATTAGTCCCTTTTGATGTCGTCATCACAGGAATTCGTGCCTATAATGTGGTTTCAACTTTAGCAATTAAGCAAAATGTACTATTAGATTTTGTAAAAAATGGCAAAACCATGATTGTGCAATACAATACTATGGACGAATTTGTTAGCAAAGATTTTTCACCATTTCTACTTAAAATTTCTAGAGATCGCGTTACAGAAGAAAATGCTGAAGTTCGATTTTTAGCACCACAACACCCAATATTGAATGTGCCGAACAAGATTACAAATACCGATTTTGAAGGTTGGACTCAAGAGCAAGGTTTGTACTATCCAAATGAATGGGACAAAAATTTTACAGCCATAATCTCTTCAAACGATAAAGGTGAAAAGGCAAAAGATGGAGCAATTTTAGTTGCAAATTATGGAAAAGGAAAATATATCTATACGGGTTTGAGCTTTTTTAGAGAATTACCCGAAGGCGTTGCTGGAGCTTTTAGACTTTTGGCCAATATGATTTCCTATTAATTATTTCTTTTTTTGTCATTTCGACGAAGGAGAAATCACATAAAGTTGATTTTAGATTTGTTTAAAAAAAAGATAGAGTGTAAAGCAGGACAAAAAGTGATGAAATACAATAAATTTCTGCTGCAAAAAATAAAAAAAATATGAGTATTGACAAACCAAAAAAAATGAAAAATAGTTATACTTGGCTTCTGGTTATGAACGTCATTTACATCATTATATTTTTTATTCTAATGCAAATTTTCTCCTAATATGCAACAAATAGACTGGATAGTTTTATCGGTAACACTTTTATTTATAGTTTTTTACGGTGTTTACAAGACCAAAGGAAGTAAAAATGTTGAAGACTACATTTTGGGTAATAAACAGACCAATTGGTGGACGGTTGGACTTTCGGTTATGGCGACCCAAGCGAGTGCAATTACATTTTTATCCACACCAGGTCAAGCCTATCATGACGGAATGGGATTTGTGCAATTTTATTTTGGATTACCAATTGCCATGGTGGTTATTTGCGTGACTTTTATTCCTATTTACCACCGACTTAAAGTTTTTACAGCATACGAATATTTAGAACAACGTTTCGATTTAAAAACCAGAACCTTAGCTTCGATCCTATTCATGATTCAACGTGGATTGGGTACTGGATTGACCATTTATGCGCCTTCTATCATTCTTTCTACATTATTAGGTTGGAATCTAACAATGCTGAACATCATCATCGGAATTCTGGTGATTATTTACACCTATTCAGGTGGTACAAAAGCAGTTAACGTTACTCAAAAGCAACAAATGTTTGTGATAATGAGTGGCATGATCATTACTTTTTTCTTGATTTTACATTTGCTTCCCAACGAAATGACGGTTTCTAACGCACTACATATTGCTGGTGCTAATGAAAAAATGAACATTGTAGACTTCTCCTATAATCCTGAAACACGATACACTTTTTGGAGTGGTATTGCCGGTGGATTTTTCTTGAGTTTGGCTTATTTTGGAACCGATCAATCACAGGTTGGTCGCTATTTATCTGGAAAATCGGATAGAGAAAGCCAAATGGGATTAATCATGAACGGATTTCTAAAAGTACCCATGCAATTTTTTATTCTGTTAATTGGAGTAATGGTTTTTGTTTTTTTTCAGTTCAACGATGTGCCATTAAATTTTAACCCTGTCAATAAAGAAGCGATAGAAAAATCGGTTTATGCCGAAAAATATCATGGATTAGAAAAGCAGTTGAAGGATTTAACCGAAGAAAAAAAGGAATTCAACTTGTTGTATATGGATCATTTGAATCAAAATTATGATAATCCAATTTTAAGAAGTCGATTGGTTGCCATTTCTGGAAAAGAAAAAGATTTGCGCGATCAAGCCAAAGAGTTAATTACCAAAGCCGATCCAAAAGCCGAAACCAATGATAAGGATTATGTCTTTTTATATTTTATATTGAATTATTTGCCAAAAGGCTTAATCGGATTATTGTTGGCGGTAATACTTTCAGCGGCAATGTCGTCATCGGCTTCCGGACTTACGGCATTGGCTTCTACAACTGCAATAGATATCTACAAACGCAATTTGAAAACTCCAAAATCGGACAAACATTTTGTAAATGCAACTAAATATTTCACATTACTTTGGGGAATCATTGCAATATTATTTGCTTGTGTAGGTACTTTATTTGAAAACCTAATTCAATTGGTAAATATTGTCGGTTCGATATTTTACGGAACAGTTTTGGGAATATTCTTGGTTGGATTTTATTTGAAATACATTAAGGCAGCATCGATTTTTTACAGTGCCGTAGTAAGTCAATTATTAATTTTTTACATCTACTACCTTGATGTTGTCAGTTTCCTATGGCTTAATTTTATTGGTGCTTTACTCACAGTTACCTTGTCATTCTTGGCACAATTTATTTTAAACCAACGTAAAAGAATTGAAGTATAAACAAACCTGCTTAAAATAAAAAAGCCACAAATTCTTTGAGAAAATGTGGCTTTATTATTTAAAGTAAACTGAATTTATTTCTTAGACCATTCAGCAATACTATCATTGTTCATTTTAACATAATCATCATTTTTAGCTTTTGTAGCTGCAGCTAATGATAATTTTGCTGTTTCAATAGCACCTTTTTTATCGTTCAATTTTGCTTGTATCAAAGATTTTTGACGTAAGTACCAAAATGGAACATCCTCACCAGTTTTAGTCATTCCAACAGCTTTGTTTACATACTCCAACGCTTTATTCATATCACCATTTGATTGATAAAAATATTGAGCAGAAGAAAAATAATCACCTGCAGTTGGTCCAGCCAACGCTTTAGTAATACTTGCAATTGCAGTTTTTTGAGTAGGAACTTCAAATTTTAATGCCACAACTGTTTTCTCCCATGCAATTTCTAAATCGGCAGAATCATTAGTTACGTTATTAATTGCGATTGTAAATGTCTCAACATTTCTGTTTGTTAATACAGGCTTTGCATTTGCTCTTAATGCTACATTGCTTTCTAACCATTCTTCTGGATTACCCCAATTATCGGTAGTTTTATAAAAAATAATTTCCCAATTATCCGCTTTTGGCAACGTATATAACGAGTATTTTCCTTTAGGTAAAGTCTTACCGTCAACAGTAATGTCATCACTAAATGAGATAATGGTATTAGCATTAGCACCTGTTCTCCAAACTTTCCCGAAAGGTACTAAATCTCCAAAAATAATTCTTCCTTTTGCACTTGGACGAGAATATTCTAAATCAACTGTTGTAAGACCAACTATCTGTTCTACAGTTGATTTTGGACTAGATTGTGGAGTTTTAACTTGTGCTTCAATAGCAAAATTGGCAATCATAAAAGCCAATAAAACGATAACTTTTCTCATAATTTTTATTTTAGTTCGGTCAAAATTACAAATAGTATTCTTTTCAAATGTTAATATAAACTTAAATCAAATCATTTTTTGTTTAACTTATAATAGAATTACTTAAACATTTTGTACTTTTACAAAAAATAAAGCATGAAAATTTACAACTACCGTGGAGTTCAAAAATTACCAATATCAATTGATGAAGCTTGGGCATTTTTCTCAAATCCCAAAAACCTTAAAATAATTACTCCAGACTACATGGGATTTATTACCAAATCGGGTGATGACAAACCATTGTATGCCGGACAACTCATTCAATATATTGTAACACCTTTACTAGGAATTCCGCTAAAATGGGTTACTGAAATTACCAACGTGCAAGAGAAAAAATATTTTGTAGATCAACAACTTTACGGACCATATGCATTATGGCATCACAAACACTTTTTTAAAGAAATTCCAGGTGGCGTCGAGATAGAAGATGTAGTAGATTACGAAGTTCCAATGGGATTTTTAGGACAATTAGTACATCCCTTTTTAGTAAAACCTAAGCTTAATGAAATATTTGATTACCGAACTAAAAAATTAATCGAATTATTCGGTGAATATAAAAATCCAAATAACTAAAATTCCAAAATAATAAAAATGAAAAACATACTACTAATTGGCGGTTCATACGGTATAGGACTTGCTATAGCTGAAGAATTACAAGCAGGAAACAACGTTTTTGTAGCGTCAAGAAGCAATGAAAATTTATCAGGTTTACATGTAACTCATATTCCATTTGATGCCTTAACAGAAACTTTAGACACTTCAAAATTACCAGAAGTTATTGATGGTTTAGTGTATTGTCCTGGAAGCATCAATTTACGTCCGTTCAAAGCTTTGAAAATAGAAGCGTTTGAACAAGATTTACAAATAAATTTCATCAGTTTAGTAAAAGTCATCCAGACAGTTTTACCAAACTTAACCGCTTCAGCACAATCAAGTATAGTAGTATTTAGCACCGTAGCTGTAAAAATGGGAATGCCCTTTCATAGTAGCGTTTCAGCTTCTAAAGGCGCTATTGAAGGCTTTGCTAAAGCATTAGCCGCAGAATATGCTCCTAAAATTCGAGTAAATGTAATTGCTCCATCGTTAACCGATACGCCATTGGCAAACAAATTCTTAAATACTGATGAGAAAAAAGAAAAATCGGCATTAAGAAATCCGTTGAAAAAAGTAGGAACGTCTAACGACGTAGCTCAAATGGCAAGTTTCTTGTTATCTGAAAAAAGCAATTGGATTTCAGGACAAATTTTTCATGTAGATGGAGGAATGTCATCACTATTGGTTAATGCATAAAATAGCAAAAATCAATTGCAATAGCAATGTCAATATCAATTTCAATGTCAAAAAGCAATTACAATGTCATATGACAATATGACGAATTGCACTTTTCAATTATAAAATTAAAGATTAAATTTGAATTTGATTTTTGATATTGATTTTTGAATTTGACTTTTGAAATTGATTTTTGAATTTGATTTTTGAAATTGATTTTTGATATTGATATTGACATTGAATTTGTTATAGAAAAAAGAAAAAAAATGAACATATTCTGGTTTAGAAGAGATTTAAGAATAGACGACAACGCCGGACTTTTTCACGCCCTAAATAGTGGTGAAGAAGTGCTTCCTATATTTATATTTGACGATTCGATTCTGTCGCAATTACCCAAAGACGACGCGCGCGTAACGTTCATTCACCATCAATTGGAGAAAATACAAAATCAACTTCAAGAAATTGGAAAATCATTGGCTATTTTCCACGGAAAACCGATTGATATCTATAAAAAACTCATTTCTGAAAATAGAATAAATACAGTTTACACCAATTCTGATTACGAACCGTATGCACGGAAGCGTGATTTAGAACTATTTCATTTATTTAAGGAAAACAACATCGAATTTAAAACGAGTAAAGATCAAGTAATTTTCGAAAAAGCGGAAGTTGTAAAAGAGGATGGAACGCCTTACGTAGTTTACACTCCGTACTCTAATAAATGGAAAGAAAATTTCAAGAAAATTCAATTAGCACATTACAAATCAGAAGATTACCTTTCTAACATTGCACTTCACTCCTATCCGTTTCTGAGTTTAGAGGCTATCGGATTTGAAACTTCTAAAATAAAGGTTACGCCTTTCGATGTTTCCAACAATTTAATAGATAATTACGAAGCAACTCGAAATTTTCCAGCTCAAAATAAAACGTCTTACCTTGGAATTTATCTAAGATTTGGTGCCGTTTCCATTAGAAAGATGATTGCAAAAGCCATTGCAAGTAAAAATGAAACCTTTTTTAAGGAACTAATCTGGCGCGAATTCTTCATGCAAATTCTATGGCATTTCCCACATACAACCAAGTCGAGTTTCCGACCGAAATATGACGCAATCGAGTGGGAAAACAATGAAGATTTATTCCAAAAATGGTGTGAAGGAAAAACAGGCTATCCCTTTGTTGACGCTGGAATGCGCGAACTAAATAAAACCGGACACATGCACAATCGTGTGCGCATGATTACGGCAAGTTTCTTGTGCAAACATTTACTAATTGACTGGCGTTGGGGCGAAACCTACTTTGCTCAAAAATTATTAGATTACGAGCAAGCAAGCAATGTTGGAAATTGGCAATGGGCTGCAGGAAGTGGCGTTGATGCTGCACCGTATTTCAGAATTTTTAATCCGACAGAGCAAGTAAAAAAATTCGATAAAGAACTAAAATACATCAAAAAATGGATTCCTGAATTGGAAACATTACACTATCCAAAACCAATTGTAGACCATAAAGAAGCAAGAGAAAAATGCTTGAAAGTTTATAAAGAAGCCGTTGGATAATTGGATTTCAGTATTCAATTAATAGTCTTCAACTTTAAGTATAATTTTTGGAATTGGGACTTAAAATAATTACAGAGTTAAAAACTTAGAATCTTAGGAACTTAGAATCTCAGGAACTTAGAATCTTAGCAACTTAGAATCTTAGCAACTTAGAATCTTAGCAACTCAGCAGCTATCAAAAAATTAGCTATAAAAAAATGAAAATAGTTTGGTTTAAAAGAGATTTACGATTACTTGATAATGAAGCACTTCACACTGCTTTGTCCTCGTCAGGTAAAGTCTTGCTGCTTTACATTTTCGAACCTTCGTTGATGAATGACTACCATTACAGTCAGCGCCATATTGATTTTATAAAACAATCACTAGAAGCATTACAAAAGGAAGTTTCCCAATTTCACACCCAAATACTTATTGTTGAAGGTGAAGCAGTTGATGTATTTGAAAAACTAAATAATTTACTACCCATAACAGCCGTTTTTTCGAGTCAAGAAACCGGAATTAAACTGACTTATGATCGTGATATTGCTGTTGCAGAACTTTTAAAACAACATGGCATTGTTTGGCACGAGTTCATAACAAATGGTATCATTCGTGGACTCAAAAACAGACAGTCTTGGAAAGAAGATTGGTACGATTATATGGATAAAGATCCTTTACCGTTAAATGCTAATGGTCGAAGTTTCATGAAATATAAAGATTTAGAAGATATTGAAAATCAGTTTTACATACCTTCGCTAAAAACTGATACTAATCTACCTTTTCAAAAAGGCGGAACACCAACGGCAATGCGCTATTTACAAAGTTTTTTAAAAGAACGTGTCGATAATTACAGCCGTCACATATCCAAACCCGAATTAGGAAGAAAAGGTTGCAGCCGTTTATCGCCTTATATTGCTTGGGGAAATTTATCCATACGACAAGTTTACACTGCCGCTTGGGAAACACGTAAAGACAGTAAATACAAACGTCAAATTGATAATTTTGCCGCTCGACTTCGCTGGCAAGCCCATTTTATTCAAAAGTTTGAAATGGAAAGTTCAATGGAATTTGTTGCGGTTAATAAAGGTTTTAGAAAACTAAACCAAATGATAAATGAGCGCTATCACAAAGCTTGGATTACAGGTAAAACTGGTGTTCCATTGGTCGATGCTTGCATGCGGTGTTTAAATACTACTGGGTATCTCAACTTTAGAATGCGCGCTTTGGTCGTGTCATTTTATACGCACCATTTGTTTCAGCCTTGGCAAAATTGCAGTCCGCATCTGGCACAACAGTTTCTTGATTTTGAACCCGGAATTCATTATCCGCAAATTCAAATGCAAGCTGGTGTTACAGGTGTCAATACTTTACGGGTTTACAATCCTGTAAAAAATTCCTACGAACATGATGCTGATGGAACTTTTATCAAAAAATGGGTTCCTGAATTGAGTAAAATTCCAGTTGAATTTATTCACGAACCTTGGAAACTTACTCCAATTGAGCAAATGTTGTACGACTTTGAAATTGGAGCTGATTACCCATTTCCGATAGTAAACTTAGAAGAAGCAAGAAAGTTCTCCAGTGATTTCTTTTGGTCACTTAGAAAAAGAGAAGATGTAAAAAAAGACGGAAAACGAATTGTAGAAAAGCACACCTTACCCGATAGAGAAGCAAGTTAATTTGGCGCAATACAATTTAACCACTTATTAGCTGTACATTTACAATCAATTCTAAATTAATTGATTATGAAATTTACTAAACTATTTGTAGTTCTTTTTGCTGTAACAGTTTTTATATCTTGTAAAAAAGAAGAAAAACCAGCAGAAACTATTGAAACTACCACTGTCGAAAAAGAAACTGTTATTATCAAAGATACTGTAAAGGCGAATCCAGAGGAAACTAAAGGTACATCTGTAAAAGTAAATAGCGATGGCGTAGACGTGGAAACCAAAAATGTAGAAGTTGAAATAAAAAAATAATTGCTATAAACTTTATTTACTAAAAGTCACCCACAAGTGGCTTTTTTTATGGCTTTATTTCAGATAAAACTTTAAAATTTACTTCTTTATAATCGTGAATAATTCTGTCGGCCAACGATTGATCTTGGGTGTCAACTCCTTCACTTTTGTAAGCAATACAATAAATTCCTGCCGCATTTGCAGCTTTTATTCCATTAGTACTGTCTTCAATAACTATACAATTTTTAACCGCAGTTTGCGCCAATTCAGCCGCTTTTAAGAAAATAGCTGGATGGGGTTTCGATTCAGGAAAATCGTTTCCACTTACTTTATATGAGAAATACCGATTCAAATCGAACCGTTCAAATACCTTATTGATAATTTGCATTTCAGAAGAAGATGCCACCACCAATTGCATTCCGTTTTGGTACAAATCAACAATTAAATCTTTCACTCCCGGCAACAATTGTAAATTTTCACTTGTATCGAATGCTTCAAGGAAGAGCGTGTTTTTTTGCAAGATCAACGCTTCAATTGCATGCGGAAGTCCAAATCGGTCTTTAATTTTTTGATAAATCATCTTGTTTGAATTACCTGTAAATGTCGAGTACAAGTCGTCAGTTACTTCGATATTCAACTCTTTAAACTGAACTAAGCTGACTTCGTGATGCAACGGTTCGCTATTTACCAACACGCCATCCATATCAAAAATTACCGTTTGTATCATGCTACTTCCGATTTTATATTCTGAATTCTTTTAAAAGACAATTCGTTAAAGTGGTTCACAATCAATTGTGCTTTCGATAAATCTTGCAATTTCGAATGCTCGCTGTTGTAACCAATGCAAAAAATTCCAGCTGCTACTGATGCTTCAATTCCGTTGGATGAATCTTCAATAACAATACAGTCCTCTTTCGGTGCAATTGATAAGGAAGCTGCATGTTCAAAAATTGCAGGATGTGGTTTTGACTTCGGAAAATCTTCACCACTTACAATATGTGTGAAATAGTGATGCAAATTGAAACGTTTAAAAACTCGATCAATAGTAACTTTCGATGCTGAAGAAGCTAAAATCAATTGCATGGCATTGTGGTGCAAATCTTTAATTACATCTTCAACACCTTCAAGCAAATACAAATCGGTTTTCGTATCAAAAGCATCATTAAATAGGTCTCTTTTTCTTTGAATTAAGTCTTCAACCTCATGAGGTAAATCAAAAAGGTCTTTCAATTTCTGAAAAACGTTTCGTGTTGAATTCCCTGTTAACGAAGTAAAAAGTGTCTCTGAAACCGAAATATTTAATTCTTCAAAATGCTTATAATAGGCATAACGATGCACCGGTTCGGTATCTACAATTACGCCATCCATATCGAAAATTACGGTTTGTATCATTTTTTTGGGGTTGTGAGTTTAGGAGTTTAGAAGTTTAGGAGTTATAGGAGTTTATAGGTTGTAAGTTCTAAGACAATCTCTTTTAAACTTTTCACCTTTTAACCACCTAAACTATTTTTAAATTTTAACTTCTAAACTTTTTTTATTAAATAACGAATCACAGTTTCGGCCATATACAATCCAAAAAGCCCTGGCATATAACTGTTGGTTCCATAAAACGATTTTTTATAATTGCTTCCATCGGTCATTTTCAAACTGCTTTCATCTTGAATTTCTGAAGAAAAAACAACTTTGAGTTTGTCAATTTTATGTTCTTTCAAACGTCTTCTGATGGTTTTGGCAAACATACAATTTACGGTGTTAGTAATGTCGGCAACTTTTACTTTTGCTGCTTCCATTTTTCCGCCTGCGCCCATACTTGAAATGATTTTAACACGTTTGCGTTTGGCCGCAATGATCAAATTTAATTTTGGTGTTACGCTGTCGATGCAATCCAAAACGTAATCATATTTTTCGTCCACAATTTCAAAAGCGCGTTCTGGAGATAAAAATTCTTGGACTTTCGTCAAATGTAACTCCGGATTGATATCCATCAATCGGTCGCCAACCACATCAATTTTAGTTAAACCAACCGTAGAGTGTAAAGCTGGTAATTGTCTGTTAATATTGGTAATATCCACAACATCACCGTCAACAATAGTTAAATTTCCAACACCTGCTCGAGTTAAAAATTCGGCTGCAAACGATCCTACTCCGCCAACACCAACTACTAAAACATTTGCATTTCTTAAATTGGTTAATCCTTCTTCTTTAAATAATAATGCTGCTCTTTCTTGCCACTTTGCCATTTGAATAGTATATTTTTGATATTAGATATTAGATTTGAAAACGGTGTTGAAATTGGAATTTACAATTTCAATCACGTTTTCTATTGTAATGTTTTTATATTTTGCTGCAAGCTGATAGACTTCTTCAAGACTTTCGTCGATGGTATCGGTTTCTAGGAAAAATTTATTGTTTGGAACCGATTTGAAAACGGCTTCTAGCTCGGGATTTTGAATTAAATATTTTCCAAACGAAAGATAAAAACCATTTTTAACTAATTCATTTGCCACTTGTTCGTTTTTTGAAAAACCGTGAATGATTATTGGAACTGAAATTTTCAACCGCTTTTTTATTGCTATCAATTCCTGAAAAGCAGCTACCAAATGCAAAACTAATGGCTTTTGGTATTGTTCTGCTAAGGCAATTTGCTTTTCGAAAACTTCAATTTGCAAACGCATTGGAACTTCAATTCGTTTGTCTAAACCACATTCTCCCAGAGCTAAACATTCATTCAGTTGCAGTTTTCCTTCAATAATTTTTAAATCTGACTGCAAGCGAGATTCGTCAATAAACCAAGGATGAATTCCAATGGAATATTGTGGAATAGTTGCATCAAACTCCCATGGATATTGATTTACCAACTCCAAAACATCAGAATTATTGGTGAATTTATGAGTATGTAAATTAAAGAATTTCATTAATCGTGAAACTTTTTTACACCTGCCAACACCGAAACATTCAAATCGTTTTCTAGCGGAACGATCGGACAAGAATACTTGTGATTGTAAGCGCAATAGGGATTGTATGCTTTGTTGAAATCGATTTTCCAAATGCTTCCTTTTTGAACTCTTAAATCAATATAGCGACCACCAATGTAGGTTTCTTTTCCCGAAGATAAATCAGAAAACGGAAGAAACAAATAGTCTTCGTAACCGGGCTTTTTGCTTAAGTCAATGTTTTTATAAACATTCAATTTGCAAGATACACCATCTAAAACAAACTGTAATTCGCCATATTTTACATATTCTGGAAGTCGATCGGTAGAGGTTTTCATTTTGAAAACTTTCTCTTTTTTGGTTCGTACAAATTGAGCCTTGACAATATAGTTTTCGTTGATGGGAAAAAAGTCTAAACTCTTAAATGCTTTAAAATCTTCTTCGGTTAACGGACTTTTAGCTTTGTCAGCATAATCATAATTGAGGTTGTCTTGAAATTCTTTTGAGCTTTCTTCAACCTGCGCTTTTTGACCTTGACCAAGTGAAAAACTCAAAACTAACAAAAAAGTAACTATTCGTTTCATGATTTATTTTTTGCAAAAATAATTGATTACAAACAGATTTCACAGATTTTCACCAACTTTAAATTAGCTAAAACTTACTAGACAGTAGGAACTAAATCAATTCAAAATATGTTTTTTCAATTTAAGTGCTGTACTCTTTGCTTACGATGGCTTCTTTTTTAATCATTACATGTCATTTTAATCTTATAATTTTTAAAAAAGATATAATAAAAAGCTGGAAATAGCTCCTGAAAAAAGTTTAAATTTGCGGCTTTAAACCTGCTATTATTTTGAACGCTTTTCAGAAATACATCAACAACTTTAAAGGATTTTCGAGAGAAATTTGGATTCTGACACTGATTACTTTTATCAATCGTGCTGGAACTATGGTTTTGCCGTTCCTATCGAAATATTTGAAAGAAGATTTGCATTTCAGCTACAGCCAAGTGGGTTGGATTATGGTGAGTTTTGGTTTTGGCTCAATGTTGGGTTCGTGGCTCGGCGGCAAATTGTCGGACAAGATTGGATTTTACCGCATCATGATTTTTAGCTTGTTTGTAAGTGGACTACTGTTTTTTGTATTAGAATTTATCACCTCTTTTATTGGTCTTTGTATCGGAATGTTTGTGATAATGGTGGTTGCCGATATGTTTCGACCAGCTATGTTTGTTTCGCTTGGCGCGTATGCCAAACCCGAAAACCGCACGCGCGCATTAACTTTGGTGCGTTTGGCTGTAAATCTTGGATTCGCAGCTGGACCAGCTTTGGGCGGATTGATAATTATGAATTTAGGATACCGTGGCTTGTTTTGGGCTGATGGTGGTACGTGTATTTTAGCCATTATAGTTTTTGCTGCATTGGTAAAAGAGAAGAAAAAATCGAAATATACCGATAAAAAAGATCCAGATTCGGTGTTGACCGACTCGGTTTTTAAAGACAGACCTTTTTGGATTTTCTTAGGAAGCTGTGTAATAACTGGAGTGCTATTTTTTCAGTTATTCACCACAATGCCGTTGTATTATAAAGAGCAATTTGATTTATCAGAACTCGAAACTGGATTGCTTTTAACCTTAAACGGACTGATGATTTTTGCCTTAGAAATGCCGATTGTAGGCTATATTGAACGCAATAAACTGAACAAACTTAAGATTATAAACTTAGGTTGTTTGGCAATGGCAATCAGTATGTTTTTGATGTTAATCAACTTTTGGGTTGGCATCTTAATTATTATGATGCTGTTTATGACGTTTGGTGAAATGTTTGCTTTTCCCTTCTCGAACTCGTTTGCAATTGGTCGCGCTCCAAAAGGTCATGAAGGTCGATATATGGCTATTTTTACCATGAGCTTCAGCATGGCACATATTCTTAGTGCTAAAATTGGTATGTCGGTTATCGAGAAGTATGGCTACCAAGTCAACTGGCTTTTTATGGGTGTTTTAGGATTGTTTGGCGTTTTTCTTGGCTATTGGGCTTTACTTTTAGTTCGTCGAGAGAAAATAGTTTAATTTACTCGACACGAATTTCACGAATTCTCACTAATTTAGTGCTTGTTATAATTTCACAAACTTTCTCAACGAGTCTATTCCCTATTCAGAAGTTTCGGAAGAATTAAATCATTTCAGCTACTGATTTTACGAATTAAACAGATTCGTACTCCTTATTTTCAATCATTTTTACTTCACTTAATAAAAATTGCAAGACAATTAAAATAAATACTATCTTTACTTTACGTATTGATTATAAGCTATTTATTTGTTTTAAACTTAAAAAATAGTTAAATAACTATAAAAATAGTTGCGTAACTAAAAATATAGTTATATGTTTGCTTCATCAAATAAGATACTATGCAAAAGTTAACAAATAAAGAAGAAGAAATCATGCACATTTTATGGAAGCTTAAAAAAGCTTTTGTAAAAGAGGTCATGGCAGAAATTACCGAAGAGCAACCGCATTACAATACCTTATCTACAATTATTAGAAATTTAGAAGAGAAAGGATATGTTGGACATAATGCATTTGGAAACACCCATCAATATTTTCCAGTCATTGCACTAGAAGATTACAGAAAGACATTTATGAGTACGGCAATTGATAATTATTTCAACAGTTCTTATAAGAATATGGTGTCCTTTTTTGCCGAAGAAGATAAAATTTCCGCAGATGAATTGCGTGAGATTTTGGATATTATTGAGAAGAGAAAATAGAGAAAAGAGCAAAGAGAAAAGAGAAAAGAGAAAAGAGAAAAGAGAAAAGAGAAAAGAGAAAAGAGAAAAGAGAAAAGAGAAAAGAGAAAAGAGAAAAGAGAAAAGAGAAAAGAGAAGAGAGAAAAGAGAAGAGAAGCAAGAAATAAGAAACTAGAGAAAAGACTTTAGATAACAATAAATAAGAGTACAGATGCAAGAACTATTAATTTATCTTTTGAAATCGAGTGGATTGATTACAGCTTTCTACCTATCATATCATTTTCTATTACGAAAAGAAACATTCTTTACTACAAATCGCTGGTTTTTATTAACAGGATTAGTAGCTTCTGTAACTTTACCGCTATTTTTTATAAAGAAAATTGTTGTTATTGACACTCCGCGAACAATTCCAACTTCAATTCCAGAGATAATTCCAAATGCAATTGAAACTAGTGAAGTAATCGAAAAATCATTCGAAATGGATTGGTTTCAAATCGGAATTTATGTGTATGGTATTATTGCACTTTTACTATTATTTAAAATAGTTATCAATTTGATTTCCTTATTTAAAATTTTAGGCAATAGACCAGTTATCAATCAAGAACAATTTCAATATATTGATGTTAAAGAAAATCTTGCACCTTTTTCATTCTTTAATTATATTGTCTTAAACTCCAGTTTGTACACCGAAACCGAATTGCGAAGTATCTTGTTACACGAGAAAATACATAGTGCTCAAAAACACTCTTTAGACGTTTTAGTAACCAATTTATTCGCCGTAATTTTCTGGTTCAATCCGTTTATGTACTTATACAAAAAAGCAGTTGTTCAAAATTTAGAATACATTGCCGATAGCGAAGCTATTGTGCAAATAGACGATAAAAAGTCCTATCAAATGGCACTTTTAAAGGTAGTTTCTCATCAAAATTGCCTTCCAATTACTAATCATTTTTATCAATCATTAATCAAAAAACGAATCGTTATGTTAAACAAAAATCAATCCAACAAGAAAAACTCTTGGAAGTACGCAGTGATCATTCCTGCTTTAGTAGCCTTTGTAATTTTCTTTCAAGTGCAAGTCATCGCACAAGAAAAAGAAGTCATCAATCAAGAAAAAAATGAAACGTATGCCGAACTAGTTTCGTTCACCATCGACAAAAATTCATCAGATGCAGAAATGAAAAGCGATGCTGAAATTCTAAAAAATCAAAGCGGTATTGAAGTTAAGTTTTCAAAAATTAAAAGAAATGCGCAAGGTGAAATTATTGCTATCAAAATTGACTACAAAGACAAAAATGGTAATAAAGGAAACAGTTATACTAATGGTGACACACCTATTCATCCGATTACTATTTTTAAAACCAATAACGCTGTAGGAATTCGATCTGACGAACCTAGAAATAGTAGAAAAACTGCAATTACGGTTGAAGCAGAAGATGAAAATGGAGCAGAATCAGATGAAGATGAAGTAGCGGCAGTAGCAGTGGAAGAACTATCGGATTTTCCAGTTCCTCCTACACCACCAACACCACCTACAGCGCCAATTATTAATGTAAATGTGGCTGCTTTTCCAAACATGCCGCAACCACCAACAGCGCCAACAAGTTCGCCACTAACCAACAAAAAAGAATGGGATAAGTTCGAAAAGAAAATGGCCGAATTCGAAAAGAAAATGGAAGCCATTCAACCCGAAATTGATGCTTATGCCGAAAAAATGGCCAATGTTGACGAACAAATGAAACCATTTGAAAAAGAAATGGAAGTTTTTGAAAAAAAGATGGAAGTTTTTGAAAAACAAATGGAAGAATACGGCAAAAAAGTAGAAGCTTACCAAGAAAAGAAGCATAGAAAAAATTAAAAAATACTAGTTGAGTTAGCTATTTTTTTACCACAGTTTACAAATTATCAATCACGGGATAATTTGTAAATTGTGGTTTTTACTTTCAAAAAAGTTAAAGATTTGTAAATGTAGTTTACTGTAAAACAAAAAAATATAATTTTGAAATAGAAATACAAACTAATAATAACCCATAAATTTAAACACTATGTCTTTTAAAAATTGTATTGCTTTAGTGTTGGTGCTACTTTTCAGCAACGCTACCATTGCTCAAGACAAAAAAGAGTTCCTTTCTACCAAAAATAACGATGATTTGGTAATGACTTGGAACAAGAATACGCCAGAAAGTGAAATGAAAGACGACATTAAAGCTTTGGCAGAAAAAGGAATTACCATCAAATATTCCAATGTGAAGCGCAATTCAAAAAACGAAATCACTGGTCTTAAAGTAGAATACACAGATCGAAAAGGAAACAAAGGTAACTTGAGTTACGAAAATGAAACTCCGATTGGAACAATCAAATTCTTCAAACAAGGTGATACTGTTGGTTTTGGTGAGCCTAATTTTGGTAACGATGCTTTTGCTGGCAATTCGATGCTTCGTGGTTTTGGTGCTGAAGATCTAATCAAACAATTCAAATTTAACGGTTCTGGAGGCGACGCACAATCTTTTAGCTTCAATTTTCCTGACAAAATGGAATTTGGTGATACCGTAACTCGAATTCAAATTCAAAAAGACGGAAAAAAACCACTGGTAATTCAAAATGGTGAAGTTATAGAAGGTGGTGACGATTACACACCAGAAGAATTGGAGCAAATAAAAAAAGAACACAAAGTAGAAAGCTTTAATTTTGATGGATCAAATGCAAAAATTAAAGAGTTTGATTTCAGAAATCAAGAAGGTTTGGACAATTTCAAAAAGAAAATGGACGAGCTAAAAAGTGAAATGGAACAAAAATTTGCTACTCCAAAAAGCCAAAGTAACGAACAAGTAGAACTCAATAAAACTACAGAAGATTTGCTTAAAGCAAAAGACGAAATGAACAAAGCCAAAGCCGAGTTGGAAAAAGCCAGAAAAGAACTTGAAAAAACTAAAGCCACAATGAAAACTAAAAAGGCTTAACAAAAAATGATAAAGAAGACCATTCTTAACGAATGGTCTTTTTTTATCTTTGTAAAAAATAATTACGATATGTTTAAATTTTTAGCGTTGGTAAACAAAGTAGTGTTGCCTAGTTTCACCAAACAGCGGTTGGATTTATCTAAAGCAGCAAAATGGCAATTGGCTATCATCGCCTACCGATACTACGTAACTTGCAGAGCTATTGACTAGTAGGTCACGGCTGCAAAAATAGGTTTTCCAGCAATTTTATCACGACCGTTTAAGAAGGTCAATTCCATAATAAAATTACACTGCACCACTACTCCACCAAGTCGCTCCACCAATTCGCAAACGGCTTTGGCTGTTCCACCAGTTGCCAAAACATCATCGTGTATTAAAACCCGATCACCTTTTTGAATTGCATCAGTATGAATTTCTAGTGTATCGGTACCATATTCTAAATCATAAGATGCTGCAATAGTTTCATAAGGTAGTTTTTTAGGCTTACGCACCGGTACAAATCCTACGTTCAATTCTTCAGCCAACAACATTCCGAAGAAAAAACCACGACTTTCGACTCCAATTACCTTATCAATTTGTTGTTCTTTAAGATTGGAAAGCAATAATTGTAGTGTTTCTGTTCTTGCAATTGGATTCAATAACAGTGGTGTGATATCTTTAAACACAATTCCTGGTTTGGGAAAATCCTGAATATCACGAATGTACTTTTTTAAAGGCATATTTTTTTAATTTAATAGTGATTTTGATTTGCAAGTTAAACATTTATTCCTATATTTGCACTCACAAAAAAAGGCCTTGTGGCGCAACTGAATAGCGCACTTGATTACGGCTCAAGAGGTTACTGGTTTGAATCCAGTCAAGGTCACTTAAGAATGGAAGCTCTGATGAAAGTCAGAGCTTTTTTTGTGTAAAAAATTGAGGTTGAGCTTGCTCAAAAATCAATTTTTTACACAAAAAAAGTTTTTCAATCTTGGATTGAAAAGTAGCTTTCATTTCCACTACGGAGTTTATTCTGGAAACTGCGGAGCAAAATCCAGTCAAGGTCACTTAAGAATGGAAGCTCTGATGAAAGTCAGAGCTTTTTTTGTGTAAAAAATTGAGGTTGAGCTTGCTCAAAAATCAATTTTTTACACAAAAAAAGTTTTTCAATCTTGGATTGAAAAGTAGCTTTCATTTCCACTACGGAGTTTATTCTGGAAACTGCGGAGCAAAATCCAGTCAAGGTCACTTAAGAATGGAAGCTCTGATGAAAATCAGAGCTTTTTTTGTATAAAAAAGTGATGTTGCGCTTGCTCATAAAATCATTTTTTATACAAAAAAAGTTTTTCAATCTCTGATTGAAAAGTAGCTTTCATTTCCACTACGGCGTTTATTAATGATTTTTTATTCTAATCCAATTTATAATTTCTAGAAATCGGAATTAAATCATTGTTTTTCATTAAGATTTCTTTTGCATTTTTACTTTTTATGTAATTTGTATTTATAATGTGTGATTTATGGCATCTTACAAAATTTGCTGGTAGTTGATCCTCCAGCTGCTTCAAACTGCCTCTCGTAATTTCCTTTTTTGATTTAGTAATTAATTCAAGATAATGATCATCAGAACGAATGTAAAAGATGTCTTCTAATAGCACTTGAGTTTTGTTTTTAAGCACAATATAATCAACAACTGCCTTCTTTTTCTCTGCTTCTAGTTCTACTAGTGTTTGTTCGTGCTGTTCTTCAATTTTATTTTTTTCCATAAGAAGCTCTTTCTTCTTATAGTCTAATTTTTTCCACCTTACAAAAGAATAAAGTGCTATCAAAAAAACGCCAAATAATAATAGAGCAAAAACCAATCGATTGATATTATATTTAGATTTAAAACTTTCTGCTTTTTGAATTTCTTCATCCTTTTTTTCTATCTGGTACTCATGGTTTTTAGATAAAACTTCAACAACTTCATCACTTTGCAACAGCGAATCTTTAAGATTCATCGCGGCTTGCTTTTCTGCAAGAGCATTTTCTAAATCGCCTTTTAATTTGTAATGATCTGAAAGTGCGTTCAAGAGAAACGCTTTATTTTCGGTCTTTTCATTTTTCACCAACGCTTTAGCTTTCAATAGATAGTGTTCTGCTAATGGATAGTCTTTTTCTTTATCCGCTAGTATTCCTAAACTAGTTTGAGTTGAAGCTATATCTATATCATTTTTAATCTTTAAACGTTTTTCTAAAGCTTTATTTAAATATTGCTTAGCTTCTGATAACTTGTTTTGTAGTAGGAAATAGTGACCTAAATTATGGTAGCAACGTGCTAAATTTTTCTCATCATTCAATTCATCAAATAATTTGATAGCCTCTTTTCTATACCAAACTATCGAGTCGCTTTTGTTAGTTAAATCATAGAAGTTCGCCAAATTATCATAACTAACAGCCATACTATTTTTTACACCATTTTTTTTGGATATTTCTAACGATTGCTTCGCGTAATAAATGGCCTTATCAAAACGCTTCGCTTTTTTAAACAAAACACTTAAATTGTTATAGGATTGCAACTTTCCTTTTTCATCGTTAAGATTTTCATTTATTTTTAGCCCAGCATAATAATTATCAGCTGCTTCCTCAAGCCGCATTAATTCACTTAAAGAATTACCTTTATTCATATAGATCAAGGAAAGTAACCTAGAGTTTTTAGTTTGTTTTAAGGCTTCATTAAAAACTTCTAAAGATTCATCAAATTGACCGTTTACGCGATACAATATCCCTAATGCATTATTAACTGAAGCATATTCTTGAGTTAGATTTTCTTTAAGCGCAATCTCTTTTGCCAAAATTGTTTTTTGAATAGCTTCTCCTACTTTTCCCAACGACTTTAAATTCCTTCCTATATTCCTGTAAGAAGTAACTTTGCCCAAAGCATCATCATTTCTTATGGATAATGTCAATGCTTCAGTATCATTTTCTAAAGCTTCTTCATACTTGTTTTCTCTAAAATTTACACCAGAAATCTGACTTAAGGCTTCTATTTGAATTTTATAATCATTAGCCTTCTTAGCTAAATCTAGTGCAAGAACCGCATCACTTTTTGGCTCGATAGTTTTAATTAAAGGATAGGCTTTGCTTCGTTTGAGAAGTAATTTGGCTTTTTCAATTGGGTTAGTAGCATCTGTAATTAATGTAGTTAGACTATCTATTTTAGCTTCTTGCGAAAAGGAATTAAGCGATACAAATAGAACAAAGGTAAAATAAAGGTGCTTCATACAAAAATGGTTTATGATTTTGCAAAATTTTTCTAAAATTACTAACTTTTTTACTATATTTAAATTCAAAACAAAGAGAAATCCATAAAATTAAAGATATCAATAAATTAATTTATGATAAGAGATATGAAATATTGGGAAAAAAGGTTGGGTTCAGAAACCACCGATTCAAGTTTTCAAGAACATATGGATTTTCGAGGAATTCCAGAATTAAATGATGCTGGCTTGGCGTACTATTTAAGAGATGTTTCAGGTGTAATCATGCTGGACTTAAATGAAACTGAGGTCACCAATGAGGCTATTAAAGAATTGACAAATTTGCTGTATGTAGATGAATTGCGATTAAAAGGTTGCACTGATATTGATGATGACTGCATAACCGATTTAAACAAATTAATCACTTTAAAATTTTTGCACCTAAAAGATACTAGCATTACGATTGATGGAATTTTGCAATTAAGAGATCTGACTGACCTTAACACACTTTTATTTTCAGTTGATGATATAAATGCAATAAAAGACAAAATGCTATTATTAAAAGAAATGTTGCCCGATTGTAATTTTGTTGTAAACGGAGTACCCTATGTTTTTACTGATGAGATTTAGTATTGGTACTACAACTCGTTATCCAAGAGTATTTAAGTACTTTTCACTACTTCTGTTTGCACTAAATAGTTCTTGCAATAATTTTGAAAACAAAAAGCAAGAAATTTATGCATTACCAGAAGGAAAGTGGAAAATTATTCAATTAAAAAATGGACATCAAAATAGTATTTTTGATTCAACAAGAACGTATCTTTTAGACCATAGCATACCAAGCAACATCACACTATTTGCAGAAGATAACAACTTATCTGGAAAATTAATTTTTATAAATAAAAACAGTTTTACATTAGAAAATAGTACGATTACAGATGTATGTTGCAATACCGATGCTGCGAAGTTGTTGTTTACTTTTTTGGATGACACGATCCACTACAAACGAGTAGAGGACAAGCTAATTTTATCGTCTAATAAAACGGTTGTAACGCTTGAAAAATCAATGAAATGAACTTAACTGAACTATATACCGCATCATTAAACAATCACTTGTTAACCAATGGTAATTGGGAAAAAGCGGATTTTTATGAGTTAGAAACTAGCAATTCTTTTTGGAATAAAGCTATAATTATCACTTTACATAAAGCAGTTGCAAAAACTAATGTTGAGGCACTTATTTATTTACTTCAGAAACAAACCAAAGAACTAGGAATTTGGGGAAATGAGTGGAATACAACCACGCCAACACTATCTCAATTCTTTAATTTTTTTATCACAGAACAAGGTTTTTCAAACACTATTGGCAAAAAAGTTCCAACAGAGCTATTCTATAAAAACTACAACGAAAATATAAAAGCTATCACCGCCGAACCTTGTTTTGAATTTTCAAAAAATGACAAGCCTGAATTTTATGTTGAATTGCTAGACCCAAAAACAATTCTAAATGTGATTTGCTTTGATGATGATTGGCAAGAACACAATTATTTAATTGAAACAGAAACGCATTGGGTGCTTTATCATTGGAGTTCAGTAACGTAACTAATTCAAAAACTCCAAAAACTTTACTAAAAGCTTTTCCAGTTTTTTTCGTTCTTTCCGTCCGTCTTTCAGTGGAGTTCCAATGTGAAAGTAGTTTTGTTTTGTAGTAGTTTCTATTGCACTGCTATTGGGCAGATAGTGCTGATTTGTTACTTCATCGGTTTCAAATTCTAAAACTAAATAATGGTCGTAATTAACGGATTTAATTTTATTTACTGGAGCTTGCAGGAGAACATTAGTAATACTATCACCATTTTTATAATTAATTGATACGCTTAAAATACCATTATTTATCGCAAAAGGTTTTTCGATTTTTACTGTTTCCGCTTCTTGCATAAAATAATTCCAATCATATTCTTTAGAATTTTGCAAAATACTATTTAACTCTTTTAAAAATGCTGTTTGAGCTTTTTCTTTAGATTGAGCTAAAGAAAGAGAACTACTAAATAATAGTAAAAATAAAAGTAGTCCAATTTTGCTCATGATAAGTTTGGTAAAATGGTTTTTAATAATAATCAAATATAATAATTTTGAATAGTTCCTGCTTAGTTTAAGGTTTCTTTTTTGGCTTTATGTAGGTAGCTTTTGGTTTTCGTATTGCCTTTTCGTACATAGTTTCTAACAACTTTTGTAAAGCCGCAGTTCGCTCCTCACCTTCATATAGAGGAATACCAACATTCCAATCTTGTGTTTTGTAAACCTCAGTTTTTCCAGTTGCAACCGCAGTTTTGTAAACAGTCGAATCAGTATCATTAAAACTCAAAATAGTATAAATATCAATATAAACTTTTATTATTTTATGAAAGGGCACTTCCATTTTTAGAGTATACAAAGTGTCATTTATTTTTTTTTGATACGTTGTTGATAATATGTTTTTATTAATTTCATAGGGTTTTACTACTACAATAGAATCGTGCTCGTTAAAATCGCTTTTTGGAACTTTGTAAGTATAAGTAGCGATATTGTTTAATTCTTTTAAAAACGCTGTTTCAAGATTTGGCTGCTCTTGTGAAAAGCATATAACAGAAAAACTTATAAAAAAGAATATAAGTAGTGTTTTGGTTTTCATTTGAAAATGATTTGTGTTTTTGCAAAAAATAGTTACTACATTTTATTTAATTTTCTAACAATTTCTTCGATACGATCTATAGTATTAACACTACAACTACCAATAGATATTTTTTTTATAACTGCTAATTTTTGCTCTTTAAAAGGAATGTCAGAAGATGGGCTATAATAGTTGGGAATATTTACCCATTCAAATTTAGATCCTACTTGTCTGCCACTAAATTGTTTTCCATTGTGATATATTTTCCCGTCATATTCCCAATCGATTCCAAGTGTAATATTCGAAACTATAGTTTCGTTACACAAACCGTTGAGTTGTGCACAAGTATAATATTTGCCCTTCGGTTGTGCGTAATATTTTTTAAAATAGCCTTTGTCAAAATTAATTTTCATTGATTTTAGCACTATTATGGTAGATTTGGAATCTGGTGTTAACCCTTGTGCTTCAAATTCAAAATCGATATAAAAACCGAAACCTTCATCTTTAAAACTTGTAGTGGGATCATAGGTTGCTTTGAAGGTTTGACTGTTTGCAAAATGGCTTACTAATAAAAATAGTACTATTCTAAAAATTTGTTTTTTCATAATCTTTGTTTTTAATAGTTTATTTTATCCTCTAACACCAACACCCACCATTTTTCCTATAGTGCCATCGGGTTTTTTGATATAATTTCTTATAATTTCTTTAGTCTTATCTATCAAGCCTTGTTCTTCTTTTGTGGGTGCTTTTTGTATAATTCGTATTTCAAAACCGCTCGCTTTATCAAAAGTAGTATTGGCTGTCCCACCTGGTTCTAATGTGATGCTGGTTTCGCCTGTTTTAATCATTTTACTCAGGTCGGTTTCATTTCCTGTAGTAACAGTTGCTCCTTGTTTATACTGCACAATAGTTACCTGCAGTGCTGCATCCTTGCGGGTATTTTTCATTTGTAAAAATTGCTTTTTGTCTAAAGTCTTCCATTGTACATCCAAATCGCTTTCGCTAATTGCAACAGGTGTAAGATTTGTAGGTTTGCCCCAGCGAAATACTTCTTTAAAACTGGTATTTTTATACTCGGCTTGGTAGTTGGCAAATGCTTTTTCGGCAGCTAACAAATCTTTCCCTTTAATACAACCATATTGTGTGTTGGTACAATCCCAACCGTCTTTTTGTGGTGTGTATGTTTTTTCAAATTCAAAAAATATAATTGCAGTAGTGGCAGGAATCAACTCTACGTAAATATTTGTGTGGTCTTTACCAAGGCTGTATCTAAAGTCTTTTTGCAATTTATCGCGATACAAAAGTGCTTCTGCTGGTTGTAGTACTATTTCTTCTTTTTTTAATATTATTTTTTGTCCACAAACAAGATTAATTCTCTTTTGACCGTAAGCCAAGAGAAGGTAGGTTTGATTTTGGGCAAACCCAGTAAAAAATGAGAATAAAAAAATAGTGAGTAAGATTTTAATTTTCATATTGATTTGTTTAATACATCGAGGCGTTCAAAAGCTTTAATAATACGCTCTTCTTGACCAAAGGTTACAAGTATAGAAATAAAATTATCATCGATTTTTTATGATAAAACTAAAACCAATAGAATTGTATTTTAGTCGATCTAAAGATGAATTATTACCAGGCCCTAAACCATATATGTCTTCTAATCCTCTTGATCGATCAATTACATCAACTAAACTTCCTTCTAGTAATTTCTCTCCATTTACACCATTCATGCAATAGTAAACACCAATGCCTATAGTTGTTTTTGGAATCCTATAGAAAATACCAGCCTTAAGCTTACTAATTGGAGTAGTTCCAAAGGCATCTTTAAAATCACCTCTGTATTCATAGCCAGTGGTATAAGAGGTCCCACTTAATACGAATGGAAAATAATACCCATACATTACGTAAAACGCTAAATTTTTACTGCCACCACCTAATCCAAGTAATAATTCCGGACCAAGTGTTGTATTACTAGCTTCCACATCCTTACCAATGTATTGCCCATTATTATCCTCTAATCCGAATTTATAAACAGGAGATTCTTGGTATTTAAGTCCAACTTCTAAAGCAAGTAGTCTATAAAATCCGTAACTGATCGAATATGCTTTTGGAACAATTACTTTCTGTGTTTCAAAACCTTTAAATGAAGGTGCTAAAGCTTCATAAGAAAAAGACGCTACACGCCATCGAGGCCAACCTGCATCATCAAATGTTTGTTGTGTATCTGATAAAAATTCATCTACTTTTTCCATACCCTCATTAACCAAATTAACGGCGGCCTTAATTCCATTTATTTTATCTATTTTGACTTGTACAGCTGCTGAATAATAAATAAGTTGTGCTTGATTGTATTTCTCTAAAGCGCTGTTAATAAATATACTACCTAAAGAATAAAACGTATCTCCTTCTGCTTCTAATGCTTTTGCTTGAGATTCTTTCTGGCGTCTTTCAAATTCTAATCGAGCTGCTTCTATTTCCGCATCAGTCTTTTGCTTTTCTACTTTTTTATCAGATTCAACATTTTGATTTTTTTTTGTTCTTTCAATTCTTTCTTGCTCTATTTTTTTTAATTCTTCAGATTTTTTAACTTCGTCCTCATTAAGTTCTACCCTATCTTCTCTTTTAGTATTTTCTTCTTTTGCTATTTTTGATTCCAATTCTTGTTTTTCTTTGTTTTCTTTTTCTTTTCTTAAATTATCTTCACGTTCCTTGTTTTCAGCTTCTTGCTTTGCAATTTTTTCTTTCTCTTTTTTTTCTTTCAGAACTTGTTGCTCCTTTTCTTTTTTGTCTCTTTCTTCTTTAATTCTGTTTTCTTCTTCTGTTAAATTTTTAAAAGATATAACTCTACAATACACAGATGAAATTCCAAATTTTTTATCTCCGTTGCTTTTTAACTCTTTACAAGAAGCCGCTAAAGCATAGATTTCATTCTCACTAGCTCCAGGTTCAAGTATTAGTCCACCGGGCCAGTATACTATTCTTGAATTCCCGCAATAATCGTTAATCGTAAATTCTATACCAAAAGATATAGTCGCATTTGAATAATTACGAACATATGAAGAAGCAAAATCATCTCCAAGCGATCGCCCTTTATCAGTAAATGAAATGTCTAGGTAAGTTGGGTAATCGTGTGAAGAATTCAAATTAAAAGTATTTGTATTTTGAGCTTCTAATTCATTAAAGAATGAAATAAGAATTATGGAGATACAGAATAATTTAAAATTTTTCATAGTTATTATTTTTAGTTATTAATTACAGGAAAAAGATACTTTGTTGAGTTAATAAATAAAGTAAAAACGACCTACTTAATAAATGATTGAAAATTATAAACTTTTTCTATCAGTTTAATCAAATACTTAAGTTCTTTTACGAAGCACGTTTTAACTTTACAAACAATAAAAATCTTTATCTCATATTATAAAGTTTTCCACCAAATATGCTACTATTTCTAATTTAACAAAAAAAAATGTCGTCAACGACATAAAAAACAACGTGAAATGCTACACTTTTCACATTACTTATTCCTTATTTACGGCTTTGGAAATAATCATCCTTTGAAAAATGGTTTATAATCAAGTAAAAAAAAACGTCTTCCGCTATCCTTTTTGCATTTTCAGCTTTCTCAACTTTTACATAGTTTAGAAATACTCGTTCCGATTTATGTCCACGTATTGCCATAATATGCTTAATAGCCATACCTGCTTTAAAGGCATTTGAACAAAAAGATTGTCTGGCACTGTCATGGTGCATATTTACATCAAAATTTTGTGACCGTTTTTGTGACCATTCTGCACATTTCAAGTCCATTTCTGTCCACTCAAATAAAAATTTGGTTTTGAAAATGTCTTTAAAAAAGTCGTGATGTGAGTAAAAGTTCGAAAAAACTATGCGTAAAAACACTTCAGTCAAGGTCATAAAACAAAAAAAGCTCTGATTCATTCAGAGCTTTTTTTGTGTCCAAACTAATTGGTACAAGATTTAGTAAATCAATCTTTAAGAATAATTAAGAAAATACATTTATCAATTGTTTTATCATATTTGACATTAATTTTTCAAATTAATGTGGCAATTTATCTCTAAAATAACCATAAACCCATGTTCCAACTATGGCGAAGAACAATGTGACTAACATAACCGTTACGCCTGTTCCAATTTGAGCAAAAATAGGTCCAGGACAAGCACCTGTTATTGCCCAACCCAATCCAAATAGAAAGCCTCCAATAATTTGACCTTTATTGAATTTTTTATCGTGGAATTCTATTTTTTCACCATAAATAGTTTTGATACCAAACCGCTTAATTATAAAAACCGAAATAGCACCAACCACCACGGCACTGCCAATAACTCCGTACATATGAAACGATTGAAATCGAAACATTTCCTGAATTCTGTACCAACTAATTATTTCAGCTTTGATGAATACGATACCAAACAGTAAACCAACCAGTAAATATTTACCATTATGATACCATTTATGTTCTAGGTGACTTTCGTTTACACAAACAGTATCCAACGAACGCATTTCGAAGTCGGTATTTTGATTTGTATTTTTCATTAGTATTTAATTAAAGTGATAAAATGATTGGTAAAATGACATTTGCCATAATTAAACCTCCAATAAAGAAACAACACGTAGCAATTAACGACGGCACTTGCAAGTTGGATAATCCAGAAATAGCATGCCCGCTGGTACAACCGCCAGCATAACGCGAGCCAAAACCAATCATAAATCCGCCTACTACCATCATTAAAAATCCTTTAAGTGTTAGTAGTTGTTCCCAAGAGAAGATTTGCGACGGCAACATACCATCAATTGCAGTAATACCGTAGGAAGCTAATTCTGATCGTAAATTTGCATCAATTTCAATTGGATTCGGATTGCTCAAAAACGAAAAGGCAAGAATACCGCCAAGTAAAATTCCAATTACAAAAAAAACATTCCAAATTTCTTTTTTCCAATCGTATTTAAAGAAAGAAATATTGGCTGGTAAACAAGCAGCACACGCATGACGCAAATTAGCGCTAATTCCAAAGTTCTTATTTCCTAAAATTAATAAGGAAGGTACGGTCAATCCAACCAAAGGACCAGCAACATACCAAGGCCAAGGTTGTGTAATAAATTCAAATGTAGACATATCTCGTTGTGCTGTTTGCTACTATTAATAGTAAAGTTTTACTAGGACTTGCACCTCTTGCCAAGTACCACCATTAGTCACATTGGTAAAACCATTTTGCTCTAAAATTGCCTTAGCTTGACCACTGCGGTTGCCGCTTTTACAAAAAACAATGATGTGTTCTTTATTTTCAAACTTTGCTACTTGTTGAGCAACTTGATCTAATGGTATGTTAGTTGAACCTACCACATGACCGTCTGCAAATTCTGCTGGCGTACGAACATCGACTAAAAAGGCGTTGTCATTTAGTATTGATGCTAAATTTTCATTAGCTTTTGTTCTTCCAAAAAGTGTGTTTAAAATTCCCATTTTTCTTTATTTATTACTAGTTTATTCTACTTTAAGTACTTTGCTTTGGCATACGAAATCGGTTTTAGGAATGCTAGTTTTACTAATTGCTGCAAATCCACCTTCAATTTCTGTAAAGTTGCGGTAACCTCTTGCTTGCAATATCGAAGCCGCCATCATCGAACGATAACCGCCAGCACAATGAAGATAAAAATGTTCTTCGGGATTGATGTCTTTTACCCATTCGTTGATTGCCGCCAAAGGACGACTGTAGGCTTCTTCCACATGTTCGGCTTGGTATTCACTTTCTTTCCGAACATCAATTACTTTGCTTTCTCCGATCTTTACTTCATTGGCAAATGTATCGGCAGTTATTTGGTTAATTGCATCGGTATCGTAACCTGCTTCTTTCCAAGCTTTAAAACCATTTTTCAAATGTCCAATGATGTGGTCAAATCCTACTCGAGTCAATCGTGTCACCGTTTCTTCTTCCATTCCTAAATCGGTTACTAATAAAATAGGTTGTTTTACATTACCAATTAAGGCACCAACCCATGGAGCAAAATCGCCATGAATTCCAATATTGATGGATTGTGGTACGTAACCTTTAGCAAAATCGGTAGTATTTCGGGTATCTAATATCAAAGCACCTGTTTCTTCTGCAATTGCTTCAAATTCGGTTGCATTTATTGCTGTCATTCCGTTATGAAAAACAGTATCAAAACTCGCTATACCGCTTTTATTCATGGCTACATTCATACCGAAATACGCTGGTGGTGGTAGCAAGCCATCGGTTACTTCTTTAATAAACTCCGCTTCGGTCATGTTGGCACGTAGCGCATAATTGGTAGCTTTTTGATCCCCTATGGAGCCTATTGTTTCTTTACTCATGTTTTTTCCACAAGCCGAACCTGCACCATGTGCTGGATAAACTATCACATCATCTGCCAAAGTCATTATTTTATCTCTTAAAGAATGGTACAACAATCCGGCTAATTGTTCTTGCGTCATGTGTGCTGCTTTTTGAGCTAAATCGGGTCTTCCCACATCGCCCAAAAATAAAGTATCACCCGAAAAAATAGCATGATCCTTGCCTGCAGCATCTATGAGCAAGTAAGTCGTACTTTCCATAGTGTGTCCTGGCGTGTGTAGTACTTTTATTTTTAGGTCTCCAATTTCAAAAATCTGATTGTCTTGAGCTGAAATGAATTCAAATTCGGGCTTTGCAGTTGGTCCATAAACTATTGCAGCGCCTGTCTTTTTGCTTAAATCCAAATGACCTGAAACAAAATCTGCATGAAAGTGTGTTTCAAAAATGTATTTCAATTGTACGCCATCTTTCTCTAGTCGGTCTAGATAAGGTTGCGTTTCGCGAAGTGGATCAATAATGGCAGCTTCGCCATTGGAGGTTATGTAATACGCTCCTTGTGCTAAACATCCGGTGTATATTTGTTCTATTTTCATGATTGTTTATTTTTTATACTGCAAAATTACTGCTTGCTTTTGGGTTGGTTTGTGACATTAGTTACATTGCAAAAAACTATTTCTAAATTGTACTTTACGAGTTCAGAAAAAACTCTTTTGCAACAATATACAAACCCATTACCAAAACAAAATATCCAAAGGCAGGTTTTAATTTGGCACCGTCTATTTTTTTGGATAATGCAGTTCCTAGTACCATTCCGATAATTGCAAGTAGTGCTATGGTAAAGAGCAATTGGTAATTAAGCGGTACATTACCTTCTAAATCACCCAAAAACCCAATAGACGAGTTCATAAAAATAATGAGTAATGAGGTACCAACGGCTTGCTTGATGGGAAGCTTTGCAAAGAATAGCAAAGCCGGAATAATTAAAAAACCGCCACCTGCACCTAAAAAACCGGTTATGAATCCGACTAGGAATCCTATGAAGGCAAGTTTATTATAATTGATTACAATAATTTTATCGGAAAGTACTGCTGTTTTTTTAATCATGAATGCGGATGCCGCTATCATTAAAATTGCAAAAACTAGCATGATTAATGTGTTCTTGGTTAGTACAAAATCACTTAGTGTAAAAATCTCACCAGGCAATACAGGAAGTACAATTTTACGTACAATCAACATCGATACGATGGATGGTAACGCAAAAACTAGAGCCGATTTTACTTTTAAATTTCCGAGTTTGTAGTGTTGTACAGAGCCAACTAAAGCCGCAATCCCTACTACAAATAGAGAATAGGTTGTAGCGTTTTCGGGATGTACTTTGAATAAATAAACTAATATTGGGATGATTAAAATACTACCGCCACCGCCAATAAGACCTAAAACAATTCCTATTACTAATGACGCAAAATAACCTAGGTATTCCATAATTGTAAAATTTAGAATACAAAGATTGTGTGTTTACTTTTTACCGTTGGTAACTTTTATCACACAGGTCGATTATTTTACCAATTCGATGTGGTTGCGGTGTAATTTTACAGCGCCGCGTTGCTCTAACTTCTTGAGTAGTCGCGAGATTACTTCGCGCGAAGTGTTGAGTTCGGTTGCAATTTCTTGATGGGATAATTTTAAATCATGGCAGCCGCACGCTTCTTGGTGTCGTTTTAAATAAAACTCCAATCGTTCGTCCATGGCGCGAAAAGCAATACTGTCAACCACTTCTAGCACTTCTTCAAAGCGGCTGCGGTAGGTATCGATAACAAATTCATACCAACTGCGGTGTTGCATCATCCATTTGTCCATAAGTGGCAACGGCACCATAACCACCTCTACATCCTCTACAACCTTAGCCATAATTTGACTTTGCTCGCTTTTGGTAGCGCAAATCATTGAAATAGCACAAGCCTGACCTGGTTTTAGGTAGTACATAAAAAACTCACCGCCGTCGTCGTCTTCACGATAAATCTTGATGCTACCGCTTAACACCAAAACCGTATTTTTGATGTATTGTCCAGTTCGCATAATAACATGACCCGCTCCAAAGGATTGCTCAATTGCCTGCGAGGCGATATCTTCTACAAGTGCTGGTGAAAACGAAGGGAAAAGTTTTTTTACGTCGGTTTGCATGGTATCAATGGTACTTTTTTTGTTCTGAAACAAAATTAGCTATAAATTTATAGTTCCGAGCAATCAAAAATAAAATTAGTTTTTAGCAACTTAACTATCTGAAATTATGCATTAATTTCCTCAATTACTTCCTTAGCAATAGTAAAACTTTTCAATTTGTCAGCGTGATCATAAATCGGACTCGTAATCATTACCTCATCAATGCGTGTGTAGTCGAGGAACTTTTTCAATTCCTTGACTAAATGGGTCTTATCACCAACAAACGAGCAAGCGGTCATTTGGTTGACATGAAAGCGTTCGGTTTCATTCATACTTTCGTAGAAACCGACAACAGGTGGTTGCAATGGCTTTCTATTATTGGTTACCAAGTTGCGAAACATTTGGTACAAACTGGTCGAAAGCAGTTCGGCTTCGGCTTGCGTGTCGGCAGCAATTACATTCACACAAGCCATCGTTTTGGGTTCCGAAAGGTATTCGGAGGGTTCAAAGTTTTCTCTGTAAAACTCAAAAGCTTGCAGCATTTGCTTGGGAGCAAAATGTCCGGCAAAGGCATAGGGCAATCCGTAGGCAGCAGCCAATGCGGCGCTATCCATACTGGAACCTAAAATCCAAATGGGTACATTCAAGCCTTCGGCAGGAAATGCTCGTACTTGTCCGGTGCTGTTTTCTTTAGAAAAATAGGTTTGTAACTCAGAAACATTTTTAGGAAATTGCTGCGACTCTGCCACAAAATCTTTGCGAATGGCTTGTGCTGTGAGTCCGTCGGTTCCTGGAGCGCGACCCAAACCCAAATCGATACGACCGGGATACAAAGTTTCTAGCGTACCAAACTGCTCGGCAACTATAAGTGGTGAATGGTTGGGTAACATAATACCACCAGAACCTACGCGAAGGTCTTTCGTTTGACTCGCAATGTAACCTATTAAAACTACGGTCGCCGTGCTGGCAACGTGTGCCATATTGTGGTGTTCGGCCAACCAAAAACGGTTATAACCCAAACTGTCGGCAAGTTGTGCTAGCTCTTTGGTTTTCGTTAAGGTTTCGCTGGCGTTGCTGCCTTCAGAAACTATGGCTAATTCTAGTAGGGATATGGGAATGTGTTTTGACATTTTTAGTAGTTGAATCTTGATGTAAAATTAAATTATTACGACGAATCGCAATTTTAAAAGCACGAACTTTAACAGAAATATAAGCTATTTTAAAAAGATAAAAAGTGTACTTACAGTTGCAATTCCATTTCGGAATCTATCCAACGTTTATTGTACTCGTTCTTGTATTGGTGCTTCCATCTTTTGTGGCTCCATAGGTAATTTTCGGGATTGGCTTTTATGGCATTCTCCAATTTTTTTGTAAAAATACTAGTAATGCTACCCAAATTATATTCCTGTGAAAAATCGAAGATTGGCGTTAAGACAAATTTATAGTACCCTCTTTTTTCTCTAATAATTTTAGCAAATAGTGTCGGTGTTTTGTGCGATGCCGTATACAGTTCAGAACCACTTATGAACGCTGTCGGCTGTGACAAAAACGAAGTCCAAAAACTTCGTTTCGGAATCCTCGGATTTTGATCGGCAACCAAAATTAATACATGCTGTTGTGTGGCAAACACGTCCATTTCATGCTTCATGTTTTTGGAAGAAACCATTTTAGAACCAAAACGACTTCGCACCTTAAGCATAAAATCGTTAAACAACTTGCTGCTTAAGGGTTTGTAAGCAACTGCAATATTGGTATTTTTAAAAGTCGATCCAATATGTGCATTCGCCCATTCCCAATTGAACTGATGCCCAAGATATATATGGCAGTTTTGATTTTCTGAAAGTATTCGTTCTAGTTCGGAATAATCGGCAGTAATGTGCGACTGCAAACTACGTTCTGACATCGATAGTAGTTTTACAGTTTCTATAAAATTGTCACAGAAGTTTTTGTAAAATTGTTTTTCGATGGTAATTTGTTCTTTTTTATCTAAATTGGGAAACGATTTTACGATGTTTTCTCTTACCACATTTCGTCTATATTTAAAAACATGATACAACAAATAAGCACAACAATTCGAGAAAAGGTATAAAATCCGTAACGGAATTAATGCTATTGGATATAATAAAACAGTAATCATTATAGCTTGGCTTTTAATTTTAATTCGCAAATACTTTATCTATATCAATCAAGTGAAAATTGAGTTTGTTATTTCCATCAATTTCCCTTACTTGATTCATAGTTCGTTCCTTTTCAATGTCCTCAGTAATTTCAGTTTTGAAAAAATCGGTATTGGTACACTTTCTTTTTCCAAAAAAAGCAAGGTGACTCGAGCAGTTTTCGTTTTTCATTTTTTATTGTTTTTTAAAGTTAGCATCTTGTTTGTAAACAAGTAGAAGCGTAAATTTTTTATTTTATTTATTCCCAACCACCACCTAAAGCGCGGTACAATGCAACATTAGCAACAAGTCGGTTCTTTTTGATTGAAGCCAATTGTAATTCGGCTTGCAAAAGATTGCTTTGTGCAATAATCACTTCAAGATAAGTTGCCATCCCATTTTTAAAAAGCATAGTGGCATTTACAACTGACTTTTTTAAGGTCTCGACACGCTCATTGGCTATAGTATATTCCTTTTCTTGCTTATCGATTTTTACTAAGGCATTAGAAACTTCTCCAACGGCAACCAAAACCGATTGCTTGAATCGTAAAACCGATTGTTCTCTAGCTACTTTTGCAATTTCATATCGGGTTTTAAGTTTTTTACTGTTTAAAAGCGGTGCCACCAATCCTCCTGTAATCGAACCAAATAAAGAGGCCGGAATGTTGAACCAATTATTGAATTCAAACGAATTTACACCAGTAACAGCTGAAATAGTTAATGAAGGATACAGACTTGCTTTGGCAATTCCTACTTGTGCATTAGCCATTTCCAATTCCAATTCGGCACTTTTAACATCAGGTCGCTTACTTAGCAGTTGCGATGGAATTCCCGCAGATAAATTGCCTCTTACCAGTAAGTTGTTCAGCAAACTTTTTCGTTTTTGTGCTTCTGGAAAAGTACCCGTCAAAATACTCAAGGCATTTTCTTGCAATTGAATATTCTGCTCCAATTCTTGAATAAGTTGCGCCGCTATTAATCGCTGTGCCTCAGTTTGCTGTTTAGCAAGCAAATTTACTTGACCCGCATCGTATTGAAGATTTACAACAAATACTGTACTGTCGTTTAAAACCAATGTTTTCTTAGCAATTTCCAGTTGTGCATCCAGCATCAGCAAATCATAAAAGCCATTAGATACAGCCGCAACAACCGAAGTTTGCACGGCTTTTTTGGCTTCGGCAGTTTGCAGATAAGATGCTAAAGCACTTTTCTTTTGGTTTTTAATTTTACCCCAAATATCGGCTTCCCAAGATAAATTGAATCCAGCAGAAAAATCTTCAATATGGTTTTTGCCAAGAAATTGATTTGTACTTAATCCGTTAAGACTATTTTCAGAAAGTCGATTGGTCGTAGCATTTGCGTAAGCGTTCACTTGCGGAATAGTACCCCATTTGGCTTGTTTGTATTGCAAATTGGCAATGGTAATGTTCTTTTCGGCAATTTGCAAATCGTTGTTTTTTGCTAAAGCAACATCGATTAAATCGATTAAATCGTTTTCCGAGAAAAACGACTTCCATTTTATATCAGCTATAGTTGTTGTGTCGGTTACAACTGAATTTCTGAAACTTTCGGGAAGTTCGAATTTAGAATTTTCTTGAGAAAAAATAGGCAATCCTGTTAATAGTAATACTACAACAACAGCGTTCTTTAGATAGTTAAGTATGTAATTCATTTTTGATGATTTTTATTTTTTTTTATGTAGCTCTGTCTAGGTTTTGAACCCTGACAGAGTTCTAGCTCTATTTAAAAACTACTTTTTAAATAGATAGTTATTTATGTACCTCATTTGAGATGATTTTATTTAATAACTCTGTCTAGGTTTTGAACCCTGACAGAGTTCTAGCTCTATTTAAAAACTACTTTTTAAATAGATAGTTATTTATGTACCTCATTTGAGATGATTTTATTTAATAACTCTGTCTGGGTTTTGAACCCTGACAGAGTTCTAGCTCTATTTAAAAACTACTTTTTAAATAGATAGTTATTTATGTACCTCATTTGAGATGATTTTATTTAATAACTCTGTCTGGGTTTTGAACCCTGACTGAGTTCTGGCTCTATTTAAAAACTACTTTTTAAATAGATAGTTATTTATGTACCTCATTCGAGATGATTTAATTTAGTAACTCTGCCTGGGTTTTGAACACTGACAGAGTTTTAGGGCTATTCCTAAATTACTCTTTAGAATGGTTTTCGTTGTTCACAACTGCTAACGGTTTTCCACTCACTTTTTCTTGCAAATATTGGAATACAATAAACAACACAGGAATGATGAATATTCCCAAAAGAACTCCAGATACCATTCCACCAGCCGCACCAATACTTATAGAGTGGTTACCTAAAGCCGATGGACCAGTAGCACGCATCATCGGAATTAATCCAACAACAAATGCAAATGAAGTCATGATAATTGGACGCAAACGTAATTTTGCCGCTTCCAATGCTGATGCCAAGAGCGATTTACCTGCACGTCGTCGTTGAATGGCATATTCTACAATAAGAATCGCATTTTTCGCCAACAATCCGATAAGCATAATTAAGGCAACTTGTACGTAAATATTGTTTTCAATTCCAGCTAAACCAATGGCAACAAACACTCCGAATATTCCTGTTGGAATCGATAAGATTACCGCTGCTGGAAGAATATAACTTTCATACTGCGCTGCCAATAAGAAGAATACAAACAACAAACTCAACCCGAAGATTACTGCTGATTGTCCAGACGAAGTAATTTCTTCTTTGGTTAAACCTGAAAATTCTATGGTATATCCTTTTGGTAATTGTGTTTCTGCTACTTCTTGTACCGCTTTTATTGCCGCACCAGAACTATAGCCAGGTTTCGCAATGGCATTTACACTAATCGAATTAAAAAGGTTGTATCTTGAAGCGGTTTCCGAACCTAAAATCGGTTTTAATTGTACTAAAGTGGCAACTGGAACCATTTCGCCTTGACGGTTCTTGACAAACACACCGTTTAAGGTTTCAGGCTTGTTTCTTGCATCGGCTTCAGCTTGAACTACAACGCGGTAATACTTTCCAAATCGATTGAAGTCTGACGCTTGCGAACTACCAAAATAAGCTTGCATGGTTTGTAATATATCGCGAACATTTACACCAAGTTGTTCGGCTTTTACATCGTCAACTTCCATTTCCAACTGCGGATAATCGGCTTTAAAACTTGTAAAAGCGACTGCAATTTCCGGGCGTTTCATTAATTCGCCGATAAATTGCATACTGATACCACTGAACTTACTAATGCTACCTCCTGTTTTATCTTTTAGAACGATATCCAAACCATCCACGTTATTGAACCCTGGAACTGTTGGAAACGTGAATACAAAGAAATTAGCGCCTTTGATGGAACTCAAGCGTCCTCTAACATCGTTCATTATGTCATTGATATCCATCAATTTGCCACGTTCCTTAGCAGGTTTTAGTAATATAAAAACCACACCAGCAGACGGACTACTCGATTGAGTTAGCAAATTAAATCCAGAAAGTACATTTAAGGTTTTTTGCGAAGGCAAGGTTCCCAAAGTTTTTTCCACTTCGGTCATGGTGGCTTTGGTTCGTTCCAAAGAAGCTCCTGCTGGCATCGACATTGAAATAGCAATAAAACCTTGATCTTCCGATGGAATGAAACCCGTTGGTGTAGTTTTTACCAAATAAAAAGTAGCTACAACAACTACAGCCAATCCACCAAGGCTTAACCATTTATTTTTGATTAAAAACTGAAGACTTTTTACATACTTTGTGGTTAATTTATCAAATCCGGTATTGAAACCAATAAAGAATTTTTCTTTGAAGTTCTTAGGTTTTTCAGGCGCTCCATGTACATCATGAGGAACGTCTTTTAAGAATAAAGCCGCTAATGCTGGACTCAATGTTAGCGCATTTACCGCCGAAATTACAATGGCAATGGCTAAAGTAAACGCAAATTGTCTATAAAATACGCCTGTAGAACCTTGCATAAATCCTACGGGAAGAAAAACCGCCGACATTACTAAGGTAATCGAGATAATCGCGCCAGTAATTTCGCTCATGGCAGAGGTTGTCGCTGCTTTGGCAGATAACTTCTTGCTGTGCATTTTCTCATGAACGGCCTCGACGACTACAATGGCGTCATCCACAACAATTCCGATGGCTAATACTAGTGCGAAAAGTGTTAATAGGTTGACCGAAAATCCGAATACTTGCATGAAAAAGAACGTTCCTAAAATAGAAACCGGAACTGCAATGGCCGGAATTAACGTGGCTCTAAAATCCTGAAGAAATAAGAAAACTACAATAAATACCAAAATAAAAGCTTCAATCAATGTAGATTTTACTTGCGCTATAGACAAGTCTAACGAGTCTTTGGTATTATACAGAATTAGGTGTTTGACATCTTTTGGAAAATCTTTAGAAGCTTTGTTCATCATTTCTTTAATCGCAATTTGAACATCACTAGAATTGGAACCCGGCAATTGATAAATTGCGATATTCAAACCCGCTTTTCCATCAATGCGAGTGCTACTTGAATAAGTGTACGAACCCAATTCGATGCGCGCGACATCTTTCAATCGCAACACAGAACCATCCGAATTGGAGCGAATTACAATATTTTCATATTCTTCGGGCTTATTCAGTTTTCCTTTATATTTTAGGACATATTCAAAGGCTTCGTTGCTGCTTTCTCCAAATCGACCTGGTGCAGCTTCCAAATTTTTATCCTGAATAGCACCCATGACTTCTTTGGGCGTTAGGTTGTAATTAGCCATTTTGGCTGGATTCAACCACACACGAAGAGAATAATCTTTACTACCTCCAAAAATTAGAGCCTGACCTACTCCAGGAATTCTTTTTAAATCGGGAATTAAATTGATTTGAGCATAATTGGCCAAAAACGTTTGATCGTATTGTTTTTCGTTTTCCGATAACAAATCTACTACCATCAACAAACTATTTTGCTGTTTGGTTGTTGAAATTCCGGCTTGAACTACCTCAGCGGGTAACTGACTTGTAGCTTGTGAAACTCTATTCTGGACATTTACAGCCGCTTGATCCGGATTGGTTCCCAATTTAAAATTTACAGTAATGACCAACGAACCATCGTTACTAGCGGTCGAACTCATGTAGCTCATGTTTTCTACACCATTGATCGCTTCTTCTAAAGATGGGGCAACCGAACGTAAAACGGTCTCGGCATTGGCTCCAGGATATAGGGCTACCACTTGAACCGCTGGTGGTGCAATATCAGGAAATTGTTGTAACGGAAGTGACGTCAGTCCTATAGTTCCTAGGATAACTATAAGAATAGCGATGACCGTTGACAGTACTGGCCTGTCAATAAATTTTTGTAACATAATGATTGTTTGTTAGGTTATTGTTTTAACAAATGGTGTTAGTACTATTCTAAACACATAGAAACACAGATTTAAAACTTTATAAAAAAGTGTTTCACTTTATTTTAATTGACATAGTGATGCGAATAAAGACCCGAGCAATAGCGAATTGGCGAAGCAATTGGTCTATCGAATTCTTTTTTTCTATTTGGTTAAATAGTTTTATAATTATAATTTAGCTATTACTTTCTTAGCGCTATCGGGAATAATAGTTGCGCCATCAGGCAGGTTTTCAAAACCTTTAAGTACAATTCGGTCGCCAGTTTTAATGCCTTCTTTTACCAAATAATTGGTTCCACTTTTTCCAGAAACTTGGATGGGTTGTCTTGCTATAGTGTTCTTTTTGTCTACAAGAACAACATACAACTTATCTTGAATTTCAAGAGTAGCCTCTTGCGGAATCACAATAGAATTATCGTGTTGCATGCTGATTTTTACCCTACCCGTATTTCCTGATCGTAACAAACCGTTGGCATTTGGAAATTTTGCTCGTAACGTAATTGCTCCAGTAGTTTTGTCAAATTGACCATCTACCATATCAATTTTTCCTGTTTGTGAATAAATAGAATTATCCGATAAAACCAATGAAACTGGAGGCAAGTTTTTCAACTTATCGTTGATGGTAGTACCTTGATAATTGGACTTGAAATTGATGAAATCGTTCTCACCTAAAGAGAAGTACGCATATATTTCTTTGGTATCGGATAATTTAGTCAGCGCTTCCGGATCGTTCTGACTGATTAAGCTTCCTTGTTTTTTTGGCAATCTTCCAATGTATCCACTTACAGGAGCTTTGATTACCGTATAATTTAAGTTAATCTGCGCAGCCTCTACTGCTGCTCTATTTTGAGCTACATTGGCTTTTGCAATACTAACATTGGCTTTTGCCGTTTTCAATTGGTAATCGGAAACAACTTTATTTTGAACCAGAGGCGTCAGCTTGTCAACTTCCAATTGGGCATTGATTAAGGCTGCTTGAGCGGCGTTCCAACTAGCGGCGGCGTTATTCAATTGTTGACGGTACGAATTGTCGTTGATTTTGAATAGTGGCTGACCTTGGTTTACATAGGCACCTTCATCTACATAAATCTTGTCTAAAGTTCCGCTTACTTGCGGACGAATTTCTACATCATTTTTACCTTGAATGGCTACTGGAAACTCCGTTTCGGTGGCAGCCGATTGGTATGCAATGGTTAAAACGGGTAGCGTGGCAGGCGCACTGGCAGGCATACCTTCATTTTTATTAGCACAACTTACTAAAAGTAAGGAAATTATGCTTAAATAGATACTTGTTTTCATGTTAGGATTAGAATTAAATTAATGTTAAGTTTTGGTTATTATTCTGAAACAATCGTTCCAGAATTAAGCGTGTTCTAGTGTATTTATGCTGTGCAATATTTTATGTAATTCTGAAACAATCGTTCCAGATAATAGGATGATTATGAATCAAATAGATTTATTTTATGTTCGAAATTCTGAAATAAACGTTCCAGAATTAGTTAAAAAAAAAGCTAACGTGTAATTTGTTTGATCAGGTAGGCTGCCATCTTTTTGATACGCATTGGGTTTCGGTCCAAAATGTACGATTGCTTCCAACCGGTGAACGAGGTCATGATGTATTCCGCCATCAAGATTGCATCTTCTGAATCGTCCAATTCTTTATCGTCGATAGCTTTCTGCACTACTCCAGCCAAAAATTGAAGAAAGATTTCATTGTTTTGACTCATCACACGTCGCACTTCATTGTCTTCAGGTGCAATTTCAAAAACAGTTTTAATTCCTAGACAGCCCTTTTCGCAATCTACAATCCAAGCTGCTTTATCGTTTATGATGTTGATGAGTGCTTGTTTGGACGAAGTCTGTTGGGCAACTTTTTCTTTTATTTCAACCATAGCGTTGTCAAAATAACTGCTGATGCATTTCATGAACAACTGGTGCTTATCGCCGATGGTATTGTACAAACTACTTCTGTTAATTTGCATGGCATCAACGAGATCTTGCATAGAAGTTGCTTGATAGCCTTTTTCCCAAAAGACATTCATCGCTTTTTCTATGATTTCACATTCGTTAAATTCGACCGTACGAGCCATGGTATTTTTAAATTATGAGGCAAAGATAAAAAACATTTTGAAACAGTCGTTCCAGAATTAACAATTATTTTTATTATTTTTTTAAAAATGCAGTAAAATCAATAGATGAGGAATAAAAAATAGTAAGAAATTGAAACGAAATAAAGTATAAACTAGTAAACGACACCGCTCTACTACCATCACTTTGAGTGATTTTGTGGAATGTATTGGAGCAAAATTAACCCGAGGTTTACCGAACAGAGCGAAGCTAATCGAGAACTTTCATAAAAAACACTAAAAGTGACGAAAATAGAAAACTGAACACTGAACACTAATTATTGAACACTGAACACTGATTACTGAACACTAATTACTGAACACTGAACACTAATTACTGAAAACTGATTACTGAAAACTGATTACTGAAACCTAAACCTCAACAACCTTCCATTTCCCTTTCTTAAAAAAATAAAACGCAAGAAATGCCAAGACCGTTTCTGCAGTAGGAATTGCAATAAATGCGCCAATTGGTCCCATTTTGAAATGCACGGCCAGTAACCAGGCAAGTGGAATTTGAATCATCCAAAAACAAAAGAAATTGATATAGGTTGGCGTTTTGGTATCGCCTGCTCCGTTTAGCGATTGAATTAAAACCATTCCCATTCCATAGAATACAAAGCCGAAGCCCATTATTCGGAGGGATTGAACGCCGTACGCAGCAATGACGTTATTCGAAGTATAGAAGCTGATTATCGTTTCTGGTAAAAAAACAAACAATAAGGATACCAATCCCATAAAAAGCATTGTATATTTAGTAGTTAGATAGACACTTTGCTCGGCTCTTTCGGTTTGTTGTGCTCCTAGGTTCTGCCCTACTAAGGTTGCAGCAGCATTACTAAATCCCCATGCGGGTAGAATAAAGAAAACTACATTCCGAATAGCTATTTGATAACCAGCACTAGCATCGGTGCTTCCTGTTATAGAAACTAGGTAGGTCAATACAATCCAACTGCCACTTTGTATAAAAAACTGTAACATAGCCGGTGTAGCAATGCCTAATAGTGATTTTATGATTGCTAAATTGGGTTTAAAATACGATTGAAAAATTTGAATAGTGCTATCTTTTAGAAACAAATGATAGCACTGATACATTACTCCTGTGGTTCGTCCGATAGCGGTTGCTATGGCTGCACCTGTTAATCCGAGTTCTGGAAATGGACCTACACCATAAATTAGAATCGGGCATAAAACGATATTGAGGATACTGGCAATCCACAGACTTCGCATGGCCATGGCGGCATCGCCAGCACCACGGAATATTCCGTTAATGAGGAATAATAAGATAATGGCTGGACTACTCGCGAAGATTATTCTTGAAAAGGTGGCACCTTCATCAATTACGGCTTGCTTTGCTCCCATCAATCCTAAAATATTGGGTGCAAAATAATAACCTAATAGGGCAACTACTATAGCGATCAAAACGGAAACAAGAATGGCTTGCGCACCTGATTGTGAAGCGCCCAAAACATCTTTCTCGCCTATTCGTCTTGATACTATTGCGGTTGCTCCAACGCTCAACCCGATTCCGATGGTGTACACTAAAGAGATTACGGCTTCAGTTAGACCTACTGTCGCGACGGCTAGGTCAGCATTGGGTAAATGACCTACAAAATAGATGTCGACCACGGCGAAAAGCGATTCTAAACTCAATTCTAATACCATCGGAATTGCTAAGAGTACGATGGCTACTTTTACGTTGCCTTGGGTGTAGTCGTGTTCTTCTCCCTTGATGGATTGCTTTACTAGCTTAAAAAAATGGTTTAGTTTGTTGGTGTTGAATGCCATTTTATTTTTTGTTTCTGTGTCAAAAATAGGATTTTAATACCTAATTGTTTCTTCTCTTTGCATTTTTTTGGAACACAAATAACAGGGTTACTTTATAATGCGATTTTTTGGGTTGTGGGTTGTGGGTTCTATGTTGTAGGTTGTGGGTTGTGGGTTGTAGGTTGTAGGTTGTAGGTTGTGCGTTGTAGGTTGTGCGTTGTAGGTTGTGGGTTGTAGGTTGTGCGTTGTGGGTTATTTTGAAATTGATTTTTGAAATTGACTTTTGAAATTGACTTTTGAAATTGAAGTTGAAATTGCTATTACTATTAAAATTGATATTGATATTGATATTGAAATTGATTTTTGAAATTGATTTTTGAAATTGAAATTGATTTTTGAAATTGAAGTTGATTTTTGAAATGTGTTAACTTTAATAGAACTGTAAGGTGCTTTTGGAATGCAATGGAGCATAATTAACCCGAGGCTTTTTTGCCGAACTGAGCGTAGCTAATCGAGAACTAACTTGCATAAAAGTTCTCGATACATTTTTTATAAAATGGCTGGACGCAATTTTATAAAAAACACTCGAAGTGACGGTGGTAGTGAGTTGAAATTCATTATTCAAAAGTTCTCGATACATTTTTTATAAAATGGCTAATCGCAATTTTATAAAAAACACTCGAAGTGACGATAGTAGTAAACTGTGACTGAAAACTGAAAACTGAAAACTGTGAACTGAAAAAACTACCGTCACTTCGAGTGATTTTGAGGAATGAAATGGAGCAAAATTGACCCGAGGCTTGCCGAACTAAGAGAAGCTAATCGAGAACTTTTGAAAAAATGAAACCTATGCTTCCATGTTCTCAATTAACTTCTTTTCACTACTACCGTCACTTCGAGTGATTTTGTGTTTTAAAAACGATAGTTTTTGAAATATAAAATTGTATCGAGAACTTATTTGCAGAACATTAAAGCTACAAAACACAAACGCTACACTACAATCAATTCGATTATCAAAACTATTTAAAGTTCTTTTTAGCAAGATTAGGTAGCTCGTCGTAAAGTTCGTTAATCAGAGCTTCTTTCTTCGCTCTAGACCATTTTTTTATTTGTTTTTCTGTTTCTATTGCCAAATTAATATCCGTAAACTCGCAGTAAAAAACCAATTCTAATGGTCTCCTTCTTGCAGTATAACAATCTGGATAAAAGCCTGTATTATGTTGAAACATTCTTTGTTCAAGGTTACTTGTTACGCCTGTATAATAACTATTATCAGCGCATCTTAAAATATAAACATAAGATTGTTGCATAAAACAAAAATAGAAAATAATTTATATTAGTTCTCGATTAACTTCTTTTCACTACTACCGTCGCTTCGAGTGATTTTGTGGAATGAAATGGATCAAAATTAACCCGAGACTTTTTTGCCGAACTGAGCGTAGCTAATCGAGAACTGAGATTTTCAGTAGCTCTCGATACATTTTTTATAAAATAGCTAATCGCAATTTTATAAAAAACACTCGAAGTGACGTTGGTAGTGAGTTGAAATTCATTATTCAAAAGTTCTCGATACATTTTTTATAAAATGGCTGAACGCAATTTTATAAAAAACACTCGAAGTGACGGTGGTTGTGAATTGATGATTAGAATATCAAAGTTTAAGTGAAATTTAAAGCTACAAAAGACCACTATACTACTAACGTCACTTCGAGTGATTTTGTGTTTTAAAAACGCTAGTTTTTGAAATGTAAAATATTATCGAGAACTAACTTACACAAAAGTTCTCGATTAGCTTCGCTCAGTTCGGCAAGCATTGGGTCAATTTTTATAAAATGGCTAATCGCGATTTTATAAAAACCACTCGAAGTGACGGTGATGGTGAATTGATGATTAGAATATTAAAGTTGAAGTGAAATTTAAAGCTACAAAACACCACGATACTACTACCGTCACTTCGAGTGATTTTGTGGAATGCAATGGAGCAAAATTGTATCGAGAACTTTATAGCACTAAACTCCTTTTCATTACTATCGTCGCTTCGAGTGATTTTGTGGAATGAAATAGATCAAAATTAACCCGAGACTTTTTTGCCGAACTGAGCGTAGCTAATCGAGAACTGAGATTTTCAGTAGTTCTCGATACATTTTTTATAAAATGGCTGGACGCAATTTTATAAAAACCACTCGAAGTGACGGGATAATGATAAATTGAATTGTGGTTTTATAAATGTAACGTTGCCATACGGTAGCGAGTTGCTTCGTGCTTATTTGATTTTAATCTTTTATAAAGTTGAAAAGCTTGTGACTAACCAATTTGTTAGTTGAATGATTTCGCTTTGCATTTTGGAGGTTTTACAAAACGCGAAATCGTAGCGATTTTAGAGACTAGTGTAGTAATGGAAAGGAAAATAGAAATGGTTTTAGCGTATTATGCTGCAGAAATTCTTGTTTTTGTTCGAAAAGGTATAAGGTCTTCAAGTGGAATTCCAGAATACAATGAGTACTCAGTGAAGGTGATTTTACAGCGCTTTTCTTCTTTTTTAAAGAAAACACGCATGTCGTTCATCCGCTGTGATGCGGTTCTTGCTGAACATTCTTCTATGTTACTTATGTCATTTGTAGTAATACAAATTCGTAATAAATGGTTTTTCATTCTTAACTCCCTTTCGATTTCTTGTTTTTCTGATGTAGTAATTCATAGTTATGGTTGGTTAATTTTAATTTGTTGATTATGGCAAATTTAGTTTAATAAAGTGCTTCTTAAAATTGATTTTTAAAAAAAACCACGAAAGTTTTTAACAAACTTATTAAATAATTAACAATTTAAAACCTACATTTTTTTGTAGCCCTTATTTGGCTTGGTTTCATCTTTATTTTAGGTAAATGGCTTGTTGTTTACCTTTTACAGGATTTGAAATGCGTTTTTGATACCTCACCTGTAATGCATCTATACTTCATCTATACTTCTGGCATACACTCGGCATACACTCTTCATACATTCGGCATACACTCCTCATACACTAAGGGATTCTTTTACTACAATTTTAGTATTTTTTTATTACTATCATCGAAAAATCTATTTTATTGATTTTAAATCACTTAAGCTTATATTTCGGCAAAAACGGCAACTTAATGCATTTTTGGAAGTATTCGGTTAAAAACTGTTATTAGAGCAAATTGATACTGGTTTGGTGCGTAATCGGCAAGTTTGACAAGTGCGGATTTGGATTGAAAATATCTTTGTCTCATAATTTTAAATATATATCATTATGGCAAAGTTGAGAAGCTTGATCAAGATGGAAGGTACGATGGATGATCTTACCTTTTACAAAGGAACCGATGGATTCTTTGTACGCACCAAAGGAGGTGTAAGTAGAAACCGCATTATGAACGACCCGGCGTTTGCTCGAACACGAGAGAACGGAACTGAGTTTGGTAGTATTGCAGGTTCTGGAAAATTGTTGCGGTCGGCACTAGGACCGATGTTGTTTAAAGCGAAAGACAGTAAACTGACGAGTAGGCTTGTGAAAGTTATGGGACAGATTAAAAATCTGGACACAGTGAATTTGCGTGGCGCTCGCAATGTGGCAACTGGATTGAATAATTCGTTTTCGGTGGCTTTATTGGAAGGATTTGACTTTAATGCTCGTGCTGGGTTGAGCACGGTATTGAACGCTCAGGTTAGTGTGGAAGTAGTGGATGGCAGTATCAGTATTGCGGAATTTGATCCATTGCAGCAGATGCGCGCTGCCGATGGTGCTACCCATTTTAGTTTGCAAGCAGGTTATTTGAAAGTTGATTTTGCCAATGCTGTTTATGAGTTGACGCAAAGTGCCGAACTGATTTTTCCTCTTGCACCTGGATTGATTGCACCTGTGCTTACACCAACAAGTGTTCCTACAGTAGCAGGAACAGGTTTTCATGTATTGTTGATTGAATTTTTTCAAGAAATTAACGGTGTGAAATACATGTTGAACAACGGTGCTTTTAATGTTTTGAATGTGGTGAAATTGAATTCGTAATGTTTTTTAGTGTTCAAAATTAAAATCACATTTGTAGCTTTTACAGCGTAAAAAATCTTTTTAGTAACTGCGAGAAGCGTCCTTTCTATATGATTGGACGTTTTTTTTATGCTTAATTCGAAACCAATTTTATGAATTAATCAAAACTTACTGCTTTTAAAAAATTTAAATACATCTTTTTTTCAAATTATTGAAAATTCCACAATTCTTAAAAAAAATACGTACTTCATTGAAAATCAGGTATAAATACGGGGTTAAAAATTAAAATTTATCATTAGTTTTGTTGTAGCTATGAAAATTTTTATTGAAAAATTAACAAATGTAAACCTTAACCTATTTACTTATGAGAAAATTTTTAGCTATTTTATTTCTTTTTACAATTACAGTACAGTCGCAAAACACTTTTGATGAAATTAAAAATTTAACCGTATCTAAAAAAAATGATATTGAATATAAATTGGGACGAATTAGGACCTTTGCCGCAGTTATACCCAATTATAAAAATTCGCAGTCTGAAAAAACTCTTGATAATTTGGGATTATTTATTAGAAATCCGTTTGATCCATCTATAACTAATTTTTCCTTGGTAGTTGCTTTGAAAACACTTGAAGAAGTGATTTTAATCACGCCAGAAGCGCAAGTAGCAGCAATGATAAAAGGCGATCCAAACAAGGGTACTTATTTTGATACTGATAAAGATGGGATAACCGACAATTTAGAAAAATTAGAGCCATTAACTTCCGTTCTGCCGACTGGATATTCATTAAGTACCAAAATGATTGATGCTGTTTCGAAATTCTTAGTGGAACGCACGAAACAAGAATTGACACTAACATTTTATGAAAATTTTAAAGGTGAATTAGAAAAAGACTATACTATTAAAATTGATGACACGCATTCCATAACATTCCAATTTAAAAATCTTTTCCCCAATACCTATTTACTCTTTAAGAGTAAAAATTATTTCGAAACTCCATCACTTGGTCAAACTTGGATCATCGCATTTAATAAAGATTTAAACGCTTTGCCTTTTAAAATTGAAGAACAAATTCGTTCAACAGCAGGACTTTCTAATCTAAAAGAGTTTCATTTTGCTGTAGTTTCTTATGATCTATTGAAAGAAATTAAAAATGGAGTTCATCCAAGTATCGTATTGATGGAATTAAATGAACGATACAATGTTACTACCAATTATGTATATGAATATGAAATAGACAAAATTATTGGGTTGTTGCACTTGCTATCAGAAAATCTATCTAAAGAGGAACCCATTGGTTTTAACAAAGTTCGTACATGGATTAACGCTACAGATTTAAGCAATTTAACTGAAGAACAAACTAAATATTTGATTGGCGCAATTTATCAAATGGGTAGAGCTAATGGATTGTTTTCAAAGTTGAAAATTAATACTATCCCTATTGAAAATTTAATTACACAAAACAATTACAAATTGTTATACACATTAATTAGAAAAACGGTAACCAATTTCACTAGTATTTCAAACAAATTAGATAGTTTAAAACAAGATTCACAAACTAATGAAGTAAAAAAATACATTGACTATCTTTCTGCCTTTTATAGTGTGTTTGATCAAGTACTTGAAAATTATTACACATCGATGAATAGTGCCGAATACTATAACTCTGATTATTATTTGAAGTATAAAAAAATAGCTGATGATATTATACTTTTTAATAAGGCGTCCAATGAAAACAATTATGCTGAATGCTTATTAATAACGACTAGTTTTCTACAGCATTTAATTCCTAAATTAGAAAATGACAATGAGATCATCAAGAAAATAACATTTTGTGGTAACTTTATGATTGATGTATTAAATACTGCAAAAAACAATGGTGATTTAAAATTAGTAATCGAAAAATATGTGATGCCAGTTAGTTCCTACAGAATAAAAAGACAATTCAAATCAAGTTGGGATGTCAATGCCTATCCCGGTTTGTATTTGGGCTATGAATTTTCTGGCAGTAATAGCCTGAGCTATGGAGTAACCACACCTATTGGTTTTTCTTATTCTTTCAAGAACAAAAATAAGTTGAATGCTGATTTAAAATCGAGTTCTTCAACTCTTTTTCTATCTGTAATTGATATTGGAGCTCCGTTTAGCTATCGTTTTACCAATGATGAAGCTGAAGGTTTACCGGAAGATATAAAATGGGAACAAGTATTTTCGCCAGGTTTCTTTTACATTTATGGATTATCTAAATCTCCGCTATCATTAGGCATTAGCGCACAATTTTCTCCATTACTTAGAAAAATTAGTACCAACAATGAGTTGGACAGTAAAAACATTTTTAGAATTGGTTTGTCACTTTTAGTTGATATACCTTTATTCAACTTAAAAACCAGTACTAAATAACTATAAGCACCAATTGTTTTAAAAACCGTAAAAGCAACTTTACGGTTTTTTAATTTTGTCAAAAACTAACTGTAACCAACAAAAACTAGAATTCTTGCTCAAACAAATTATTTTTGATAGGTTTGACAAATCGTAACCACCAATTGCTATGACCCACGCACAACTAGAACAATGTAAAGCTTGCCACAACAGAAAAAAAGGCACTTTTGAAGGCGATATCCTATGTTCCATCCCTGATTTTACTCCGAAAGACGATGCCGCTTGTATACATTTTGAACAAGACAAACTACGCCTTCCTTCACTCTCCTACCCAACTGCCGCTTTGAAACCCAACGCCAACAGAGCGAAATATGCCATGATCGCTATTGCAGTGGTCCTGTTTTTGGATGTAGTTTCGGCACTTGCGGACTATTACCAATACAACGTCCTGATTGATTTGCAAGACGGTATCTTTGTATCTGACGACAAGCTACAGAACAACGATTTGGTGCAACAAGGTATTGCTATTACCTACAGTGCAGCTTTTATAACCAGCGCAGTGTTTTTTATCCTGTGGTTTCGTAGAGCCTATTATAACCTTGGAGTTCGAACCGAAACTACGTATTACAGTGAGGGTTGGGCTGCCGGAAGTTGGTTTGTACCATTCATCAGCTTGATCCGACCGTTCCAGATTATGAAGGAACTCGATGAAGATACTAGCGAATTACTCGGTAAAGCGAGCAGCAATGAAGTCAACACCAATTCGTTCCTAATTGACACGTGGTGGACGCTTTGGATCATCACCAATTACATTGGGCATACCGTGATCAAACGGGTGTTTCAAGGAGAAACCATTGAAAATTACATCAATCTCACACTGCTTGACCTGACTACGAGTTGTTTTGGAATACCGCTAGCACTTGTTACGGTATACATGATTAAAAACTACGCCACCAAAGAAGCGGCCTTAGTTGCAGAAGAAAATAAAATACTGCAACCACTATCCAGAAATGCTTTTTAAACATTTTTTTAAATAATTTACCCCAATTACGGAAAACCGTAAAATGGTAGGAATTGCGTTTTTTATATTTGGTGCAAATCAGGTAGAACTACGTGGATATAACTTGCCTAAACCGATTATATTTGCTAGGTTTGAACTAATAAATAAATCCTTATGGAAAAATATAAAGAAGTTATTGACGAGTTAATAAAGTTTCGAGATGCTAGAGATTGGCAACAATTTCACGATTCTAAAAATTTAGCCTTAGCAATTTCCATTGAAGCGGCAGAACTAAACGAACTTTTTCTTTGGAAAAAAGGAGAAGAAGTTGAAAACCTTAAAATTGACCGATTGAAAGAGGAATTGGCAGATATACTTTCTTTTTCATTCCTATTGGCAGAGAAACATAATTTAGATGTTTTTCAAATTGTATTAGATAAAATAAAAAGCAACAACGAAAAATACCCAGTAGATAAAGCTAAAGGAAATGCAAAAAAATATAATGAACTATGAATATATCGTTCGAATTATCTATAGAAGTTTCTGAACAATATGACTTTAATAAAGCCTCATTGCATAAAATCGAACAAAATACTTGGGTTAAAAACCAATGGCCTTTAGTTTATTTTATTCAAAATGATACGCAACGAATTGCTTATGTTGGCGAATCAACAAACGCTTCAAATCGAATTAAAAACCATTTGGCAAACCCAAAAAAAGCCGATGTATTTAATAAATTATCTATTATTGGCAGTGATAAATTTAATAAATCAGCAACATTAGATATTGAATCTAATTTAATACAATACATCACGTCAGAAGGTACTTTTCAACTTCTTAATGGAAATTACGGATTAATCAATCATAATTATTATCAACAAGATTTATACAAAGACCTTTTTAAAGAAATATGGAATCAACTAATTGATAAAAAGATAGTCAGTAAGTCACTTTCTGAAATTGAAAATTCCGAACTATTCAAATATTCACCATACAAATCCTTAAATGAAGACCAATACGCATCTGTACTTGAAATTTTAGACGGGTTATGCGTGAAGGAAACCAATAGAATATTTATAAAAGGAAGTGCTGGTACAGGAAAAACGATACTTGCCACTTATTTAATCAAATTACTGTATTCTGATATTTACGAATCGGGTTTAGAAGAATTTAATGACGATGAATTAAAAGAGATAAATTATATAAGAGCTTTTCAATCCAAATATCCCAATGCAAAAATCGGATTAGTTATCGCTATGACCTCGCTCAGAGAATCGTTACAATCAGTATTTAGGAAAATCCCAGGACTCAAGGCTTCAATGATCTTGAGCCCATCTGATACTTTCAAAATAAATGAAAAATATGATTTATTGATTGTAGATGAAGCACATCGTTTAAGACAATACAAAAACATTGGCTGGCTAGGAGCATTTAAAAAGAATAATCAAAAACTAGGACTAGACGATACTGGGAATGAATTAGATTGGATTTTAGCAAACAGTAAAAATCAAATATTTTTTTATGATGCTGCGCAATCAGTGAAACCATCAGATATTGATGAAATTCATTTTGATAAATTGTTGAACGACTCAAACACATTAAATCTTGAATTAAAATCTCAGATGCGAGTAAAAGGTGGTAACAATTACATTTCATTCGTAGATGAATTGCTCCATGTAAAACGCAGAACTATCGAACCTTTTAAAATCGAAAATTATGAATTACTAGTTTTTGATTCAATGAAAGATTTATATGAAGAACTTGGTAAAAGAGAATATCTATATGGCTTAAGTCGCTTAGTTGCTGGATACTCCTGGCCATGGTTGTCAGACGCAAGGTTAAAGCCATCACCAGAAACAACAGACATAGAATTAGATGGACTAAAATTCAAATGGAATTCTACCCAAAAAGATTGGGTTAATTCACCAAATGCATTCAAAGAAGTTGGAAGTATACATACAATACAAGGTTATGACCTCAATTATACTGGAGTAATTTTTGGTAGAGAGATTGATTACAATCATGTTACAAGAGAAATTGAAATAAATCCAAAATTATATTTTGATAAATATGGAAAAAATGGAGCCGATGCATCTAATCTCAAAGCATACATTATAAACATCTACAAAACAATAATGTATAGAGGAATAAAAGGAACTTTTATCTATGCTTGTAACAAAAATCTCAGGGATTACTTAAAAGGAAATATGGAATCATTCAAAATCGAAAAAGTTCCTTTTAGAGTTTTGCCTTTTGACGATGTAAAACCATATGTAAATTCTGTCCCTCTGCTTGACATTACTGTGGCGGCTGGTAATTTTAGCGAATTACAAATTCATTCAGAAATGACTTGGATTGAACTACCCATGCACGTTAGCGCAAAAGAAGGCTATTTTGTATGCCAAATAGTTGGTGAATCAATGAATAAAAAAATTCCTAATGGTTCATATTGTCTATTTAAGAAAGATTTTGGTGGCACTAGAGATGGCAAAATTGTCTTAGTACAACATTATTCCATCCAAGATCCCGATTTTGGAGCTAGTTGCACTGTAAAAGAATACCGCAGTACAAAAAAAATAGAAGATGAATCTTGGAGTCATGAATCTATTACATTAAAACCGCTTTCAAACAATTTAGATTATACTGATATAGTACTGAGCAAAGAACAATTAGTTGAATTGAATGTTATGGGAATTTTTGAGTGTGTTTTATAATTTTTTAGTAAACAAGAAGAACTTAAAAAAAGTCATGTTTTTATTAATCTATAAAATATTAAAGTAACATATATTTTAGTTAATAATTAAGTCAAAATGAAATTTTTAAATTAAATGAAATTATACATAGTTTTTAAATGGAGAATATAATAAATATTACGCAAGAAAGTGAGAGTAAATTTACTTCTTTTAAATTTTACAACCGTCTTTTAAAAGAGGTTTCCTTTTATTATAGAGAAAATAAGTATTATAAAGAAACTAAAAACCCACCTGATTTTTCTTTTTTTGAGAAATCATTTATTGACCCTATTACTCTACCTTTGATAGTAACTTTGGGAGAATATTTAAAAAAATTTCATGAAAAAAGTAGTCCTGAAAACTCAAAAATCAAATTATGTTTAGATAATGATCTCCATAATAATGATATTCTTAAATTCTTGAATTCTTCAGATTTTTTTAAAATAGTTGGAAATGATCATAAATATGGAAGAGATATTTTTTCATACGATTCAAGAATGCTTGGTGCTTTTTCAAACAAAAAAATTCAAAATCCAGATCATAAAGTTAGAGGGTATTCATTAAATGATGACGATATATGGTTTAATTTAATTAATACAGAAGGTAATGAAAATAGAAGAGATTTTCTAATTCAATATTTTACTCATATTGTTAATGATCATTTCAAGCTACTACTAAATTCAACACATGCTATCGAATATAAGAATGAATTTATTGATATACTTTCAGAATTAATAACAAATGGATTAATCCATTCGGATTCTGATGCATTTGCAATGATGTTTACCAACCAGCATAAAACAACATTTTCAATATCAGATTGTGGCAAGGGTTTGTATAATACAATTTCAACAAAGCCCACTGACAAATTTTATGAGGCGTTGAATTTGTTCAATATTTTAAAGCAAAATAAGAATTGTAAAATTAATGAAGCATTTGAAAAATCAGCTTATTCTATATTTGAAACATTATACTTTTCAACATTAAAGCACAGAAGAGGATTAATAGATCTAATTATTAATGTGGTAAATAAATATAATGGGACTTTTAGACTTCATAATTTTAATGTACAAATAATTATTTCATCAAGAATGTTTAATGAAATAGAACCAATTATAGCAATACGGGAAGAAATACTTGAATTATGGAATACAAAGAAATTTAAAATGATTGAAGAAAAAGATTTTGAGAAAGAAATGATTGAAAAATCAGAATTAGCTTTAAATCTTTTTGTGGCACTAGCTGAAAGCATATTTAAGAAACATAGTGAAGACGTTAAATTTTCATCTGTAAGATTTTTTAATATTAATTTTAATGGCGTTCATTTAGAAGCTGAAATCCCTCAAAAAAAATAAGTTATGGTTATATCAGCAATTTTTGACCCACAGACTGAAGGTTTTTACATTGATTTGCATGCCGAACAATCTTTTACTGGAACTTTTTTAATATTTAATGAAATTAGTGAATTCAATATAACAGACGGAATTTATCAAAGTTTATTAATGGATGAAACCGTTGAGCATATAAATGAATTTTTTGACCAATTTCAAAAAAGCAAAATGATTGTTTTAGATTTTAAAGACATTAATGATGTTCAAATGAATAAATCCGATTTATTCGCTGAATTGATAGATAAAACTGAATTATTAATTTTTAAAAACGTAAGTAAAGAAATTATTGAAAAAATAGGATTAAAAATATTTAATTCCTCATCAAATACTTTAATCGATAATAAATATCCAAACTTTTTTTTAACCAAAGATTCAAGAGATGAGGTTGAAATAAATCATTATGAGGATTTATTCAACAATGAATTATTATCAAATATAATTAAATGTAAAATTGATAAAGCAAATGATAAAAAGCATCATTCTTCATCAGTTTATTTACCAGTTTTTATAGATTTAAAAATGATGATAGTTAACAACAAATCTTTTTTTACTTATGTTGTCTATAAACTTGCTATGAAGATGAAAGAAAAATGGAACTTAAATGATAATCCAAATAAGGAATTTAAAAATCCAGTTTTATTTTGTCAAAATTTGAATAGTTCCTTTATTACTTCGTTGTTATCTAGTTTTTTAAAATTAGATATTCTCTCAATGGATCATATTGGACCAATAAACAAAGTTTATAGTAACTTAAAAAACAGAATTCAAGAAGGTTCTGATTACATTGTAATTTCTGATTTTGTTTGTCTTGGCACAGAAGTGAAAATTTGCAAAAATGTAATTAATTATTCTGGAGGAAATTACATCGGTAATGCATCAATAATAAGGGTTGAAACTTTAAAACCTGAAGATGACTATACAGACTATGAGTATGTTTTTAAAATTACTAAAAAAAATAATACTGAGATTAAATATAAAATTAAAACTGCTTTAAAATAAAATAATTATGAAGAAGAAAGCAATTATTCATATCTCAGATTTACATGTAATGTTACCAACATTAAGGAATGGGGAACCAAAAAAAGTTATCAAATCTTGGTTTAATACAGACTCAAAAGATCAAACCGTTAATAATTATTTAAATGGACTTATTACTTTTATTCAAGAAGCATATAATAGTGATGAGTATGAATTTCATTTAATAATTACAGGAGACATAACTGATGAAGCACAAGACCAAGAATTTATAAAAGCAGCTGAAATAATTAACAAATTTAAGTCTGATTTAAAAATAAGAATTGAAAACTTGTTAATTGTACCTGGTGATCATGACATAAATAGAATTGATTCTGAAAATGCATATAATAACGATAATAAAAGACTGAATTCACATTTATACAATGAAAAATACAACCGATTTGCAATTTTTTACGAGAAATTTTTTAAAACACCATTTGTAAGAGAAAAAATCATTTTAAAACCCTTGGTAGTTGATAATGTAGTTTTTATTGGAATGAATTCTAATTTTAAAATTGATTTTACTGGTGGTCTGGGGTTTATTGATGTAGAACTGTTGAAAGAAGAGTTAATTAGTATTGAAGAAAAATATAAAACTCATTCTAAAATAGCTGTTTTTCACCACAATATTTCGGCATTTTTTGAGAATAATGTTACAGGTCAATGGGATAAGGAAAATAGAGTTATTGTTTTAAAATTATTAAAATCCTTTCAATACAAAGCAGTTTTATTTGGTAATGAACATACTTCAGGTTCAGTTGAGGAAGATCAATTTTATTTTATTGGAGTAGGCTCTATAGGGATGAAATATATAAGTGATAAGGATACACTACCCTCATTTAAAGTATATACAACTAATGAAAACACTAATAACATAACACTTGAACAAGATTTATTTCATTTAATCAATAGCAATAAAAATAATGCTAGTATTTATGGAAATTGGGGAGTACAAAACACAATTCAATTAGGTGAACTAAAACAGTTTAATTTATTGATAAAACCAACATTAACAGATACCAGCACTACTGTTTCGTTATTAGAAAATGACTTGCAAGAAGAAGAAAAGCCAAAAATTGAAGTAACAAAAACTGATGATAAATATCCATATCTTAATTATTTAGATAATGAATATCACCACAAAGTGTTTAATAGAGTTAAAGAATTAAAAGTTTTTCATTCGGGCCATTTTCATTGGAGTGATAATTCAAAAGCACACAATTGGATTGAGGTTGCAAAACTACTTAATGATAAAGAAGATGTTTTGTTTTGTAAAAAAGCAATATTAGACATTATAGAAAAAAGTGAAATTGATTTTGATTTTATCATTGGTTTGGGAATAGAAGGCAATATTTTAGCATCAAGAACAGCAATGGTACATGGTGAAGTACCGTATTCATATCTTCCTTATTCATATCGTTATGAAGATCATGCAGATTATGAACAAAGGTTAAGTGTTGAAAATTCAGGATTTAAAAAAGTTTTAATCATCACAGATGTTGTACATGACGGAAACACAATTAGAAAATTAATTAACGAAAAAGAACCTATCTTTTTTAAAGAGGTTGAAGAAATCTATGTAATTTCATTGTTTTACTCTGGAAAAGATGAATACAGATTTGATTTGATTAATATCACTGATGAAAGAAAAAAAATAGAGCGACAAAAAGGTATTCTCAAGTATGAACATCAACCAATTGAGGAAAGAATAAGATTTTATTTTGTTTCAAAAATGGTTGTCGAAACTTGTCCATATGGAGCTGATTTTAGAGAAACATGTATGATTGTGAAACATAAACTAGATTGTGTCCATGAGTTTTATGATGCAAAAAAACAAATAACCAATGATTAATGTAAATATTTTTAACAAAGCCTTAAGTGATAAAGGTTTATCAATTGTTTGTGCTGAAAGTATAACTGCAGGTTTACTCTCAAGTACAATTGCTTCAATACCTGGTGCATCAAGCATATTAAAAGGAAGTGTTGTTACGTACAATAGAGAATTAAAATCAGGTATATTAAAAGTTGACCCTAGAATTATTGACAAATATACTGCAGAATCTATGGAAACAACTATTGAAATGGTCTACGGTTTAATAAATGTATTCCCAAGTTCAGATATTTATGTTGCAATAACTGGCATTGCATCTCCTTCAACTCCTGAATATCCTATAAAAGGTAACGTAGGAGATATTTTTATAGCCATTTATTATAAACATGCCCCACCAAATAAAAGGCTAATCAAAATTAAGACTAAAATAAATGAAACAGATAGAAATAAAATTAGAGAAAAAGCTGTTTTAAAAATTTTTAAATCTATTCTAAAAGTCATTAATTCTAAAAATTAATTATGATAACTGAGAAGATTTATAACAATTTAAAAGAACATCTAACTAGTGCATGTGAAATATGGATTGCTGTTGCGTTGATGAAGGAAAGTGCTTTAAATAAAATACTTGAAGCAACTCCGGAAGATGCAATTCAGCATTACATTGTTGGAATTGATTTGCCAACTTCTCCAAATGTATTTCAATTACTTAAAGATAAAACACAAGTCAATTTTGAAGCATTTGTTTATAAAAACAGATACAATTTTCATCCTAAAGTATATCTAATTAAGAAAGACCGTTCTTATGTAGCTTTTGTGGGTTCTGCCAATGCCACACACGGTGGGTTTTCAAATAATATTGAATTAAGTATTGAAATTAATCAACAAGATGTTTGCGTAGATATATTAAATTGGTTTAACTCTTTAAAAATAGACAGCCATGATATAACACAAGATTTTATTGATAAATACAAACTAAGTTATGTAAAAAACTTAGCCTTGAGATCAACTCAGAAATCAAACATTGATAGTGTAATTCAAGTACATAATATAGGTAAAACAATTAAAATATCTCCACATCAATTTTTTAGGCAAACTGATTTTGATGCTTTTGGGTCTAGCCACCAAACAAATGTCAGTACTAATTCAATTAGTATTAGAAGTAAAGTTAGGAATAGATTGATAGAATTAAACAATAAAATTATTAAACGCTTTTCTGAGTTCGGTATTTCTGATTTACATTTGCCTCTTCGCAGTAACAATTATACTTCTCAACATTTCCATTCAAGAGGAAGTAGAGCTCCAAAAGATGCTATTTGGCTAAATTATGGAAAAAGCAATACTCAACTTTCCAAATCAATTGAAAAATCATTTACTGATAATGTTAGAATACAAATTATTCTTATTAATAGATCAATTGGAAATCTTATTGGAATTTGGTTGTTCATTGGAAAAGAGAATCGATCAATAGTCGATAGAAAAAAAATGCTTTCTAACATCAACGATGCAAATTTTTTATCATTATTCTATAAATACTTAATTGACCTAGGAGCAGAATATTATATCAATATTCACTCTTCAATAATTTTTTTATCTGATATAAAAAATGAAAAAGATTTGTATGATATAATGGTTAAAGATGATTTTAAGAAATCATATTTCATTGGTAAAAATTTTAACCCAAATGATGATTATTTATCAGCAGAAAATATTGAAGAAACTGTTTTAACGGAATTTTCTAAGCTTTATAAACTTTATAATTTAATTAGATAATTCATAAATATTTAAATCATGTTGGAAAAAAATATTTACAACGTAGGAATTGATTATCTGTTAAGTCATGAAGTCATCACTAAACAAGAAATAAATAAACATTTAATACCTATCCATCAAAAACCCAATGACTTCAAAATACTTTTTGAACGCTTATGTGAAACAGCTCAAAACAAACAAATGAGTGTTAAAGTGATTGGCGGCTCTATTGGTGAGATTCATAATCTTGGCAAAGTATTATTTGATTTCGATCCACATAAAGTAGCACTAACCTATTCGAAACAAGATAGTGAACTATTGCTTGATTCAATAAAAAGTACTTTAAAACCTACTGGAAAAATAAGAGATACTAATAGAAGTCTGTGGCCATTATATTGTAAAACAGTTATTGATTCTGCACATTTCTTAGCAAATTTTGAATCAATTGAAGCTTTTTATGATTGGACTATTTTTTTTGCAAATGATACGAAATCAAAACCTGCCTTACCATTGTTAATTAGTATGGAAATAGCTGGCATAGGATTTCCTTTGGCATGTGATTTTTTAAAAGAAATTGGTTTCGAGCAATATGGAAAACCAGATGTTCATATTAAAGAGATTTTTAAAGCATTAGATATAATTGATGCTAATGAAAAGTCAAGTTCTAAACTAGATTATGAATCATTAAAAGCTTTGGATAGAATTGCTATAATTAATAATGTAAGTCCCTATGCTGTCGATAAAGTGTTTTGGTTAATTGGTAGTGGGAATTTTTATCTTTCGAAAATTAATATTAAATCAAATAGAAATATTTTCATTGAACGCGTCAAAAGTCAATTATAATAACTTCAAAAATTTAAATGAAAGTTATTTTTTAACTTGAAAAAAATACTTCGTAGTTTTTAAAACCAAAATTTAAATAATATGCAATAAAAAAGAGGCAGGCGCCTCTTTTCTTATTTCTTCAATTGCTCCAAGTAAGCAACTTTTTCTTTTTCAGCCTGCAACAAACGTTCATATAATTTCTCCTTCTCTTCAAATAGAGCTACCACCTTATCTAGTGGATTAAAAGTACAACCATAATTTACAGCTGATGAATTATCAACATTATAAGTATTTCCAATAATATTCAGTACCGCTTCCTCACTAAAATTCTTAATCCCTTCCACACTAACATCCAAAGCTTGGGCTACTTTTTCCAGCAAAGCCTCATCAATCGTTTCACTATTCTCCAAATTACTCACCGTTTGTTGGCTCACACCAATTGCCTGCGCCAAAGCCTCTTGCTTAATACCGCGTAGTTCTCTAATCTTACTAATCTTGCGCCCTATGTGGCTTGGTTTGGTGGCTGTGCTCATAATGTAAAGATAATTAATAGTTGGGTTAGTGGTCGTCTGTAAAATACCAACCAATCGTGGTACGATACAAAGCATTGTGGTTCCATACAGCAAATGCCCTAGCTAACTTGCAGTTCTGATACTACAAAAATAGACAATTTTCAAATAAGTTGAACACCTAACAATCCAAATTATGAAAAACTTTCATACAATGCCAGAGGTAACCACAGTACTAGAGCAAGCGGCTGAGGTAATCAAACAATTTATAAAAACAAGCGCCATCTACTGCTTTGCAACCAAATCAGAAAATGAGATAAAAAGCAATGTGTTCAATCAAGAAAATACAATTGCATCGGCTAAAACCCACCTATTCTTGCTAGTAATTACAGAAGAAACAAAAAACAACGCCACCGCCGACCTAGCCGATCTAATTGCTGGCACAGTCCCAAACTGCAACGCAACACTACTACTCCACAAAGCAACCGCATTACGCCAACTAACGGCCAACCAAAAATGGTGCTTCAACCACATCATGACCAACACAACCCCAATTTGGATAAACAAAAATCAACCACCCTACCTCCACCTAGACAAAGAACCAACAAGAAAACCAGAACTCTCAGAAATCTACTGGAACAACCGTGTAAGAATAGCAAAAACATTCCTAGAATCCGAAAACCAAATTGAAGTATCAGGAATGGAATGCGTACAACACAGCATGCAACACATCGCCGTAGAGCAGATCTGCTTAGGTCTAATAGAAGTATTCCTAGGTTACCACCCCAACCACTATGCACTCGCCTACCTGTTCAACTTATGCAGTACATTCACCACACTCACCGAAGAATACTTCCCAACAAAAACCGAGGAAGACCAACTACTCTACAAACTCCTAACCACAAATTTCCACACACTAAGACACACTCAAACCAACTACCACAGCTTCACCTACACCGAACTACTATCAAAACGCTGCGGCGAATTCCTAGAAAACGCACAAATAATAGCCAATAAAGAACTAGTCAGACTAGCAACACTAAAAACCACCACAGAAGAAACACCCAACAAGTAAAACCCTAAAAAACCAAAAAGAAGCAGCACGGTAAAAGCTAAAATTAGAAAAAAACAGTTGTAGTAAATTTAGGATTAAAAATTATATTTGTATAATTATAATAGGATGTATTTAGTAAGCTGTATAGTTATTTTAGGACGGGTCATAGTGTAGGGATACTGTAGGGATCGTGTAGGGATACTGTACGGATAGTGTACGGATAGTGTATGGATAGTGTATGGATAATGCATGGATGGTGAAAGTAGGAACCAATGGTCAATTAAGCTAATACCGAAACAAAATTAAAGTAGACACAATCCTTCTAAGGGTTAAATTAAGAGAACAAGATGAGTGATTTCCCAGAATTTGTAGACGAAACAAATACCATTAACGCCGGTGCGGTACTAGAAAAAGTACTAACAGCTCCACAACGTGCCTTTGCCTTTATTGTAACCTACCAGTACCAAAGACACTTGCATGTGTTATTGATTCTTGCAGGTATAGCACGGTCGTTCGATCGGGCTGTGGGTAAGAACATGGGCGATACCATGTCGCTTTGGGGTATTATAGGTTTTTCGGTCGTTGCTGGCGGTTTGTTTGGGTGGATTTCCTATTATCTTTATGCGTTTTTCATGAGCTGGACAGGCAAATGGATTAACGGAACAGCGCCTACTTCTGCGGTACTTCGGGTCTTAGCCTACTCGACTATTCCAACGGTATTGGGCTTGCTTGTGCTGTTTGTACAAATTGCAGTGTATGGCAAAACCATCTTTATGGAAGAAGGAATTATTCTTGAAGAAGGTACTTTACAGCCTTTTGTTTTTTATGGGTTGGTAGCCCTTGAAATTGGATTGTCGCTTTGGAGTGTGGTGCTTTTGGTTATTGGCATTGCTGAGGTGCAACGTTTTTCGGTTGGCAAAGCAGTACTGAATGTCCTCTTGCCTTTTGTTTTATTAATTGGATTCATCGTTTTAATTACGGTTCCGTTTATGTTATTTGAATAATGTAAGTTCTTGATTAGCTACGCTTAGTTTGAAAAACATGAATTATTCTATAGTTCTCGATTAGCTTCGCTCAGTTCGGCAAGCCTCGGGTCAATTTTTAGAAATAAAAATTTGCATTTTTATCTCTAAAAATCACTCGAAGTGACGGTGGTGGTTAATTGAAGATTTGATTTTCAAAGCAATAGTTAAAGCTACTTAACGCCAAAACACTACTACCGTCACTTCGAGTGATTTTGTGGAATGTAATGGAGCAAAATTGTATCGAGAACTTTTGTGCAGGCTAGTTCTCGATACAATTTTTATAAAATAGCTAATCGCAATTTTATAAAAACCACTCGAAGTGACGGTGATATTGGATTGAAGATTTTCTCATTAAAGATTTAGTATCGAAATGGTGGTGGTTCATTGAAGATTTGATTTTAAAAATATAGTAAAAATTAAAACTACTAAACGTCAACACTCTACTACCGTCACTTCGAGTGATTTTGTGGAATGTAATGGAGCAAAATTGTATCGAGAACTTTTGTGCAGGCTAGTTCTCGATTAGGTTCGCTTAGTTCGACAAGCCTCGATACAATTTAATAAAAAATACTCGAAGTGAATTGTTGATACTAAATTTATCGCAAGCTTTTTTCAATAGTTCTCGATTAGCTTCGCTCAGTTCGGCAAGCCTCGGGTCAATTTTTAGAAATAAAAATTTGCATTTTTATCGCTAAAAATCACTCGAAGTGACGGTTGTAGTGAATTGAAGATTTGATTTTCAAAGCAATAGTTAAAGCTACTTAACGCCAAAACACTACTACCGTCACTTCGAGTGATTTTGTGGAATGTAATGGAGCAAAATTGTATCGAGAACTTTTGTGCAGGCTAGTTCTCGATTAGGTTCACTTAGTTCGGCAAGCCTCGGGTTAATTTTTATAAAATGGCTGAAAGAAGTTTTATGAAAAACACTCGAAGTGATGGTGGTGGTTAATTGTTGATACTAAATTTATTGCGAGCTTTTTTCAATAGTTCTCGATTAGCTTCGCTCAGTTCGGCAAGCTTCGGGTCAATTTTTAGAAATAAAAATTTGCATTTTTATCGCTAAAAATCACTCGAAGTGACGGTGGTGGTTAATTGAAGATTTGATTTTCAAAGCAATAGTTAAAACTACTATACATCAACATTCTACTACCGTCACTTCGAGTGATTTTGTGGAATGTAATGGAGCAAAATTGTATCGAGAACTTTTGTGCAGGCTAGTTCTCGATACAATTTTTATAAAATAGCTAATCGCAATTTTATAAAAACCACTCGAAGTGACGGTGATATTTGATTGAAGATTTTCTCATTAAAGATTTAGTATCGAAATGGTGGTGGTTCATTGAAGATTTGATTTTAAAAATATAGTAAAAATTAAAACTACTAAACGTCAACACTCTACTACCGTCACTTCGAGTGATTTTGTAGAATGTAATGGAGCAAAATTGACACTACCACTCAACTTAAAACTTAATGTAAAAAATAATTTAGAATTCCGTTTTCCTTATTATATTTAGACCAACTTTAAACACTATGAAAAAAATCAACTTACTTGTATTTGCACTTCTAACAGCACTTGCGACTCAGGCGCAACAATTGAGTTTCGGACCTGTTATTGGGTTCAATGCCTATGATATTGAAATTGATGGTCCGCTTGTAGGCGGTGGCGCCGTGAGCGGCTTGAACGTTGGCGGATTTGTAGACTATCAGATTCAAAAAGGTTTTGGTGCGCGCGGTGTGGTATCGTACAACAGCATCAAAGAAAACCAATATGCATTAAGTTCTGGAAATCAATTCAACGTACTGTTTGAAGATGCCGACTTGAATACGTTGCAATTGCATGGATTACTGCGCTTGGATACCGATGGACAATACAACAAAGGCTTTTATCTTATTGGCGGTTTTAGAATGGTGAACGTATTGAGTGCCAAAGTTCGGGACGAAGACGTGCAAGATTTTTACAAACAATCCAGTTTTGGCGCTTTATTTGGATTTGGTGTTACCATCAGCCGTCGTGTGGGTTTGGAATTGATGGGTGATGCCAATTTAACAAGTCCGTTATCCAATGATGCTAAGGCTAGAAACTATGGTATTTATGGAAATCTGACTGTGGATTTGGCTTCGTTTTTTAAAACCAAATAAATACAAACAGAGATACTTGCAATCGTTTAGTTTCCCAAGACATTTTATTACTATTGGGTTTGTAAATCTTTATTATTTAGCAAGTTTAGTTTTCTATTTACTAGTTGGCAGAAATTATTCCCAAAAACGACAGAAAAAATAAAATGGAAATAAAATACAAAAACACAAAATCTGACATTGAAAGCGCAATAAATTCCTTGTATATTAATTCATTTTACAGGATAAGTATTTTTTATATTCTATTTATAATTTTAGTAGTCGCAATCACTTTTGTAAAAGAAGCAAAACCATCTTTAAATATATTATACTTCATAGTAGCAATATTTTTAATTTTCTTTTTTAGATTTTATTTTATTCCTAAAACAAAGTCTAAACGCAATCTAAAAAAACAAATTGACATTAATCCTAATTATTTTTCTGAAGAAATACTGCGCATAAAAGAAGAAGGATTTGAAGTTAATTCAAATCGTTATAATGAAACTCAATTTTTTAATTGGCAATCAATAAAATATACTTATTCAACTGTTAAGTATTATTTAATAATCCTTCATAACGAAAAATTAATTTTAATAAATAAAACAAATTCTGAGCCTAATAATATTCTACCAAATATTATAGGAATAATTGAAGAAAAAAAAGTTAGTAAAAAAAGCAATTTTAATTCAAACCAACATCAAAATGAAATTAAAAACAACAAAACATTATATTGGATTGGATTGTTAGGAATAATACCAAATGTTGGACTTATTGTCGGAGTAATTTTATCTATAATTGGTGTTATAAGAAGAGATTTGAAACTCATTTTTATAGGAATAGCTGATATTCTGTTTACTATAATTTTTTGGACAATTTTGACACAAATTGATAAATTCGATTTTATCTCAAAATCTTTTGATAAACCAATGTCGGAAATGACGGAAAGAAATCTAAATGATTTAGTCAAACAAATTGAATTTTATAAAACAACAAATGGTAAATATCCAGAAAAATTAAAACAAATTGATAATAAAAAATCCTTTATATCTATTAATGAAATCTTTGAAACCGAAAAAAGTATAGAATTATATTATAAACAAGGAAATGGTAAATATATTTTAAAATCATTTGGTCCAGATAAAAAATTAAATACAAATGATGACATTTATCCTACATTAAAAATTGATAGCACAAAAATTGGATTACGAAAAGAATTATAACTTCTGCCAACAACGGTTTTAAGCCGCAAAACAAGGACCGAAATAGAAGTTTGAACGACCTCATCGCTGGAACTGTTGTGGTTAAAAGTCAGCTCCAACTGGAAATTGAAGAATGGGTTGAGCATAACGAAACTAGCAATCAAGAATTAAAAAATTAGTTATTGGAAGAGGGTGCTTTTTTTATATCTAAATGAACGTGTTGAAAATCTAAAAATAAGTAGCTTGGACAAGGCAATTCTTTCACTATAAAAATCGCTTTATTTCTTAAGTGCGTTAATCTCCAGTCGCAATTGCTGGAACATCTCTTTCACATTCATCACGCCCAAATCATCCGGTTGGTATTCTTGGGTGCAAAAACTACAAACGTGCTCCCAAATCTCTAGCATATCGTTAGCTTTTACCTCATAAGGTTGGTAAACAATATTGTCGGAATGGAAAATGAAAATTGTTTCCCGCTTGGGTTTTCGGTACAAGCGCTTGTAGACTATTCCGTCGTTTCTGGTCAATACAACATAGGTTTTTCCGTCTTTTACATCGGATAGTTTTTCGATGTACTTACCTACTACAAACGATTTGTCGTTGTGAGGTGGCATCGAACTGCCTTCTATTGGAAAGGCGCGGTACTTGCCTTTGGTTAAAAAAGGCAATTGCATCTGTTGGAGTTTTTCTATAAATTCTGGATCGCTGTACCCGCTTAAATAACCAGCCTTGGCTTTATAAGGCAAAATTTCGATGTAATCTCTACCCGACTTGTCGATGGTAATAGGCAACAACAAGCGGTTGTCTTCCATCTTTAGCATACTGTTGAGCGGAATTTTATTTAAATCAACATTAATCAAAATGTCAATACTGACGTGGAAATAATTGGCAATACGCTTTAAAATATCAAACGGTGGTTCGCTCTTGCCCTCTTCGTATTTTGCAAAACGAACTCGGGTAATAATCAACTCATCGGCTAATTTCTGTTGTGAAATTCCGGCTTGGGTGCGCAGCAATTTGATGTTCTCGGAAAAAATAGACATTGATATAATTTATATCAACAAATGTACTACTATTTGATACAAAATGAAATAATTTTGTAAAAAAAACAAAAAGTTATTTTAAAACATCCCTGAAATTACCCAAATGAGTCGTGCAATTGTACATATGGATTTAGACACTTTTTTTGTCTCGTGCGAGCGGTTGATGAACCCAAAACTCGTTGGATTACCTCTTATTATTGGAGGTAACGCCGATCGTGGTGTGGTGGCTTCTTGCTCTTATGAAGCCCGAAAATTTGGTGTACGCTCGGCAATGCCTATTAAGTATGCCCTACGCCTCTGTCCGCAAGCTTCCGTAATTAAAGGCGATATGGAATACTATTCGAATAAGTCGCACGAGGTAACTGCGCTTTTAAAAGAAGTTGCTCCAGTGGTTGAAAAAGCCAGTATCGACGAATTTTATCTGGACATAACAGGAATGGATAAGTTTTTTGGCTGCTACCATTGGACTAGCGAATTGGCGACCAAGATTCAAAAAGAAAGCGGTTTGCCTATTAGCTTTGCGCTATCGGTAAACAAAACGGTTTCCAAAATTGGTACTGGAGAAGCCAAACCACTGGGAAAACTAGAAATCAAAGCGCCCAATGTACAGCCGTTTTTAAATCCGCTACCGATTCAGAAAATACCTATGTTGGGTGAAGTTACCTTTCAATTGTTGTCGCGCATTGGCATTCGAAATATTCAAACGCTAGCCCAAATGCCTGTGGAAGTATTGCAACAAATGATTGGTAAAAATGGGGTCGAAATTTGGAAAAAAGCCAACGGAATTGACAACAACCCTGTTGAGCCGTACACGGAACGAAAATCGATTTCGACCGAGCATACCTTTGACCAAGACACTATTGATTTGACGGCCATCAAGTCGTTACTCACCAGAATGGTAGCACAATTGTCGTATCAATTGCGCACCGAAGTTCTTTTGGCTTCGACCGTGGTAGTGAAAATTAGATACAATAATTTTGATACCGAAACCAAACAACTGAAAATTCCCTACACCTCGTTTGATCATGTTTTAACAACAACAGCCTTAGATTTATTTACAAAACTGTACACGCGACGCATGCGTTTGCGACTTATTGGTATTCGCTTTACCGGTTTGGTTCGAGGTACCTATCAAATCAATATGTTTGAAGATACTACCGAAATGCTATCGCTGTATCAAGCCATTGACAAAATCAAAAACAGGTTTGGGATTGATGCCGTTTCAAGAAGCTCTTTGGGCACTATTTTAAAACAAAAAACAAAATAGCATGTACCTCAACTGCCACTCCTACCATAGCTTGCGTTATGGCACTATACCAATATCTGCACTTGTTGCACAAGCCAAAAGTTTAGGACTCACTTCGTTGGCATTGACCGATATCAACACTGTAACTGGTATTTATGAGTTTAAAAAACTTTGTGATGAAGCGCAGATTAAAGCAGTTGTTGGCATGGAGTTTAGACGCCATAACCAGCTGCTTTATATTGGTTTAGCCAAAAATCAAAAAGGCATTGGTGAACTGTGCCGCTGGTTGACGCAACACAATTTATCTAAAACTGATTTGCCAAACGAAGCACCGCTCTTTGAAAACGTTGTGCTGCTTTATCCTAGTCACAATGTTCCCGATATGCTACGACCTTATGAGTATGTTGGCATACAACCTCACGAAGTAATCAAACTATTCAAATCCGAATGGCAACGCTGGATACCCAATGCGGTTGTCCTGCAACCGGTAACCTTTAGCACCAAAAAAGAATACAACTTGCATCGTATTCTTCGTGCTATTGACAACAATACATTGCTCTCTAAATTAACTCCTACCGACATTTGTAGCACCACCGAAGTACTACAGCCTGTAGTGCAACTCGTAGCACATTATACCGATTATCCCGAACTCATAGCGCGCACCGAAGCGGTGATTGAAGCATGTAATTTTACTTTTGATTTTAAAACGCCACGCAACAAAAAGTTTTATACCAAAAGCAAAGAAGGTGATCGCTTGTTGCTCGAAAATTTGGCTAAAAGTGGCTTGCAAAAACGGTATGGTCCTAACCACAAAGAAGCACAAGCACGCATCATAAAAGAGCTGAAAGTAATTAATGATTTGAACTTTAGTGGTTATTTTTTAATTACTTGGGATATCATACAATACAGCAAAAGTCAAGGTTTTATGCACGTAGGCCGCGGTAGTGGTGCCAACAGTATTGTGAGTTATTGCCTTGGTATAACCGATATTTGCCCTATAGAACTCGATTTATACTTTGAACGATTCTTGAATGAAAACCGAAAAAGTCCACCCGACTTTGATATCGATTGGTCGTGGCGCGAGCGCGATTATATTTTGGATTATATTTTTAAGCGGTTTGATCCAAATCACGTAGCGTTTTGTGGTACTAATGTGGAATTCAAATACCGTTCTATTTTTAGAGAAGTAGGTAAAGTTTTTGGTTTGTCGAAAGAAGAACTCGACGGCTTGTCGAAAGCTAAAGGAAGAGCAATAGACACCAATTCGGTAGTAAAATATGTACAAGAATATGGCATGATGCTCGAAAAATATCCCAACCAACGCAGCATGCACTCGTGTGGTATCATCATTTCAGAAGAACCTATTACTAATTTCACGGCGCTCGAAATGCCTCCAAAAGGATTTCCTATTGTACAATTTGATATGCACGTTGCCGAGGATATTGGTTTTGAAAAATTTGATATTTTGAGCCAACGCGGTTTAGGAACTATTGATGAAGCCGTTAAAATTATTGCCAAAAACAGAGGCATCACTGTTGATATTGCCGATATTTCATTGTCTAAAAACGAGAGCAAGTGCAACGAGTGGTTGAGTATTGGCAAAACTTTAGGTTGTTTTTATATTGAAAGTCCGGCCATGCGGGGTTTGTTACGACGTTTAAAATGTGACAATTATAAAACTTTGGTTGCGGCTTCAAGTATCATTCGTCCGGGTGTGGCACAAAGTGGTATGATGCGCGAGTACATTTTTAGACACAACCATCCCGATCGCTTCGAATATTTTCATCAAGTTTTTCAAGAACAGTTGGGCGAAACCTATGGTGTAATGGTGTATCAAGAAGATGTGATAAAAATAGCATTACATTATGCCGGTTTAGAAGCGTCGTATGGTGACATCTTGCGTCGTGCTATTAGCGGAAAAGGTCGTTCGTTGCAAGAACTGCAAACGGTAAAAGATCAGTTTTTTGTATCGTGCGCAAAGAAAGGACATCCGCTACAATTGAGTCAGGAAGTATACCGCCAAATTGAAAGTTTTGCTGGTTATTCGTTTTGTAAAGCCCATTCCGCCTCTTATGCTGTAGAGAGTTACCAAAGTTTGTATCTAAAAGTCTATTATGGTATCGAATTTATGGTAGCTGCCATCAACAATGGTGGTGGTTTTTACCGAACTGAAATCTACATTCACGAAGCCAAAATGAGTGGTGCTACCATTCACAATCCGTGTATTAATCGCAGTTATTTCGAAACCACTGTTTATGGTACCGATGTGTATTTGGGTTTTGGACTGCTACACAATTTGAACAGTGAATTCATACAAAGTATTGTATCAGAACGTGAATTGCACGGTGACTTTACCTCTATTGACCAATTTATCAGCAGAGTACCCATAGGATTGGAAAGCCTTCAAACCCTAATTTTTATTGGAGCTTTTAGAAGTACGGGCAAAACTAAAAGCCAACTTATTGTTGAAGCGCGCATCCTTTTAATCCATCAAAAACCTGCAGCAAGTCCGATGCTATTGCTTGAAGAACCTGTTAAAGCATTTCAATTTCCGTTGATAGAACGTTCGGCTTTAGAAGACGCCTTTGATGAGATGGAATTGTTGGGTTTTCCAGTATCGTGCACACCATTTGACTTGTTAGAAACACAGTATAAAAGTGAGGTTGTAGCTCAAAATCTTGTGCAATATCTCAAAAAAGAAGTGAAATTAATTGCCTATTTGGTCTCAATAAAACAAGTGCCAACGAAAGCTGGAATGATGTACTTTGGAACGTGGATTGATGTTAACGGCGACTATTTTGACACCGCACATTTTCCTAAAAGTTTGATTAACTATTCGTTTAAAGGCGGTGGTTGTTATTTGTTGTTAGGTACTGTTGAAGTAGATTATCATTTCCCAACCATTACCATTTCTAAAATGGCAAAAATGCCTTTCAAACCCGATCCGCGGTATGCCAACTCTACTGCCTTGCAATTTAAAACCACCGAGCAACTTAGAGGCGATATCAGCACTACCGAACGTGCTCCCTATCCGCAAGCACACGAAATTAATTTACCCCGCATAAAAATGACCGAATAACCATTGACTCTTACTACATTATGTTTTACTTTTAAAAAACTTTTTTTAGAAACAGGGTGTGGCTTGCGAGAATGTAGCAACTATTTTGCAACTTAGTGCTACCAAAAAAGTGCAACCATAATAACCATTGATTGCTATGATATCCACAGAAAATTTTGAACAAGTACACATAACTTCTGCTGCCTCTTTGCGCGAATGGTTACTGCAACATCACACACAAACCAAAAGTGTTTGGCTAGTTACTTATAAAAAAGAGGTTCCAGAATACTACGTTTCGGTACAAGAAGTACTTGACCAACTACTGTGTTTTGGATGGATTGATGGCATTCGCAGAAAACTAGATGCTACCCGAACGATGCAACTAATTGCACCACGACGCGTTGAGCATTGGAGTCAAACCTATAAAGTACGCTATGCCAATTTAGAACAGGCTGGCCTAGTACATCGGTCTGGAGCACAGGCAGTAGCAGCTTCTAAAAAAGCTGGCTTATGGGATTTTATGGATGATGTTGATGCGCTAATCGTTCCCGAAGATTTACAACAATCGTTGGAGGCTATCCGTGCGGCAGAATTATTTTTTACACAATTATCGGCTTCCAATAAGCGGTTTGTACTACGGTATTTAAAGTTGGCAAAAACAGCTGCAACGCGACAGAAAAGGATTGCTCAAATTACTACGTTATCTGCTCAAAATAAAAAAATACCAGGGTTGTAAAACGAGACATTTATAGTATTTAAAGAATAATTTCTTACCTTTAAACCACTTTCGAATGGATCAATCAAGGATATAAAGTGTATAACAGCAAAGGCACTACAGAACAAGTGCATGCCTACAGCTCTTTTTGGGGTACGTAGTTAACAAAAAGGAATCAAAGTGTTCGACTAATCATCTTATGGAAGCTACATTACTGCACTTACTAAAAACAAGTACACCGCTGTTTTGTGGGGTTGTTTTTACCTTACTCTATTTTGCAGAACAAGTTTATCCGCAAAGGAACGAATTACTTGACCGCCAACACGATTTTAAAAACATTGCGATTGGAATTTTAAATCTTGTCATCATTTTTAGTGCAGGGTACTATTTTCAAAAACTAATTACTATCACTAATGCCAACCGTTGGGGCTTATTGCAACAATGGGAATGGAATTTTAGCATGGGTCTAATTTTAAATTTCATTCTCTTAGACTGTTTTCTTTACTGGTGGCATCGATTGAATCATACGATTCCTTTTTTATGGAAGTTTCATCAGTTTCATCACGAAGACCAAAAGATGAACACCACCACCGCACTCCGTTTTCATTTTATGGAGTTGCTCCTGTCTTATGCAATACGCTTTTTAATTTTCCCGTTATTAGGCTTCAGTTTAAGTGCGGTTATGTTGCATGGACTTGTATTGTTTCCAGTAGTATTGCTCCATCATTCTAATATTAAACTTCATCCTAAAGTTGATTACCTCTTGCGGTTTATCCTTGTAACTCCTGCTATTCACCGTGTACACCACAGTAAAGAAGTAGCCGAAACCAATTCTAATTACGGTGCGATTTTACCCTATTGGGATCGTATATTTTCCTCGCTCAATACCAACTACCGCAACAACATTACTTTCGGAATTTAATCTAGAAACCAAAACTTTTCGGAATGCACTAACACGACTTAACTACAAAAATAGCAGGGTAAAAAGTTAAAATAATGCTAAAAATAGTATAGAAGTACACATATCAAAGTACTTTTATTACTCTATTAACTTTAAATACTATCGAATGAAATCAAAATTCACTTTTTTATTATTATTATTTGTATCACTTGGAATTAATGCACAAGACAAAAAACCTGCAAGTCCAGCACAAACAACCAAAGCAACGGTAAACGGCAGTGAAGTTGTAATAAATTATGGTAGTCCGTCTGTCAAAGGTCGCTCAATTTGGGGAAGTTTAGTACCTTTTGGCAAGGTATGGCGCGCTGGCGCAAATGACGCAACTACATTTGAAACAAGTAAAGCAATCACTATTGAAGGGAAACAACTACCTGCAGGAAAATATTCTTTTTTTATTATTCCCGAGAAAGATAGCGCAATAATAATTTTTAATAAAGAGGCTAAACAATGGGGATCATATGATTATGATGAAAAGAAAGATCAGTTACGAGTGACGGTAAAACCGGTTGTAGCGAAAAGTCCATCGGAAAATTTAGTTTACACTATTGAAGATACCGCAGTACTACAAGTGAAATGGGACAATTGGATTATCCCAATCAATTTAAAATAATACAGTAAGGGTGAATTTAGGTTCACCCTTTTTTATTATCAATTCTTAGACCCTTGAAAAGTGTACTTTGTTTTGGTATTTGAATATATTTGTAAAAAATAATTCATTATGGACATCAAGATAGAAGCTATTCAACTAGCCGAATCGTTTAATATCAAAAAGTTTCGTGCCGACTTTCAAACCGAAGCCCATTCGGGTTCCACCACCGAATTGTTTTATTCCTTTCCAGACGATAATCGCTTTTTGTATTTGTTTGATTACGGCGTTGTTGTTTTTGCAAATTATGATACCTTGGGTAAAAGTGAACTGGTGCAATTTGTGAAAAATTATGCTTCAGAATTGGTCGATTTGAACCTTTCGGAAGAATACCGCATTGAAACCAACAGTGCTGTTGATAAACCTGTGGTCAAAAATAATTATGTTACCGTATCCAAAATCGATTCTTCAATGCTGCGTATTGTAATGCTCAATATTGGGCAATCGGTGGCATTGGATTATTATGAAAACCTAACGGATGATTTGATTTCGTCTTCCAAACACTACATTGTGCAATTGGAAAAGCAAGGAAAAATTAGTATTTCCAAAACCAATCTACTGAAATATATTGGCAAAGTACTGAACGTGAAAAACAGTATTATCGATAATTTGTATATTTTGGACGATCCGAATTTGGTTTGGGATAACGAAGAACTCGACGTGTTGAACCGGAACTTGAAAGCCAATTTCGACATCAATACACGTTTTAAAGATTTGGACTACCGACTCCAAATTGTAGAAGACAACTTGACACTTTTTACCGATGTGTTGAATGTACGCGAAAGCTCGAAACTGGAATGGCTGATTGTGATTTTGATTTTTATCGAGATTGTGATTAGTTTGACGTTGCGTTAATAGTTTGCTCAAGATAACACGACATAATGTATTGTTAAATTCTTTTCATCTAACATCTGTGTTGTAAATTTGCATAAAAAAACTCATGAATACTTTAAAAGGAAAAAAAGCCATTGTTACAGGCGGTGGAAAAGGATTAGGTAAAGCTACCGCTATTGCTTTTGCAAAAGAAGGAATTGATGTTGCTATTACAGGTAGAAACGAACAAAACTTAGTTGAAACGGTTGCCGAATTGCAATCGTATGGCGTCAATGCCATTTATGAAACTTTTGATGTTGGCAATCATGCTGAGGTAAAAGTTGGTATTGAACGCATCCTGCACCAATTTGAATCGGTAGATATTTTGGTAAACAATGCCGGAATTGCTGCTTTTGGAAGTTTTTTAGAAATGAGTCCTGAAAAATGGAACGCTATTATTCAAACGAATGTAATGGGAATGTACTATGTAACGAAAGAGGTTTTACCTTTTCTGGTTGCAAAAAATCAAGGTGATATCATCAATGTTTCTTCAACGGCAGGAATTACTGGTAATGCAAATACTTCGGCGTATTCCGCATCGAAATTTGCCGTTATCGGACTTTCGGAAGCTTTGATGAAAGAAGTTAGAAAAAATAACATTCGCGTTTGCACGTTAACACCAAGTACCATAGCATCGGACATGTCGTTAGAATTAGGCATCACAGATGGTAATGTAGAGAAAGTATTGCAGCCCGAAGACTTTGCAGAGCTTATTGTTATGGGGCTTAATTTGCCGAGACGAGCGATGTTGAAATCCGCTTCGTTGTGGTCTACAAATCCGTAGTTATAAAGTAAATCTCGAAGGGTTGTAAAATCCTAGATAATATCAAACCCTCGCAGCGTTTTGAACGCTGCGAGGGTTATTTATTGATACTGTATAATGAAGTTTATGTTTTATATAGTACTCGATTAGATTTCCTAAATCACAGTGAAAGTTTAAACTACTACACATCAACACTCTACTACCGTCACTTCGAGTGATTTTGTGAAATGAAGTGGAGCAAAATTGTATCGAGAACTAAATTGCACAAATAGTTAAAACTACTAAACGTCAACACTCTACTACCGTCACTTCGAGTGATTTTGTGGAATGAAGTGGAGCAAAATTGTATCGAGAACTAAATTGCACAAATAGTTAAAACTACTAAACGTCAACACTCTACCACCGTCACTTCGAGTGATTTTGTGGAATGAAGTGGAGCAAAATTGTATCGAGAACTTTTTTTGCATATTAATTCTCGATTAGCTTCGATTAGTTCGGCAAGCCTCGGGTCTATTTTTATAAAATGGCTGGACGCAATTTTATAAAAATCACTCGAAGTGACGGTGGTAGTGAATTGATGATACTAAATTTATAACGAGCTTTTTTCATTAGTTCTCGATACAATTTTTAGAGATAAAAATTTGCATTTTTACCTCTAAAAATCACTCGAAGTGACGGTGGTGGTTAATTGAAGATTTGATTTTCAAAGCAATAGTTAAAACTACTAAACGTCAACACTCTACTACCGTCACTTCGAGTGATTTTGTGGAATGAAGTGGAGCAAAATTGTATCGAGAACTTTTGTGCATATTAGTTCTCGATTAGCTTCGCTCAGTTCGGCAAGCCTCGGGTCTATTTTATAAAATGGCTAATCGCAATTTTATAAAAATAACTCGAATTACCGGAGGTGCTTAATTGATGATACTAAATTTATAACGAGCTTTTTTCAAAAGTTCTCGATACAATTTTTAGAGATAAAAATTTGCATTTTTACCTCTAAAAATCACTCGAAGTGACGGTGGTGGTGAATTGACAATTTACTTGTTTAAGATTTAGTATCGAAATGGCGGTGGTTAATTGAAGATTTGATTTTCAAAGCAATAGTTAAAACTACTAAACGTCAACACTCTACCACCGTCACTTCGAGTGATTTTGTGGAATAAAGTGGAGCAAAATTGTATCGAGAACTAAATTGCACAAAATGTAAAGGCTTTTACTCAAAAACACTCTATTACCTTCACTTCGATTTTCAATATTATTTAAACTTCTTTTTAGCTAGATTAGGTAGATCATCGAAAAGTTCGTTAATCAGGGCTTCTTTTTTCGCTCTTGACCATTTTTTTATTTGTTTTTCTGTCTCTATAGCTAAGTTAATATCCGTAAACTCACAATAAAAAACCAACTCTAGTGGCCTTCTTCTTGCCGTATAACAATCTGGGTAAAAACCAGTATTATGTTGAAACATTCTTTGCTCAAGATTACTTGTTACACCAGTGTAATATGAATTATCAGCGCATTTCAATATATAAACATAGGATTGTTGCATAAAACAAAAATAGAAAATAATTTGTATAAATTCTCGATTAGCTTAGATCAGTTCGGCAAATCTCGGGTCAATTTTATACTTTAAAAACTAGCGTTTTCAAAATAGAAAATCAATCGAAGTTAGGGTGGTAGTTAGTTCAAATATATTTTCAAAAGTTCTCGATTAGCTTCGCTCAGTTCGGCAAGCCTCGGGTCAATTTTTATAAAATGGCTGGACGCAATTTTATAAAAATCACTCGAAGTGACGGTGGTAGTGAATTGATGATACTAAATTTATAACGAGCTTTTTTCAATAGTTCTCGATACAATTTTTAGAGATAAAAATTTGCATTTTTACCTCTAAAAATCACTCGAAGTGACGGTGGTGGTTAATTGAAGATTTGATTTTCAAAGCAATAGTTAAAACTACTAAACGTCAACACTCTACTACCGTCACTTCGAGTGATTTTGTGGAATGAAGTGGAGCAAAATTGTAGCGAGAACTTTTGTGCATATTAGTTCTCGATTAGCTTCGATCAGTTCGGCAAGCCTCGGGTCAATTTTATACTTTAAAAACTAGTGTTTTTCAAAATAGAAAATCACTCGAAGAGACGATAGTAGTACCAAGTTTTTTAAATGAAAACCCATATGATTCAATCCTATTTTTATCTTTGTAACTACATCATTAAAAAAATAGATTTATGGGTATGATAGGAAACTTACTTCGAGTAACTAAGGATGAACTTGAAGATTATTTAAAAGATAGTTCTATACTTGAAGAACGAATTTACAACACTACTACTGAAGACGAAGATTTGGTTGATATTGATAAATCTTGGGAAGGAATTATCTATTTATTAACTGGAGAAAACATTCAAAATGCTACCGATGAATTAGTTAGCATTTTATTTAGCGGACAATTACTAGACGAAGAGCAAGATATGGGATATGGACCAGCACATTATCTAACTCCAGAGCAAGTAGCGTATTTTAATACTAAAATTTCACGAATTTCGTCAGAAGAATTAAAAGAAAAATACAATCCAAATCGGATGAACGAACTGGAAGTTTACCCAACAATCTGGGACGATGGTGCTGAGGCGTTTGACTATTTAGATGATAATTTTAAAATAATAAAAGTTACCTTTTCAGAAGCTGCAGCAAATGGCGAAGCATTAATAACCTTTATAAATTAAAACTTTATAGCTTATTGCTTTAGGTCTTAAATTGCCGAAACGAGCGATATTGAAATCGGCTTCTTTGGACTACTAATCCGTAATTATTTAAAAACCCTCGAAGCGTTTTGAACGCTGCGAGGGTTATATATTAATTTGAAGCTGTGTTACAATTTATTGATGTAACTGCTGTATAAATCCTTAAACTGATAGCCTACTTCTACTCGATCTTTACTAAGTTTGTCGTATTTTACCAATCCCCAAAGTACAAATTCTTTCAAGAAATAACGGTCTTCCGCTGGTGTTTCCGGTTGGTATTTCTGAATCAAATCTTCTAAAGGTTTTACTTCGTCCAATTGTTTTCTGTACTCTTCGTCGGTGGCATCGTCTAATAATTCGAAACCTGTTTCGGCGAAAAACCATTCTAGTATTTTGGCATACGGACTTGCATCTGCGTCGCGCTCCAGTTTTTCTATTTTCGGGAAAAAGGCTGGGAAATAGGTTTTGATGGCATCACTAATCAATTGTTCTGCAACGAAAGCAGCGCCTTCTTGTTCGCCTTCATAAACCAATTCAACTTTACCCGTAATGGCTGGAATAATTCCCATAAAATCGGATAGTCTAACTGCTGTATAATCCGCTCCAGACAACAAAGCTCTTCGTTCGGCCGTACTCAATAAATTTTCATAAGCCGTAATACTCATACGCGCACTTACACCACTTTTGGCATCAATGTATTCGCTTTCGCGGGCTTCAAAGCTAATTTGCTCTAATAAATCTTTCGCTAAATTAGGAACATGAACCGCATCCGATTGCTTTTGATCTAATTTCGCTTCTTGGTGCGTAATAGTTCTCGCGATGGCAACGGTTTCTGGATAATGTGTTAGAATTTGTGAACCAATTCTGTCTTTCAACGGCGTTACAATGCTTCCACGATTGGTGTAATCTTCTGGGTTGGCTGTGAAGACAAATTGCATGTCTAACGGCATTCGCAGTTTGAAACCACGAATTTGAATATCGCCTTCTTGCAATATGTTGAATAAAGCCACTTGAATTCGGGCTTGCAAATCGGGTAATTCGTTGATAACAAAAATGCAACGGTTGGCTCTCGGAATCATTCCGAAGTGAATTACGCGATCATCAGCATATGAAAGTTTCAAATTAGCTGCTTTTATCGGATCGACATCACCGATTAAATCGGCTACGGTTACATCTGGCGTGGCTAGTTTTTCAGAAAAACGCTCACTTCTGTGAATCCATGCAATTGGCGTCGCATCGCCTTTTTCGGCAATTATATCTTTAGCAAATCGTGAAATCGGATTTAATGGATCGTCGTTAATTTCTGAACCCGCAACAATAGGCATGTATTCGTCTAATAATTCAATCATTTTTCTTGCCAAACGTGTTTTCGCCTGACCGCGCAATCCAAGTAAATTGATGTTGTGTCGCGATAAAATGGCGCGTTCTAATTCGGGAATTACGGTATTTTCAAATCCGTGAACGCCTTCAAAAACAGGCTTACCCGATTTTATTTTCGTTCGTAAATTATCACGCAATTCGTCTTTGATACTTCTTGAAACGTATCCTGATTTTTTTAATTCTGCTAATGTTTTTATGTCTTTCATATAATTTTTTAATTTTAAATGCTAAATTTTAAATTTTAAATTCCATCGCTACAGCATTTAAAATTTTAAATTTTAAATTCATAATAATTTATTTAATCTTCTTCTTTCTATTTGATTCATAATCTTCAAAAATCATTTCTCCCAAACCTTTCAATCCGGTATAAAAGGCTTTACCTTGATTGGCTTCGGTAAATCGGTTTACGAATTTCTGCAAATACGGATCGTTTGCAATCATGAACGTTGTAATTGGAATGTGCAATTTTCTAGCTTGTGCCGCTTGGTTATAGCACTGTTCAACGATGTATTCGTCTAATCCGTTACTGTTCATGTAATACGTTCCATCTTTTTCACGAACGCAACTTGGTTTACCATCGGTTATCATGAAAATTTGCTTGTTGGTATTTCGTTTTCTACGCAGCATGTCCATTGCTAATTGTAATCCGGCAACCGTATTGGTATGGTATGGACCAACTTTGAGATACGGTAATTCTTTGATAGAAATAGGCCAAGCATCGTTTCCGAAAACCAAAATATCGATGGTATCTTTAGGGTAGCGCGTTGTAATTAATTCGGCTAAAGCCATTGCCACTTTTTTGGCAGGTGTAATGCGGTCTTCACCATACAAGATCATGCTGTGGCTGATGTCAATCATCAAAACCGTACTCATTTGAGCTTTGAATTGCGCATCTTCAACTACTAAGTCACTTTCCGTCAACTTAAAATCGTCGACACCATTATTGATTTGTGCGTTGCGTAAACTTTCGGTTAACGAGATGTTTTCAAGACCATCACCAAAATGGTATTCGCGGAACTCGCCTGTGAGCTCGTCGCCATTTCCAGAATACTTGGTTTTGTGGTTTCCAGTACCTGATTTTTTAAGATTTCCAAAAATCTGATCCAAAGCCGATTGACGGATTGCTCTTTCGGTTTTGGCTGTAATGCCAGTTCCCGAAGTTCCGTCGTCTTTGAGTTCTTCGCGGATGTAGCCTTTTTTCTTTAAGTCTTCTATAAAATCGTCGATGGTATAGTTTTCGTCGGTAAGTTTGTATTCGACATCCAATTGCCGTAACCAATCGATAGCTTCGTCAAAATCGCCTGAAGTATGGGTAATTAACTCCTTGAAAATCTCAAAAAGTTTATCAAATGGCGAAAGATTGGGCGCTTCGTATTTCTTGAATAAAAATCCTTTTTTACTGTTCTTTTCCATAGCATATAAAATTAGTATATAAAGTACAGAAGTCAACAAAACGAATACTAATTTTTAGTTAAAGTAGTCGTTGAAAATGTTTAATTTTACAAAATATAAAACCAATAGATGAGCGCAGATTATATTTTAGACCAAGAAATTGAAGGAAAAACATTTGAAGAAAAAGACATCAAATACAAAGATTTTGAAAATTGCAACTTCCACAATTGCGATTTCACTCAGTGTGATTTTATGGCAGTAACCTTTATTGATTGCAATTTTTTTGATTGCAATTTTAATGATACCAAGATAAATTATGTTTCGTTACGCGGCGCTTTTTTCACCAAATGCAATTTTACCAATGTGAACTTTGCTATGACCGATCAAGTGATTTATGATTTTGGATTCAAAGATTGCTTGTTGGATTATGCGAAGTTTTATGCCTTGAAATTGAAGAAAATGCAGTTCATCAATTGCAGTATGATTGCCGTTGATTTTATGAATAGCGATTTGACCGAAGCACTATTTGATAATTGCAATTTGCGAAAAGCCGTTTTTGAAAATACTATTGCCAACAAAGCCGATTTTAGCACGAGCTATGATTTTATTATAGATCCCGAAAAAAACAAGTTGAAGAAAGCACAATTTTCTTTAGAAGGTTTGAAAGGATTGCTCTTGAAATATGACCTTGTGGTAAAATAAACTCGCTACACAACTGAAAAATCCTACTAGCAAATTTGTATATTTGCTCCACTTAAAATTTAAAAACATGCAACACATTATAGACCGATTTATAAGTTACGTTATCATCGATACGGAATCTGATCCGAATTCGAAAACAACACCGAGTACCAAAAAACAATTGGTATTGGCAAACTTATTAGTTGAAGAATTGAATAAAATTGGAATGACCGATGTCACAATTGATGAAAACGGTTATGTTATGGGAACTTTAGAAAGCAATGTCGCTTATGAAGTGCCTACAATTGGATTTGTTTCGCATTACGATACGACACCAGATTTTACTGGATTGAATGTAAAACCACAAATTGTTAGCAACTACGATGGTGGCGATATTGTATTGAATGCTGAACAAAACATTGTGTTGTCTCCAAGTTATTTCAAAGATTTGAAACAGTACAATGGACAAACCTTGATTACTACCGACGGAACGACTTTGCTTGGTGCTGACGACAAAGCTGGACTGACCGAAATTGTGACTGCAATGGAATATCTGATTCAGAATCCAGACATTAAACACGGAAAAATTCGTGTAGGATTTACACCGGATGAAGAAATTGGTCGAGGTGCCGATTTATTTGATGTGGAAAAATTTGGAGCACAATGGGCTTACACCATGGATGGAAGTCAGATTGGAGAGTTGGAATATGAAAATTTTAATGCGGCAGGAGCTAAAATTATCTTTAAAGGAAAAAGTGTGCATCCTGGCTATGCTAAAGGAAAAATGATCAATTCGATGTTGATTGCCAACGATTTCTTAAACGAGCTTCCGAAAAAAGAAACACCTCAAGACACGAAAGGTTACGAAGGTTTTTACCACGTTCACCATTTGAGTGGAAGTATCGAAGAAACAGTCTTAGAATTGATTATTCGTGATTTTAACGCTAAGAATTTTAAAAAACGTAAAGACTACATTCACAAAATTACTAAGAAATTCAACAAGCAATTTGCCAAACAATTTGGTGAAGATATTGTCGTATCGGAGATTAAAGACCAATACTACAATATGAAAGAAATGGTACAACCGGTAAAATATATAGTAGATTTAGCCGAACAAGCCATGAAAGAATTGAACATTAAACCGTTGATAAAACCGATTCGAGGTGGTACTGATGGTTGTCGCTTGTCGTATATGGGATTGCCTTGTCCGAACATCTTTGCTGGAGGACACAATTTTCATGGTAAGTACGAATATGTACCAGTTGAGAGTATGCAAAAAGCCATTGATGTCATTGTGAAGATTGCTGAGTTAACCGCTACTACTGATTTTTCGAATACAGAAAACTCTAAAAAGAAAAAGTAAATGCTTTTCTAAATAAAAAATATGACTTGGAATTTCATCAAACACAACAAAATAAAAGTAGTACTTTTTAGTTTATTGCTTTTCTATATTTTAATTTGTCAATCTTGCATGACGATGCGCATGAGTGCGTCAAAAACCAAGTCGTTTTTTGAAACCTCCAAAACCGCCTATATTGATAGTACAATTGTATTGGGAAGTGATAAAATACATTATATTCAAACAGGTTCTAAAGACCTTCCTACCCTATTCTTTGTTCACGGTTCGCCAGGAAGTTGGGATGCTTATAAGGATTATTTAAAAGATAGTTTGCTGTTGAAAAAATACCGAATGATTGCTATAGATCGACCTGGATTCGGTTACAGCGACTTTAGAAAATCTAAAAACTTGTACGAGCAAGTCGCCATCATTGAACAATTTATAGATCGAATAAAAAATGAAAAGCCAATGTACCTAGTTGGTCATTCGTATGGTGGTCCGATTGTTGTAAAAATGGCAGTGAATCGTCCAAGTGCTTACAAAGAACTGATTATTTTAGCTGGTTCTATCGATCCTGAAGCTGAAAATCCAGAAAAATGGCGGCCGTATTTTATGTCCAATCCGCTAAAACAAATTGTTCCCGGTGCAATGCTTCCAGCCAATGACGAATTGTGGTGGTTGAAAAGCGATTTGGTGCATATGAAACCTACTTTAAATAAGATAACAACAGCTGTTTTAGTGCTTCATGGTACAAAAGACCAATTGGTTCCTTACAGTAATGTTGCATTTATAGAACGAGAGTTTGTCAATGCTGCATCTATTGAGGTAAAAACGATTAAAAATGCCGATCATTTTATTCCTTGGAGTCATTATGAAATTGTACGCGATGCGCTCTTAAAATTGAAAGAGTAAGCCATAAAAAAAACCAAATTCAAATAGAATTTGGTTTTAAAATTTACTGAAGAAGATAACTTTTACTTATGCTTTCTTATTGATTGCTGCGCTCATTTCCATAGAAATTGCAGAGCGTTCCATTTTCAGTTTACCAGACATTGTTTCTACTACAATTGTAGTTTCTGCTAGTTCGGATACTTTACCATGAAGACCGCTTTTTGTGATAATTTTATCGCCTACTTTTAAGCTACTTTCGAATTCTTTTTCTTTTTTAGCGCGTTTTTGTTGCGGTAAAATCATAAAAAAATAGATTACTACAAACATTAAGATAAACGGTAAAAACTGGGTAATTTGTTCCATAATTAGATTTATTTTTGTGAAGCTCCTTTTTTTCCTTCACCAATTATTGTTGCTGTGATTGTTAATTTTTCCACTCCCTCTGGTGTATTGGCTTTGATTACAACACCTTTTGAAACTTTTCCAGACTTCCCAGTCGAATCAAACGATACTTTGATTTTTCCTTCTTGTCCTGGTTTTATTGGTTCTTTGGAATATTCTGGCACCGTACATCCACAAGTTGCTTGCACATCAGAAATGATCAAATCGTTTTCGCCTGTATTTTCAAATTTAAAGGTATAATTCACTTTTGTACCTGGCTTAATTAATCCAAAATCATGTTCTTTAGAAACAAAATCCATGATGCCAAATTTCACTTCGCCATAGTTTTTGGTTTCTTTTTTACAAGATAAAATAGTGAATAACACTAAACTACATAAATAAATTTTTGTTTTCATACTCTTTTTTATTATTTTACATTAAACCTCTACCAACTTTTTTAATTCTGTCGTCGGCTTGAAAACTTTTAACTAAATTGTCTAAAATTCCGTTGATAAAAATACTGCTTTTTGGAGTAGAATATTCTTTTGCTAGCTCTAAATATTCGTTAATTGTTACTTTAACTGGAATAGATGGGAAGTTAAGAAATTCACCTATTGCCATTTTCAAAATTATAGTGTCAATTTCGGCAATACGCTCCATATCCCAATTGGGAGTTTTATCTATAAATTCTTTTGCAAGTTTGTCTTCGTTTAAAACAGTTTTTCTAAACAAGGCAATTGCAAAATCTTTGTCTTCGATATCTTTATACAATCGAGGCACTCTAAAATCGTCTTCTACTTTAGAAAATTTCTTCAATTGCTTTAAGATTTCGGTATTTACCATTGGAATATCATCAACCCAAGTTAGCTTGAAATCTTCTAAATACGAATATAATTTTTCATTAGGTGCGATAACTTCGGCAAATAAATCGGCGATAAAAAAACGATCTTGCTCAAACGTAGTTTCGGTTTTAGCCATGTAATTTGCATACAATTCGCTTTGTTTCACATCGCTCAACAATAACAAAATAGTATCGTCGTTGGCTTGCCAGTTGGTAACTTTATGTTTTTCTAATGATATGCTTAGCGAATTATTTTCTTCTAAAGCAATCAAAATTGGATTGTTAATAAAACGTAAGTTTGGATTTCGCTCTTCTGGTGTTGCTAAGTGTTTGTTTTTAGAAATTTCAATAAAATCGATTTCTTTTTTTCTGATTTCTACCAAGGTGGATACCATGATAAGATACAATTCGATGCAATTTTCGATACTTGCGAGTAGAAATTTTTCTTGTTTTTCAAGATTGTCTGAACTGTTTTGATGCATTGCGTAGATGGATTGCATCACTTTTACTCGAATATGTCGTCTGTTTAACACTGGTAAGAACTTTTTTTAATTATTATAAAAAACAGAGCGAAAGAAAATTTCTTTCGCTCTGCAAAATTAAAATTATTTTTTTAAACGCCTATTTATTTAGCGTTTTCTTTTTTTCTTTGTGCAATTCTGTTTTCAGCAATTGCCATAGCGGCTTTTTGCGGAGTTAATTTATTTTTCTCGGCGTAATCAAAAATTTCTAAAGTAGTGTTGTAGATATTTTCGGTTCTACGCATTGATTCTGCTTTGTCATAATGAGCAATCTCAGCATAAACGTTGATGATACCACCAGCGTTGATTAAGAAATCTGGCGCATAAGTAATACCTCTTTCCAACAATATTGGTCCGTGAATATCTTCGTTCGCCAATTGATTGTTAGCCGCACCAGCGATAACTTTCGCGTTTATTCGGTACACGGTATCGTCGTTAATGGTTGCTCCAAGTGCACAAGGTGCATAAATATCAACTTCAGCACTGTATAAATCTTCACCTTTGTAGATAGAAGCGCCGTATTTACCGCTAATTTCAACCAAGCGATTTTCATTAATATCGGTAATTTGTACTAACGCACCTTCTTTAGTTAAATAATCAACCAATGTTTCTCCAACATGACCAATTCCTTGTACTAAAATTTTCTTTCCGTCTAATTTATCCGAACCAAACTGATGTTTTGCAGCGGCTTTAATTCCCATATAAACGCCATAAGCCGTCACAGGAGAAGGATTTCCAGAACCACCACGCGATTCAGAAATTCCGCTTACGTAAGGAGTTACGTCGCGTACAATATCCATATCTTTGGTTTCCATACCTACATCTTCTGCAGTAATGTAACGTCCTGAAAGTGAATGAACAAATTCACCAAACTTACGCATTAATTCAGGTGTTTTTTGAGTTTTAGCATCGCCAATAATCACCGCTTTTCCACCACCAAGGTCTAAACCAGTGATAGCCGATTTGTAAGTCATTCCTCGAGAAAGACGCAAAACATCGTTCAATGCTTCCCATTCGTTAGCGTAATTCCACATTCTAGTTCCGCCTAAAGCTGGTCCTAAAACTGAGTTGTGAATTCCGATTATTGCTTTTAAACCAGTATCTTTGTCGTTGCAAAAAACAATTTGCTCGTGATTGTCAAATGATAGTTGTCCGAAGACCGGATCCATTTTTTGAAGCTCTTTAGCGCTAGTAATTTCTGTAGTCATAAATATTAATTTGCGTTGCGACTTTATCAATAAGTCAATACAAATTTAAGTTTTTATTCAAAATAATTCACTTATTTTAAATTAATTTAGCATATTGTTAATAAATTTAGTTTTAACTGCATAAAGTTAAAATACATTATTTATTATTTTTTAACAAAAATTAAAACTAATAACGTATATTTTACTAAAATAAATGAAAGAATTACAGTATTTAAATAAATATTTTATCAAATACAAATACCGATTTTTATTGGGTATTATTATTACAATTGTAGCACAAATCTTCTCACTTTTTACTCCAAAACTAATCAGTAAATCGTTTAAAGCTATAGAAGACGCGCATAAATCAAACATTACTACCGCAATTTTAAAAAACGGATTGATAGAAAACATTTTGTTGATAGTAGGAACCACCATAGTGGCTGGTTTTCTAACATTCTTGATGCGCCAAACCCTAATTGTAATGTCGCGCCATGTAGAATTTGATTTGAAAAATGAAGTTTTCAAGCAGTATGAAAATTTGGATCAAAATTTTTACAAGCGCAGCAGAACTGGAGACTTAATGAATCGCATTAGCGAAGACGTTGGTAAAGTGAGAATGTACGTCGGTCCGGCAGTGATGTATACCATAAATACTGTTATCCGTTTTGCAATTGTAATTATCTATATGTATAACGTTTCGCCAAAACTTACGCTTTACACCTTACTTCCATTGCCTATTCTATCGTACATCATATTTAAGTTAAGTGTAGAAATAAACATCAGAAGTACCATTTTTCAACAATATTTATCTAAAGTTTCTAGTTTTACACAAGAAGTTTTTTCGGGAATTCGCGTAATAAAAGCCTATTCGTTGGAGAAACAAAATCAGGATAACATTATCAATTTGGCTAACGAAAGTAAAGCTAAAAGCATGAGTCTTGCTAGAGTGCAGTCGTTGTTTGGTCCGTTGATGGTTTCGTTAATTGGCGTAAGTAACTTGGTGGTGATTTATTTTGGCGGAATGATGTACATCGAGGGTACTATAAAAAGTATAGGAACAATTGCAGAGTTCATTTTGTATGTAAACATGTTGACTTGGCCAGTCGCTTCAATTGGTTGGGTTTCGTCGATGATACAAGAAGCAGAAGCATCGCAAAAACGAATTAACGAATTTCTAAAAATCGAACCTGAAATTAAGAATACCAATTCGCAAAATACAGTTATCAACGGTGAAATAGAATTTAAAAATGTGTCTTTTACTTATGAAGACACAAACATACAAAGTTTGAATTCGGTATCATTCAAAGTAAATAAAGGCGAAACTTTAGCAATTTTAGGAAAAACTGGATCAGGAAAATCAAGTATTCTATCCTTAATAACTCGAATGTATGATGTAAAGAATGGAGCCATTTTGATGGACGGCATACCACTTTCACAACTGAATTTATACGACTTGCGAAACAGCATCGGAATTGTACCTCAAGATGCCTTCTTGTTTTCGGATTCTATAAAAAACAACATTAAATTTGGTAAAGAAGATGCCACTGATGAGGAAGTAATTGTGGCTGCAAAGCAAGCTGTAGTTCATAACAACATCAAAAAATTCAAACAGAAATACGATACAATTTTAGGTGAACGCGGCATCACACTTTCGGGTGGTCAAAAACAGCGTGTTTCTATTGCACGCGCTATTATCAAAAATCCTAAAATTTTGTTGTTGGACGATTGTTTGTCGGCAGTAGATACCGAAACGGAGGAACAAATTTTAAATAATTTACTAGAAATTACTAAAAACAAGACTACCATAATTGTAAGTCACCGCGTTTCATCTGCAAAAAATGCAGACAACATCATTATTTTGGAAGAAGGAAAAATAATCCAACAAGGTTCTCATAATCAATTGGTAAACCAAGAAGGCTATTATAGAGAATTATATTACAAGCAACTTTCGGAAAAAGAATTGAATTAAAATTTGGTTTATTACAGTATTTTTATCATTTTTGGTTAAAGAAAACCAACTAATTGATAGAACGAAAATGAGAGAAAATGATTTATTAGAAAAAGATGAAATCTTTTCTAAAGTATTGCGAGCCGGACGAAGAACTTATTTTTTCGATGTAAGATCGACCAAAGCAGAAGACTATTACATTACCATTACCGAGAGTAAAAAATTTACCGAAGAAGATGGTTCATTTCATTTTAAAAAGCACAAGATTTACCTGTACAAAGAAGATTTTGTAGCTTTTCAAGATATTTTAAACGAAATGACCCAATTTGTACTGAACAATAAAGGTGAAGAAGTAATTTCGGAAAGACATCAAAAAGACTTTAAAAAAGAAGTTTATACAGATGCAACTGATGAAGCACCGAAAGTAGATAAAAGTTTTACCGATATCGATTTTGACGATATTTAATATACTGAAACAACTGTTAAAAGTCTGATAATTACAATATTATCAGACTTTTTTGTTTACTTTTATACAGATAAAATTTAGCTATGACAGAAAAAATTACACTCTTCAATTATTTTTATGCTAAATTATTATCGGTAAATACTAAAAAAAAGACTGAAATAGTTTTTGTTTCCATTGCAATTATCAGCTTTATACTACATTTAGCACTTATAGCGTTGGTCGAGTTTAAAGTCTTAGAAAGCAATAGCAAATTACTAACCAATCCAATTGCGGCAATTTACACACCGTTTTCATTTATACTTATTTACGAAGTGTACCTGCTTGTTTACTATTTGCCAAAATCTACTACAATATATATAGGCAAACAATACGAAATTATTACCCTGATAATCATAAGAAGAACTTTTAAAGATTTAAGCCATTTAAAATTCAACACTGAAAATTATTACACCAAAGACAACTTCTTGTTTGCCGCAGATTTAGTAGCAACAATTATACTCTTTTATCTCATTTACATTTTCTATAAATTAAATAAAACTAGCGAAATGGCTAATGCGGTTATTCAGCCATCGGTTGAAATTAAAAAATTTATCGAATTCAAGAAAATAGTTGCCATGTTTTTGATTCCGTTATTTTTAGTACTATCGGTTTACAGTTTAGGATATTGGATTTATGAAAGTTTTACTATTACCGAAATGGTGAAAAATATTAAAGATATAAATAAGATTTTTTTCGATGAATTTTTTACCGTTTTAATTTTAATAGAAGTGTTACTACTCTTGGTTTCCTTTTTTTTATCAGATAAATTTAGCAAGGTAATTCGAAATTCTGGTTTTATAATTTCTACTATTTTAATTAAATTATCGTTTGGACCCGACGGTATTTTAAACACATTTTTGATTGTAATTGCAGTATTGTTTGGGGTTTTAATATTAATGCTACACAACAAGTACGAGGTAATGGAATCTAAAAAAATAACAAATTTAGAATTGTAATTATGCTATTCGCAAACCATTTGCCACTTTAAAATCAGAAGTTAAAAGCACAATATCATCTTCATTTACCGATGCTAAAACCAAGCATTCGCTTCTGAATTTCCCGATTTGTTTTTTAGGAAAATTTACTACAGCAATAATCTGTTTGCCAACCAGATCGTCTTTGGAATACCGCTTTGTTATTTGTGCCGACGACTTCATAATTCCTAATTCAGCACCAAAATCTATGGTAAGTTGGTATGCTGGTTTCTTTGCTTCTGGAAAATCATGAACTTCTAGAATAGTTCCGATGCGCAAGTCAACTTGTTCAAAATCTTCCCACGAAATAGTTTGCTTTACCTTATCCATTTTCTGCAATGTGTAAATTCTATAATATTGATGTTTATAAGTGTAATTAAACTCAGTAAGGAAAAAGTAATTTTATAAAAAATAAAAAGCTATACAATGGAAACATCACAAAACACCGCTACTAAATCGTTAAAAAATTCTTCTTTCTCTATTGCTCAATTAAACTCTGACAAATATATTGAAACGGCAGCAAACGTAAAACTATACGTTAAAGATTATGGAGAAGGAAAACCGGTAATTTTAATTCACGGTTGGCCGCTATCTAATGAAATGTGGGAATACCAAATGGAAACCTTAGTTCAAAATAACTTTAGGGTAATTACTTACGACAGAAGAGGTTTTGGTAAATCTTCACAACCATACGAAGGATACGATTACGATACTTTAACCACCGATTTGAAAGCAATTATAGATCAATTGGAATTGAAAGAGGTTACTCTTGTAGGTTTTTCTATGGGCGGCGGCGAAGTGGTTCGTTACTTCAGTAAATTTAAAGGTGAACATGTTTCTAAAGCAGTTTTGATTGGTTCGGTAACTCCTTTTAGATTAAAAACAGATGACAATCCAGGTGGAAAATCGAAAGAAGAAAATGCTGAAACCATCAAAGCTATAACTAATGATCGAATTGGATTTCTTGATGGATTTGGAAAAAATTTCTTCGGAAAATCATTTTTAAACGACCCAATTAGCGATCCACTTTTAGAGTACTACCGAATGCTGTGCTCTTTTGCATCGCCAAAAGCTACAACAGAATGTGCAAAATCATTTTCGGTAACCGATTTTAGAGATGAAATGTATAGCGTCAATGTACCCACATTAATTATCCACGGAGATAATGATAAAATTGTAGATATCGAAGTGTCGTCTAAAAAATCGGCAGCGTTGATTCCGAATAATGAATTCCTTATCTACCAAGACGCGCCTCACGGATTATTTTACACACACAAAGACCAATTAAATATTGATTTGATTACGTTTTTAAGATCATAACAACCAACTAACTAAAGTTGAAAATCTCATAAACAATAACTGTTTATGGGATTTTTTTATTTTTTAGAAAAGATGTTTTCGGCAACCCAAGCAGGACCAATTAATAAAAACTGTAAATCTTTTAGAAACGACGGTTTTTTACCTTCAATGTTATGTCCGTAAAATTGACCAATCCAAGCGACAACAAAAACACTTGTAGAAAATATCCAAAGTGGGACAATTTGAACTATGTAATAATTTAGGATCAAACACACCGCAGAAAATGTTGCTATTTTAAAAGCCATTGCAATCGATAATCGGATGTAAAATACCATTACAAAAAGTAACACTACAAAAGCCCAATTTTCGATAATAGGAAGTTGCAACTGCAATACATCGCTTAAAAAGCCGCTAGGAATACTCATAATTATTCCGACTATAGAAAAGAAAATCGCTGGAACACAGATGTAATGTATTGCTTTATTAGTCGGATTTTGATGACTTACCGCATATTCGTCAAACCATTGGTTTAGTGTTCTCATAAATTTGATGGTGTTTATTTTACTAAATTATAAAATTTTATTAGTTAAATTATTAAAATCACTTTTTTTTTGTAATTTGTGGCGAGAAAGGAACTAATACCAACCGTTACATTTACCTCAAATTCATGAATTTATTTCACATCAGTGCCGAATGTTATCCAGTAGCTAAAGTTGGCGGACTTGCCGATGTTGTTGGTGCTTTGCCTAAATATCTTAACCAAGCAGGTCATCAAGCTAAGGTCGTTGTACCTGGCTATGATAACAAATTTTCTTACGAAAATCAATTTGATACCGTACATCAAGGTCGTTTGAAAATGGGTTGGTTTGAGTTTTCCTATTCTGTTTTAAAAGAAAAAACAAACAAATTAGGTTTTGACTTGTACTTAATTGCGATACCGCACTTATTTGACCGACCAGAAGTATACTCGTATGAAGACGATACGGAGCGATTCACCGCATTTCAAATTGCTTTTTTAAATTGGCTAACCGAAACCAATCAGGTTCCAGATGTCTTGCATTGCCACGATCATCATACCGGATTAATTCCGTTTATGGTTCAAAATTGCTATAATTATGAAGCATTGCGCAATGTTCCTACCGTTTTAACTATTCATAACGGACAATACCAAGGTTGGTTTTCATTTGACAAGTTGCACTATATTCCTGAATTTAATCCTTCGAGAACCGGATTTTTAGAATGGAACGGGATAATAAATCCGTTAGCATCAGCAATAAAATGTGCTTGGAAAGTTACGACAGTTTCACCTAGTTATTTGGACGAAATTAGCCATTCGGCAAACGGTTTAGAAAATTTATTAAAATTTGAACGACCAAAGTCGATTGGAATCTTGAACGGAATTGACACCCAAGTTTGGAATCCGTATACCGACGAATTATTACAAGACAATTACCAATTATCATCTTTTGAAAAAGGTAAATTGGCCAACAAACAGTTTTTGTGCGAGCAATTTAATTTAGATGTAACCAAACCACTTTTCACTTTCATAGGACGACTAGTTGGAGAAAAAGGTGCTGAAATTTTACCCGAAGCCATGGATATAGTGTTGCACCGAAATCCGAATCAAATCAATGTTTTGATATTAGGTTCTGGAGACAAAACTGTAGAAAATCAATTTGAACAATTAAAATCTAGATACGACGGAAATTACAATTGCTATATTGGATACAACGAAAAATTGGCACACATAATTTATGCTGGCGCCGATTTCTTGCTGATGCCATCGCGTGTTGAACCTTGTGGATTGAACCAAATGTATGCCTTGCGTTATGGTACAATTCCGATTGTCAGACGAACTGGCGGACTAAAAGATACAGTTATTGATATTGGCGATGGCGGTTTTGGAATTTGCCACGACAATGTTACTTTGTATGACATCAATCATTCGGTAACGCGCGCTATTGATTTGTATTTAGATACTAAAAAATTTCAAACTACTATAAAAACTGCAATGCAAATAGACCATTCTTGGGATTCGGTTGCACAAGAATACATCAATGTTTATCAATCGTTAATGAATTAAATTATGAATAAAAGCACATTAGCCATCATTTTGGGTGGCGGACAAGGTTCGAGATTAGCACCTTTAACAGAAAGTCGTTCCAAACCTGCAGTTCCAATTGCTGGAAAGTATCGTTTGGTTGATATTCCGATTTCAAATTGTATCAATTCCGACATCAAACGAATGTTTGTTTTAACGCAATTCAACTCTGCGTCATTAAACCAACACATTAAAAACACGTATCATTTTAGTCATTTTAGTACTGCTTTTGTTGATATTTTGGCTGCTGAACAAACACCAGATAACCCAACGTGGTTTCAAGGTACAGCCGATGCGGTGCGCCAATGTATGAATCATTTTATGAATCATGATTTTGATTACGCATTGATTTTATCAGGAGATCAATTGTATCAAATGAATTTTAACGAAATGATTACGGCGCACGAAAAAAGTGGCGCTACAATTTCGATAGCCACGTTGCCAGTTACTGCCAAAGAAGCACCCGAATTTGGAATTCTAAAAACCGATTCGGAAAATTTCATCACTTCATTTATAGAAAAACCTAATGTTGATTTGTTGCCTGAATGGACTTCAGAAGTAAGTGAAGAATCAAAACAAGAAGGCAAGCATTACTTGGCATCTATGGGTATTTATATTTTCAACCGAGAGCTATTGGTCGAATTAATGTCCAATCCAGATACCAAAGATTTTGGAAAAGAAATTATTCCTCAAGCCATAGGAAAGCAAAAAATATTGAGCTACCAGTACGAAGGATATTGGACTGATATTGGAAATATTGATTCGTTTTTTGAAGCTAATTTAGGATTGACAGATGAGATTCCAAAATTCAATTTGTTCGATAATTCAAGTAAAATCTATACGCGTGCGAGGGTTTTACCACCATCAAAGATTACAGGAAATTCAAGCTTTGACAAATCGGTTGTAGCGGAAGGTTGCATCATCAATGGTACTAAAGTAGAACATTCGGTAATTGGAATTCGAAGTAGAATTGGTAAAGATTCTATCATCACAAATTCTTATTTGATGGGTAATGATTTTTATCAAAATCTTGAGGAGTTGAGTAATAACTATTCGCATCATATCATCAATATAGGAATTGGAGAGCGTTGCTACATCAACAATACCATTGTAGATAAAAATTGTAGAATTGGAAACGATGTAAAGCTCAATGGTGGCAAACATCTTGCTGATGCAAACACGCCTCTTTACACGGTAAAAGACGGAATAATTGTGGTGAAAAAAGGTGCCACACTTCCGGATGGATTTACCGTTCAATAAGTAACTTATTTCAAATAAAAAAATCGCCTTTGTTCGTTCGAAGGCGATTTTTTTATTGCATTGTTACGTAAGCATATATATTTTCTCGATCAACATCTTGAATTTCAGCTTGTACTTGCATGCGCAACAAGATTGGTTTCCATTCCTCTGCAGAAAAAGATTTAGGTTCGTGCAAATCGTGGCAATTACCACATTTACTTTCAAATAAATTTTTCCCGAGTTGCTGTTGCTCGTTTAGCATTACCATCATGAGTGGTCCAGCAACATTTTGCGTTACAACTTCTTTTGCTTTTGTTTCTTCAACCGCTTCAACAACTTCAACCGCTTCAACAACTACAACATCGTCAGTCTTTACAACATCGTTAGTTTTCCTAGATTTTAGACTATTACAAGAGTAAATAGCTAAAATTATAATTGTAAAAATACTGACTTTAAGTTTCATAATTCGGTTGATTAATTTTGTAAATATAAAAAAATATCCCAAAAACAAGAGCTTTTGGGATATTTAAAATCTACTATTTAAGATCTAATATTTTATTTAACGTCCATCAATTCAACATCAAAAATCAAAGTAGCATTCGGTGGAATAACTCCTCCAGCACCAGAAGCACCGTAACCTAAGTAAGATGGAATTACAAATCGTGCTTTATCTCCAACTTTCAAAAGTGCAATACCTTCGTCCCAACCTTCGATAACTTGACCTTGTCCTAATCTGAATTCGATTGGTTTTTTTCTTGGATAAGAAGAATCGAATACTTTTCCAGTTTCTAAAGAACCTTCGTAATGAACAGCAACTGTCTTTCCGTTTTCTGCTTGCTTTCCTGAACCAGTTTGAATCATTTTATATCGTAAACCGCTTTCAGTTTTTTCAAAACCAGCAGCCAATTCTTCCATTTTAGCTTCAGCCTCTTTTTTAGCGGCTTCGATTTTTTTTTGACGGTTTCCTTCAAATGTTCTGAACGCTTCTACTGCATTCCATTTTTCTGCCTCTTCTCCTACTCTAACAATTTCTAGCGTCTCCAAAACATCGCCTTGAGCGACAGCATCTACAATTTCTTGACCTTCTACAACTTCTCCAAAAACAGTATGTTTGTTATCCAACCAAGAAGTTGGAACGTGTGTAATATAAAATTGAGAACCGTTAGAAGCTGGACCAGAATTTGCCATAGCTAAAATTCCTGGCTTGTTGTGTCTTAAACTTGGATGAAACTCATCGTCAAAGCTGTAACCTGGACCACCAGTTCCAACACCTTGTGGACAACCACCTTGAATCATGAAATCGGGAATAACTCTATGAAATTTTAATCCGTCGTAGTAAGGATTTCCTTGTGGACGTGCTTTGTTTTCTAAATTTCCTTCTGCCAATGCAACGAAGTTTCCAACAGTTCCAGGCGTTAAATCGTGTGTTAATTTTACTAAAATCGCACCTTTAGTGGTGTTGAATTTAGCATATATTCCGTTTTCCATTTGTAAGTTTTTTTATTTGTGGTGCAAATTTACAAATTATAACCATAAAATAAACCTAAAAATATTTTATGAGCATAATTCTAAGTAATTTTGTTTAGAAAAAAAATGTGATGCAACCCAAAATAATTACTTACAATCCAAAATATAAAACCGATTTCATAGCTTTAAACACAGCTTGGCTTGAAGAATATTTTTTTGTTGAACGGCATGATGTTGAAGTCTTTAATACTATTGAAGAAACAATTTTAGCTACTGGTGGCGAAATTTTCTTTTGTATAATTGATGATGAAGTTGCTGGCACGGTTGCTATGCAACGATTAAATGAATCGACATTTGAAATGGCAAAACTAGCCGTAGACAAAAAATTTCAAGGTCGGCATTTGGGGAAATTATTAATTGAAAACTGTATCGAATTTGCTAAAGACAAAAAAGCTTCGACCATTATGCTGATGTCGAGCACAAAGCTGGACGTTGCCTTGCATTTATATCGAAAATATAATTTTGTTGAAGTTCCGTTAAGCGAAAATGACTACGCTAGAGCCGATATACAAATGGAATTGTACATTTAAAACTGCTAATTTTTCAAACTATGAATTCAATATTTGACAAAACAGGAAACAGTGAAATTGTTTCTAGAATCAATAAATTAACACCAGAAAGTAAAGCTTTATGGGGAAAAATGAGTGTTGACCAAATGTTAAAACACACCAACGAAGCTGTTATTGTAGCCTTTGGTGAAAATCAAGTAAAGGTGAACTTCTTAATGAAATTTTTAGGAAAAGTATTGAAAAATACAGTTTTTAATTCAGAATTTAAGAAAAATAGTCCCACCGCTAAAGAGTTTATTTTTACAGAAAAATATGATTTTGAAGAAAGTAAAAATGAGTTAATTAAAAATTTTAGTCGATTTGCCGATGGAGAAAAATCTATAACGCTTACCACACACCCATTTTGGGGAAAAATGACTTCGGAAGATTGGAATAAATTAATGTGGAAACACATGAATCACCATTTAGAACAGTTTGGAGTATAGATAATTTAGAATTCTAAAAAAATAAGTATGGATAACAATTACTTGACTATTAATAAAGCAACTTGGAACACTAAAACTGACGTTCACATTGCATCAGATTTTTATGATAATGAAGGATTTCTCAACGGAAAATCGACTTTACAATCGATTGAATTGGACTTATTAGGCGACCTTCCTGGAAAAAAAATCTTGCATTTGCAATGTCATTTTGGTCAAGATACCATGACGTTTTCTAGAATGGGAGCCAAAGCCACCGGCATAGATTTATCGGATAAAGCGATTGATAGAGCAAGAGAATTTGCTACAAAATTAAATTTAGATACCACTTTTATTTGCTGTGACGTTTATGATTTACCGAATCATTTAGACGAAAAATTTGATATCGTTTTTACAAGTTACGGCACCATTGGTTGGTTACCCGATTTAGATAAATGGGCAAAAGTAGTTTCGCATTTCTTACAACCAGATGGAAAATTTGTTATGGCCGAATTCCATCCTGTGGTTTGGATGTTTGACGATTATTTCAAGGAAGTCCACTACAATTATTTTAATGTAGAACCGATTGTAGAAGACGAATCAGGAACGTATGCCGAAAGATATGCTGCTATTGAAGCGCAAACCATTACTTGGAATCATCCAACAAGCGAAGTTTTAAACGCATTGATAAATAGTGGTTTAGAACTTAATTCGTTTAATGAATTTGATTATTCTCCGTACAATTGCTTTAAAGAAACCGAGGAATTTGAAACTGGAAAGTTTAGAATCAAACATTTAGAAAATAAAATTCCGATGGTGTTTTCTATTCTTGCTACCAAAAAATAAACATTATTTTTAGCAGTTAAGCCTAGCCCAGATAGTAATGAAAAGCCCGGAGTTAGAAAGTTGTAGTTGTTCTTGGTGTAAAAAAGCGACCAACGGAAGCTCTTTTTAGACCATAGAAAAACACAACTTTTAACGAGGACTTGCAATGGATAGCTGGATCAATGCTTCAAAAGCGAACCGTTGCAACAAATTGCTTTACATAAACCTTAGAAACTTTGTAACTTTGCATTTCAGATTTTAAAAAATTATGCGAATAGATATTATTACCGTTTTACCAGAATTACTTCGAAGTCCGTTTGAGGCATCGATTATGAAACGCGCCATTGACAAAGGTTTGGTGGAAGTTCATTTTCATAATTTGAGAGACTATACTACTAACAAACAGAAAAGTGTCGACGATTATCCGTTTGGCGGTGGCGCCGGAATGGTGATGAATATTCAACCTATTGACGATTGTATTTCGCATCTCAAAAGTGAACGAAGCTACGACGAAGTGATTTACATGACGCCTGATGGTGAAACTTTGAATCAGAAAATGGCAAATACCATGTCGATGTACGAAAATATTATTATTCTGTGCGGACATTATAAAGGTGTAGATCAGCGCGTTCGTGATCATTTTATTACGAAAGAAATTTCGATTGGCGATTATGTACTTTCTGGCGGTGAATTGGGTGCGTTGGTATTATCGGATGCATTAATACGATTGATTCCGGGCGTTTTGAGTGACGAAACTTCAGCCTTAACTGATAGTTTTCAGGACGGATTACTTTCTGGACCAATATATACAAGACCTGCCGACTATAAAGGTTGGAAAGTTCCGGAAGTCTTGACTAGCGGACATTTTGCCAAAATTGATAAATGGCGCGAAGATATGGCGTACGAACATACTAAAAATCGAAGACCTGATTTGCTAGAAGAATAGTTTTTTAGCTACAAATTTTCACAAATAAAAAAATGGATCAACCTATTGTAACTGCTTTATTGGCCTACGGAATGTCGGGTAAAGTTTTTCATGCGCCTTTTTTAGAGACTAATAAAGGGTTTGAATTTTATGCAGTTTTGGAACGCAATCAGCAAAAAGCGATAAACGATTATCCCAATGTGAAAAGTTTTTCGGATGTTTCCGAACTAGTAGCAGACGACAAAATCGAGCTTGTAGTTGTAAATACTCCGAATAATACTCATTTTGACTATGCGAGACTAGTTTTAAAAGCAGGGAAACATGTCTTGATCGAAAAACCTGCAACCACAACTCCAGAAGAATTTATTGAACTTTTAGAACTAGCCAAAACTGTTAATCGAAAGGTATTTGTTTATCAAAACCGACGATTTAGCAGTGATATTATGGCTACAAAATCGGTTATTGAAAGTGGCAAACTTGGAAATATAATCGAAATGCATTTACGATTTGATCGTTATAGACCAACAATTGGCGTAAAGGCTTTTAAGGAAAATCCGTTGCCGAGTAGTGGAATATGGTATGATTTGGGTTCGCATTTAATAGATCAAGCCATTTCAATTTTCGGAAAACCTACTTCACATTATGCTTACAAAAATAAGTACCGAAAAAATTCGCAGGTCGATGATTTCGCCTTTATGCACCTTACTTTCCACGAAAAAATTAATGTTTTTATAACTGCAAGCATGCTTGTTGCCGATGCGCAAGCCGGAATTGTGGTTCACGGTACCAAAGGAAGTTTTATAAAAGAATTTTGCGACGAGCACGAAAATCAATTGAGCGCTGGAGTGCTTCCATCCGATTCTAATTTTGGACATGAAAAGCCTAACAAGCAAGGAAAACTGACTTATATAAACGAGAAAAACGAAGCAGTAATTGAAAATATTCCATCTATAAAAGGAAATTTTAATGGATTATTTGATGCATTGTACGAAAGTATTCGCAATAACAAAACCTTTCCTATTGATAATGAAGATATTATAGAACAATTAAAATTATTGGTATAAGATTAAAATTATTTGCAATAGTTGATTTGTAATTAATAAATATTTTTTACTTTTGCAATCCATTAGACCAACCTCTGGCGAAAACCGTGAATGTTGCTCTGAGTTTAAACCATAATTAAAATAAATATCATGGCAGATTTAATGAAATTCGTTCAAGACGAAATTGCTATTAAAAAAGATTTCCCAAAATTTTCAGCTGGAGATACTATTACAGTATTCTACGAAATTAAAGAGGGTGAAAAAACTAGAACTCAGTTTTTTAAAGGAGTTGTAATTCAAAGAAAAGGTTCTGGAAATACTGAAACTTTTACAATTCGTAAAATGTCAGGTGCTGTTGGTGTAGAGCGTATCTTCCCAGTAAACTTGCCAGCTTTACAAAAAATTGAAGTGAACCAAAGAGGTAAAGTTAGAAGAGCAAGAATCTACTACTTTAGAGAACTTACTGGTAAAAAAGCTAAAATTAAAGAAAGAAGATACAAAAACTAATTCTTTTTTTATAATACATAAATCAAGTCTTCCTATTAATTTAGGAAGACTTTTTTTTATTGTGATAAATCAAGGTTTAAATTATCATATTCCTAATTTTAAAACTTTAAAATATCAATTTCATAATTCAATCGATTTCGTTACGACTTAACATCCTATTTTACATCAAATTCTTATATTTGCAACCGCGGTTTTTTCTAAGAAATCACAATTGGAAAACTACTTAATTACCAACACAAACGAAGTTTTCGTTTTAAATAAAATTAACAAACAACAAAATGTCAAAATCTAAAATTATCTACACTATTACTGATGAGGCGCCAATGTTGGCCACATTTTCTTTATTACCAATCATTCAATCATTTGCTGCAACAGCAGATATCGATGTTGAAAGTCGAGATATTTCGCTTGCCGGAAGGATTATTGCAAACTTTCCAGAATATTTAAAAGAAGAACAAAAACTTGGCGATGCACTTCTAGAATTGGGTGCGTTGGCAAATACGCCAGAAGCAAATATTATTAAATTACCAAACATATCGGCTTCAGTTCCACAATTAAAAGAAGCTATTGCTGAATTACAATCAAAAGGTTACTCGCTTCCAAACTTTCCAGAAGACGCACAAACTGACGAGGAAAAACTGGTTAAAGCAAAATATGCTAAGGTATTAGGGTCGGCTGTAAATCCAGTATTGCGTGAAGGAAACTCGGACAGAAGAGCGCCAAAAGCAGTAAAGAATTATGCAAGAAAACATCCACATTCTATGGGTGCTTGGTCGTCAGATTCTAAAACGCACGTTTCTAGCATGGACAGTGGCGATTTTTACGGAAGTGAAACTTCGGTAACCGTTGCCGAAGCTACAGATGTTAAAATAGAATTTTTTAACGCCAACGGAACTACTACTCTTTTAAAAGCAAGTACACCACTTAAAGCTGGAGAAATTATTGATAGTTCTGTATTAAACCTGACAAAATTCAAAGAATTTATAGCCAAAGAAATTGCAGATGCTAAAGCAAAAGGTGTTTTGTTTTCCATTCACATGAAGGCTACCATGATGAAAGTTTCTGATCCTGTAATTTTCGGAGCAGCTGTAGATGTTTTCTATAAAGATGTTTTCACAAAATACGCAACATTATTTGCTGAATTAGGTGTTGATACTAAAAACGGTTTGGGTGACGTGTACGCAAAAATTGCTGGAAGACCAGAACAAGCCGAAGTTGAAGCAGCTATTGATGCGGTTTACGAAACAAGTCCTGCAATTGCCATGGTAAATTCTGAAAAAGGAATTACAAACTTGCACGTTCCATCTGATGTAATTATCGATGCTTCAATTCCTGCCATGATTAGAACATCTGGTCAAATGTGGAATAAAGAAGGAAAAGGACAAGACACCAAAATTATTGTTCCAGACCGCGCATATGCTGGACTTTACGTTGCTACAATCGATTTTTGTAAAAAACATGGAGCCTTCAACCCTGTTTCAATGGGAAGCGTTCCTAACGTTGGACTTATGGCTCAAAAAGCTGAAGAATATGGTTCACATGATAAAACGTTTCAATTAGATGCCGATGGCGTTGTTAAAGTTACCGATGCTAACGGAACGGTTTTAATGGAACAACAAGTAAATGCTGGTTCTATTTTCAGAATGTGTCAAACGAAAGATGCACCAATTCAAGACTGGGTAAAACTTGCGGTAAACAGAGCAAGATTATCCAATACTCCAGCTGTTTTCTGGTTGGATGAAAATCGTGCGCACGACCGACAATTGATTGAAAAAGTAACTACCTATTTAAAAGATTTCGATACAACAGGATTGGACATCAGAATTTTAAATCCGATTGCGGCAACCAATTTTACTTTAGAGCGAATCATAGCTGGTTTAGATACAATCTCTGTAACAGGAAATGTACTACGTGATTATTTAACTGATTTATTTCCAATTTTAGAAGTTGGAACTTCTGCCAAAATGTTATCTATTGTACCGCTTATGAATGGCGGTGGATTGTTTGAAACTGGCGCTGGAGGATCGGCTCCAAAACATGTTGAGCAATTTATTGAAGAAGGATATTTACGTTGGGATTCCTTAGGAGAATTTTTGGCAATCGGAGTTTCATTGGAGCATTTAGGTCAGGTTTTTGATAATAAAAAAGCATTGGTTTTATCTGAAACGTTAGATCTTGCTACCGAAAAATTCTTAGATACTGATAAATCACCTTCAAGAAAAATAGGAAGTATTGACAATAGAGGTTCTCATTTTTACTTAACTTTATATTGGACGCAAGCTTTGGCAGCTCAAGATAAAGATTTAGAATTGAAAGCTAAATTTGAGCAAATAGCAAGAGAACTTACCGAAAATGAAGAAAAAATAAATTCAGAATTAATTGGTGCTCAAGGAAAACCACAGGAAATTGGAGGTTATTACAAGCCAAATCAAGACTTGATGTTTAAAGCAATGCGTCCGAGCGCAACTTTTAATGCCATTCTTGAAAAGCTGAAATAAAATAAATAGTATAAGAATTTAAAAATCCCAATTACAAAAGTAGTTGGGATTTTTTATTAATTTATTTTTAAATATTGAATAAAATAAAAATTTATTCTTCTCCCATAACGTCTTCTCTAAGAACAATTACTTTGGCTTTTACACCAGTTGTCAAGTTCCATTTGTTAGTAGTAATGATGTTACCTTTATCGTTTACAATTACAAACTGCGCAGTATTGGGTCCAGATTCACCTTGATTTAAAGCTTCTATTTCGATAGTATTAAATCCGTCAACAAGAGCTAAAAAGATTTCTCTAAAATTTACGTCCAGAACAATTTCATTCACAGCCACTTGACCATTAAGCCATATTCGAACTCGATCACCGTCTGGTGCTTCATGATCTCTGCATGAAATTCGTATAGTTTTAGAACCTGTACTAAATTGACCTAAGAACGTATCACTTTTAAATCGCTCTTGAATTTCTCCTTCTCGCTTTTTAAAACGATCTTCATAGAGTTCACCAGCACTTTTTACTTCATAATTTTTCTTTTCAGCAATTTCAATTTTGGGCGCTTTGGCAATTCCTTCTAAAATTTTATCTTCGGGTTTTTTAAAAAATTGACTTTCGTATTTAATTGTTTGTGGTTCTGGTTGCTTTGGTTTAACAGTTTTTGGCGCAACCAAAGGTGCTTCCTTCTTAGGAATAATACTAAGCTTTATCTTTTTCTTATTGGACTCAAATTGCGCTTGAGCTGAAACAGAAAAAATAACTAAAGGTGTTATGTAAATCCATCGAACAAATTTCATATTTGAAAACTATTTTTGATATATTATTTGTAAAAGTATTTAAAAAATAAATATTTTAACTTGATACTTAACCATACATTAACATTTGTAAACTAATATGGTATGAATTAATTTGTCACATTTGCATTTGAAATACTAAAACCATGATTCTAAAGAAATTTTTGCTGATTCTAAATTTAATTTTAATAGGACATCTTTCGTTTTCGCAAGAGAAATTCACTATTAGTGGTACCATAACCGACAAAAACAATAATGAAACCCTAATTGGAGTTAGTATCAATATCAACGCTACAAATTATAGTACTATAACGAACGAATATGGATTTTATTCTTTAACAATTCCGAAAGGTAACTATAAAATGTCCGTAAGCTATGTAGGCTATCAACTAGTAGAGCAAGAAATTGAATTGAATAAAAGCATCAAGCAAAATTTTAGTTTGATGGAAAGTAGTGAACAATTGGAAGAAGTAATAATTATTGAAAAAACCAAATCAAATACGCGCAAGGCAGAAATGAGCGTCAATAAACTTTCCATTGCTACCATCAAGCAAATGCCCGTGGTTTTGGGCGAAGTTGACATTATAAAATCCATATTATTTTTACCCGGAGTCACGAATGCTGGCGAAGGACAGTCGGGTTTTAACGTTCGTGGTGGTGGTGCAGATCAAAATTTGATTTTGTTAGATGAAGCCACAATTTTTAACTCTTCACATCTTTTCGGATTTTTCTCGGTTTTCAATCCCGATGCTATAAAAGATTTAAAATTATATAAAGGTGGAATTCCTGCTCGTTTCGGCGGTAGAGCATCGTCTGTTTTGGATATTTATCAAAAAGATGGTAATAGTAATGATTTCCATTTAAATGGAGGAATCGGTTTAATTTCCAGCCGACTACTTGCTGAAGGTCCAATTGTAAAAGACAAAGGTTCGTTTCTAGTTGGTGGTAGAGCTTCTTATGCGCACTTGTTTTTAAAACTTTCTAACAATGAAAACTCTGCGTATTTTTATGATTTAAACACTAAATTAAATTATAAATTAAATAAAAACAACAACCTATTTCTATCAGGATATTTTGGAAGAGACGTTTTTGACATCAATCAAAGTTTTACCAATACCTATGGTAATTCTACCTTGAACTTGCGTTGGAATCATTTATTCAACGACAAGTTATTTTCCAATTTATCTCTAATTTACAGTGATTATTATTACGGATTGAATTTGGATTTTGTTGGATTCAACTGGGATTCAGGAATAAGAAATTACAATTTAAAGTACGACTTTAAACATTATTTGTCTGATAAAATTAAGCTGAATTATGGAGCAAATGGTATTTACTATGATTTCAATCCGGGAACAATTGAGCCTAGTGGAAGCAATTCGGCGATAAATTTTAGACAACTTGAAAAAAAATACGCGTTTGAACCAGCAATTTATATTGATGCTGAACAAAAAATAAGTAGCAAAATCAACGTGCAATATGGTTTACGTTACAGTATGTTTTACCGATTGGGAAGCGCCACAATAAATCAATACCAAAATAATCAAGCCGTAGTTTTTAATGAAGAATTGGGAATTTATGAAAAAGGAATTCCGACTAGTAGTACATTTTTCGGAAAAAATAAAACCATTGCCGATTACAATAATTTTGAACCACGATTTGCTATTGCCTTTGAATTAAACGAAAACAAATCGGTTAAAGCAAGTTACAATCGAATGGTTCAGTACTTACAACTAATATCCAACACAGCATCACCAACGCCATTGGATGTTTGGACGCCAAGTGATAATTTTATTAAACCACAACGTGCCGATCAATATGCCATTGGATATTTCTCGAATTTTAAAAATGATGCCTATTCGCTAGAAATAGAAACCTATTATAAAACTGTAAAAAACAGAATCGATTACATAGATGGCGCCGATTTGATTGCCAATGAAGCTATAGAGCAAGTAATTTTAAATGGCGAAATGCGTTCGTACGGTTTGGAAGTTTTATTGCGAAAAAATACTGGAAAATTTACGGGATGGATTGCCTACACGTTATCGAAATCAGAACAAAGAACGCCGGGACGAACTGCTATTGAATCGGGTATAAACAACGGAAATTGGTACCGTTCAGGGTATGATAAATTGCACAATTTGGCCGTAACAAGTTCTTATAAATTAAATAAAAAGTGGATGTTTGGTGCCAATTTCACCCTACAATCTGGTCAACCAGTAACCTATCCTAACGGACAATATGAATACCAAGGCATCGTGATTCCGAGTTACGGATTGCGCAATCAAGATCGATTGCCTTTGTACCATCATTTAGATGTTGCAGCAACTTTAACCCCAAAACAAGATAAGAAAAAGAAATGGCAAGGCGAATGGGTTTTCAGTATCTACAATTTGTACGGACGTAAAAATGCTGCGTCGATAAGTTTCCGTGAAAACCAAGATACTGGCAACAATGAAGCCGTCAAACTATCTATATTTGGTTTGGTTCCGGCTGTTTCTTATAATTTTAAATTTTAAATTCCAACACATGAAAAATATATTCTATCTCTTATGCTTATTCACCTTAGTTTCTTGCGAAGATGTTATCGATTTGGACTTGCCTACAGCACAATCTAAATTGGTTATTGACGCGTCAATCAAATGGCAAAAAGGAACTATAGGCAACGAACAAACTATTAAGCTTTCGACCACTACAGGATTTTATGATTCGGTTATTCCAACAGTTTCAGGAGCAACTGTTTTTGTAACCAATAGTTCCAATACTGTTTTTACATTTACAGAAAGTCCTACCAATGCAGGTGAATACGTTTGTATTGATTTTGTTCCAACAATAAATGAAAATTATACATTAACCGTGCAATTGAATGGAGAAACCTATACTGCAACCGAAAAATTATTTGCCACTCCGACCATTGAAAATATTGAACAAACCACAGTTCAGGGATTTGGTGGTGATGAAATACAAGTAAAATTCTTTTATCAAGACAACGGATTGGAAGACAACAATTATTTGATTGGTTTTAAATATTCTGAAGTAGCCTTCCCAGAATTTGGGGCGTTAAAAGATGAATTTTTTCAAGGAAATCAAATGTTCGGTTTTTATACCAATCCAGATTTAAAATCGGGTGACGAATTGTTTATGAGGTTACAAGGTATATCGTTACGCTACTTCACCTACATGGATAAAATTATTAGCATTTCTGGAGGTAATGGAGGTAGTCCATTTGCAACACCACCGGCAACAGTACGAGGTAACATTGTGAATCAAACCAATTCTAAGAATTACCCATTGGGATATTTCAATTTATCTGAAATTGACACTCGAAATTATGTTGTAGAATAGTTATATTTGACAACTAAAACAGTTGCTTTATGTCATCACACCACATCGTTCGAGACGATCAAGAACCTGCATTAATCATTGCAAATGGTGCTTCCTGTAGTTTCGAATTATTAGGTCAATTACTAGAATGGTCGCCTATTGTAGTTGTTTTAGACAGTGCAATTGATCGGGTATTGCAATTGGACATTAAAGTCGATGTTTTACTTGGTGATTTTGATCGCGACTTTGATCCAGAAATCTATAAAGAAAAACAGTTTCCACTAGAAATTGTATATACACCAGATCAAAACAAAACCGATTTAGAAAAAGCATTTGAATACTTAATTGAAAAAGGTCACAAAGCAGTAAACGTAGTTTGGGCAACCGGTAAACGTGCTGATCATACTATTACCAATATTACCACCATTGTTCAGTATCGAAATCAATTAAAAATTGTACTTCTTGACGATCATTCTAAGATTTTTTTATTGCCTTCAAAATATGAAAAATGGTATACTAAAGCTACTCCTATCTCGTTAATTCCAATAGGAAAAGTAACTGGAATTAGCTCCTCAAATCTAAAATATCAATTAGATAATGACGAACTTACCATTGGATACCGAACCGGAAGTAGTAACGAAGTTGTCGAAGATGGAATCGTGAAAATAGAACATTCGCAAGGAGATTTATTACTAATGGAATGTTTTGATTAAATAAAAGAATATGACAAATCCTGAAATAAAAATTACTAACAACGAAATTCTTTCTAAAAATTGGTACGTTCTACGTAAAATCACTTACGAATACTTAAAGAAAGACGGTACATGGGAAACCCAAAATCGTGAAGCGTACGATCGTGGAAATGGCGCAACCATACTACTTTACAATGCAGAAAACAAAACCGTAATACTAACACGACAATTCCGAATTCCAACGTACCTAAATGGCAACGAAACTGGAATGATGATTGAAGCATGTGCAGGTTTATTGGATAAAGAAAACGCCGAGGAATGTATTAAACGCGAAACTGAAGAAGAGACTGGATACAAAATTTCAAGTGTTCAGAAAGTATTTGAAGTATATATGTCGCCTGGATCAGTTACCGAAATTGTCTACTTTTTTACCGCGGCCTATTCCAAAGAAATGAAAATTACCGACGGTGGCGGACTACAAGAAGAACAAGAAAATATTGAAGTTTTAGAATTGGATTTTTCGCAAGCATTGAAAATGGTTGAAACTGGTGAAATAAAAGATGCTAAAACAATACTGCTGTTACAACACGCACAAATCAAAAATCTTTTAAATATATAAATCATAATTTAAAAAAGGCACTCTCCTACTTGGTCAAAAAAAAGAAATTTTATTGCATATAGTATAAGTTACATTTAAAATTTATACTTACATTTGATTGAGAGAAATGAGCCGATGAAGTCTAAAAATACTACCGAAAAATTAAGTTTACATCCTAGAAATCAACACCGTTTACGATATGATTTTGAACTTTTAATTCATAATAATCCAGATTTAAAGAAATTTGTTTTTATAAATGAACATGAGATTGAAACTGTAGATTTTAGCAATCCCGAAGCGGTAAAATCACTAAATAAATCGCTTTTAATAACCTATTACAACATCCAAAACTGGGATATTCCGACTGACTATTTATGTCCGCCAATTCCAGGACGAGCAGATTACATCCATTACATTGCCGATTTATTGTCTGATTCCAACAATCACGTCATTCCCGAAGGTGATTCGGTATTTGGATTGGATATTGGTATTGGTGCCAATTGCATTTATCCAATTTTAGGCAATTCGGTTTACGGATGGAGTTTTGTTGGTACAGATATTGATGTCGATGCTCTAGACAATTGTGTCAAAATAATTGAACAAAACCCGCAACTTACGGATGTGGTAAGCTTACAACAACAAACCAATCCGCGCTATATTTTTAAAGATATCATTCTACCCGAAGATAAATTTTCGTTCACCATTTGTAATCCACCGTTCCACGCATCGGAAGAAGAAGCTACAAAAGGAACTGTTCGTAAAATTAATAACTTAGAAAACACCAAAACTACCAATCCAATTCTGAATTTTGGCGGACAAAACTCAGAACTTTGGTGTGAAGGTGGCGAATTGGCATTCATCACCCAAATGATTTATGAAAGTGCTAAATATCCATTACAAGTGCTCTGGTTTACTACATTAGTCTCCAAAAAATCGCATTTATCAAGTATTTACAAGACTCTTAATAAAGCCAATGTTGCAACCGTAAAAACTATTGATATGGCTCAAGGCCAAAAAATTAGCCGAATTGTAGCTTGGACATTTCAAACCGAACAACAACAGAAAAACTGGAAGTTTTAAGTTTTGTACAACCTATTTTTTCTGATTTACTTTGTAACTTTGTAGTTCAAAAAAAATCAAATGAATTTCCAAGTAATTTCAGATTATCAACCGAAAGGCGATCAACCGCAAGCAATTCAAAAATTAGCTCAAGGAGTTGTTGATGGCGAGAAATATCAAACACTTTTAGGTGTTACTGGTTCTGGAAAAACATTTACAATTGCCAACGTTATTGAAGAAGTACAACGACCGACATTAATTTTGGCTCACAATAAAACACTTGCCGCACAATTGTACTCGGAATTCAAGCAGTTTTTCCCTAATAATGCTGTTGAATATTTTGTTTCTTATTACGATTATTATCAGCCAGAAGCCTTTATGCCCGTAACCGGCGTCTTCATTGAAAAAGATTTATCGATTAACGAAGAGTTGGAAAAAATGCGAATGTCAACCGTTTCTTCGCTCCTATCGGGTCGTAGAGATGTATTGGTAATTGCATCGGTATCTTGTATTTATGGTATTGGAAATCCAAAAGAATTTCAGGATAATGTCATTCCGATTTCGGCTGGCCAAACTATTTCACGAACTAAATTTTTACATGCTTTGGTGCAAAGTTTGTATTCACGTACCGAAGCCGATTTTAATCCCGGAAGTTTCAGAATTAAAGGCGACATTGTTGAAGTATATCCTAGTTACGCCGATGATGGTTACCGAATTCACTTCTTTGGTGATGAAATTGAAGAAATAGAAAGCTTCGATTTAAAAACTTCTAAAGTTGTGGAACGCTTTGACCGACTTACCATTTATCCGGCAAATATGTTTGTTACATCGCCTGCTACCTTACAAAATGCCATTTGGGAAATTCAACAAGATCTGGTAAAACAAGTTACTTATTTTAACGAAATCGGAAAAAACTTAGAAGCCAAGCGATTGGAAGAACGTACCAATTTCGATTTAGAAATGATTCGCGAATTGGGTTATTGCTCTGGAATTGAGAACTATTCGCGTTACCTTGACGGACGTTTGCCTGGAACTAGACCGTATTGTTTATTAGATTATTTTCCAGAAGATTATTTGATGGTTGTCGATGAAAGTCACGTTACTGTTTCGCAAATTCATGCTATGTTTGGAGGTGATCGAAGCAGAAAAGAAAACTTGGTAGAATATGGTTTTAGACTTCCAGCTGCAATGGATAATCGTCCGTTAAAGTTTGAAGAATTTGAATTGATGCAAAACCAAGTTATTTATGTATCGGCAACTCCAGCCGATTATGAATTGCAAAAAACTGACGGTGTTGTCGTAGAACAAGTCATTCGTCCTACGGGATTGTTGGATCCCATCATAGAAATTCGTCCAAGTTTGAATCAAATTGATGATTTAATAGAAGAAATTCAGCAACGTGCCGAAATCGACGAACGTGTTTTAGTCACTACATTAACCAAGAGAATGGCCGAAGAACTTGCCAAATATTTGACTAAAGTAGACATTCGTTGCCGTTATATTCACTCTGAAGTGGATACTTTGGAACGTATTGAGATTATGCAAGATTTGCGAAAAGGAATATTTGACGTACTAATCGGAGTAAATTTACTGCGTGAAGGTTTGGATTTACCCGAAGTTTCTCTTGTAGCAATTCTCGATGCAGATAAAGAAGGTTTCTTACGAAATCATCGTTCGCTTACACAAAATATAGGTCGTGCCGCTCGAAATTTGAATGGAAAAGCAATACTGTATGCTGACAAAATTACGGCAAGCATGCAAAAAACTATAGACGAAACCAATTATAGAAGAACCAAACAAATTAATTTCAATACCGCGCACAACGTTGTTCCAATGGCGTTGAACAAAAAAATTGAAAGTGCTTTCACCAAAATTCCATTAATAGATTACGAATTAGGCAACACAACTACTAATTTAGCTGCCGAAGCTCCAACCGAATTTTTATCGAAAGCCGAAATTGAAAAACGCATTCGCGAAAAGCGAAAATCAATGGAAAAAGCTGCAAAAGATTTGGATTTTATGCAAGCGGCTAAATTTAGAGATGAAATTAAGGCGCTTCAAACCCAGTTAGCTTAATTCTTATAGGAGCGAATCGTTAGCGCATTTTCAACAATCCCTATTCCTGCTATCCATTAAATCATTGCAGAAAAAGCAATGATACCATTGCTATCAGGGCTAAATAATAATTGTCTTGTGTGAAATCTATAAATTTAATTCAATTGCTCCTGAAATACCTCCAATAAAAAATTTGGTGATACCATTCGCGTTGGTGATTCTTGCATGGCTTTTAAAACGCGCTTAATTGCAAACGGATTCAATCCCATATTTACGCCAATTTCATGAATTGCAATGCGTTCACGTTCGTGCAATATGCCGTCGCAATGCATTAACAAAGCCAATCTGTAAAATTGCTGAATGCGTTCAAACTCACTTTTTATAACTTCCGATTTGACTTCGTTATGAAAGAGTTGTTTAAATTCTTCTTTTTCAACCTGCAACTCTTCGGCAATCATGGAAAGAAATAAGTATTCTCTTTCGTGCAGTTTTCCGTCCACAATTGCAAAGGCAATCATGTCGGCTAATAAGCTCAATTTTTGTACTTTTGTTGGCATAGGCTAAAAATTTTAGCTAAAATAAACATTTATTTAGAAAAAATTAAAAAAATTGTATCTTGAAATCAATTCTGTTATTTGCATTCCTACTCTTCTTTTGCTACTCTTTCAGTCAAGAAAGTACTGCAAGTGAACGCGTTTCAACCTTTACCATTGCCGCTCCACAATTAAAAGTTACCAAAAAAATTTGGGTCTATTTGCCTAAAGATTATGAAAAAGGCAACCAAAAATATCCTGTAATTTACATGCACGACGGTCAAAACTTGTTTGATGCCAAAACCTCATATGTAGGCGAATGGAACATCGATGAAACGCTCGATAGCATTAATGCGCAAGTAATTGTAATTGGAATTGAACACGGAAATGAAAAACGAATGGAAGAATTGACACCGTTCAAAAACGAAAAATATGGCGGTGGAAATGCCGATAATTACTTAGATTTTATAGTCTCTACCCTAAAACCTTATGTTGATACAAACTATCGTACTAAAGTGAATGCTAAAAATACTGCTTTGTTTGGAAGTTCACTTGGAGGCTTAGTCTCGTTTTATGGCGCATTAAAACATCCAGAAGTTTTTGGTAAAGTGGGTTGCTTTTCACCATCGTTTTGGTTCAATCGTAAAGAGATTTTTGAACTGATGGAGCAAACTAAAACCTTCAAAACCAAAATTTATTTTTTATGTGGAGACAACGAAGGTGACGAAGATATGGTGCGCGATTTAAACGCTATGGAGTATTTGGTAAACACAAAACGCTGTGAATGCAAAATGCAAAACAAAAAAATCATAATTAAAAACGGACAACACAACGAAAAATTATGGCGTGAAGGTTTTAAAAAAGCGTACCTTTGGCTTTTCTAAATTAATAAAATATGAACAACAACGATATTTTCAAAAAACTACGTGTTGCCTTGCAATTACGTGATGATCAAATTATAGAGATTTTGGAATTGGTAGATTTTAGAATATCTAAAGGAGAAATTGGAAACATTTTTAGAGCCGAAGATCATGCCGATTTTATGTTGTGTGGCGATCAAATTCTTAGAAATTTCTTAAATGGATTAATCATTCACTTACGCGGTACAAAAGAAAACCCAAAAAATCCGCAAGAGGTTTTGAAACAAAATAAAGCTGCTATTCAGCCTAAAAAGGAATTTGTAAAGAAAGAATATTCGGCCGATTTTAATGCTTCTCGTGGCGATCAAACTCCTAAAGCAACTGCCAAGAAAAAGCCCGTTTCTAATTCAAAATACAAAGAGAAAAGACCCGCTAAAAAAATCGAAATTGTTGAAAAAGTAAAGTTCAACAACGGTAAAAATAAGAAAGCTTAATTTAAGATATAAAAAAAACCTGAATTTTGAATTCAGGTTTTTTTATGGTTATTTTTATTTTTAAGGACATGGAAATCCAATGTTTTTATCTAATTTATCTAAATAATTTGGAATACCATTTCCATTACAATCAGGGTACGAATAAGTTCCATCAGGGTTTCTTATGATTTCATTCTTAGTTAAAATTAAATCTCCATCGTCATCTACATCAAAGAAATTGGGAACATCATCACCATCGCTGTCGTAGCCTTCTATATCGCCTGTTAAATCACCAGGAGCAACTTCGTCTTTAGATAAAATTCCGTCACGGTCATGATCTTTGTACTGCAATTCCATTAATTTGAAATTAAAAATTAGCGGAGAATACGTAGCAATATTTCCTCCAGGAGGAACCGCATTGTAATACCCTAAACCTGATGGTAAAAACATAACACCAGCGCCATATTCTTGAAAATTCACCGGATTTGGACCTTCTACAGTATCGTAGAAACCTGTTTTAAATTCTGGAATAATTTCTTTCCAACCTGGAACTAAATCTTCCAATTGCAACCAAGTAGGCTGTTGTGCTAAGTCAAACTGCGTATTAGAAGTTACAATACCACGGTAAGCAACATGCACAGAATCTGCTCTCGAAGGACGTCTGTTATTACCTTCTTGAAGTTTTATGTAATACACTTTATAGTTAACCCCATGATCTTCATTTTCAACCATTTTAAAAGTAAGATCAGGATGTGAACTTACAGGTTGCTGGCTTCCTCCTGCCGGAATTGGTGTAAACGTTACATTAAAATCAGCATCGACATCCATATAATGTGTATCCATGAATTTTTCTATAGAATCTATATCTTTAAGATACTGTTCTGAATAATCTCTAAGAGGTTCAGTAGAACTGTCATCACTTTTTGAACAAGAACTCACAACGATAGTTAGAACTATGAAAGAAAAAATTTTTAAAAATTTGTTCATTATTATTTAGAATTTAGGTGTGCAAGATACAATATTGATTTATTTTTGTAAACTATTTAACGTTGATTTTAGAAAATAATATGAGAGTTGATAAATACTTATGGTGTGTACGTTACTACAAAACCCGAAATATGGTTACTGAGGCATGTAAAAAAAATCATATTACTGTAAATGGTCAAATAGCCAAACCGTCGAAGGAGGTTTTTCCGAGCGATAAAATTACTTTTAGAAAAGACCAAATTACCCACATTATTTCGGTGTTGGATGTTCCAGATAATCGTGTTGGAGCAAAATTGGTTGATATTTACAGAAAAGATGAAACTCCAGCAGAATCATTTGCCCATTTAGAACTTTTAAAATTATCAAAAGAGCATTACAGAAAGACTGGAACAGGACGACCAACAAAAAAAGACCGCCGAGATTTAGACGAAATAGAACTTGGTGAAAATGATTAATTAATATCTTTACAAAAAAAACATGAACAGAAATATTATTTTAAACCATCAAGAAATAGAACATAAAATAAAACGCATAGCCTATCAAATTTATGAGACGTTTGTTGACGAGCCCGAAATAATTATTGCCGGTATTGCAGATAATGGTTATGTTTTCGCACAAAAAATTGCTTCAGTTTTAAGTACTATTTCACCCTTAAAAGTGGTGTTGTGTGAAATCAATATCAACAAGAATAATCCAAACGAAAACATTACGACTTCAATACCTACTGAAATTTATCAAAACAAAGGAATTGTACTTGTAGATGATGTTTTGAATACGGGAACTACTTTGGTTTATGGTGTTAAACATTTTCTTGAAGTACCTGTAACCAAATTAAAAACTGCTGTATTAATCGATAGAAATCATAAAAAATATCCAGTAAAAGTCGATTTTAAAGGAATTTCGTTATCTACTTCTTCACACGAACACGTGGCTGTAATTTTTGAACCTAATAACGATTGTGCTATTTTACGATAATAAAATTGTAATCTCTGAAACTATTTCATCCACACTTTTATTATCAACCGTTACGACATAAGTTGCTTGATTGTAAAAATAGCTTCGTTCAAAAAGATGTTTTGCTATAAATTCTTTGGCTTCTTCTAGTTCTAGATTAGCAATTATTGGACGCGATTCGAATTCCTTTTTTAAACGATCGTACAGTGTATCTATTGAAGCTTTCAAATAAATAGAAATGCGTCCATCACCGTTTAATAGTTTGTGATTATTATAATAGCATGGTGTTCCTCCGCCAGTACTTATAATTACATCTTCTTTTGACTCAATGATTTCTTTGAATATTTTGTTTTCTAATTTTCTGAAATACAATTCTCCTTTATCTTCAAAAATGTTTTTTATAGATTTTTTTGCATTTTCTTCAATTAATTTGTCGAGATCTGTTACCTGAATATTTATTTTTTGGGACAATTTATCTGAAATAACCGACTTACCACTTCCCATATAACCTACTAATATAACTTTTTTCATAAAATAAAACCTTATAAATTAAGGCATTAAGAGATAATAATAAAAAAAGACAAATTTATAACAAAATTGCTTTGAAATATTAATAATAACGCCTTATATTTGCACCCGCATTCAAGAAATAAAAAAGACTCGATAGCTCAGTCGGTAGAGCACATCACTTTTAATGATGGGGTCCTGGGTTCGAGCCCCAGTCGGGTCACTTTTTTTTATTTTCTTATTTGTATTGACTCGATAGCTCAGTCGGTAGAGCACATCACTTTTAATGATGGGGTCCTGGGTTCGAGCCCCAGTCGGGTCACAAAAAAAAGTTAAGCTTAGCGCTTAACTTTTTTTGTTTAGGCTTCGTGGAGAAATTGGTAGACTTGCCACTTTGAGGTGGTGGTGTTCGAAAGAACGTGTGGGTTCGAATCCCATCGAAGTCACATTAAAGCAAACTTTTTAGTTTGCTTTTTTTATTTTTATCTTTTTTTGCAATTGTTTAGTTTTTTATTAATACTTTTGTTTAACAAAATTTGATAAACGATGAACAATGTTAAAAATACATTTAGTATTAAAGACTTAGAAAATCTTTCAGGTATTAAAGCGCACACTATAAGAATATGGGAAAAACGATACAATGTTTTGGAACCTATGCGAACTGATACCAATATAAGATATTATGATCTTGCCTGTTTACAAAAGTTACTTAACATCACCTTACTGCATGAATATGGATATAAAATTTCAAAAATATCCAAAATGCCTGAAGAAAAAATACCTGCTTTAGTTCGAGATATCATATCTGAAAAAAGTGCCAAAAATCATGCTATTAGCTCTTTTAAAATGGCTATGATGAATTTTGATCAAACCTTATTTTTTAACACCTATAATACACTGCTTTCTGAAAAATCATTTAAGGAGATTTTTCATGATGTTGTCATTCCGTTAATGAATGAGATTGGGTTTTTATGGCAAACTGATACTATTACACCAGCACATGAACATTTCATAAGTTATTTGATAAAACAAAAATTATTAATTAATACCGAAAAAATTCAGGTTTTAGAGCCTACTAAAACAGACAAATTGTTCATATTATACTTACCAATGAATGAGATTCATGAATTGGGTTTAATGTATTTAAACTATGAAATAATTCTTAACGGATACAAAACAATTTATCTTGGCGAAAGTGTTCCTACAGACAGTTTAAAAGATTTGAAAAAATATTTTGACAATATTGTTTATGTTTGCTACATGACTGTTGAACCTGAAAAAGCAAATTTACCTAGTTATATAAACGAAATTGAAACCGAAATACTAGATCAAACATCTGAATTATGGCTTATTGGTAGAATGACTGAATATGTTGAATCGAAAAAAATTAGCTCTAAAGTTAAAGTTTTCAGCTCTATTGAAAACCTAATGGAATCGATTTAAAACAACAAACCTTTAAAACATAGTAAGAATAACGATGAGTAAAAGCATAAAAATTATTGGTTCTGGATTTTCAGCTTTGGCAGCTGCATGCTATTTAGCTAAAGAAGGAAATGATGTAACCATTTTTGAAAAAAACAAAACTATTGGAGGACGCGCCAGACAACTAATTCGTGATGGATTTACCTTTGACATAGGTCCGTCATGGTATTGGATGCCAGATGTTTTTGAACGTTTTTTTGGAGACTTTGGAAAAAAACCATCCGATTATTATCAATTAACAAAATTGTCTCCTGCCTACAGAGTATTTTTCGGAATCGAAGACTTTGTTACCATTGCTGATAACCTTCCCGAAATTGTAACAACTTTTGAAAGTATCGAAAAAGGAAGCGGTGAAAAGTTAGCTTCGTTTATGAAAGAAGCACAAAGTAATTACAACATAGCCATCAAAGACTTAGTTTATCGACCTGGAGAATCGCCTTTAGAATTGATTACACTAGAAACGGCTACAAAAGTTAATCAGTTTTTTTCAAACATAAGTAAAGATGTAAGAAAAAAATTCAAAAATAAAAAGTTAATTCAAATCCTTGAATTTCCAGTACTTTTTTTAGGTGCAAAACCTTCGGATACGCCATCTTTTTACAGTTTTATGAATTATGCCGATTTCGGTTTAGGAACGTGGCAACCTACTGGTGGAATGTATAGTGTAATTCTTGGAATGGAAAAATTGGCTCTTGAACTTGGAGTTACAATAAACACAAATACACCAATTGAAAAAATACTAGTTGAAAATAAAAAAGCAACTGGTATCGTCGTGAACGGTACAAAAATTGAAGCTGATATTGTACTTTCTGGGGCAGATTACCATCATTCGGAAACACTATTAGAACCACAATACCGTCAATATTCTGAGAAATATTGGGAAAACAAGACATTTGCTCCTTCTTCTCTACTCTTTTATGTAGGTTTTGACAAGAAATTAAAAAATGTTGAACACCATAATTTATTTTTCGATGTTGATTTTGATACCCATGCATCCGAGATTTATGATCATCCCAAATGGCCCAAAGAACCATTGTTTTATGCTAATTTCACTTCGGTTACTAATACTAATTTAGCACCCGAAAATTGTGAAAATGGCTTCTTCTTGATACCAATTGCACCGGGCATTGAAGATACTCAAGAACTACGTGATTTATATTTTAACAAAATAATTTCAAGATTTGAAACTATAACACAACAAAGTGTCGTAAATAATGTTATTTTTATGGAATCTTTTTGTGTGTCTGATTTTATAAAAGAATACAATTCCTATAAAGGAAATGCTTATGGAATGGCGAATACGCTATTACAAACCGCTTTTTTAAGACCAAAGCTGAAAAGTAAAAAAGTAGAAAATCTATATTTCACAGGACAGCTAACCGTTCCTGGACCAGGAGTTCCACCAGCATTAATCTCTGGAAAACTTGTGGCCGATTTGATAAAAAAATATAATAAATAATAAGCATTTACGAATTCTATGAAATCTCTATTTGATAAAGTTTCTTTTGATTGCAGCAAGAATGTCACCAAGTCTTACAGCACTTCATTCTCATCGGCTGTAAAAATGTTAGCCCCAAGTATTCGTCAAGACATCTACAATATCTATGGTTTTGTTCGGTTTGCTGACGAAATTGTAGACACTTTTCATGATTACAATAAAGAAGAATTGTTTGAACTGTTTGAAAAAGATTTAACAGATGCTTTAAAAAACAAAATCAGTTTAAATCCGATTTTAAATTCGTTTCAACATACCGTTACCAAATATAAAATACCAACCGATTTGATTGATGCTTTTATGAAAAGTATGAAATTGGATCTTACCAAAAAAGAATACCAAACACACGAAGAATACAAAGAATACATTTACGGTTCGGCAGATGTTGTAGGATTAATGTGTTTAAAAGTATTTGTAAATGGAAACGAAGAATTATATAAAAGTTTAGAACACTCGGCGATGCGACTGGGTTCGGCATTTCAGAAAGTCAATTTTCTTAGAGATTTAAAAGCCGACTTTGAAGATTTAAGTAGAACTTATTTTCCAAATACCGATTTATCTAAATTAGATGAAAATTCCAAAAATGAAATCATCAAAGAAATTGAAGCGGATTTTGAAGCTGGTTACCAAGGCATTGTAAATTTACCAATCGAAGCTAAATTTGGAGTATATACAGCCTATGTGTATTACAAAAAACTCTTGTCAAAACTTAAAAAAACGCCTTCAATGGAAATTAAAAATTCTCGTATTCGAGTTCCAGATTATCAAAAATATGGTCTTTTTGCAAAATGCTATTTTTCGTATAAACTGAATATAATTTAAGATTAATTTAAAACTTGTTTCTTTTAACTAAACAACAAATTATCGAAATTTGTAATTAAAATTCAAAATATCATGTGGATTCATATAGTAGTTTTTATGCTCACCTTTATCATAATGGAATTTATGGCTTGGTTCACTCATAAATACGTAATGCACGGTTTTTTATGGAGTTTGCACGCCGATCATCACAAGAAAGATCACGACTCTTGGTTCGAACGTAATGATGCCTTTTTTATTTTTTATGCGGTAGTAAGTATCGGATGTTTTTTACTTTGGCAAAAAGGAATTTTAGAAATAGGAATTTCAATAGGTTTAGGTATTTTCGCCTATGGTTTGGCTTACTTTATAGTGCACGATATCTTTATTCACCAACGTTTTAAAATGTTTAGAAACGCTAATAACATTTATGCAAAAGGAGTTAGAAGAGCTCACAAAATGCATCATAAACATATTGGTAAAGGAGATGGAGAATGTTTCGGAATGTTATTTGTTCCTTTTAAATATTTTAAAAAATAGCATAAAAAAACTGTAATTTTTGGATTACAGTTTTTTTTTATCATAAAGTAAGATATTACATCACGACTGAAATTGGTAACGTAAAAAACGTTCTAACCGAATCGCCATCTTTCATTCCTGGCGTCCATTTTGTTTTCAACGATTTAAGAACACGTATAGCTTCTTTTGAAACTGCAGAATTCACATTTTCCATCACTTTGATATCGGTCATGCTACCATTTCTTTCGATGACAAACGATACATTAACTTTAACAACATCACCTTCTTCTAAATTATCTCTATCAAAATTATTGGCAACAAATTCATAAAAATTCTTCATTCCGCCTGGATAAGTTGGTAGTTTATCTAATTCCGAAGTTCTAACCGTTAGATTAGTTGGCTTTTTTACACCGTCTAAAGAATTTCCGCCAGAAGGTTTGCTATCTCCAGTGTCAGGTAAAGTTCCTGTAGGACTTCCGTTTGTAGGCGTTGGCAAAGAATTAACTGTTAAATCGGTTGGAATATCAACAATTGCTTGCGTTGTTTTTGTAACTACAAAAGTACCTTTATCGATAACAGGTTCTAAAACTTCTGGTTGTACTGATTTTACTTTTTCTTCAGCTTTTTCAATTTTTTCATCTGGTGGAGTTACTGTATAAGGTTCATCAATTTTTACAGTTACAACGGAACCATCTGTTTTGGGATTAGTCGCATCAGGCTTTTCGTTAAATGAACTTAAAATAAGAACAAATCCACCTAAAAGTAAGGCTCCAGACAAAAAGGCAAATGCACTAGTTTTTTCATTTTCTTGGCGCAATTTATAAGCACCATATTCTTTGTTTTTTCCTTCAAAAACAAGGTCTAGCCATTTTTTTTCATAAATACTAACTTTTGACATAATAATAAAAATTAAGGGTTAAAGTATTTATGTTACATAGTCTAATTGATTTATATAACAACAACGCTTAATTTTTGTTAAAATTGTATTGATTACAAAAAAATTAGGTATTCAACGTTAAATCTTTTATGTAGTCTTCATATTCATTAAAAAACAATTCAAACTGCGACATGTTTTCTGAAAAGAATGCAAATATTCTATCCCACGTTTTAGGATTATTCAAGCTAACCTCGGTAAGTTCAACCCATACTTTACTGATGATTTTGCCATTTTCCAAATAGTAGTTTCGTTCTAATATTGCGTCAGGCAAATACTCTTCCAACAAGATTGTTTTTAAAGACTCGATTTTTTCAAAATAAATCTTGCGATGCGCTTCATTATTAGGTTCAATATCTAAAAGTACTTGTGCCTTTTTGTTATCAACAAAAAATTTGAAAGTCACGTCTTTAATTTTGGTATCATACAACATCCATTTTCTAGGATTGTATTCGGCAAATGCTGTCCAAAATTGTTTTTTTAATTTAAGTGTTTCTTCTTTACTGTACATTTTGTTTATCTTCCGTATTTTTGGTAAATTTAGGAATAAATAAACTCAGATATAATGAATTTTGACATCTTTTTAAACAACATTTCTTCTGTAAAAAATTTGAATTTACCTGCAATTGATTCGCATGTGAAAATGGCACCTTCCGAACGAATTCGATTGATGAAGGAAGCCGAATCTAAATTTTCTGATGCTAGAAAAGCTGGTGTAATGATGCTTTTTTATCCCAAAAATGCAATAACTCATTTAGTTTTAATAGTACGAAATGCCTACCCTGGTGTTCATTCTTCACAGATTGCATTCCCAGGAGGAAAATTTGAAAATTCAGATCCAAATATACAGTATACCGCCTTGCGCGAAACTCATGAAGAAATAGGAATTCCATCAGATAAAATTGAGGTCATTCGAGCTTTCTCTGAAATATATATTCCTCCAAGCAACTTTTTAGTATCTCCTTTTTTAGGCATTTCTCAAACCGAATTGCAGTTTACACTTCAACCTGATGAAGTGGCAGGAATTATCGAAATGTCGCTTACTAAACTTTTAGACGATGCTATAATTACCAATCATACTTTAGATACTTCTTACGCTACAGCTATGGAAGTTCCTGCATTTCAGATAGACCAACACATCATTTGGGGTGCAACAGCCATGATGCTAAGTGAGTTAAAAGATGTGCTGAAAATGGTATTTTAAATTTTGATTTTGTATGTTTGCCATCCAAAAATAGGACAACAATTATGGGATTATTTAAAAGAAATCCTTTCGGACATATATTATTCATAAAAAAATGGCTTATTCGTATTTTCGGAGTCATCACGCATCGTCGTTATCGAGGTTTTAACGAATTACAAATAGACGGTTCTGAAATCATAAGAGCTTTACCCGATAGAAATGTACTTTTCATTTCCAATCATCAAACCTATTTTGCCGATGTAGTTGCCATGTTTCATGTATTTAATGCTAGTCTTTCTGGTCGTGCCGACAACATTAAAAATGTAGGTTATTTGTGGCAACCCAAGATGAATTTATATTATGTGGCCGCAAGCGAAACTATGAAAGCAGGTTTACTTCCAAGAATTTTGGCGTACGTTGGAGCGATAACTGTCGAAAGAACTTGGCGTGCTGGTGGAAAAGACGTGACCGAAAAACGCGAAGTCAACCCCAACGATACCGAAAATATTAAAATTGCATTAAACGACGGTTGGGTAATTACATTTCCACAAGGTACAACCAAGTCATTTAAACCCGTTCGTAAAGGAACAGCACATATTATCAAGCAACACAAACCTATTGTTGTACCAATAGTCATCGATGGTTTTAGAAGATCATTTGATAAAAAAGGACTACGATTAAAGAAGAAAGGAATTTTACAATCGTTTATAATTAAAGAACCTTTGGAGATTGACTACGAAAATGACACGATTGAAGAAATTGTAGAAAAAGTAGAATATGCAATCGAGCAACATCCATCATTTCTAAAAGTTATTCCAGTAGAAGAACTAGAAGAACAAGAAAAACTCAATAAATTACGACGTTGGGAATATTAAATAAAAAAAGTGCTGATAATTATATCAGCACTTTTTTTATAAATCAATTTTCTTTAACTCCTTATAATTATTTGATAATCGTCGTAATAATATTCCATATATAAGTCTGTAAAACAACCAAAATAATAATAAAAATACAACCAAGCAAATTATACAAAAAACAATCAAAATTATGAAAGCTTTCTGGTTTTCAATCAGTTTATGTATTTGAGGATTGATGTTAAAGGCAAGAACAAATCCCAAAACCATACTCAATCCCATCATTCCCAAATTATACCACACATAGTAATTAACTGTTCGTCGAGTTTTAAGAATATCGCTCATCAATTTTTTAGTGGATGTAGTGGTAGAAATTGCCGCATAATTTTTATAAAACAAATAAATAAACAAAGCAATCACAGCGTAGTTAAATATCGTTAAATACTTAAAGTATTCAATTAGATACTCACTGTGCATTTTCTTTAAATAATCATCAGTACTAAAACACAAACTAATGCAAGTCCACAACAAAACCTCTAAAACGCTAATAACCAAAATCCACTTCACAATCGAAGATGATTTTTTATGCAACATCTTATAAATATCCACTTCCGACACCTGTGTAAAAGAATTTGCATTCCTTTTCCAGTCTTTTTTCAATAAATCCAATTCATCCATCATAACCTTACGGATTTAATATTTTTTTCAATTTACCCTTAATTCTGTTCATTTTCACTCGTGCATTCACCTCAGTAATACCTAAAGTTTCCGAAATTTCGGTGTAATCTTTATCTTCCAAATACATGAAAATCAATGCTTTTTCAATATCATTTAACTGATAAACTGCTTTGTACATTAACTTTATTTGTTCCTCTTCTTCGCTATTATAATCTTCCTGCGAAATAAAAAAACTATGCTTTTCATATTCCACTGTTTTCACACTTCGAGTACTCTTTCGATACAAAGTGATAGCAGTATTCAAAGCCACACGATAGGCCCAAGTCGAAAACTTTGCATCTCCTCGAAACTTAGGAAAAGCCTTCCACAACTGAATCGTAATTTCCTGAAACAAATCCTTATGCGCATCAGCATCAGATGTATACAACCTACAAATCTTGTGGATTATATTCTGATTTTCCTTCAACTGCGCTACAAAAGACTGTTCCAAACTCGCACTCATACTTACGTTAGTAAACTAAATTTAGTTTTTGTTACAAGATACACTTTTTTTTCTTGAAGCAAATGGTATGCGCCTCTTCAATCCACCATTTTCCTGCTTTCATCCCAAAACTTTGCATAAAAATGCAAAGGTTTTTCCTTTCAAACAGGGCTAGATTAGTCATCATTTTTTCTAAACTCAAATGCACAAGAACATTTTTATTAAATGAACTTAAATTCCGTACACGGTTAAATAAAATCTTCACTAACTTTGTAGAAAGACTAAGTTACTATCCAACGCAGTCACTCAGAAACTAAGTACATGAACATACCACAATCAACCAAAAAAAGAGTAGTAATAATCGGCGGTGGTTTTGCAGGATTAAGCATAGCCAAAAAATTACGCAACAAAAATCTACAAGTTGTATTGATAGACAAACACAATTACCACACCTTTCAACCACTTTTATATCAAGTTGCCACAGGAGGATTGGAAGCTGGTTCTATAGCCTACCCTATCCGAAAAGTAATTCATTCCTATAAAGATTTTTATTTCCGTCTCACATCTGTAAAAGAAATTGATACCGCTAACCAAAAAATAATATCCGAAATAGGTGATTTACATTACGATTATTTAGTCATTGCTACGGGTTCCAAAACCAATTATTTTGGTAATAAAGAAATCGAACGCAATTCGATGTCCATGAAAACCATTCCGCAATCGTTAAACATTCGAAGTTTAATTCTAGAAAATTTTGAACAAGCCGTTCTCACCACCGATCAAGCTGATAAAGACGCTTTAATAAATTTTGTTCTAGTCGGTGGCGGACCAACTGGTGTAGAACTCGCAGGCGCGTTGGCCGAGATGAAGAAAGCCATTCTGCAAAAGGATTATCCCGATTTGAACATCGATAAAATGCAAATCAATTTGGTACAAAGTGGCGATAGAATTCTAAACACAATGTCGGAGAAATCGTCTACTGCAGCCGATAAATTTCTGGTAGATTTGGGTGTAAAAATTTGGAAAAATGTTCGTGTAACCAATTACGATGGACGAACAATCACAACCAATTCCGATTTAACTTTTGAAACCGCAACCGTAATTTGGACAGCTGGTGTTCAAGGCGCAAAAGTCGCTGGTTTAGATGCCACATCTTTAGTAGAAAAAGTAGATAGAATACGAGTAAATCAATACAATCAAGTTGTGGGTTACGATAATATATTCGCTATTGGCGATATCGCATCTATGGAAACTGAAAAATATCCGCAAGGTCATCCTATGATGGCACAACCAGCATTACAACAAGGCGATTTATTGGGAGAAAATCTGATAAAATTATTGAAAAACCAACCTATGAAACCTTTCGAATACAACGACAAAGGTTCGATGGCAACCATAGGAAGAAATCTTGCCGTTGTAGATTTACCAAAATATCATTTTAACGGTATTTTTGCTTGGTTCGTTTGGATGTTCGTGCATCTTTTTTCACTCATCGGATTCAAAAATAAAGCTGTTGTTTTCCTAAATTGGGTATACAATTACATTCGTTTTGACCGTGAAGGAAGATTAATTGTTAGACCGTTTAAAAAGAGAAGTTTTGTTACTTTTACTAGTGATGAAATGTAAAAAATTTATTAAGGTAAAGTTGCTTTTGCAATCTTAATATCTATTAGATTAGGAAATGGTGATACAAAATCGGCATAAGCAATATAGAGCTCATTATTAAGAACAGAAATTCCTCTAATGCTAATATTGTTTAAATTTAATGAAGTAACTAAATCGGTATAAGTTCCGTCAATTGGATTGTATAATCCAATAAATCCATCACTATGATTTATTTGTTTATTGCCACTTACAATGATTTTATTATCGTAAACATCAGTAAATGATTCAGATACAAAAAAAGGTAATATTTGTGAAGACCAGTTATCTGAAGAATAATTGTAAATGTTAATTTGATTTGAAGGAATTAGGACTTGATTAACCAATTCAAGTCCACCAAAAAAATATAATACATCATTTATTATTTCACCATCAGCTTTATATAGATAATTTTCATTAACAGTAAATGTAGGATAAGTAAAATTATCATTTATTACATCATATACCAAAATATTATCAATGCCTTTAATGATTTGAATTGTATTATTTCTCCCTACAATTCTAGGGTAATAAGCTTCAGTTGTCAATGAGTTCGTTGATACTAAATTTAAATTCAAGTCTAACTTCATAATATCGCTCGAAGAGTAAGAAAAAATATTATTCCCTAAAATTTCTATTTGCCTAGCTTCAGAAACATCAGGATAAACCATTTCTGAGATACTATTTGTCGAAGTATTTAATTTCAAAATATTTTCATTTAATCCATTATTTGCTGAATAGGATAAGAATATTGAGTTTTCAGATACATTGGAAACCATATCAATATCTAATGTATCAGCTTCAATGTTATAGATATCAGTAAAATTTAAGTTTTGTGTGCTAATTGAATTTAAATTTTCATTAGTACAAGAAGCTATGCTTAATATAAACAATACGCAAATAATTTTTCTCATTTTTTGTTTTTCTTTAAACGTTTACTATTTCTTTAAATTATAAAAACTCTTTTTTTTTATAATAATTGATCAATAAATCCACAAACTTACTATAACTTTCTATACCGTCTTTTTGCTGATTCATTTTTAAAAATTGGTCATAAAACGCATGAAAACCTTTATCTATAAAAGTGTCGTATTGTTTCCAAAATTCTTCGCTTTCTTTATAGTTTGCTAAAATTCCAGGATTGATTTTAGCTTTAAAATAATTGAATTTTGCTTCGTTTTTCAACCCAACGTTATTCATACAATAACGCAATGCATTCGAATAGGCCGAATATTGAAAATACAAATCGTCGTTTTTTATACAAGCCAAAAATCCTATGAAATTACATTCACTTTCGCTGGCAAAACCCATCTGATGTGCCATTTCGTGACAAATCACATTCGGAAAACCAACCATCGGAAGCTTATAATTTACCTGAGCTTCATTAGTAAACGGATTCAAATAACCACCAAATCCCATGTAAGTCAGTGGCAAACTAAATAACGATTTCTTTCTACTCGGAGTTTCATATTTAAAAAACGTAAATTGTTTAGCTAAAGCATCATAACCATTTTGCGTCATCTTAAAAATGGAATCCTGCGAATAGGAATTGGTAACTTTTAGTTTTTTATTAGTTGTAATTTGATACTGAATTTCATTAGTTTTCAAAATCAATTTTTCAGTAAAAGCATACAAATCTTCATCAGTATATTCACGGTTGATACTCATTTTTTCAAAAAGTGGCTCACGATAATAATTAAATGCCCATAGAAAATGAAATAGAAAATAAGCAACAGAAATACAACTCAAAACAGATAATAAATTATTTTTCCACTGTGTCTTCCACGTTTTTCTAGCGTTCCAAATTCGAACTAAAAGATAAACAATCAAAATTCCATAGAAAACATCACCAACCGAAAACGGAAATTTGCCAAAAATAGTCCTAGAAATTTTTGATATCCCAACATACAATCCGTTGCTGTAAAATCGTTCTACAACTTCAGGAAAAAAGGCAATGAGTTTCAGAAATAAAATCTGAAATACTAAAAATATTGGTAGAATGTATTTGCGTTGCATCTGTGATTTTTGAAATGTAAATATAATCACAATATCAATTCGTAAAGAAATTAAACTTTGTAACTTTGCAGTCAGAGTCGCTGAGTCGCTGGGTAACTAAGTTACTGAGAAACGAAGCCATAGAAAACTCAGAAACTTAGCAACTTAATTAACTCCGAAACTTAAAAATAATGAGCCAAGAAATTAGAAACCTTGAACCAAAAGATCTTTGGAACAAATTCGCCGATTTAAACGCAGTTCCGCGTCCGTCAAAAAAAGAAGACCGAGTAATTGAATTCATGAAAAACTTCGGAAACAGTTTAGGATTAGAAACTTTTGAAGACGAAATCCGCAACGTAATTATCAGAAAACCTGCAACTGCTGGAATGGAAAATCGTAAAGCGTTGGTTTTGCAAGGACATTTAGACATGGTGCATCAAAAAAATAACGACACTAATTTCGATTTCGACACGCAAGGAATTGATATGTACGTTGATGGCGACTGGGTTCGTGCTCGCGGAACAACACTTGGTGCTGATAACGGACTTGGAGTTGCCATGATTATGGCCATTTTAGAAAGTAAAACCATTGTGCATCCAGCAATTGAAGCACTTTTTACCATTGACGAAGAAACCGGAATGACTGGCGCATTGAACCTAAAAGGCGGAATTCTTAACGGAGATATTTTGTTAAATATGGATACCGAGGAAGATGATGAAATTGACATAGGTTGTGCTGGTGGAATTGACGTAACAGCCAACAGAAGTTACAATCTAGAAGAAACTCCAGAAAGTTCGGTTGGTTACACAATTACGGTTAAAGGTTTGAATGGCGGACATTCGGGAATGGATATTCACAAAGGTTTGGGTAATGCCAACAAAATCATGAACCGTTTATTGTTTGACGGATTTGAGAATTTCGGACTTCAAATTGCTGAAATTTCTGGTGGAAGTTTGCGCAATGCAATTCCAAGAGAAAGTGTTGCCAAAGTAATTGTTGCCGGAATGTATGACGAAGCTTTTGCCTTTGATATGCAAGAAATTATTGGAGATATTAAAGCCGAATTCAAAACTACTGAACCAAATCTTACTATTGAAATCGAAAGGTCAGATTTGCCTACTCACGTAATGGATTTGGGTGTTCAAGAAGGTTTGTTGCGTTCTATTTATGCAGCGCATAATGGCGTTTACAGAATGTCTGCCGATATGGAAGATTTAGTAGAAACATCAAATAATATTGCAAGAGTTATCGTGAAAGATGGCGAAATTTCTATCCAAAATTTAACACGTTCTTCAGTAGAAACGTCTAAAATGGACTTAGCAAATGCGCTACGTTCGGCTTACGAATTGTTTGGTTGCGAAGTTACTTTTGGCGGAAGTTATCCAGGTTGGACACCAAATGTTAAGTCTGAAATTCTAGATGTTTTGACTACAATCTACGAAAAACAAAACGGAGAAAAACCAAAAGTTGTAGCTTGTCACGCAGGTTTGGAATGTGGGATTTTAGGAACAAATTATCCAGATATGGACATGATTTCTTTCGGACCAACCATTCACGGAGCGCATTCTCCAGACGAAAGAGCTTCGATAAAATCGTCTCAAAAATTCTATAAATTTGTGTTGGAGATTTTGGAAAATATTCCTGAAAAAAAATAGAAAAAAGAGAATAGATAAAAGAATATAGAAACTCGTTTAGCAATAAACGAGTTTTTTTATGAATTCAAATTCCGTCTAAAATCACTGGGAGAAATTCCATTTTCTTTTTTGAAAAGTTTGGCAAAATAGGAATAGTTTTCAAAATTCAATTGGTCTGCAACTTGACTAATCGATTTGTTTTGATCAATTAAAAGTCGTTTTGCTTCCAGAATTACGCGTTCTGTAATTAATTGTGTTGCGGTTTTATTCAGTATTGATTTGCAAATTCTATTCAAATGTTTCAAAGTAATACTCATTTTGGAAGCGTAAAACGATGGCGATTTTTCAGTTTTAAAGTGTGCATCAATTAACTTTTCAAACTGATCGATTTTGTGGTTATAAACGGGTGTTTTATGATTGCTTTCAGGTAAATACTTTCTCGAAATCTCAATGTTTATAACATCTAACAAGTTTAAAATCTTATCTTTTTGTTTGGTCTTTATAGATTCACTTTCTGCTTTCATCAATTTAAAATACACTTCTATTTTCTCAAGTTCTTCTTCTTCAAAAAATAATTCAGGTTGCGATTTCACCGATTGATAAATGGAATACTCTTCAATTTTTTTGTTTCCAAAATACAAGTTGTACGTTTCCTGAGAATAAAAAACAATGAATCCATCAATGTCATTTGATAATTTCCAATTGTGAATTTGTCCTGGTTGTACTACAAATAAACTGCCTCTTTTTATATCATAACTATCAAAATCAATTTCATGAATTCCAGTTCCATGCGTGAATAAAACCAATAGGTAAAAGTTGTGACGGTGTGGTTTTTCAATAAAACTGTGTGCTTTTAAATGATTTTTAAACGTGTTTACATACAATTCACTGTTGGCAACATTATACTTAAAATTTGAAATATCATATATTGGAATTTTCTTCATTTCGTAAAATGTCCTTTTTGTATCAGTAATAGCGAATATATAAAATATTTTACAAACAACAATAATCTAAATTTGTATAAAAATAGAGATCATGTTAAATAGTTTGTATCACATCTTGAAAAACGAATGTCCGAATTGTAATAAAGGAAAAGTTTTTGCAGATAAAAGTTTCTTCTTTAGTTTAGGATTTCCAAAAATGAACAGCAATTGCAGTCATTGCAATTATAAGTTTGAAAAAGAACCTGGCTATTTTTTTGGAGCTATGTTTGTCAATTATGCCATTACAGTTGGACAGGCTTTGCTAACTTTTTTGGTTGCATCCCAGTTTTTTGAAAAAAATTTTGACTCAAGAATTCTATTCATCATCGGAATCGTAATTCTATCATTAAGCTTTTTCAATATTCGATTTTCAAGAATGATCTGGATATATGCTTTCAAAAATTATCAAAATTGAAATTATAAGCAGCATTAAAATATATTTTGAATCTATTTATTTTCTTTCATAAAATTGATAATCTCGTCAAATCGATTGTTCCAGGGAAAAAAGTACTGCAAAATCATAGGAACGTGCTTTTTATTTAGAACTATTGGTTTGACATTAGGTTGAAATTGATGTAGTTCCTTTAGAAATCGTTCGTTAGAAACTTTTATACTTTCGTACGTTTTGCTACCAGTATAAATCATAAATGGCGGTGTATTTTTATCAAGAAAATAAATTGGAGAAGCATCTTGCCATTTAACCGTATTATTGGTCCAAGTTGCCAAATAATTATCTTCATCTGTTGGCGGAAATTCTTCTAAGTAATGTTTCATATCCAAACCTGCAGCATCATTTAAAATAATTCCTTTTACTATAGATTTGTCTTTTAGATATTTTGGATTCGTACCAACAAGAGCAACCAAATGTCCGCCAGCAGAATGTCCAGTTAGAAAAATTTCATTTGGATTTCCTTTGTATCTAGATATGTTTTCTTTGGTCCATTTCACTGCGTCAGCAACTTCAATGGCCATTTCGTTATAGCTTGCATTCGGACTTAAAGTATATCCAACAATTATAGTAGTGATGCCTTTTTTGGCAAAATTTCTTCCGAAAAAACCATATAATTTTTTATCGCCCGAATTCCAATTCCCACCATGAACAAAAACCAAAACTGGATTGTTCTGAAATTTTGAATTTCGTGGAGAAAATATGTTCAATGTTGGATTTTGTTTTTCCGAATTATTTTCGGCTAAATAGGAAATGTTTTTATATTTTTTTGTGGCACAACTTGTACCTAATAAAAGTCCGAAAGTCAAAAACATGATAACAATAATTCTCATACTATTTTTTTAATAAATGTACGGATTATAACTCTTAAAAGTTTGTTTAATAAAAAAAGCTCCAATCTAAATTGGAGCTTTTCAATTTTAAACAAACAAAAGTATTAAAAGCGGCACTATCAATCCGGCTAAAGCCAGTTTCCAACCACGTCTTTTAAAAGTAAATTTTCCAGCAGGAATCATAATTGCACCAGTAAATGCAATGGTAATCAACGACAACCCGAAAATATCGGAATAATAAATCCACCAATTGGAAGTTGTTTTGTGCAATTTCATCGTTTGACTTATAATTGGCGTTTTAACAAACGATACAATTTCGCCTTTACCCGATTTTATATCAATTTCTACATCATGTTTTTCAAAAGAAATTTTGAAAGTACCTTTCTTTACATTGTGACGCCGCAATTTATCATCAATACCTAAGGTTTTCCCTAATTCTTCTGCATACTTTTCGTTTATGTTTTCTTCGGATGGAAGTTTTACATAAATAGCTTTGGTTTCGACAGTATATTTTTCAGGATGCCAGCTTTCACGGTGGTTCATTAAAATACCTGAAAAGGCGAACGACATTATTAATCCGATATAAAAATATCCTAAATCTCGATGAAGGTTTCTTGCTTTTAATGGAGAAATCATAGTTTTAAAATTTATATTTAAGCGATGTTACTACTTGTCTTGGAGCAATCGGATTGATGCTGTAATTTTCATGTACGGTATAGTTCAATTCGTTTGTAATATTAGATAATTTACATAATATAGAAAACTTTTTCCAAGAATATCCCATCGAGAAATCAACAGTTGTATATCCATTTATTGGAATGGTTCTGTCTGGAATAGTTTGACCGTTAGTATTGTTGTAACCACCTAGACGATCTCCAATATAATTTGCAATTGTACCAACTGACAAGCCTTTTAATTTTCCTGCTGGAATTGTATAAAAAGCACTTAGATTAGCCGTATTTTGTGGAGTTCTAACTAGTCTATCGCCTTCAATAAAACTTCCTGTTAATCCTGTAGTTTTGGTATATTCCATATTATTATAACTGTAACCTGCCATAATATTTAAGGATTCTAATGGACGAACTACAATGTCTATTTCGATACCTTTACTCGTAGTTTCTCCACTCAATTCCCTCAATGTACTGTCATTGTTAGGTGTTCCATCGGCTCTAAATTCAGCAATTTGCGATAAATTACTGTTCACAATTTGATACAAAGTTACATTTGTACTTAACATGCCGTTCCAAAACTCCTTCTTTACTCCCACTTCATATTGATCTATTATGGAAGGCTTCAACGCTTCATTAAAAATTGTTACTCCAGTATTTGGCGTAAACGAATTGGAATAACTCGTAAACAATGACATACTTTTAACAGGTTGATATACAATACCAACTTTTGGTGAAAACGCGCGGTCATTTCTAATAGTTTCTTCTTTTACAGTACCATCAACTAGATTATATGTAATAGGTTTGGCCTCCTGAATTGAATATCTAATTCCTGCTAAAACCTTGATCTTACTAGTTAGTGAGATTAAATCTTGAGCATAAATTCCATAACGATTGGTTTCGGTTTTTACAATTCTAGTATTGGTTGATTGTGGTCTATCTGTTCGTTGCGGATACAGACTCAAATCGAAAATATTAACTAAATCATAGGTTATTGGGTTGGTATTGAACGTTTCGCTGAAAGTAAAAGTATAAGCATCTGCAAATGATTTTTCAGAATCGATACCAGTAAAAAGTTGGTGTTTTACCTTTCCAGTTTTAAAAATTCCTTGCAAACTCGCTTGATTTGAAAAAATCTGTTCTAAAGCTTTATTTTTTCCTAACGGACGATTCCAATCACCATTTTCAGCTGGAAGTACACGTTCAGTTCCTTCAGAAGTTCTTACATAATCTTGAAATGAGGCATTGAAATTCAATCGCCAGTTCGTATTAAATTGATGATTTACTAAAACAGAAGCTGTAGCTTGCTTTGTATTTCCGTTGGACCAACTTGCACCTAAATAGGTATTTCGAGGTATATTTACAATGGTTCTTCCTATTGAACCAGTACCAAAATCTGGAATCCAATCGTCATTTAAGTAATCTCCTTGAACCACTATTTCGGTTTTTTTATTGATTTTAAAAAGAAACGATGGGTTTACATAATACCGCTTTTTAGCAACTACATCTCTAAAACTTTCAGAGTTTTCATAAGAACCATTAAATCGATAAGCTATGGCATCATTAAATTTACCATAAAAATCAGCAGATGGTTTATAGAAATTATAACTTCCCGTTTGCATTACGATTTCACCGCCTGTTTTAAAAGAAGGAGTTTTAGTTACCATATTTAAAATGCCACCTGGAGCGACATTTCCGAATAGTAAAGCCGAACTTCCTTTTAAAATTTCAACTTTTTCAAGGGATGAAACTTCAGGGATAGATCCGCTATTAAATCTAAATCCATTTTTGTACATATTGTTTGCCGACATATCATAACCTCTTGACCAAAATGATTCTTGTGCACCACCACGTGCAGAACCAACATAGACACCATTGGCATTTTTAACAACATCACTCAATCGTACAGCTTGCTGTTGCTCGATAATTTCACCGCTAATAACTTGAATACTCTGAGGTAAGTCGATGGCTTTTATGCCTGATCTTGAAACTGTAGCAGGATTTTTTTGCTGGCTTTTGGTTACAATAACTTCTTGAAGACGTTCAATTTTTTTCTTTTTTATAGTATCGTTCTCAACAAATTCTTCGTCGTTATATGACGAATAGTGATCTTGAGCATAATTGGAATTTGAAAAAGCTACGGCAAATAGTGCAAGTAAAATATATTTGTTCATTATGTTTTATTTAGAATAATTAAAAATAACTGTGCAAATATAGATACGAGAAATGAAACTACAAAGTTTATTTAGAATAAATATAAATAATTTTAAATGATAAAATACAATATATATGATATTCAATACTATACATATAAAAAAAAACTTGCCATTACTAACAAGCTTATTTAATAATTACTAAAAAATATTACTTCTTGATAAAATTATAACTTTCTGAACTTTCCTTTCCTCCTACTTTACCTGATACGGTTGCCAAAATAGATTGATCTGAAATCAATTTATATTTAATCTTTTTTGGATAATCATGCTTTACATTTTCAAAAACAAGTAGACTGTCGGTACTTTCAGTCATTAAAAACGGAATTGGATTATCATTATTCTCTCCTTTTATGGTAGCTGTATATATCAAATGTTCCTGATTTTCTGATAATTCTATAGCTTCAGAATGAATAGTGTCACCTTTTTTTGTAATAAAATAGGATGAACCAACCAAGGTACTGTCGTTTTGAACTGACCAACTTTCGAGTAAAATACCGGTACTATCCACTTTTTGCCAATTTCCAAGAAGCCATTTGGATTTATTCAACTCTTCATAATCTTTTATCAATTTACCATTAATATCATATTTCTTGCACGATACAACCATTATTGCAGTTAGGAACACAATCAATTTTAATACTTTCATAAAACAATGCTTTTAAAAAAAAGTAAAAATACTAAAAATAGATTCTAATTAACTCCAAATTTATTAAAAATGGTTCGCTTCGAAAGCACTTTTAAAATCACATAATTAACAAAGAATTGCCGTGAAAATAGGCATAATCATAAACAAAGTTTCTCATTTATAACCATAATTAGCATCAATATATTCATATAAAAATCTAATTGAGTAGTCTCATAAATATCAACTCTTTTTATTACTTTTGCACCTAAATAAAGAATAAACAATGTTAGAAAGACTTCAATATGTAAAACAGCGTTTCGACGAAATTTCGGATTTGATTATTCAGCCCGATGTGATTTCTGATCAAAAACGTTATGTTCAACTGAATCAAGAATATAAAGGATTAAAAGGATTAATTGAAAAGCGCGAAGAATACATTACGCTTGATGCTAACATCAAAGAAGCAAACGAAATTATTGCTGACGGAAGTGATGCCGAAATGGTAGAAATGGCTAAAATGCAACTTGATGAAGCTAAAGACCGACTTCCTGCACTAGAAGAAGAAATAAAATTTTTACTAATTCCTAAAGATCCTGAAGATTCTAAAAACGTAATGGTAGAGGTTCGTGCAGGAACAGGAGGTGATGAAGCTTCGATTTTTGCAGGTGATCTTTTTAGAATGTATACCAAATATTGTGAAGCTCGTGGTTGGAGAACTTCGGTTGTAGATATGAATGAAGGAACATCTGGTGGTTTTAAAGAGGTAATTTTTGAAGTAACCGGAGAAGATGTATATGGAACATTAAAATTTGAAGCTGGTGTACACCGAGTTCAACGTGTACCACAAACGGAAACTCAAGGTCGAGTTCATACATCTGCAGCTACTGTTATGGTTTTACCAGAAGCGGAAGAATTTGATGTTCAGATTGATATGAATGATGTTCGTGTTGATTTTTTCTGTTCTTCTGGTCCAGGTGGACAATCTGTTAATACAACTAAATCGGCAGTACGATTGACCCACATTCCAACGGGTTTGGTTGCGCAATGTCAAGATCAAAAATCACAGCACAAAAATAAAGATAAGGCATTAAACGTATTACGTTCAAGATTGTACGAACAAGAATTGGCTAAAAAAGAAGCTGAAGATGCTACTAAGAGAACTTCTCAAGTAAGTTCTGGTGACCGTTCGGCAAAAATTCGTACCTATAATTATGCACAAGGTCGCGTTACCGATCATAGAATTGGTATGGATATCTTTGATATGGACGGTGTTATGAATGGAAAAATTCAAAAACTAATTGATGAACTTCAATTGGTTAACAATATGGAAAAACTAAAAGAAAGTGAAGTTTTTTAATTTCAATTTTTCTTAAAAATAAAAAAGCTAGAAATAATTTCTAGCTTTTTTATTTTATAATTGCTCTACAATATCTTTGTTAATTTGTGATATTGTTGACTTTCCTTCTGCAATCAATTCGTCACCTTTTTCTTGAGCCGAATCAACTTGTTTAGCAAACTTACTTGACAAATTATCAATTTTTGATTTGATCTCATCTTTAAAACCGTTTCCTTTAGAAGCAATTTTTTTTCTAGTTTCTGAACCTTTATCTGGAGCGAATAAAATTCCTAAAACTGTACCAGCAGCAATACCGCCAATAAATCCTAATAATACGTTGTTAGCTTTCATAATTTTTATTTTTAAACACCTTTTCCTCTAATTAATCTTAGTAAAATTGCAATAACAGCAATAACTAATAAAATGTGAATGATATTACCTGCACTATAAACAAAGAAGCCTAAAGCCCATAAGATAACAAGAATAACTGCGATTGTGTAAAGTAAGTTTTGCATAGTTTTTTAAATTTAGTTTATTTATATAATTTGACTTTTAGTTGAGAAGCATCTTCCAAAATATTTTTTATTTGAGGAAGAAACTTGGTTTGAAAAGAAACAATTTCGCTATCTTTTGTAATCTTATGAATATTTTCAAATAATTGAATTTCAGCTTGTAATTCATTTATAAGTTGTTCTATAAGAGTCACTTCATCCTTCTTATTAAATTTATTTTTATCAAAATTTTTAAAATTTAATATTGGTAGTGTTACCAATTTATTTTCTGCAATTTTATTAATCTCTGATTGCAACAACACAATCTGCTTTTCTTGATTTATAAAAAAATATTTTAACTCGTGAGAAGCATCTATTTGTTGTGTAAAATTTGACAGCTGCAAAATTTTAAAATTTGAACTTGAAATTTTAACTAAAAATTGAGCGATTTTTTCTTCTTCTCTATCGACAGTTTCTTTAACAGGAAACACCGAATTATCTTTATTAAAAAAACGACATGAAGAGTAAGTAGCTAGAATTAAAACTATACCAATAAAGCTTAACACTAAGTTTCTAAATGATTTAAATTTTTTCATTTCTTTCTTATCCTTTTCACATTACAAAATTGCAAAAAAGCTAAGATTAGGTCGTTACATGATATTTATAAATCGTTATATTATTACCATGAATAACTTATAAATCAGTGCCAAATAGAAAAAAAATTACGAGTTTTTGGGTAAAAAAAGTATAAAAGTAGCACCTTCCTGTGGTCTGCCTTCGGCTATAAGAAAGCCTTTATGGTTTTCGGCAATTTTTTTACAAATTGTAAGTCCAATTCCAGTGCCAGGAAACTCATTTATAGGATGTAAACGATTAAACAAAACAAATATTTTTTCAGAAAACTCTGGTTCAAATCCCATTCCGTTATCTTGAAAGGCTATTTTATAATATTTATCGTTGTTCTTAGAATTTAAAATTGGATAATCGCTGTCGGTAACAACTTCACTTGTGATATGAATTTTTACTGGCACATTAACTTTAGAATATTTAAGCGAATTTCCTATCAAGTTATTAAACAACTGTTGAATTTGAAAGGTAATAACATTTGTAGTTGGCAAATTTTCACTTGTAATTGTAGCTTGTTTATCTGAAATAACTTGTGAAAATTCTTGCTTAGAATTTTCAAGAAGTTCATTTAAATTAGTTTCATTAAAAACTTTTTCTGATTTATTAGTTCTTGAAAACAATAATAAATCATCAATCAAAACGCGCATTCGTGAAGATGAATCTTCAATTTTAGTAAGATAACCGCGTGCATTTTCAGATAAATTGGCTTTATCAACATCTGAAAATCTAGAAATAAATGTTTGTATTTTTCGCAAAGGTTCTTGCAAATCGTGACTGGCAACATGGTTAAAAGAAGCCAATTCGTTATTACTTCGTTCGAGCTCGAGATTACGTTCTTGCATTTCTATACTAGCAAGATGTTCTGCCGTAATATCCGAATTAGTTCCAATGATGTTGCGCTGACCAAGACTGTTCAAAACCATCTTTCCAACTGATTTTAAAAATCTAATTTCGCCATTATCTTTTCGAATTACACGGTATTCTATAGTTGGTAAAACTTGTTTTTCGTGCACATTTTTTAAAGATTCTTCAATAAGCGGTAAATCTTCGGGATGTATATATTTTAAGGTTGATCCTGGAACTGGTTCAAACTCTTGTGGTTCACATCCTAATAATCGGTATTGGTTATCTGAAAAAATCATTTTTCCAGTGTCTAAGTTCCAAACCCAACTACTGTAATTGCCTATGATTTCGGCCTGATCGCTAGACTCTTTAGAAAACATAAGTAAATCGTTAGCGTCTTGTAGTCTTTTAACATCGGTATTGATTTTTATAAAAGATAAGATGATCAATACTAAAGTCAAAATTACTATCGTAATGGTAAAGATTGGCGTGATGTAAATTTGGTAGGCGTAGGCTTCATTTTTAGTTTTTAGAAACTCATTTTCAATAGCAATCATTTTGTTTATTTGATCACGAATAGAATCCATAACCACTTTACCCAAAATAAAATTTTTATCAAATTTATTGTCTCCTGATAATTCAAATCCAACATTATTCTTGATGCTGTAATTAAAATCTTCATATCGTTTGTTTATTAAAAGATATAAAGTACTTAAATTAGAATATTGCTGTTTGTTATTTTTAGTATATTTTTTTAATCGAATGAAACAATTATTCACTTTTTCTAAAGAGCCGTTGTAAGGTTCCAAAAAAAGTGAATCTCTTGTAATAATAAATCCTCGAATACCTGTTTCGGCGTCTTTAATATGCGACATCATTTGTTCAAGTTCTAACGTAATTTTATAACTGTGAACAACGTCGTCGGTAGATTTGGATAAATTATTTAAATGCTTGTAAGTTATAGATGACATAAACAACAAAATACTTAATGATATCACAAAAAGTATCTTGTAAAAAAGGGAAGAATGTATAAATTTTAATTTAACGATACTTCTTATCATTACATCTTAAGTAAAAAATTTTCTTTATTCAATCCAGAAGTTTGATACTGCCAATTGATTGTTACTACGTCGTTTAAAACTTTTTTTAGCGTATTAAAGTCGTTGGGCTTTTTGATATAAATATTGGCTCCATTTACAAAAGTTTCTTCAATGTCTTCATCCGATGCTGAAGTTGAATAAATCGCAATGGCAATGTCTTTTAAATGATCGTTTTGCTTTATTTCGTGCAGACATTCAATACCCGATTTTAATGGCATATTTAAATCAAGAAACAAAATATTAGGCAAAACACAATCTGTTTGAAGTAAATAATTCATTAGCTGTTGACCATCATTGAAAAGATTCAACTTGGTTTTGATTTTTATTTCTTCAAACGCTTCAGAAAAGAAATCTCTATCGTCTTGATCGTCATCGGCTAATATAATATGTACATAATCTTGTTGCATATAGTTTATTTTTTAGAGGCAATTTCTTTACGCTTTGCAATAATGCGTTGAAAAGCGGATGGTGTGATACCAGTTGTATTTTTAAATTGAGTACTCAAGTGGGCTACACTGGAATAACTTAACTGGTAAGCTATTTCAGTCAAACTTAACTCTCCAGCAATAATTAGCTGTTTGGTAAGCTCTATTTTTTGAATAATAATAAAATTCTCAATTGATGTGTAGGTTACTTCCGAAAATAAATTGGAAATATAGCCATAACTGTGGTTCAACTTTTCTGCAAGATATACAGAACTTTTGACATTTACAATTTCTGGCGAATGAACCATTTCAATAATTGTATCTTTTATTTTTTGTACAAGAATACTTTTTTGGTTCTCTACAATTTCAATGCCAGAATCGTTTAAGCTCGATTGTAATTCTGAAAAATTTTCATCTGAAACACGTTCCAGTACTTCAATTTCTCCAAATGAAATAGTTTTATATTTAATTTTATAGTGTTCTAATTGCTTTTCAAGCGCAATTTTTGCGATTTTATTAAAGTCAAATTTTAAGTATAGTTTCATCAATTGTTTTGTCTAAGTAAGGTGTAAATGTATTGAAATTTCTACAAAAAAAACTATCCAAATAAAAATTTAGATAGTTTGAAATTAAACAATTGTTAATTCTAATTCATTAACTCAAATACCTTCTTAATATCCAAGCATTTTTCTCGTGAGTCTTCATCAATCCAGTCAAAAAATCTGCTGTTCCAGCATCATCATTTTCATCACAGGTTCCGATATTTTCTCTTAAATATTGAATGATTTTCTCATTATCAGCTAACAATTCGTTTAGCATTTCTTTCTGATTTGGATAAACATTAGGGTTTTCAGTTAAATTCGTCAGTTCTAAAAATTCTTTAAAAGTTCCTATCGTTTTTGTTCCAAGCTGATTTATTCTTTCGGCAGTATCATCAATAATTACTTCAAGAGCAGTATATTGTTCTTCAAATAATTTGTGTAATTCCATAAAACTATTTCCAGAAACATTCCAATGAAATTTTCTTGTTTTGGTGTATAAAACCATTTCATCTGCTAATACTACTGATAATATGTTACTACTAGTATCTAATTTTTTTTGAGTCAATCCAATGTTTGGTTTCATAATAGCTTTGTTTTATGTTATTTTAAATTTAGTAACAAAATTATTTGAACTACGATGCATTGGTGTTATATAATTTCGGTTTTGATTTATATGATTACTTTGTATTTAATTTGCTTTACTAACAGGACAATCTTTCATACCTTTACACCACAACTAAAAACAAATGACAACACAAGAAATAATTGACCAAATTCGTTTAAAAAGATCTTTTTTATGCATTGGTTTAGATGTCGACATCAATAAAATTCCGAAACATTTATTGGCTTTAGAAGATCCCTTATTTGAATTCAATAAAGCCATTATTGACGCAACTCACGAATTGTGTGTAGCTTACAAACCAAATACCGCATTTTATGAAGCGTACGGAATAAAAGGTTGGCAGTCATTACAGAAAACAATTCAATACATTAACGAAAACTATCCCGAAATTTTTACGATTGCCGATGCCAAACGTGGTGATATTGGAAATACATCAACTATGTACGCCAAAGCATTTTTTGAAGACTTACAATTTGATAGTGTAACCGTTGCACCATACATGGGAAAAGATTCGGTCGAACCGTTTTTAGCATTTGATACTAAACATACCATCATGTTGGCTCTAACTTCCAATGAAGGTGCTTTTGACTTTCAGACAAAAAACAATGACGGACAAGAATTGTATAAAACTGTAATTGAAACTTCCAAAAAATGGAACAACTCTGAAAATTTAATGTATGTTGTTGGCGCTACCAAAGCAGAATATTTTGCAGAAATTAGAAAAATAATACCACACAGTTTTTTATTAGTTCCCGGAGTTGGCGCTCAAGGAGGAAGTCTTAAAGAAGTTTGTAAATCTGGATTGAACAAAGATATTGGTCTCTTAATTAATTCTTCACGAGGTATAATTTATGCTTCTACCGAAACTGATTTTGCAGAAAAAGCAAGAGAAGAAGCACAAAAAATACAACTTGAAATGTCTGGTATTTTGACCTCATTATAAAATCAATTCAAAAAAATGAGACAGTTAAAAGATCAATTTGGAACACTACACAATTTTGAAAATATTCCCAAAAAAATAGTTTCATTAGTACCTTCTCAAACTGAACTTTTATGTGATCTAGGTCTAGAAAATAGTATTGTAGGTATCACAAAGTTTTGTGTTCATCCCTTTCATTTAAAAGCAACCAAAACTATTGTAGGCGGAACTAAAAACATCAACTACGAAAAAATAAAAGCCTTACAACCCGATATTATAATTGCAAATAAAGAGGAAAACACTAAAGAAATAGTAGAACAATTACAATCAATTTGTACGGTTTGGGTAACCGATATTGTGACGATTGAAAGTAATTTAGAAATGATTGCTGATTTTGGTCAAATCTTTAATAAGCGCATCGAAGCACAAAAATGGATTGATAAAATTGAGTTCGCACTGAGCGATTTTAAACACTATATTGCAAACAAATCGCTCAAAAAAGTAGCGTATTTCATCTGGGCAAATCCGTATATGGTAGCAGGAAATAACACCTACATCAACGAATTGTTGAAGTTAAATAGATTCGAAAACATATATCAAAAAAGAGAAGAACGCTATCCTGAAATTATAATTCAAAAAATAAGAATCCAAGGCGATCCAGATTTGGTACTGCTATCATCAGAACCCTTTCCGTTTAAAGATGAGCATGCCTTCGAAATCGGTCGTTTTACCCATCATGCCATTACAATTTTTGTCGATGGCGAATACTTTTCATGGCACGGAAGTAGGTTATTAAAAGCGGTAGCTTATTTTAAAAATTTACAGGAAAGAATACATAACATGAATTAATAATCTTACGATTGATTGCCTACACTACTTACACTAACGAAAATTCATCTGAATGGGTAACCTTTATTCATGGTGCTGGCGGAAGTGCATCGATTTGGTTCAAACAAATTCGTGAATTTCAAAAACATTTCAATCTACTTATTGTTGATTTGCGTGGTCATGGAAATTCAGATCAAAAAAGAGTTCAAAAGCCGTTTCTACAAAAATATACATTTCAATCGATTGCCGAAGATGTACTAGAAGTCTTAGATTTTTTACAAATTACTAAATCTCATTTCATTGGTATTTCACTCGGAAGTATAATTATCAGACAAATAGGTGAAATGAAACCCGAAAAAGTACAAAGTATGGTACTCGGTGGTGCTATTTTAAAGATGAATTTTAGATCCCAAATTTTGATGAAATTGGGTACAATTTTCAAATACGTCCTACCCTATTTAGTACTTTATAAATTATTTGCATTTGTAATAATGCCAAACAAAAATCATAAAACATCTCGATTATTGTTTATAAATGAAGCCAAAAAATTATATCAAAAAGAATTTATTAGATGGTTTAAACTTACTTCCGAAATAAATCCGTTATTAAAATATTTCAGACAAAAAGAATTAAATATTCCAACATTTTATGTGATGGGCGAACAAGATTATATGTTTTTACCATCGGTCAAAAAGGTTGTTGCAGATCATTATACAAATTCTCAATTACTGGTTATCAATAATTGTGGTCATGTGGTGAATATAGAACAAGCGTCAATTTTCAATACGGCAACCATAGATTTTATTAAAAATCATTAAAAAATGTAATTTCTCACGAATTTTTAATCGCGTATTTCTTTAAGAAAACAAGTGATAACACAACTCCAAAAAATGCCATAAAAACACCAATTAAAACTGGAGAATTATAACCGAAACCCATAGCAATAGGAATTCCACCAAAAAAAGCACCTAACGTATTTCCTATATTAAAACTTGCTTGACCGGCTGCAGCTGCCAAGGTTTCAGCATCTTTAGCAGTAGTAATAAGCATCATTTGCAATGGCGATCCGATACTAAAAGCTACTAATCCAGTTAAAAATGACATAAAATAAGCCATAAATACTAAATGAGCTGTGTAATAAACTACAAGTAAGCAAACTACCATCATCGAAAAGCATAAAATTGCCGCTTTTGTAGGCGCTATGGTATCGGCTAATTTGCCGCCAATTAAATTTCCGAAAAACATACCTAATCCAACCAAAACCATTATCAAAGGTACATTATCAGGATTAACATGAGCAACATTGGTCACCATTGGAGCAATATAACTTATCCAAGCAAAAAGACCACCAGTTCCAATTGAAATTATTGCAACAAGTAACCATGCATCGATACGTTTAAAAAATTTTAATTGTCCGAATAAATTTCCGTGTTCATTTACGTTTATTTTAGGCAACCAATAATGAATGGAAACAAAAGTTACCAAACCCAATAAACTTATAAATATATAGGTGTAACGCCATGAAAAGTAATGTCCAATAAATGTTCCTAGCGGCACGCCAGCCAAATTGGCAACGGTCATTCCTGTAAACATTATTGAAATGGCTTGCGCTTCTTTTCCTTTATCAGCCAACTTTGATGCAACAACACTTCCGACACCAAAAAATGCACCGTGCGGTAAACCAGACATAAATCTAGATAATAATAGCGTATTGAAATTAGGTGCAATGGCAAACAAACCATTGAAAACTATGAACAAAATCATTAAAAACAGAAGTACTTTTTTGGGTGGATATTTACCCGTGAACAACACTAATATTGGAGCGCCAACAACCACACCAATTGCATAGACTGCAATCAAAAACCCAGCGGTTGGAATATCTATACTTAAGTTTTTAGCAATATCGGGCAAAATACCCATCATAGTAAACTCGGTCATTCCAATTGCAAGGCCACCAAATGCTAATGCTATAAGACTTTTTTTTATCATCGCTGTAATTCAAATTTTGCTTTAATTTTTTAGAATTCATTTCAAAAATTTGAAGCGGCAAAAGTACTACACATTTTAGAATAAATAGAAGTAATGCTAGGATAAAAATTAGTTAAAAAAAATATGTCACGCCCAAAAGACGTGACATTTTTTTCTAACTAACCTAACCAAATTAATAAATCCTCATTTATTACTTTGCAAATATCTAAAGTATAAACAAATAAATATGTTAAGGCAATGTTATTCTTATGTTATTGATTATTAAATTTTTACAGAATAAAATTTGTATAGAAAATATATTTAAAATTTGCTTTAATTATTCATTTACATTTATGAATAAAGAAATGATATATAATTACGTTCTATTGAATTTTAAATAATTATAGCAAACTTTTCTTTCTCAATAAAAGCCATATCACAACTGGCGCACCTACAATTGAAGTTATCGCATTGATTGGTAAAGTAAAATCCATACCAGGCATTTGCGAAACCATATCGCAAAACAACATGATTATTGCTCCAATTAAAATCGTCCCAAAAAATAATGTTTTATGATTACTGGTTTGAAAAAGTAATTTTGCCAAATGTGGAACTGCCAATCCAATAAAAGCAATTGGTCCGGCAAACGCAGTGATACTTCCTGCTAGAATACTGGTTGCGAATATGATCACCAGCCTTGATTTTTTAATATTTAAACCTAAGCTTCGAGCGTAGTTTTCTCCTAAAAGCAAAGCATCTAACGATTTAATTGAAATCAAACTCAATAGTAATCCGATTAAAACGGCATTGGACAAGAAAATAATATTGTTCCAAGATAAATTTCCAATGCTTCCTAAACTCCAAAAAGTGAATTTTTGTAATTGTTCAGCAGTACTAAAATAGGTTAAAACTGATACGATTGATCCTGCAAAACTGCTGAACATTAATCCAACAATTAAGACCGACATAGTGTCTCGCAATTTACTGGAAACCAGTAAAACAAATAGTAAAACAGTTAAACTACCAATACAAGAAGCGGTAATTATTCCGAAAGATGAAAGTACTATTTCAGATAAAAAACTAGGTAAAAGTGATGCTCCTAAAATCACAAAAGCAACGCCCAAACTAGAACCCGAACTCAAACCCAAAACATAAGGTCCGGCTAAGGGATTTCTAAATAAAGTTTGCATTAATAATCCAGAAATTGATAATCCAATGCCAACCAAAATAGCTGTAATTGCTTTTGGCAATCTAAAATTGATGATGATGTATTCCCAAGTTTCTTTGCTTGCAGGCGAACCCAACAAACTTTTAAAAACCTCATTTAATGGAATGGCAACTTGTCCCAACGAAATGTTCAATAGCAATGACACCAGCAAAAGCAAGGTCAATATTGAAAAAAGAATTGTATTTCGGGTTTGGAACATTTTTATTTTATTTCTTTGTCATTCCGAGGAACGAGGAATCTCATAAAGCGATTTTGATTATGTGATTTCTCCTGCGTCTAAATGACTAAGTTGGATGATTCGTGAACATATAAGCGCAATTTATTTCGTGAAAATTTGTGAAACCTGTCTGACGAAAGGCAGATTCTTGTCAAAAAAATCTATTTCAACTTCTCAAAAAAGAACGGTTCATAACCTACAAGCAATTCAGGATGTAAAATTTTAACCAAGTCTTTCAGTACTAAATCTGGTCGATTTGGAGCCAATTCATAATACAAAACACCGCCTGTTTTTCCTTTTTTTCTGGTAAACGAATATACATTTTTATTTTGAAACGCCTTAAACTGTTCATAATGTAGATTTGCTTCCGTCATTTGTTTCAACGATGAAAACTGTCCTGATGTAATCCAAAAATCGGCGTCTTTTGCTTTTTCTAAAACAGTTTCAAATGACAATGATAAACTTCCAGTACCAGAAGTTTCTTTCCATAAATAATCGCCTTTGGCTTGTGCCAAAAGTTGCGAACCCCAACTCGTTCCCTTAGGTAAATACCATTTGTCTTCAAACATATCACCAGCTAATATAGTAGGATTTGAAGTTGCCCTTTTAGCAATTTCGATTGTTTTTAGAAAGTCGTTTTCAATTTTATCAAAAATTTCATTGGCTTCTTTTTGTTTACCATACAACGCGCCAAAAAACTTAATCCATTCGGCTTTTCCTAGTGGAGATTCTTCGTTCCAATCACCGTTTAATAGCACTTTTAATCCGCTTTTTTGCAAATTATCTAAAGTTGGATTGTTGTTGTCAATGCCATATCCAATAATCACTTCGGGTTGTAAATCGATTAAAACTTCGGTATTTAAGGATTGATTATTTCCTAATTCTTTAATTTTCTTAGCATCAATTAAAGCACGAATTTTATCTGATGAAATAAGATTTAAATCTGGAAAACCAATTAATGAATTTTCTTCATTTAGCATTTCCAATGACGGAATGTGTGTTGTTGAAGTAACGACAATACTTTTTACAGGAACATTTATTTTTACCAATGAATTCAAACTATCCGGAACAATTCCATTGTTCTCTTTCAGAATGTACTGATAGGTTTTAGCAGCTTTTGGCCATGGATTTTTTACCGTGATTATTGAATATCCTTCAAAGTTTTCTATTGAGAAACCTTTGGCGTATTTTACCGTATTTTCAGCAGAAACTTTACTTGCAATTTCATTTTTTTGATTGCATTGAACCAATATTGAAAATGCAATAAAAAGATGTAAGATGTTTTTTGTGATTTTCATCAAATGATTTTTTCACAAAAGTAGATTATTTTTTTACTAATTTATGACTTGCTTTTTGTCCATTTTCAAAAGTAAGACTAAGAATATAAAGTCCACTATTTAAATTTTGACTTTTTGCATCCAAATCTTGCATTGAGTTCGCAGAAACAATTAGGTTTCCTAAAGTATCAAACATAGCATAATTTGCAATATCATTTTCTGTTTCTACCGTAAAATTACTTGTGAATGGATTTGGAGAAACAGCTGTTTTTGCATAATTAAACTTCTGATTTTCTAATAGATATGATGGTAACGCATATTGTGTCCCACTGATAAAAGCGGTATAACTATCTAAGGCAGTTTTTAGCTGGGAATTATCACAATTACACACAACATAATAACTTTGTGTTGAATATTGTGACAAATAGAATACATTAAAATTTTGAAATACCTGATTTAAATTAGCATCATTTGTAACAACGGTTCCATTAACAATTGATGAATTAGTTATAGTTCCTTGAGCTACTAATTGCATATAAAGCGTATTGTCAAAGGGAGCAGCAGGAATTGTAACTCTAGAACTACCTACAACGCTTGAATAATTTAATAAATCAGTTTTTAGCTGATTCAAATTACAACCGTTACAATTTATTTCGACATAATTATTAGCATAATTCGGATAGGGATGAGCCGCTTTTAAAATGTAGCTTATTACATTATGATTTTGTAGGATTGAATTTAAAGTTGCATCGTTAGATTCCGTCGTGTTGTTTACAGTAGTTACAGGCGTTTGCGGATAACCAATTGAAGTAGTAACCAGTCGTATTTCTACAACTTGTTGAGCAAAACCTAAAGAACATATAAACATGAAAAGTAAAGTTTTTTTCATAACGTACGTATTAACAGATAATTCAAAGATATTAAAATGTTTTGATAGTTGCTATTAAAAATTTATATTTGCACTCGAAATAAGGTTGTGGTTTAGAATCATTAAAATCACATTAAAAGGGAATCAGGTAACAGAAACCAGATTGCAGTTTTCAGATTATAAGATTGAAAAATCTAAAGTCTCAAATCTAAAGTCTCAAATCTAAAGTCCTGAGCTGTACCCGCAACTGTAAGCTATAAAGCTTGTTGTTACTACAAAACCATTGTTTGAAATATTAGAATTTAGATTTCAAATATTAAATATTTAAAAGTTTAATATTAAAATTTAAAAATTTATTTGGTACGATTTTTTAAATCTAATATCAAATATCAAAAATTTAATATGCGAATGAGAAGGTAAACAACAAGACGCAAGCCAGGAGACCTGCCTTTTTTATAACAAATATCGAATCTTCGGGAAAAAAGATTCTGAAATTATGACTTTAAAAAAGCAGTTTTTATTTGCAGTTTTGTTGCTGTGCCAATGTATTTGTGCACAACAGGATTCTATTACCATATTGAACGAGGTTTTAATTTCAGATCTTCAGCTGAAAAAATTCTCCAATTCGCAATCGGTTGTTAAACTTCCCGATTCAATACTTTCAAATAACAAAACTTCGTTAACTACTTTATTAAACTACAATTCGGTAATTTATTTTAAGGAAAATGGCCTCGGAATGGTTTCGTCTGCTTCATTTAGAGGAACAACGGCGCAACAAACAGCAGTTATTTGGAACGGAATAAACATCAACTCACAGCTTAATGGTCAAACCGATTTCAATACGATTTCTGCCAAAGATTTTAATTCCATTTCCATTCGTGCTGGTGGTGGAAGTTCTGTTTACGGCAGTAGCGCCATTGGTGGAAGCATACATTTGAACAACGATTTAAACTTCGGAAACCAACTTGAAAATACACTTCAAACCAATTATGGAAGTTTTAATACGCTTGGTGTAAATTATAAAATGCAGTTGGCATCGGCTAAATTTAGTTTGCAAATTAGTATTTCTAGAAATTCTTCTGATAACGATTATGACTATTTAGATACCAATAAAAAGAACGAAAACGGACAATTTTACAACACCAGTTTCAATCTAAACTTAGGTTATAAATTGGATGCTAAAAATGTTTTGAAATTATACAGTTATTTATTTGATGGAGAACGTCATTTTTCGGGAACACTAGCTGCGCCTTCAAAAAGTAAGTACAACGATTGGAATACCCGAAATTTATTGGAATGGATTGGAAGTTATAACCGATTTACATCAAAAGTAAAAGTGGCTTTTTTGTCTGAAAAATATAAGTATTTTGAAAATGCTGCAACTTCAGTTTTTAGCGATGCCAAAGCCGAAACAGTAACTGCAAAATATGATTTATCATATCAATTAAATTCAAAAGTTGAAATAAATTCAATTCTAGACTTTACTCAAACCAAAGGTTCTGGAAGCGATATTGGCGAAAATAAAAGACAAATTGGCTCGGGAATTTTATTATTAAAACACCAACTTTTCGAAAAGTTTTTATATGAAATTACAGTTCGAAAAGAAATTACCGATAATTATAAAAGTCCGGTTTTGTTTTCTATTGGAACCAATTATTCAGCATTTTCATTTTATCAATTAAAGATTAACGCTTCACGAAATTACAGAATTCCGACCTTCAACGATTTGTATTATCAAGGAAGCGGCAATTTAAATCTAAAACCCGAAAGTTCTTATCAAGTTGAAGTTGGTCACGAATTCAAATTCAAAAACACCACTTTTTCACTAACCAATTATTACATAAAAATTCAAGATTTATTGCGTTGGTCGCCAGGTTCTGGTGGTAATTGGACACCCAATAATGTAGCAAAAGTTACTACTTATGGCGCTGAATTTCTATTAAATTACAATAAGAAAATCGGTAAAAATCATTTTGACTTTACGACAACTTATGCTTATACTATATCGGAAGATGAACAAAAAAAGAAACAATTAATTTATGTTCCGTATCACAAATTCACAGCAGCTTTGGCCTATTCATTAGATAAATTTTCGGCGCATTATCAGTATTTATATAATGGTGCGGTATTTACTTCATCCGATAATTTCTACAAACTCAATGATTACTTTGTTTCTAATATAGGAATCGATTATCAACTTGGAAAAAAGAAATTCTTGCAACTTGGTTTTGATGTACTCAATGTTTTCAACGAAAATTATCAAAGTGTTAGTACACGTCCGATGCCTGGAAGAAATTATACAATAAATCTAACCTTTAATTTTTAATAGAATGAAATTCAGTAAACTTCTTATTTTGGCTTTAGTAAGCTCTATTTTTTTTGTCTCTTGTAGCGATGATGATGCTATAAATGATACTCCTTTAGGTACTTACGACAATGGCGTGTTGATTTTGAATCAAGGTGGTTTTGGTAACGGAAATGCTTCGATATCGTATTTGTCAGAAGACTTTACTGTGCAACAAAACAATATTTTCGCATTGGTAAACCCAACGATTACGCTTGGTGATACCGCTCAAGATATTGGTTTGTATCAAGATTTAGCATTTGTAGTTCTGAATTATTCTAATAAAATAGAAGTTGTAAATCGTTACACCATGGCGCATGTTGCCACAATTTCAACAGGATTGAACAACCCAAGGTATATTGCTTTCGCAAATGGAAAAGGATTTGTAACCAATTGGGGTGATGGTGGAAGTCCTTCAGACGACTATGTTGCCGTTTTAAATCTATCTACCTATGCAGTTTCGAGCACGATTTCAGTAGCTGAAGGTCCAGAACGTATTGTAGAAAATGAGAACAAATTGTATGTCGCTCACGGTGGTGGATATGATTATGAAAATATAATTTCTGTAATTAATGCTTCCACAAATATACTAACAACTACTATAAATGTTGGTGATGTTCCCAATTCATTAGAGGTTGAAAATGGTTCGTTGTATGTAATTTGTGGTGGAGTACCCTATTACGGACCAATAGAAACAGCTGGAAGTTTGGTGAAAATTAATTTATCAAATAATACAGTTTCAAATACGATAAATTTTCCATCGGCAACGCATCCTTCTAACTTAGTGATTGAAGACAACAAAGTTTTTTACACTGTTGACAATGCTATTTTCTCAAAAGGTTTGAACGAAATTAGTTTACCAACAACGCCATTATTTACAACTTCAGCGCAAGGAGATTATGGTATTTATAGTTTTGCAGTGGAAAATAATAAAATTTATGTTGGTGATGCTGACGATTATAGTTCTAACGGAAAAGTTTACATTTATTCATCTACCGGAACTTTCGAACATGAATATACAGTTGGAGTAATTCCTGCAGGTTTTTATTTTAATAACTAGTAATTTAAATCTTACAAAAATGTCCAAAACTAATAAGTCTTGGACATTTTTTTATTTGAATTCGGTATACATTTCGGTTTGTAATGAATTCATTTCCTTAGAATTTTTAAAATCCTGTAAATTTGGAACTGCTTTCTTTTGCGATTGCTTTCCGCTAGCTATGATCTGATTAATTGCTGTATTTAACAATGGCTCATCTGGACTTCCTAGAATACCAAGATTTCCTAAATCTTCAATTTGCGAAAATGTAGGTTGCAAACCTTGCTGATAATCGCCAAAATTATCTTTGTTAGCAATTTTAAGTACTAAGGGTTGCATAGCATATTTGTGCTTGGAACTTCGATTTGCTCTACTAAAATTTGGTGAATCATATAATGTAATCGAACCCACATTTTTTCCAGTTGTAACATCACCAATTTGCACTACTTGAATATAGGGTTTGAGTCCATTAATAACTAATTCGCTAGCAGATGCGGTACTTTTTGATGTTAGAATATATATATTTGATAAATTCAAACTTGAAATAGCTGATCCATTACCAAGTGTATTTGTAAAACTATTGATCAATTGACTCGGATTGGTTTCGTTCCAATATTTATTTAGTTTGGCATTCCAAATTTCTTTAGCAAAAACTTGATTCGTAAACTGTCCTGTAATCATACTAGCCAAGCGTGTCGCAGTTGCAATTGAACCACCTGAATTGTATCTTAAATCTAAAACTAGATGCGTTATCTGTTGCGCTTTTAAATTATCAAAAGCAGCATTTAGTTGCGATTCAAAATTTGGAAAAAATCCGTTATAAACCAAATAACCTATTTTACGATTCCCTTGATTGATTACGTTGGAAATCAATACTGGATTTTCAGATAAATTGGTTTTTGTCAAATTTACCGATGCTCCGTTTGGTGTAATTGCTCCGTTATTATAATCTGCTAAATTTAGTGTGTAATTCGTATTTGCTAGCAAAGATTGATAATTTGAAATTGTTAACGGAGTTCCATTTACTGCATAAAAAATAGCGCCTCGCTGGATGTTTTTGGTTGAAGCGTCAGAATTGGGAATAATATAGCGAACCCAACCAAAAATTTCGGTAGTACTTCCTGATTTAAATTTTAGTCCATAATCAACTCCGTTATTTAATGTTGTACCCGACAAAACACCCTCTAATGTTTCGTAATTGCTGAAGATTACACTAAATCTATCTAAGGATGGAACTGTTCGTAAATCATTAAACAAAGTAGAAGGATTGGAATATTGCGTTAGAAAATCGTTCAACTGACTTTGATTTTCGAAACGATTATCGGCTAAATTTTGAACATCATTTTGCCACAAATAATACAAATTCATTCCTTTCCATACAAAATCGTTTATCTGCACCGATTCTGGTACTTCAAGATCGTCTTTAGTATCGCAATTCGTTGTTAAAAAGAAGGTTAAGACTAGAATTAAAGCAATTTTAAATCTCATTGTGTGATAGATTTATTGTATTTTTATTCAAATTTAAGGAAAATTACAGAAATATAATTTTTTCTTGTAACAAATAGTAAGGTGCTTCGTCTTTACTATATAAGCATCAATCAACCCAATCAAAAATGAATCAAAACGAGTTTATAACTGTAATCAATCCGTTTAAGGATAAGCTCTTTAGACTGGCAAAACGGTTACTCGTAAGTACAGAAGAAGCGCAAGATGCAACACAAGAAGTTCTTGTGAAATTGTGGACGAAAAACGAAAGTTTGGATGATTATAAAAGTGTCGAAGCTTTGGCAATGACCATGACAAAGAACTATTGTTTGGATCAGTTGAAGTCCAAACGCGCTGGAAATATGACTATTGTTCATAATAATTATACCGACAGCGAAGCAAACTTACAAGTAAAACTAGAAGATCAAGACAGTTTGAAATGGGTTGAAAAAGTGATTAATGAATTGCCAGAACAGCAAAAATTAATTATTCAAATGCGCGACATTGAACAGTACGAATTTGAAGAAATTGCTAAAATATTAGACATGAACGAAACGGCAATTCGAGTTGCGCTTTCAAGAGCTAGAAAAACGATTAGAGAATATTTGACCAAAACGCATAATTATGGCATTAGATAGAATAGAAAATTTATTAGAAAAGTACTTTGAAGCCGAAACAAGTATTGCCGAAGAAAACGAACTTAAAACTTATTTTTCTTCTACCAATGTTGCGCAGCATTTACAGCAATATCAATCGCTTTTTGTACATTTTATTAATGCAAAAGAAGAACAATTTAGCTTCGATCAGTTCGGCTTAAAGCCTCGGGTTTCAGGAACAATACCATTAACAACTAAGAAACGTAACTATGTAGCGTGGTTATCGGTTGCAGCAAGTGTTACCCTTTTGCTTGGTGTTGGAAGTTTTATGTATTTGAACAATCAGCAAGACGCGATTCCATCAGAATATGGAACTTATGACAATCCTGAAGAAGCTTTAAAGGAAACTCAAAAAGCGTTGGCAATGATTTCAGAACATGTAAATACAGGCATCGAAAGTGTGAATTACATTACAGAATATCAAAATTCTAAAGAAAAAATTTTTAAAGAGTAAAAGAGTATCAATCAAAAGATGCTGAATTGAATTCAGCATAAATCAATCAACTAAATAATAGAAACAATGAAATCAACGATTCAAGAATACCAAAAAAACAATTTAACCATCATGAAAAAATTAATTTTAATTGCAGTTTTTGTATTAACCTCTAATACATTTTTCGGTCAATCAGTTTTTGACAAATTTGACAACCAAGACGATATCACAACCATTATTGTAAACAAGAAAATGTTTACCTTGATGAGTAAAGTGGATACTAAAGACAAGGAAACACAGCAATACTTAGCATTAATCAAAAAGCTAGATAACTTAAAAGTGTTTGTAACTCAAAGCGACAAAAAAAGTGATGAGATGAAAGTAACAGCCGATAAATTTGTGAAAACTGCCGGCTTGGAAGAGTTAATGCGAATTAATGAAAAAGGTAAAAACGTAAAAATTTATGTAAAAAGTGGCGCTACCGATTCTCAAATTAAAGAACTTTTAATGTTCATCGAAGGTTCTGGAAAAGAAGAAACAGTCTTAATGTCGTTAACTGGAAACTTTGATTTGGATGAACTTTCTGTTCTAACCGACAAGATGAAATTACCGGGTGGTGATGATTTGAAAAAAGCATCTAAAAAATAATTGTGATGACGAAGTTTATAGTTTTCATAGCAATTGCCTTGAGTTTGTTCTTTACAAGTTGTAACTCAGAACCAAGTTTGCAAAAATACTTTGTTGAAAATCAAGAAAAACCAGGGTTTGTTTCCATTGATATTTCTCCTAGTATTTTAAATGTTGACAAATCTAAATTAACAGCTGAACAAAATAAAGCATTGGCCTCTTTTGAAAAAATGAATGTTTTGGCTTTCAAAGTGGATCAAAAAGACAAAGGAAAATACGATACTGAAAAGCAAAAAGTAGTTGAAATTTTGAAGGATACTGTTACGTACAAACAGTTAATGAAATTTGGATCAGGAAAACAAGGCGCGTCAATAAGTTATATTGGCGATGATGATCACATTAATGAGTTTGTAGTATTTGGCAATCAAAAAGAAAGTGGTTTTGCAGTAGTTCGAATATTAGGAAACGACATGAAACCAGAAGATGCAATGACAATGATTTCGGTTTTACAACAATCTAAAATCGATATGAAACAGTTGGAATCACTTACAGGATTACTAAAAAAATAAAAGGTTGGGTTAGTTATAAATTGAAAAATGTCTCGAGAAATTGAGGCATTTTTTTTACTTGTACTATTTAAAGTTAACTAAATCAGTACAATTTTAATTCTAAAAAAGTAGTCCTAAACAAATCATAAATGTACCTTTTTAAGTTTAAAATCTAAATTGATAATTCGTATCTTTGCATCTCAAAAAATTACTTCTATGGAATCGGTTTTAGAAAATACATTACCTGTCGGAAAACCAAAATGGCTTAAAGTAAAATTGCCAATTGGTCAAAAATATACTGAACTTCGTGCTCTTGTCGACAAATATAAACTTAATACTATTTGTACCTCGGGAAGTTGCCCAAATATGGGCGAATGTTGGGGTGAAGGAACTGCAACTTTCATGATTTTAGGTAATATTTGTACACGTTCTTGCGGTTTTTGTGGTGTAAAAACAGGTCGTCCAGAAACAGTAGATTGGGACGAACCAGAAAAAGTGGCACGCTCAATAAAAATTATGAACATTAAACACGCTGTTATCACAAGTGTTGATAGAGATGATTTGAAAGATATGGGTTCTATAATTTGGCTTGAAACGGTCGAAGCTATTAGAAGAATGAATCCTGGAACAACGTTAGAAACCCTAATCCCAGATTTTCAAGGAAATACTAGAAACTTAGACCGCATTGTAGAAGCCAATCCCGAAGTTGTATCGCATAATGTTGAAACTGTTAGACGTTTGACTCGCGAAGTGAGAATTCAGGCAAAATATGACAAAAGCCTAGAAGTATTGCGCTATTTAAAAGAAAAAGGAATTAAAAGAACTAAATCTGGAATTATGCTTGGGCTTGGAGAAACTGAGGAAGAAGTAATTCAAACCATGCAAGACTTACGTGATAACAATGTAGATATTGTAACTATTGGACAGTATTTACAACCTAGTAAAAAACATTTACCAGTTAAAGAATATATCACTCCAGAGCAATTTGAGAAATACGAAAAAATTGGTAAAGAAATGGGATTTCGTCACGTAGAAAGCGGCGCACTAGTTCGCTCCTCTTATCATGCTGCCAAACATATTTTATAAAAAAAATTAAATGACCAACGAACAAACGGCCATAAAAGCTACTTATTTTAGTATAATTGGTAACACCAGTTTGGCCATAGTAAAAGGTCTTGCAGGATTTTTTGGAAATTCTTACGCGCTAATTGCCGATGCAATCGAATCTACAACAGATATTTTTTCATCATTTTTAGTACTTTTTGGTATAAAATATTCAAACAAACCAGCAGATGAGAATCATCCCTACGGTCATGGACGAGCCGAACCTTTAATAACATTTTTAGTCGTAGGATTTCTCATCACATCGGCAACAATTATTGCTTATGAAAGCATTTTAAACATTCAGAAACCACATGATTTACCCAAATCTTGGACACTAATAATTTTAGGCTTAATCATTATTTGGAAAGAAATCTCGTTTCGATTGGTCATGAAACGAAGCATAGAAACAAACAGTTCTTCATTAAAAGCCGATGCTTGGCACCATCGTAGTGATGCAATAACATCAGTTGCAGCGTTTATCGGAATATCTGTTGCCTTGTATTTGGGCAAAGGCTTTGAATCGGCAGACGATTGGGCAGCTCTTTTTGCCTCAGGATTTATTTTATACAACAGTTATTTAATTTTTCGTCCGGCACTTGGCGAAATCATGGACGAGCATTTGTATGATGATTTAATCGAACTCATACGCACCGAATCCAAAAAAGTAGCTGGTGTAATTGATACCGAAAAATGCTTTATTAGAAAATCAGGCATGAAATATCATGTAGACCTTCATGCAATTGTTGACGGAACCATAAATGTGAAAGAAGGTCACGATATCTCACATAAATTAAAAGACACGTTACGTGAACGTATACCCGAATTAGGTCACGTTTTGATACATATTGAACCCAATGAATAAAACTCGAATTGCCATAAACGGTTTTGGCAGAATAGGTAGAAATCTTTTTAGATTAGTATTAAATCATCCTTCCATAGAAGTTGTTGCCATAAATGATATCGCTGATAACAGAACGATGGCACATTTAATAAAATACGATAGCATTCATGGAGTTTTACCATTCAATTGCGGCTATGATGAAGAATCAATTATAGTTGCTGGAAAACACTATACGTTTTTTCATGAAAAATCAATTTCTAATTTAAATTGGGAATCGTTAAATATCGATTTTGTTGTAGAAAGCACTGGAAAATTTAAAACATTTGAAGAAATTAATGCACACCTACTTGCTGGTGCTAAAAAAGTGATTTTGTCTGCGCCATCCGAAGTTGATTCAATTAAAACTGTAGTCTTAGGTGTAAATGAACACATACTAGACGGAACAGAAAAAATAGTTTCCAACGCAAGTTGTACCACCAACAATGCGGCTCCAATGATAAAAGTGATCAATGATTTGTGTGGCATAGAACAAGCCTACATTACAACGGTTCACTCGTACACTACCGATCAAAGTTTGCACGATCAACCACACAAAGATTTACGTAGAGCGCGTGGTGCAAGTCAGTCCATAGTGCCAACAACTACTGGAGCTGCCAAAGCATTAACCAAGATTTTTCCGGAAATGGAAGGAAAAATTGGAGGTTGCGGGATTCGAGTTCCAGTTCCAGATGGATCGCTAACCGATATTACTTTTAACGTAAAAAAAGCAGTGACAATAGAAGAAATAAATGCCGCTTTTTTACTTGCCTCACAAGGAAATCTTAAAGGGATTTTAGATTATACCAACGATCCAATTGTTTCAGTAGACGTTATTGGAAATAAAAATTCATGCTTATTTGACTCTCAATTGACATCGGTAATTGACAAAATGGTTAAAGTTGTTGGATGGTATGATAACGAAATAGGATATTCATCAAGAATTATTGATTTAATTAACTTATTATCTAAATAATTTCTTTATTTTGTAGTCCTAACTAATTCAGCAATACCAATGAGGCAATGCCTTTTATTTATCTGTATATTGTATTCATCATTGCTATTTTCTCAATCTTCAAAACTTGAGAAAAACGATAGTGTAACCTATTATTTGGCTTTAGTTAAATATAATAAAACACTTAATAATTATAAAAATTGCTTGAATTATTCTCAAAAAGCATTAGACATTGCAAAGAAGAATAATGATCAAAAAGCAATTGCTAACAGCTATTCAAACCTTGGTGTCGTATATCTTGAAATTAAAAAGTTTGATGATGCATTAGAAGTTTTAGACAAAAGTATTTCTGTTTTTTCTACACTTGAACCATCTCCACAACAAGCTTTTACCTACTACAACTTAGGAATTTGTTATCTGGAAAAAAATAACTATTTGATGGCTGAAAAAAATTTTGAAACATCAAAATCCATTTATGAAAAATTAAAAATATCGGTTGCAAGCGAAATGATCAACCTTCAAGAAGCAAAAGTTTACTTTAAGAAAGGAAAATTCAATTTAGCCAATAACATCTTTGAAAGCTTACTTATAACCGAAAATCCTGACGGAAATAGTAAAATAAAATCAGAAGCGCTATATTATATTGGGAAAATAGAAATTGAGAAAAAGAGATACAACTTAGCCTTAAATTATCTTGAAAAAGCTTATAAAATTTCGAACGAAGATAAAAACATCGACTTGAAGTCAAAAATTTTATTGTCGTTAAGTGTGGTTTACGAAAATTCAAATAACCTTAAAAAATCAAATTCTTTATTAAAGCAACATCTTAAACTTAGAGATAGTTTGCTTGAAATTAACAACAATAAAATTGATGTACAGGATTTTGAATCGTTTAAAAATTCGGAAAAACTAAGGCTTATTGAACAAATTGATAGAGATAATAAAAATAACGACAAAGCCAACTCATTTGCTAAATTGATAAGCATTTTAGCCATTGCTTTAATTTCGATATTATCACTTCTAAGTTTGTCTTTATACAAAAACAACATACTTCGAAATCAAAGTAACTCACTACTTCAAGAAAAAAATAATGAGTTACTAAAGGCTAAAGAGGATGCAGAAAAAGCGTCTAAAGCAAGAACTGAATTTTTATCAACCGTGAGTCACGAATTGCGTACACCATTAAATGCAATCAACGGAATTACACACTTATTATTAGAAGAAAATCCAAAAAAAGAACAATTAGAATATCTAAATTCTTTGCAGTTTTCAGGTAATTATTTACTAACTTTTATCAACGATATCTTAGAAATAAACCGAATAGAATCGAATAATATTCCGGTAGAAGGAATTTCGTTTAACTTAAAATCGTTACTTTTTAATATTCAAAATTCTTTAAAAGAAATTGCTTTAGAGAATAAAAATACATTTCTACTTGAGGTTGATGAAAAAATTCCATCAAGTTTAATTGGTGATACCACCAAACTTTCGCAAATTTTTATGAATTTAATCAATAATTCGTTGAAATTTACTAAAAATGGTTACGTTAAAGTTGAAGCTAAAATTAATAGTTTTGAACAAAATAATTTGCGAATAGACTTTAAAGTTTCGGATAACGGAATTGGAATTCCTGAAGATAAACAACAAGAAATATTCAATAGTTTCTCACAAGGATCAATTGAAATTAATAGAAAATACGGCGGTACAGGTTTAGGACTAACCATTGTAAAACGATTGATAGAACTACTTGGCGGAACAATTTCGTTAAATAGTAAAGTTGGTCTTGGTTCTACATTTTCATTTTCATTACCATTTCAAATCGATCAGGAAATAATTGCTCCTGTTAAGAAAATAGAGTTCGATCAAAGTATCGTTTACGACAAGAAAATTCTGTTGGTAGAAGACAATAAAATCAACCAAATGATTACCAAAAAAATGCTTGAAAACAAAGGCATGTTTTGTAAAATTGTAGATAACGGAGAAGAATCGGTAGCATTATTAAAAGAAATAAACGATTACGACTTAGTCTTAATGGATGTACATTTACCTGGAATAAACGGTACCATTGCAACCCAACAAATACGAGAATTTAATACTTCATTACCGATAATTGCTTTAACCGCAATCTCCTTAAATGAAAACCGCGAAATGCTTCTTTCTTACGGAATGACCGATGTGATTACCAAGCCATTCGAACCAGAAAAATTCTACAAAATTATTTCTGAAAATTTATCTTAATAATTTAGAATCAATTCTTTAATTAAAATTCGAACTTTAGGCTCAGCTTCTTTAGCTGCTTCAAGAACTTCAGCGTGTGTAATTGTATCGATACTTTCTTCATCACCCATATCGGTAATTACTGATATCCCAAAAGTTTCTAAATCCATGTGTCTTGCCACAATTACTTCGGGCACGGTAGACATTCCAACACAATCGGCGCCAATCGTTTTTACCATTCTATATTCCGATAAAGTTTCAAATGTTGGTCCTTGCAATCCAAGATAAACACCGTCGTGAATTTCAATAGTGTGCTGTTGCGCCAAATCCTTAACCTTTAAAATCATTTTTCGGCTAAAAGGTTCACTCATATTTACAAATCGAGGTCCAAATCGTTCGTCGTTTTTCCCTCTCAATGGATGTTCAGGCATCATATTAATATGATCTTTCAATATTACAATCGAACCCACTTTATAATTTGGATTTACACCGCCAGAAGCATTAGAAACAATCAGTTTCGAAACGCCCAAAAATTTCATGACACGCACAGGAAAGGTAACTTGCTTCATGTCATACCCTTCATAAAAATGAAATCTTCCTTGCATGGCGACCACATTTTTATCTCCAATTGTACCAAAAACCAACGCGCCTTTATGCCCTTCAACAGTAGAAACTGGAAAATTAGGAATATCAGCATAAGGCAATGTATGAACAATGGTAATATCATCTGTAAAACTACCTAATCCTGAACCTAAAATAACACCGTATTCAGGTGTGAAATTGGTTTTCTGTTTGATATAATTAACGGTTTCTTGTACTTCTTCCCACATAATTTAAAATGATTTTATCAAATATTTCTCGCCCAGTAACAAAAGAACTTTTTATGGGTAAATAATATAATTTTTTAGTTTGTAATTTATCGTTTAGCCTCACAAAATCTTTTTCGGTAGTAACAATAATTTTGTCGTTAGCTTTATCTTTTATAGTTTTAATATCCGCATTTGAAAACTCGTGATGGTCAGAAAATAGTAAAGTATCAAAATCACTTACTTTTAAAAAATCAAAAAAAGGTTGTGGTTTCGCTATTCCAGCAACTGCAATTTTATTGCTTTCGAAAACAGTAGTTATATCCAACTTTTGTGTATTAGAATAAATATAGTCATCGTACTCTATAAAAGTAAAAAAGACCGGTTGCTTGCGTCCAATTTTAGCCCTTATTTCTTCTTGTGCAATTTCTGATAAATCTTTCGGACATTTTGTGACAATTATCATGTCGGCACGTTTTGCACCTTTTCTACTTTCACGTAGCATTCCGGTTGGTAACAAATAATCATCGTAAAAAAAATCATCGTACGCTGTCAGTAAAATATAAAATCCAGCTTTAACTTTTCTATGCTGAAAAGCATCGTCTAAAAGAATTACATCGGGTTTTTGAGTCAAAGAAAGTAGTTGTTCAATACCATTCTTTCTATCGGCATCAACAGCAACTTGAACATTTGGAAACTTTTTGTAAAATTGAAACGGTTCATCACCCAAAATTGAAGCATTGGAAGTTTCATTTGCCAAAATAAATCCTTTCGAATTTCTTTTATAGCCTCGGCTCAACGTTGCTATTTTATGTGTATCGGATAACAACCGAATCAAATACTCAATCTGTGGCGACTTTCCAGTTCCTCCAACGCTCAAATTTCCTACAGCAATAATTGGAATATCAAATGAATACGATTTTAAAACTCCTGTATCATAAAGAAAATTTCGTAAATCAGTTATCCATCCGTACAATACGGCAAACGGAAAAAGTAAATACCTAAAGAAAATCATAGTACGAAAGTAGTATTATTATTTTAAAGTTAATTTGTTTATTCGTTAATTTGTTACACAAATCCGCACCATGAAAATTAAAGAGCTTTTACCGATACTTGAAGAATTAGCACCATTATCTTATGCCGAAGATTTTGATAACGTAGGCTTACTAGTTGGCGATAAAGAAGCTGAAGCAACAGGAATATTAGTATGTCACGACGCATTAGAAAGCGTAATTGATGAAGCTATTGCTCAAAATTGCAATCTAGTTGTTTGCTTCCATCCTATACTATTTTCAGGATTAAAAAAAATTACTGGGAAAAACTATGTAGAACGCTCCATTATTAAAGCCATAAAAAATGATATTGCTATTTATGCCGTTCATACCGCTTTGGATAATCACATGAATGGTGTAAACAAAATTTTTTGCGATGCTTTAGGATTGATAAATGCTAAAATTTTAATTCCGAAACCCAATTTCATTCAAAAATTAATTACCTACACAATTCCAGAAAATGCTGAAAAACTGCGAAATTCGCTATTTGAAGCTGGAGCAGGAACTATTGGAAATTATGAAAAATGCAGCTTCAATTCAGATGGTTTTAGCACGTATCAAGGAAATGAAAATAGCAATCCTGTAGTTGGAACTAAAGGTGAACTTACGCAAACCAATGAAGTAAAAATCGAAGTCACATTTGAAAAATACTTACAAAGTAAAATTCTTAAAGCATTGTTTTCAAATCATGTTTATGAAGAAGTTGCATACGAAATTTATGACATTCAGAATACACATCAAAATATAGGTTTAGGAATGATTGCCGAACTGGAAACGCCTTTAAACGAAACTGATTTTCTTCAAATGGTAAAAGAGAAAATGCAATGCGGCGGAATAAGACACAGTGCTTTTACAGGTAAAAAAATTCGTAAAGTCGCTGTTCTTGGTGGTTCAGGTAGTTTTGCGATACCAAATGCTATACAACAAGATGCCGATGCATTTTTAACCTCAGATTTAAAATATCATCAATTTTACGAATCTGAAAATCAAATACTTATAGCCGATATTGGACACTTTGAAAGCGAAAGATATACAAAAAATTATATTGTTGATTTTCTTAAAGAAAAAATTACTAATTTTGCAATCGTTTTATCGCAAGAAAATACAAATCCTGTTAAGTACTTTTAAACTATGGCTACTACAAAAGAATTAAGCGTTGAAGAAAAATTAAGAGCGCTATATGATTTACAATTAATCGACTCAAGAATTGACGAAATAAGAAACGTAAGAGGTGAATTGCCTTTGGAAGTGGAAGATTTAGAAGATGAAGTTGCTGGTTTAACCACTCGTTTAGAAAAATTACAGAGTGATTTAGTTACTATCGAAGACAGTATTAAAACTAAAAAAGTAGCTATCGAAAACCACCAAGCTGCAATTAAAAAATATACTGAACAACAAAAAGATGTTCGTAACAATAGAGAATTCAACTCGTTGACTAAAGAAGTAGAATTTCAAGAATTAGAAATTCAATTAGCAGAAAAACATATTAAGGAATTAAAAGCTTCTATTGAGCATAAAAAAGAAGTCGTTGCTAACTCTAAAGAAAAATTAGAGCAAAAATCGAATCACTTAAAACATAAAAAAGCAGAGTTGAACGACATCATGTCAGAAACTCAAAAAGAAGAGGCTTTTCTTTCTGAAAAATCATCTGAATACGAGGCACAAATCGAAGAACGTTTACTTGCAGCTTACAAAAGAATTCGCAGTAGTGTAAGAAACGGTTTAGCTGTTGTATGTATAGAGCGTGGTGCTTCTGCAGGATCATTCTTTACAATTCCTCCACAAATACAAGTAGAAATTGCTGCAAGAAAAAAAATCATTACCGACGAACATTCGGGAAGAATATTAGTTGATGCCGCTCTTGCTGATGAAGAAAGAGAAAAAATGGAACAACTTTTTGCAAAAATGTAAAAATATAAAACCACGTTAAAAGCGTGGTTTTTTTTTGTTTAAAACCCAAATTCATAGTACATTTATCAAAACTAAATTTGTAAAAAAAAAATAATTTAGTGCAATAAAAAACGTTCGATTTGAAAAAAATTCAATACTTCATAATTACCAAATCCATTGGATTATACATCAATATTTTAAGCCTCTTTGCTCCACAAAAGGCAAAACACCTTGCCTACTCACTTTTTAGTCAACCTCGAAAAGGTCGAATCAAACTAGAAAAATTACCCAAAACCTTATCGCAAGCTGTACAAGAAACATTACACTATAACGAACACAACTTCCAAACTTATACTTGGACTCGAGGTATAAACGAACTGAGCGAAGCTAAAGGCAATGACGAAGTAATTCTACTAGTTCACGGTTGGGAAAGTAACGCATCGCGATGGAAAAAAATGTTGCCGCATCTAAAAAAGTTAGGTAAAACTATTATTGCAATCGATGCACCAGCACACGGTTTAAGTTCCGGAAAAGAATTTAATGTACCGCTTTACACCGAATTTTTGGAAATTGCGGTTCAAAAATACAAACCCAACTATTTAATTGGCCATTCCATCGGTGGCGCAGCCTGCGTATATCATCAAAAAAAATATCCCAATTCAACCATCAGCAAGATGGTTTTGCTTGGCGCACCATCAGATTTACGCATTATTGTCCAAAACTACATCGCTATGTTGAGTTTGAACAACAAAGTACATCACCTAATGCAAAATAAATTCATAGAAAAATTCAATATCAACATCAATGAATTTTCAGGTCACGAATTTGCCAAGAACATACCCATAAAAACCCTAATTGCACACGACACACACGACAATATTGTGGCAGTTGCCGAAGGAAAAAAGTTTGCTTCAGGATTTAAAAACGTAACCTACATCGAAACCAGCGAACTTGGACACAGCTTGCATAACGACGAATTGTACCTACAAATCAATACTTTTTTAGAAGAAGCATAAACGCTTGGGAAGTATCTATAAATTCTTCTTTAAGCTTTCCAATTTATCGTTTTTAAACCTAAAATAAGTTATAAAAAAGGATGTCACTGCAATCTGCTTTTCGGCAAACAGGTATAGGCTACTGACCAACTTCAGGTAAATTTAGAATCATTTTCAAATCAATTTCCGGTTGCAAGAATCGCCTTCAACTTTAAAAAAATCCTATCTTTGCATTATGGAAGACAAACTCACAAGACTAAACAAGTTTTTATCAGAAACAGGCTATTGTTCGCGCAGAGAAGCCGATAAACTCATTGAAAATGGTCGAGTAACCATCAACGGAATTGTACCTGAAATGGGAACCAAAGTCACGCCAACCGACGAAGTTCGAGTAGACGGAAAATTAATACGTGAAAAAACCGAAAAACCAGTCTATCTTGCTTTCAATAAACCACCAGGAATCGAATGCACTACCAACTTAGATGTTCGTGACAACATTGTAGATTACATCAATTATCCGCAACGTATTTTCCCAATTGGACGACTCGACAAAGCCAGCGAAGGACTTATCTTTATGACCAATGACGGCGATATTGTAAACAAAATTCTTCGCGCAAGAAACAACCACGAAAAAGAATATATAGTAACGGTAAATCGTCCGATAACCGATAGATTTATAGAAAGAATGGCAAACGGAATTCCGATTCTAGATACCATTACGCGTAAATGTAAAGTAGAACAAGTAAGCAAAAACGTTTTTAGAATTATATTAACCCAAGGTTTAAACCGCCAAATTCGTAGAATGTGTGAGTATCTTGATTATGATGTAACCGCTTTAAAAAGAACACGAATTATCAATATTTCATTAGACGTTCCGCTTGGACGTTATCGCGATTTAACTGATGAAGAAATTACCGAATTAAACCAGTTAATAGAACCATCAAGTAAGACAGAAGAAGCCAGTTTTCCAAAGGTTAAACCCAACGAAAACAGCTTTAACGGAAATAACAACAGCAACTTCAATAATAGAAATTCCAGAAGATAAATTCATAAATTATAGAACATTAATCCTCAATTGTGTAAAAACAGTTGGGGATTTGTTGCTTAAATTTGGTAACTAACAAAAAAAAATACTTCTGTAAAAAAATACTCCATTCACTATGAAACTAAAATCCAATGAACCCTTTTGGTTAGTAAAAAATGGAATTCTGAATTCGTATCCATCTTTAAGAGAAGACATTTCAGTTGATATTTTAATAGTTGGTGGCGGAATTACAGGAAGTTTAATTGCGCATCAATGCATTAAAGATGGACATAAAACCGCACTCATCGACCGTCGAGAAATCGCAAACGGAAGCACCTCCGCAACAACATCCATGTTACAATATGAAATTGATGTAAAACTGTTTGAACTTATAGATTTAATTGGTGAAAAGGCGGCAGTTGCTAGTTACAAAGCATGTTATAAATCGATAGATGATTTAGGTACAATTGTAAAAACTGTAAAATCAGATTGCGGCTTTGTAAAAAAAGATTCGTTATACTATGCAGCTTTTAAAAAAGATGTTTCTAGTTTGAAGAAAGAATTTGAAGCCAGAAAAAAATATGGTTTTGGTGTAAAATGGTTGGAATCAAAAGAAATTGAAGCCCAATTTGGGATCAAAACTTCGCATGGTGGCATTTTATCTTCTCAAGGCGGAAGCATTGATGCATTTAAATTAGCACACGATATATTGGCTTACAATCATCAAAAAGGATTGGAAATTTATGATAAAAATGACATTGAAATCGTAAATTATTCTAAAAATGGTGTAGAAGTTACAACAGAATACGGAAGTAAAATCAAAGCCAAAAAAATAATTTATTGCAACGGCTTTGAAAGTGTAGAACTCATAAAAGATAAATTTGTAAACTTGCTTTCAACATATGCCATGGTTGGCGAAATAAATGAAGACAATCAGGCAAAATTAAAAGATACTTTATTTTGGAATACCGCCAAGCCTTATATTTATATGAGAACAACAGACGATGGACGATTGTTAATTGGTGGTGAAGACGAAGATTTTGTAAACCCAGAAAAGCGAGATAAGTTGCTTCCAAAAAAATCTGAAAAACTCAAAAAATACCTCAAAAAAATACTTCCCGATTACGATTTCAGAATTGATTTTAATTGGGCTGGAACCTTTGGAGAAACCAAAGACGGATTGCCTTATATTGGTAAGCATCCTGACTTTGAAAACACACTTTTTGTATTGGGATTTGGTGGAAATGGAATAACGTTTTCAGTAATTGGAATGGAGTTGATTTCTGAATTATTAAAAGGAAATTCTCCCGAATTGGCTGATTATTTTAGATTTAGAAGATAAATTTTAGTCCATCCTAAAACTTCAATTCCATAACATAATCTTCCATTAGATATCCATTTCCAATTTCAATATCAACGGTTTCTTTAATTGTGTAGCCGTATTTTTCGTAGAAACCTAAGGCATTATTGTAACGATTTACATTTAAAAGTAAGCCATCATTATCACTTTCAATGGCTTTATTTTTTATAAAATCCATTAACTTTCTTCCTAAACCTTTTCCTTGCGTTTCAGGCAAAACATATATCTTTTGGATTTTAGTTTTATTAGAATTTTCGTAATTTAATTCGTAAGATGCATAACCAAGAAAAACAGCATTTTCTTCCAACAGAAGAAAATGCTGTCCATTAATTCTAAGATTTTCTAAAAAATCTATGTCATAGAATTTATCCAACATAAATTTTAATTGCGCTTCCGAAAGTATTTCACCGTAAGTTGACGGCCAAATTCTATACGCTAAATCTCTTATAATAGAAAGTTGAGCTATGTTTGCTTCAAAAATAATCATACTTATTTTGTTTTCAAACGCTTTTGTTCTCTAGCTAATAAGGTGTTTTTTAATAACATAGCGATAGTCATTGGTCCAACTCCACCTGGAACTGGGGTTATGTACGATGCTTTTTTTGATACCATTTCAAAATCTACATCACCTGTAATTCTATAACCTCGTTCGGTAGTTTCATCTGGAACGCGCGTAATTCCTACATCTATTATTACGGCACCGTCTTTTACCATTTCAGCTTTTAAATAATTAGGAACGCCTAATGCGGTGATAATAATATCGGCTTGAGTGGTTATTTGAGCAATATTTTTAGTATAACTGTGCGTTAAGGTAACCGTTGAATTACCTGGAAAACCTTTTCTACCCATTAAGATACTCATTGGTCGACCTACAATGTGACTTCTTCCTATAACAACAGTATGTTTTCCTTTGGTTTCTACATTGTAACGCTCTAGCAATTCCAAAATTCCGAAAGGTGTTGCCGGAATAAAAGTGGTCATATCCAAAGCCATTTTACCAAAATTTTCTGGGTGAAAACCATCCACATCTTTGCTTGGATCGATTGCCATTAGAATTTTTTGAGTATCAATTTGTTCAGGTAACGGCAGTTGTACAATAAAACCATCGATGTTATCGTCTTCGTTTAATTGCTTAATTTTTTTTAGTAATTCGGTTTCCGATGTTGTACTTGGCATTTTCACCAAAGTAGATTCAAAACCAACCAATTGACATGATTTTACTTTACTTCCAACATAGGTCAAACTTGCACCATCGTTTCCAACAATAATTGCAGCAAGATGGGGTACTTTTTCGCCGTTGGCTTTCATTTGATTTACTTCTGCCGTGATTTCAGATTTGATATCATCGGATACTTTTTTTCCGTCTAATAATTCCATTTTCTTGGTTTGTAGTTATTTGTAAATTGTTGTTGTATTATTTTTAGATAAAAAAAAGACGCGATAAATCGCGTCTCAACTTTTTATTTCATACCGCCCATCATTCGCATCATATTTTTTCCGCCTGGACCTTGCATCATTTTCATCATTTTGCTCATTTGCTCAAACTGCTTTAACAGTTGATTAACTTGCTCTATTTTAGTTCCAGAACCTTTTGCAATTCTAGTTTTTCTTTTCATATCTAGCAAAGCTGGTTTAGATCGTTCTTTTGGTGTCATGGAATGAATGATGGCCTCAATATGTTTAAAAGCATCGTCTTCAATCTCTACATCCTTCAATGCTTTTCCGGCACCAGGAATCATACCAACAAGATCTTTCATGCTACCCATTTTCTTGATTTGTTGTATTTGAGTAAGAAAGTCGTCGAAACCAAATTCGTTTTTAGCAATTTTTTTCTGTAATTTTCTAGCTTCATCTTCATCGTATTGCTCTTGAGCACGTTCTACAAGTGATACAACGTCACCCATACCCAAAATTCTTTCAGCCATACGAGATGGATAAAAGACATCAATAGCATCCATTTTTTCACCAGTTCCGATGAATTTTATAGGTTTGTCAACAACCGATTTGATAGAAATTGCTGCTCCACCACGAGTATCACCGTCTAATTTTGTTAAAATAACTCCATCAAAATTCAATCTGTCGTTAAATGCTTTAGCAGTATTTACGGCATCTTGACCAGTCATAGAATCTACAACAAATAACGTTTCATGCGGTTGAATAGCTTTGTGAACATTGGCAATTTCGTTCATCATTTCCTCGTCTACTGCCAATCGACCAGCGGTATCTACAATTACAACATTGAAACCATTGGCTTTTGCATACGCAATTGCTTTTTGAGAAATATCAACTGGATTTTTATTTTCTGGCTCTGAGTAAACCTCTACTCCTATTTGATCACCAACAACATGCAATTGATTGATTGCCGCTGGACGATAAATATCACACGCAACAAGTAGCGGTTTTTTATTTTTTTTCGTTTTTAAATAGTTGGCAAGTTTACCAGAGAAAGTTGTTTTTCCTGAACCTTGTAAACCTGACATTAAAATTACTGTTGGATTGCCCGAAAGATTAATTCCGGCTGCGTCGCCACCCATAAGTTCGGTAAGTTCGTCTTTAACGATTTTTACCATTAATTGTCCCGGTTGCAACGTAGTCAATACGTCTTGACCAATAGCTTTTTCTTTAACTCGTGTTGTAAAATCTTTAGCGATTTTAAAATTAACATCGGCATCAAGCAAGGCACGACGCACTTCTTTTAGTGTATCGGCAACGTTGACTTCGGTGATTTTTCCATGACCTTTTAGGATATGGAATGCTTTATCTAATTTATCGCTTAAATTATTGAACATAGTTTTTATTTTTATTGAAGTGCAAATATAAGATAAAGGAATAGAGCATCAAAAAATGATGAATGTAATTTTTTTAAATTTTTAGGTAGGGTATTTTAATCCTTACTTGTTTCATATCTGTAAACAAAAAATAAACTATTATGAAAAACAGAAAAATTTTATCAGGATTTCTTGCTGTATTATTAGCAACAGCTACCTCTTGTAGCAATGATGACAATCAACCATCAGAAAATTTGAAAATTCAGGCAAAAGCTACTTACACTGGAGCTTCGGCAAGAGCTGTAAATGCTGTTAGTATTACAGAATTTCAAATCAATTTGAAAAATATTGAATTTGAATTGGATGATGATTTTTATGATGACGACGATGACAACTATGGTGATGGTTTTTATGGCGATGACGACGAATTCAGACTTAGCGGTCCATTTGAATTGGATTTATTAAATGGTCCAGCTACAATTACATCGTTAAACATTCCGAACGGAGTTTATGAAGAAGTACAATTCAACATGCATAAAAGTATCAATGCTGCTAGCCCTTTGTTCAATAAATCGGTTCAAATAAAAGGTACGATTAATGATACACCTTTTGTTTTTTGGCATGACATTAGTGAAGAATTCGAAATTGATTATGATGATGCTAATCAAAATCTGACCATTACAAACGGTAATGCTACTATAGTTTTTGATTTTAATTTAGATGCTGTTTTAGCTTCTGTAGATTTAACAACTGCTACTGATGGTAACAATGATGGTCTTATCGAAATTAGTCCGGTTGATACAGATGGTAATAACGCTTTAGCTAATTTAATTAAGAACAAAATTAAAGATGCAACCGATTTGTATGATGACAATGATGATGACGGAAACGATGACGATGATGACGATGATAGTGATGATGATGGCAGAATAAAATCAGTAAAATAAATTACTTTTTTAAAATTTATAAAGGTTCAAATGACAATTCATTTGAACCTTTTTTTTATGTTTATTTATAACAAAGACGCAAAATTAAACAGCACTGATTACCTGCACTATAATTTATTTTAAAAAAAGTAACTGCAATTCAAAAGTTAGAGCTTAGGCAACATGCGATACAATACGAATAAAAAGACTATTTAAATCACGGTTGGTTAAAGTTGACTGTAATAGGAAATCTAACTGATTTCTTTTCTGTAGAAGTGCATGGATAATTTTTAAACCACTCGCGAGTAATGACATCTGATTCCTTTTTTGCCCATTCACTAAATGATTTTAATTTGCCTTGCGATACTTCAAAATCATGAACTTGGCATTTTTCATCAACTGTGAAACTAATAATTATCCTGTCACTTACTATATTTTGTACTTCAGCATCATTATAAACGGCAGGTGCAATTTCAAAATTAAATACAGATGGTTTTATCCACTTTGCCTCGCCTCCTTGTGCATGTACTTTACAACTGCAGATTAAAAATAAAATTGAAATTTTGAAGTATTTCATCGACTTATATTTTTTAAATTTTCACCAAATGCTAAGGTAAATTTTTTTCAACAATTAACTTGTATAAAATATTTAATTCAGATTTCAATTACGCCAAGATCATAAAAAAAAATAGGTATCAAAAGAAATTTGTACACAAAAAAACCATTCAAATTATGAATGGTTTCTTGGCATGCGTAATGTAGGTTAAATTAATTTTTTTCTAAAGTCAAATAATCGGTTCCACCGTTTCCTCCACTCACATCAATCAATTCGATTTTGGTTGAAGTTCTTGACACAATATCCCAATCATCTGATAAATCTGCAAAATTAGCTGGCGATGTAAACAAAATGTTGAAATCTAAATCACTACTTGGATTATCATCATCGCTATCATCATCATTTGTTACCGACCACGAACCTGTATACGTATTGGTTCCATTAGAGGCCGTTAACACATTTGATGAACCAAATGTGAAATTATATCCCGTAAAATTGTTAGTTTCGTCGGAATCGGTATCAAAATAATACGTTACACGCCATGTTCCTGAAGTTACCGTATTGATAACTGGAGTTGGGTCGGAAGATGAATTATTGTTATCATCGTCGCTGCTGCAAGTCGATGCCATACTCATAAAAAATACGACTGATAAAAAAGGAATTAAGGCTATTTTTTTTCCTCTTTCTAATAATGTGTTGCTTCTCGTTTTTGTCTTCTTTGTGTTCATAATATTGTTTTATTTGTTGTTGGTTTCTAATTTTTGGTAAAATATAAATAATCGGTTTCTCCGCCGCTAACGTGTTTTAGTTTGACTACAGTTGAAGAGTATTCTGTAATCTCCCAATCTTCTTCTAATTCATCTAAATTGGAATCGTTAAAATCTAGTTCCATTATATCATCGCCATTATCAACATAATTACTCCAATTTCCGCTAGTTGTCGCCGAAGCTTTAACTACCGTAATACTACCTGATGCAGAAAACGTAAAATTATAGCCTATGTAGTCGCTTGTATCGTTATCATCGTCTTCGAAAAAATAGGAAATATACCATGTTCCATTTGTAATAACATCAGAAAAAGCTGCGCTTCCACCACCGCCGCCGGAATTATCATCACAATCATCTATGGATTCTTCAATAACATCTTCTAACTGGCTGTTACTCGAAATTACCACATTGTTTCCATTGGAATCTGTAACGGAAATTGGAAAGTTTATAGCAATAAATTCGTTATCATCTAAATCTTCTATAAAATTATAAAACTGAGTGTCGCTATTTATAGTCAAAGTGCTGGCTAATTGATTATTACTATCATAAATATTCAATACAACAGGATAATTTATGGTAACGCAATCTATTTCATTAAAATCATCGTCTTCATCGCAATCGTCTAAAACATCATCTAAAGCATCTGCATTATTGATGACTTGTGTAGAAAAATTTTGATATTGAATCGTTATTGGATAAATAAAATTCACAATATCATCATCGTCAGAAAAGGCATCAATGGCATCTTGAACCGTTTGATAATCGGCTTCGGTAGCTACAACTACATTCGCACCATTCACAATAACGGTTACTGGCAATTGCACACTAAAACAACTAGAATTATCTAAAACATTATCTTGTGAAGTCGTATTTTGTGACACTCTAGATAATAAATTTACCAATGGAGAAGTTTTATTTAAATTTTGCGCTGGATCTTGAATCACTTCGTTTTCTTCCTTTTGACAAGAGAAAAATAGAATAGATAAAAGTCCTAATAAAATATATTGACATGTTCTCATAATGTATACTTATTTGATGTAAAACAATCGGATCAATTAAAACCCTACCTAAAATAAAAAAAATAATTATATTTACGCTACGTTACAAATAATAAAATTCCAAAAGAAAAAATGACGGATACGTGCCAAGAAAATGTTTTTTCAGAATTCTTTAAAAATCATGTAAAACAATTACGAAATTTTTTGCTTTATAAATTTGGAAATCAAGATCAAGCAGAAGATGCCACACAAGAAGCTTTCATCAAACTTTGGCAAAATTGTGCTGATGTTCCTCTAGAAAAAGCCAAATCTTATATTTACACCATTGCAAATAATACTACTTTAAATGTTATTGCGCATCAGAAAGTGGTTGTGAATTATCAAAAAAATAATGCTCTTAATGACAGATCCAATGAAAATCCAGAATTTTTATTAGAAGAAGAACAATTCAAATCGAAATTATTACATGCCATTGATCGATTAAATGAAACGCAGCGTGTAGCTTTCTTAATGCATCGAATTGACGGAAAAAAATATGCTCAAATTGCTGAAGAACTAAATATTAGTGTAAAAGCGGTTGAAAAACGAATTCATTTAGCCTTAGTCGAATTGCGTAAAGAATTTGAAAACTTTAAGTAGGGTAAATTTAAAGTAGCTTGTTATATTGAAGTGATACTGAAATTATGGAAGAAAATTACAAATTAGCCAAATGGCTTGAAGGTGAAATGAGCGATGCAGAATTGAAAGAATTTCAAACTGATCCTGACTTTCCATTGTATGAAAAAATAAAACTATATTCATCACAATTGGAAACACCTGCATTGGATGAACACAAAATATTAAACTCCGTTTTAGAAACTAAAAAACAAACTCCAAAAGTAGTTGCAATACAACCAAATTGGTTTATGCGAATTGCAGCTGTGTTAGTAATTGGATTCGGATTATTTTTTACTTACAACACAATCACGCCGACTACGCAAACCGCAGAAAACGGAAAGCAAACTACCTTTTTATTACCCGATAATTCTGAAGTAGTATTAAACTCGGGTTCGCAAATTGATTATAAAAAATGGAACTGGGACAATAATAGAAAATTGGACTTAAATGGCGAAGCCTACTTTAAAGTTGCCAAAGGAAAAAAATTTGAAGTCAATACCAACTTGGGTAATGTAAGTGTTCTTGGCACACAATTTAACGTGAAAGCAAGAAAAAATCGCTTTGATGTAGTGTGCTTTGAAGGTAAAGTAAAAGTCAAAATCAATACGCAAGAAGTGATTTTAACTCCAGGTCAAATGGTTTCTTTTGATGGAAATCAGAAGATTATAAGCAAAACTATTTCGGATGCCAAACCACTTTGGCTTTCTAACGAATTATCATTTGAAAAAGAAAAAATAACAGCTGTTTTAGAAGAAATTCAAAGGCAATACAATGTTACAATTGACACTAAAAGCATCACATCAGACCAATTATTTACTGGTAAAATCCCAACCAATAATATTGATGTAGCCTTAAAAACAATAACCTCAATCTATCACTTAAAATATTCAAAATCTACTAATTCCAACTATGTCATTGAAGAAATAAAGTGAAAGTAACTAAGTTTTTGTCTTCATTTTTAATGTCTTTAGTTTTTGTTTTGAGTGCATTTGCTCAAGACAAAAATGAGGCGATGTTATTGACAAAAATTCTTGAAAAAATTGAGCAAAAACACAATGTTAAATTTAATTATATTGACGACGAGCTTGCTATATTCAAAATTATTCCTCCCAAAAACTCTTTAACATTAATCGAAAAGCTCGATTATATTTCTGATAAAACGCGGTTAAAATTTCAATTTACTTCTAAAACTTATATTGCAGTAATCAATAATAAAGAACTTGACAAGCCTCTTTGCGGATATCTTCTAGACGCCGAAACTAATCTGCCAATTGCGTATGCTAATGTCAAAGTAATTGGAACAAATTATGCGACTTCAACTGCTGAAAATGGCTATTTTGAATTGAATATAAAATCGATAAACCCACTTGAATTTACCCATGTAAATTACGAGAAACGAGCTATTCAATCTATTGATTTATATACAAATACTTGCCCGAATTTATCGTTAAAACCGTTGTTAAATGAATTATCAGAAGTGGTAACCCAGACTTATTTAACCAAAGGTATTACAAAAAAACTAGACGGAACTTTTGAAATAAAACCCAAAAAATTTGGCCTTCTTCCTGGTCTAACCGAACCCGATGTATTTGAAACTTTAAAACAAATTCCCGGAATTACTAGCACCGATGAAACCATTTCGAACCTCAATGTTCGTGGCGGAACACACGATCAGAATTTGTTTTTATGGAACGGAATTCGGCTTTTTCAAACAGGGCATTTCTTTGGATTGATATCTGCTTTAAATCCGAATTTAGCCAATACCATTACAATTACTAAAAACGGAAGTTCTCCTTTTTACGGAGAAAGTGTTTCTAGTGTTGTCGATATTTCTACCCATAAAAATACATCCGAAAAAACCAACGGTTCTATAGGAATTAACATGATTAGTGCCGATATTAATGCCAAGTTTAAAACCTCTAAAAATTCAAATTTCGAACTAAGTGCACGCCGTTCACACACCGATTTTATCAATTCGCCAACGTATAAAAATTACTACAATAGAATTTTTCAAAATACAGCTGTAACCAATCTTACTAATGATCAAGTAATTAATTATACTAATAATGAAGATTTTTATTTTTACGATTTTTCATTACAATTTGACCAGAAAATCAATTCGAAAATAGATTTGAATATCGATTTAATTTCGATAAATAATTTATTGGAATTCAATGAATCCAAAGAAGAAAATGCTATTTTAATTACTAAAAACAGTTCGTTGGAACAACATACTTTGGGCGGAAATGTCACGTTAAAAGTGAATTGGAATACCAAAAATCAATCGGAAATAAATGTCTATGGTTCGTATTACACGATTGAATCTGAAAATGAATCGATACAAAGTAATCAAATATTGAATCAAGAAAATACCATTTTAGATACTGGAATTAAAATCAAAAACAGCCATCAAATTACAACAAATTGGAAATTCAACAACGGGTATCAATTCAACGAAATCGGAATTAGAAATTTTGATCGAATCAACAGTCCCATTTTTTCAAGAAAAATTAAAGATGTTTTACACAGTCATTCTGTAATTGGAGAGTTGCAATATTCTTCTGAAAACAATAAACTTCGAACCGCTTTTGGATTACGCCAAAGCTATATTACCCAACTTGAAGAATATTTAGTTGAACCTCGATTACAATTTAATTATTCGTTTTCTAAATTCTTCTTTGCCGAAATTTTAGCCGAAAGAAAAAGTCAAGTAACTTCACAAATTGTCGATTTGCAACAAGATTTTCTTGGTGTCGAAAAACGCCGTTGGATTTTGGCAAACAAGGAAACGATTCCTGTGGTAAAAAGCAATCAAGTTTCGGTTGGATTCACGTTTAAGAAGAACAATTGGCTGCTAACTTTAGACAATTTTTATAAATCGGTAAACGGAATTACAAGCATGAGTCAGGGATTTCAAAACCAATTGGAATTTTCAAGAATAAACGGAAAGTATACCGTTGTTGGATCTGAATTTTTAATTCAGAAGCAGTTGCGTAATGTTACCGCTTGGCTAAGTTATACGTATACCGATAACAAATATAATTTTGAAAGTTTTTCAACCAATGCTTTTCCTAATAATTATGAAATCAATCACAATGTAGGAATGGCGCTGATTTATGATTATCAAAAATTAAAAATGGCGCTGGGTTCACGATGGTTTACAGGAAAACCCAATACATTGCCGTCAAATTCATTGCCCATCTTTAATACACCTGATAATCCTGAAATTGGCTATCGAAATCCAAATTCTACCAATCTTGAAGATTATTTTCAGCTGAATTTCTCAAGCAGTTATAAAGTTGCAATCGGTGAAAAATCGAATTTACTTTTCGGATGCTCTGTTCAAAATTTATTGGATTCAAAAATTATAATCAATCAAAATTTTCGAGTAAATACCAATACGAATTCTATCGAGCAAGTAAATACGTTTGCGTTAGAAAGAACGTTTAATGCGTTCTTAAGGTATAATTTTTAAATAAAAAAGGTTGAACTTAATCAACCTTTCTTTGTTTTTACATTCGTTCTGGAACTTCAATTCCTAATAATCCAAAAGCAAGTTTTATAGTATCGGCAACTTTTTTAGACAATTGCACTCTAAATACTTTTTTATCTTGATTTTCCTCACCAAGAATAGATACATTTTGGTAAAACGAATTGAATTCTTTTACCAAATCATACGTATAATTGGCGACTAAAGCCGGACTATGATTGTAAGCCGCATTCTGAATAACTTCTGGAAACAACTCAATTTGCTTGATTAATTCTTTTTCTTTTGGATGCAACTCAATTGTTACTTTTTGAGTAGTATCAAAGTTGGCTTTACGTAAAATCGACTGAATTCGAGCATAAGTATATTGAATAAATGGTCCAGTATTTCCAGCAAAATCAACCGATTCTTCAGGATTGAACAACATTGATTTCTTAGGATCTACTTTCAGCATAAAGTATTTCAATGCACCTAGTCCGATGGTATTGTACAAATTGGCTTTTTCGTCATCGGTATAACCGTCTAATTTGCCTAATTCTTCCGAAATTGATTTTGCCGTGCTAGTCATTTCTTCCATCAAATCATCGGCATCAACTACAGTTCCTTCTCGAGATTTCATTTTTCCCGAAGGCAATTCTACCATTCCGTAAGACAAATGATACAAGTTTTCTGCCCATTCGAAACCAAGTTTTTTCAGAATTAAAAACAAAACTTTAAAGTGGTAATCTTGTTCGTTTCCAACGGTGTACACCATTCCGCCAACATCGGGAAAATCTTTTACACGTTGAATTGCAGTTCCAATATCTTGCGTCATGTAAACCGCAGTTCCATCTGAACGAAGTACGATTTTTCTATCCAATCCGTCTGGCGTTAAATCAATCCAAACCGAACCATCAGCATCTTTTTCGAAAATTCCTTTTTCCAATCCAAATTGAACTACTTCTTTTCCTAACAAATACGTATTGGATTCGTAATAATAACTATCGAAATCAACACCTAAACTTTTGTAGGTTTGCGCAAAACCGTCGTAAACCCATTGGTTCATCGTTTTCCAAAGTTCCATAACTTCTGGTTTTCCAGCTTCCCAATCGAGTAGCATTTGTTGCGCTTCAAGAATAACCGGAGCTTGTTTTTTGGCTTCTTCTTCGGTTTTTCCTTCAGCCATTAATGCTGCTATTTCAGATTTATAGATTTTATCAAATTCTACATAATAATTACCAACCAACTTATCGCCTTTCAACCCAGAGTTTTCTGGAGTTTGTCCGTTTCCGAATTTCTGCCAAGCCAGCATCGATTTACAAATATGAATTCCTCTATCGTTGATGATTTGTGTTTTGTATACTTTTTTTCCTGATGCTTTGATGATTTCAGCAACCGAATAGCCTAGTAAATTGTTTCGAACGTGACCTAAATGTAAGGGTTTGTTAGTGTTTGGAGAAGAATATTCTACCATAACTGCTTTAGCATTTGCGGAAGCTGCAACAAATCCGAAAGTGTCATCAGATTGTATTTTATTAAAGAAATCTACATAGTAACGATCTGAAATTACAATATTTAGAAATCCTGCAACTACATTAAATTTTTCAACCTCAGCAAGATTTTCAACTAAATAATCTCCAATTTTAGTTCCTAACTCAACAGGATTTCCTTTGATAAGTTTAAGCAAAGGAAAAATTACAAGCGTAATATCGCCTTCAAAATCCTTCCTAGTGGCTTGAAACTCTAATTTTTCGATAGTAATTTCGAATAATTCTTGAATGGCTTTTTTAATACTTGGATTGAGAATTTCTTGTAGTGACATTTTAAAAAAATTTTATTAGTGCAAAGATATACTTTAATTAGAAAATGTTCTTGTTTTTTTGTGGTAGGGTATTCGTTTGTTTAAATGTTATTATAAGAGTACAATAGTTACTTATTTTTGTAAGTTTTTATTTTCAAAATAAAAAAAATTAACACTTTTAATCGATTTTATTTGCTTTTCATCGATTTTTATTTTAATATTTGCTGAACAATTGATCGTCAATGAAAAAAAAATTTACTCTGTTGGTTTTTCTTTTGCAAACAGCTCTGTTTTCGCAAAGCATTTCTGTAGATACTTCTACCTATACTGTACCTGAATTAGTTAACACTGTTCTAATAAATTCACCTTGTATCAATGCTACTAATGTTACTTGGAGAACAGGAACCAATTTTGGATCAGTAAACGGAATTGGTTATTTTCAAAATAGTAACCCAAACTTTCCGATGCAAAGTGGCGTTATTTTGAGTACTGGAAATGTACTAAACGCTGGTGGACCAAATTCTTCAATTTTGGCCGATGGTACGTCAAATTGGACTGGCGATTCCGATTTACAACAAGCGCTTGCCAATGCTGGAATAACCATGAATTCTACAAATGCTACAGTTTTAGAATTTGATTTTACTCCAATTTCTCCAAACTTTGATTTCGATTTTTTGTTTGCTTCAGAAGAATATGGTAACTTTCAGTGTCAATTTTCAGACGCATTTGCATTTCTATTAACCAATGTAGCTACTGGTGTTACAACAAACTTGGCAATAGTACCTGGAACTTCCGATCCTATTTCGGTTGTAACAATCAGAAACTTTCTTTTCAATTCTTCTTGTGCATCAGTGAATTCGCAATATTTTGGAAGTTTTAACGGCGGTTCTAATGCGGCTGCATCGGCAACTAATTTTAATGGACAAACTGTAATCATGAATGCTTCGGCTACGCTTACACCAAATGTTCTTTATAAAATAAAATTAGTTATCGCCGATCGTGGTGATTCGCAGTCTGACTCAGCGATATTTTTATCATCAAATAGTTTCAATATTGGGCAAGAAGTTTTAGGCAACGATTTAACAATTGCAAATAATGCAGCTATTTGTGCAAATACTACAACGTTACTTGACTCTGGTTTAGATCCAAACACGTACTCATTTGTATGGAGAAAAGATGGAGTAACGCTACCATCAGAAACTAATGCCACATTGTTGGTTTCACAACCAGGAATTTATGAACTTACTTATACTAATATTGCGTTTCCGTGTCAAACAATAACCGATTCAATTGTTGTAGAATTTCTTTCAGGATTTACAACTGCTGATCCAAGAGACTTGTACAGATGTGATAGTGGTCAATCTAATTATTCGTACAATTTGTCCGATAATACCACACTTATAAATGCTGGAACAACAACACCGTATACAATTTCATACCACTCAAGTGTAGCTGATGCAAGTTCAAATTCAAATGCATTAGCCACTACCTATTTTAGCAATGGAAACCAAACCATTTATGTAAGAATAGTTAATCCTAATACAGGCTGTTTTATAATAAAATCATTTCAATTATTGCTTACTAATCCGGCAGTTGCAGCAGCACCAACTGATTATACCGAGTGTTCTACAGACACTACGTCTGGAACTGCTATTTTTGATTTAAGTACTTTAAATGGTCAAGTTCTAAATGGATTAGACCCTGCAATTTATGGCGTATTTTATTATGCTTCAGTAGCAGATGTGTTGTCAAATTCCAATCCGCTTCCTAATTTCTATAATGTTGCCACAACAACTATTTATCCTGCTATACGACTTTTAGATGATGCGAGTTGCTTTGACTATACAACCGCAAATCTTATTGTATCGCAAATCCCATTAGTCGATACGTTACAAGAAGTAATTACTTGTACTAGCTATACGCTACCAGCACTCACCAATGGAAATTATTTTACACAATCTGAAGGAAATGGTACTGCTCTTTTCGCTGGAGATGTAATAACAGAAACACAAACCATATTCATCTATAATGTTAATACTACAACCCCTTTTTGTGATAACGAAAGTAGTTTTAATGTAACAATTATAGATCCAGATGATATTACTGATTATTCTGGAACTTATTGCGACGGATTTGTAATTCCTTCTGTTTTATTCGGAGATTATTTTACAGCGGCTGGTGGAAATGGAACGATACTTCCTGCCGGAACTCTACTTACTACCTCACAAACCATTCATTATTATTTTGAATCTACTGTTGCGCCTTTTTGCGTAATTGACTTACCTTCAGACTTAGTGATTTCTATTACGCAACAAGTTCCTACTTTACCAAATGGATTTGATTGTTCATCATTTGAATTACAACCACTTTCCTACGGCAACTATTACGACGCACCAGGAGGAACTGGAAATTTATTACCTGTCGGAAGTTCCATTACAAGTTCACAAACCGTTTATGTATACGGAATAACAGGAATTTGCTCCAGCCAATCGAGTTTTCAAGTAGTTATCGGTCTTGATTTTCCTACAGATGTAACGGCATGTGCCAACTATCAATTGCCTCCACTTGCTGTTGGAAACTATTACACAGGACCAATGGCAACAGGCAACCTCCTTCCTGTAGGAACAGTGATCAACACTACTCAAACAATTTATGTATTTGCTCAAAGTCAGTCGTCACCCAATTGTACCGACACTTATAATTTTACAGTAACCATTATACTCCCGGTAATTCAAGTACCTACAGTAACTAGCGGATGCGAAAATTATACACTACCAACACTACCAGTTGGAAATTATTACACAGGTTCGGGTGCAACAGGAACGATGCTGAATGCTGGTGATGTAATTTCAAATTCTCAAAACTTATACATTTATGTAACGGACAATAACGGTTGTGCAAATGAAGTTATTTTTTTCGTAACAGTTTTTCAACGACCAACAGTCGATTCAAGATCGGATATCGATGCTTGTCATTCGTACACACTAACCAATTTACTAAACGGAAATTATTTCACCGGACCAAATGGAACTGGAACAATGTATTCTGGTGGAACTGTGCTCACCACTTCGCAACAATTGTACATATATAATATTCAAAATGGTTGTAGTGCCGAAACGAGTTTTCAGCTCACAATATTTACAATTACTGCTCAAGTTGAGCAAGATGTGACACGATGTGACAATTATGTTTTACCAACTTTAACTGGAAATAACAAATATTACACACAGCCAAATGGATCATATGGAACTGGCAGCGAAATAGCAGCAGGAACCACAATTACAAGCACGCAAACCATCTATATTTTCATAGAGTCGGGTGCGCGAATCAATTGTACCGATGAAAGCAGTTTTGTTGTAACTATTATTCCAACACCATTTGTAGACAATGTGAGCAATGTTACAGCTTGTAATTCGTACACACTTCCAAATCTTACTGTTGGACGGTATTTTACACAATCGGGAGGAAATGGCACAGAGCTTTTTGCTGGTGGATTAATAACGGCCAATCAAACAGTTTATGTTTATGAAGAAACTGGAACCGCAACTAATTGTTTCGACGAAAAAAGTTTTGCGATTACAATTTATAATGTAGATGAATTACAGGACATCACTACTTGCGAAAGCTATACCTTACCAACATTAGTAAACGGAAATTACTACAATGCTAGTGGAGGAACTGGAGGAATGCTACCGCAAGGAAGTACCATAAATGCGAGTCAAACCGTTTATATTTATGGTACATCAGGATTTAATCCAAATTGTTTTGATGAGTCATCATTTGATGTAACTATAATTTCGACACCATTAGCCAATTCTGTTCCAATACAGCAAAGAACTGTATGCGATGAAGACGGAACGAATGATGGAATTACAGCATTCAATTTATCGCAACTTGATAGTACGGTATTAGGAACACAAACTGGAACTGAATTTTCGGCTACTTATTTTGCTAGCCTTACTGATGCTAATGCCAATGTCAATTCCATTACAACAACTAGTTTAAGTCTTGTGTATGTTAGAGTTAGTAACAGTTTAACTACAAATTGTTACGATATTAAACCAATTCAAATAATAGTAAACAAACTTCCAGAACCCAATGCAAAAGACGGCATTGTATGCATCGAAAGTGCTACTGGAACGGTTTTAAATCCTTATACGTTCAATAGTGGTTTATCGACTTCTAATCATACTTTTCAATGGTTTGACGCTACTGGAACAATTGTTGGAACAGATTCTAATTATCAAACAAATGTAGCTGGAACATTTAGCCTGATTGCTACAAATACGATGACAGGATGTTCCTCTGAAGAATTATTTGTAACTGCTAATCCATCAGAACCAGCTATCGTAGCCTACACCGTCAATGAAGATTTTGCAAACAATCAAGTGCTAACAGTACAAGCAACTGGATCCGGTGGAAATTACGAATACCAATTAGACAGCGGTAATTTTCAAAGTAGTCCGATTTTTGAAAACGTTGCTTCAGGAATGCACACAATAACGGTAAGAGATTTAAACGAATGCGGTTCGACCACTATCGATGCCATTGTAATCAATTATCCTAAATTTTTCACTCCGAATGGTGATGGTGCAAATGAGACATGGAACATTGTAGATTTAAGAGATCAAGATTTTTCCAGTATTTCAATATTTGACCGATTCGGAAAATTGATTAGTGTTATAAAACCTTCAGGAAATGGTTGGAATGGATTGTATAAAAATCAAATGTTACCATCAGACGATTATTGGTTTTCGGTAACCTATCTTAAAAATGGTAAGTCAAAAGAATTTAAAGCCCATTTCGCATTAAAACGATAAAAAAAAAACTCAAAAGAAATTTTGAGGTTTTTGTTATCTGTTAAAGAATTACCATTTAATAATTGCACTTGCCCAAGTAAATCCGCTACCGAATGCAGCAAGAACTACAGTATCGCCACTTTTAATTTTTCCTTGTTCCCAAGCTTCGGTCAACGCTATCGGAATAGAAGCCGCTGTTGTATTTCCGTATTTCTGAATATTGTTAAACACTTGATCGTCATTCAGTTTGAATTTTTGCTGAATAAACTGTGAAATTCTTAAATTGGCTTGATGTGGAACCAACATATTAATATCGGAAACTTGCAAGTTGTTGGCAGACAAACCTTCCATGATAACTTCACTAAATCGAACCACGGCATTTTTAAATACAAATTGTCCGTTCATGTAAGGAAAATAACTATCATCAGTAGGATCGTTATCAGCAATAATATCAGTTACCCAACGGTCGCCCATTCCTGGAGCTTTTACGATCAATTCTTCGGCATGCAAGCCTTCTGAATGCAAATGAGTAGATAAAATTCCTTTAGATAAATCTTCCTCGCGACTCAAAACCGCAGCGCCAGCGCCATCGCCAAAAATCACTGAAACACCACGTCCTCTATCAGTCATGTCCAATCCAGTAGAATGTACTTCTGAACCAATAACCAAAATGTTTTTATACATTCCCGTTTTAATATATTGATCGGCAACCGACAACGCATAGATAAATCCAGAACATTGGTTTCTAACATCCAAGGCGCCAACCGTTTTTAAACCCAAATCACGTTGTACCAAAACTCCTGGACCAGGAAAATAATAATCAGGACTAAGTGTAGCAAATACAACAAAATCTATATCTTCGTTGGCAACACCCGAACGCTCAATTGCAATTTTAGCTGCTTTCACACCCATAGTGGTTGTGGTATCTTCGCCTCGGATAATATGACGGCGTTCTTTAATACCGGTACGTTCCTGAATCCAAGCATCATTAGTATCCATAATTTTGGATAAATCATCGTTGGTCACTACATTTTCTGGAACATAAAAACCTAGTCCCGCTATTTTTGAATGAAACATATAATTAATTATTTAGCAAATTTAATACTACAAATTTACTAATCTTTTAAAAAATACCGACTCTAAAATCAAATTAATATTAATTAGGGAAAATGGTGTTATAGAATTTAAAATTAGTTATAAAAACAACTGTTTTATTTGAACGTTTTTTCTTAAATTTATACAAATTATTACTTTGCTATTATAAATATTTTAAATGCAAAATTTGAGTAATGTAAACTTAATACCAATGAAAAAGATATTTATAATAACATTTATTACTGTATTAAGTTTTGGATGTAAAGTACAACAAGGTAATCAAGCACCATTAAATATAATACCAATACAAGATCATCAATTAGGTACTGCTGAGTCTAACGATTACTTAAAGGACACCGACAATCTTTTAAATCCATATGTAGGTACATGGTTGTATACAAATGGAACGACTTCTTTAAAAATAATTCTCAAAAAAGCAGTAAATCACAACAATGAATACTTTCGTGAAGATATACTTTATGGTGAATACCAATATATAGAAAATGGAATCACTAAAATTGATGGTTTATCTCGTATAAATATGTTTAAAAATAAGGAGGAAAATAGTATAAATGGCAACCAAATATTATTAAAAAATGATGTTGGATTTCCATGCAAGGAATGTAATGCCGGTGAAACGAGAGTTCAACTATTTATAATAAATCCACATTTTGAAAACTCAGGAGGTTCCATATATTTAAGAAGTATTGCAGTAAATAATCAAACTGCAATTTCAGCTTTTATTTATTTTGATGGTAGAAGTGGTTATCAAGATCCCAACTTAAATATTATAAATCAAGAAGCTCCAATACCAATACCACAAGCTTTTTATACATTAATAAAACAATAACCCAAAACTAAAAATCCAAACTTTTTACAGTTTGGATTTTTTTTAAAACAATATAAACTAGCTTTTTTTACAATTCTTCAACAGTTGCATCAGCTGCATTTTTCTTAACCGATTCTATTCCGTTATCTCTGGCAATAGCACTTTCATACATTTCGCTGTTGCCAATAATTTGTCCGTTACCGGCTTTCAAATTAAAATAAGGCTGGCCACTTTTGCTTTCTAATTTTTCAAATTTCGAATCATCTTGAGCGTTTTTTCGCACCGATTCTATTCCGTTTTCACACGCTGCTTTGGTCGAATAACCTTCGCTAGCCAAAATTGTTTGTCCGTTTCCTGCTTTTAAGTTAAACTGAAATTCTCCGTTTTTTCTAGTTGAAATTACAAATTTTCCCATAGTATTACAATTAAGTTGTTGGTTTAAAGTAAACTAAAAGTACTAAATTATTTTAAATGAAATCAATTTACGTCTTAAAAAATATCTATTTCACGATTTTAACCGACTGTCGTCCGGTGTTGGTGTGTAAATTCAAAATGTAACTTCCTTTAGGATAAGGAAAATCAAAAGTATAGCTTTGCGTTCCAGCCGTCGTAATTAGAGATCTTGTCAGTTGCGAAATCAATTGTCCTGTAACCGAATACAAACCCAAGACTAAATTATCATTACCAATAAAATCAATCGCAACATGCAGTTTATCTGTAATCGGATTGGGCGCCACAACAACTTTCAAAGGCGTTCGTTCTTGCTCTGTAAATGGCGTAACCGATAAATTATTGGTCATCTTATAAATTGTGGTGCCACAAGCATACGCCAAATTATCATTTATAAACTGAATACGGTTCAAATTACTACCTACCGTAGTGTTAGTCCAAGTTGTACCGCCATCCAACGTTTCATAAAAACCAGTGTGATGACCGCCTATCCAACCATGATTTTCGGTTACAAAACCTATTGCTTGCACATCTACATCTGGTACATTTTTAGAAATCCAAGTTGTACCACCATTAGTGGTTTTAATCATTCGTCCCGGATTGGGCGCAATTGATTCTACCGAACCAAAAATAGTAGCATTATTGGTATTCGGTAAAATTTGTAATTTCCACACGTATTCTCCAGCAATCGTTCCGTTGTATAAAGTTGTCCATGTTGCGCCACCATCAGTAGTTTTTAGTACGATTGCTCCAGTGGCATTGTTTCCAGATGCATAACCTGTGTTTTCATCAATAAACAAAACTTCTACCAATGCATTGGCATAGGCACTCATATTAATGTATTGCCAAGTTGCGCCACTATCTACCGATTTGATGATGTATGCTGGCGAAAAATAAGCGCCACATCCATAAACAGTTGTACTTCCTACACAATCAATACCACAAATGGCTTCGGGATTTGTAGTGAAATTGGTCACCAAATTCCAAGTTGTTCCACCGTCTATACTTTTATAAAAAGTTCCACTCAAGGTTCCTAAAAAACCAATATTTTCATTTAAAAATTCTATATTTCTAAAATACTGAAATCCGCCAAGACTACCACTAGCTATTTGCTGCGTCCAAGTTGTACCTCCATCTGTAGTTTTATATAAGGCAGAATAATAACCTTTAATTGCCCAACCCAAATTGGCATTTAGAAAAAAAACATCGTCAAAACGTTGTCCGTTAATATCAGTAGGAATTGAGGTTATTGGAGACCAAGTAAGTTGTGCCGAAGCCATTGAAGAAATAAACACAACCAAAAGGTATATTTTTTTCATTTATTTAAATTTTTATTTTTTTAGTAGAACCATTTTATTTCGCTTTATAATCATTTGAATTTGTTTACAACAAACTTTCGATAGCAACGATTTGAAAATATTTTCCATTACAAAAATAAATCATTTATCAATACAAAAATTGATGTTAAATAGAAGATTTGAAAGTAATTTGTAACAACTTTATAGTATTTTAGTCCAATAAAACATACTATAACCTTCTTATTTATGAAAATAAAATTTTTATTCTTTTTACTGTTCGGATTTTCGGTCGTTGCACAAGAAAATGTAACGTATCAAAAACCACCAAAATCAATTATGGATTTGGCCGATTACGAGCGCGCACCATCAGTTTCTATGGATTCTAAAAAGCAATACATGCTTTTATCTTACAGAAATACTTACAAAACTTTAGACGATTTAAACCAAGAAGAAATGCGACTTGGCGGTTTACGCATCAATCCTATTACGAACATTTCAAGTACGGCATCGTATGTAAACAATCTAAAAATTAGAAAAGTTGCTGGAAAAGAGGAAATGCAAGTGATTGGTTTACCGCAAAATCCAAAACTTACCAATATCTCTTGGTCGCCAGACGAAAAGAAAATTGCATTTTCGAATACCACCGCTACCGGAGTTGAACTTTGGATTATCGATGTAGTATCGGCAAAAGCAACCAAACTTACAGATGCAAAGGTAAATGCAAACCTTGGAAGCCCTTTTAGTTGGTACAACGACAGTCAAAGTATTTTAGTAAAAATGCTGCCACAAAATAGAGTTCCACTTTTAGACACCAAAAAAGATTTGCCAACTGGACCAATTATTTCAAATGCCGATGGCAAGAAATCACAGAATAGAACCTACCAAGATTTGTTGAAAAACAAAACCGATGAAACCAATTTTGAAAATTTAGTAACTTCTGAATTATACAAAGTAAACCTTGACGGAAAAGCAACCTTGTACAAAGCAGCCGATTTATTTTCTGGACAAGGCTTTTCACCTGATGGGAATTACATCATGATTACAACCATTCAGAAACCGTTTTCTTACATTGTGCCTTTAGACCGTTTTCCTTTAAAAACGGTGGTTTATGATTTGAGCGGAAAAGCTATAAAAACGGTGAATGAAGTTCCTTTAAACGAAATAATCCCTAAAGGTTTTATGGCAGTTCGAAAAGGAAAACGAAACATGAGTTGGCGTTTGGATAAACCAGCAACTTTATATTATGTGGAAGCTTTAGACGAAGGAAATCCATCGAACACAGTTGCTTTTCGTGACGAAATCTTTGTTTGGAATGCACCTTTTACCGAAAATCCAACAAGTCTTGCTAAAACAGTGCAACGTTTTGGTGGAATAATTTGGGGTAACGAAACCACCGCAATTTTATCGGAACAATGGTACGATACTAGAAACGAAAAAACATTTTTATTCAATCCGTCCAATCCTTCAGAAGCACACAAAGTTTTATTTGATAGAAATTCACAAGATATTTATTCAGATCCGGGAAGTTTTGAAACCAAGAAAAACGAATTTAACAGATATGTCTTAGCGATAGAAAACGGCAATGCCTTTTTAATTGGTGATGGATTTACTAAAGACGGTCAATTTCCATTTATTGCCGAATACAATTTAAAAACATTACAAACTAAGCGTCTTTACACCTCAACGTATAAAGATAAAAAAGAAGATATTTTATCGATCGAAGATTTCAAAAAAGGTGACGTTTTGGTCATGATGCAATCTAAAAATGAATATCCAAATTACTATTTTAGAAATATTAAAAGTAAAAAATTAACGCCTATTACCAGTTTCAAAAATCCATTTGAAAGCATCAAAGATGTTTACAAAGAAGTGATAAAATACCAACGCAAAGATGGTGTTGCACTAAGCGGAACATTATACTTACCAGCAGGTTATGATCGTGCTAAAAAGGAGAAATTACCATTGCTGATTTGGGCTTATCCAGCAGAATATAAAGACAAAAACAGCGCTGGACAAAGTAATCAAAATCCAAATGAATTTACAGCGCCTTATTACGGTTCATTTGTATATTGGGTAACACGTGGTTATGCGGTTTTAGACGATGCGGCGTTCCCAATTATCGGAGAAGGAACTACAGAACCTAATGATAATTTTATTGCGCAATTGGTTGATAATGCCGAAGCTGCTATTGATGCTGTGGATAAATTAGGATACATCAATCGTAAAAAAGTGGCAGTTGGAGGACATTCTTATGGTGCGTTTATGACTGCAAACTTACTAACCCATTCCAACCTATTTGCCTGCGGAATTGCTCGTAGTGGTGCATATAATAGAACATTGACGCCTTTCGGATTTCAAAGTGAACAACGAAATTATTGGGAAGCTACCGATGTGTACAACAAGATGTCGCCTTTTATGAATGCCGAAAAAATGAAAACACCACTTTTATTAGTTCATGGTGAAGCCGATAACAATCCTGGAACGTTTACACTACAAACCGAGCGTTACTTTCAAGCATTAAAAGGCCTTGGAGCGCCGGCAAGAATGGTAATTCTTCCTAAAGAAGCGCACAGCTATGTTGCTAAAGATAATATTTTGCACTTGCTGTGGGAACAAGATCAGTTTTTGGAAAAATATTTGAAAAACTAATTTGAAAAACGCTTATAATAGACCTTTGAATATATTTTAAAGGTCTATTTTATTTTTAAAGCTACTTGTGATTTTAAATCCAATGCTACATCGTGCTCAAAAAAAAGAATTTGATTTTCAAATGTTGCTTCTATCAAATAATGATTGCCTCGATAGTAACATTTTAAAACAATTACTTTAAAATCGGATTCTTCAGTTACAGACAATTGATGCGGATAAATAAATTGTGTAATTCCGTCGATAATTAGTTCATTCACATCACCAAAAAGTGAGGCAACGTAATGATTCTTCGGATTTTTATAAATATAATTTGGAGTGCCTTTTTCAATTATGGTGCCTTTTTGCATAACCAAAACTTCATCTGCAAACGACAAAACATCAGTACTGTCGTGAGTAGCAATAAGCGTTGTAATTTCTTGTTGCTTAAAATAAGCAAACAGCTTTCTTCGCAAACTATTTTTTCTGAAATTATCAATGTGACTAAATGGCTCATCAAGCAATAAAACTTCAGGTTCTAAAGCCAAGACTCGTGCTAATGCTACGCGCTGCATTTGACCACCACTAAGATATTTTGCTTTGATAGTAGCAAACTCAGTCATTTCAACAACATCAAGAAGTTCTCGGATTCTAGATTGCTTTTTATGAGAATCTAAATTTGAAAGGTATTTACCAACATTTTCGGCTACGGTTATAAATGGCATTAAATCGAAATCTTGCGCTAAATATTTCATGAAATCCATTCCTGGAATAAGATGGTATTTCGGACCTAAAACTTCGGAATCATTCCAAAATATTCGACCTTCATTCAAATCGTACAAGCCATAAATAAGTTTCAACAAAGTGCTTTTACCACAACCACTTTCTCCAATTATTGCAAGACTTGATCCTTTTGGTACTAATAAATTGGTTTTTGAAATGGTGAGCTCTTGGTTGTAACCAAATGAAATATTGTCTAATCGAAGCATGAGTAGTTATTGTGATGCAAAAATACAAAAAGAAAAGAGCAACTTTGTAATAAAATTGCTCTTTTCAACCTAACCAATAAAACAAACAAAACTAGTTTTGTTACTGTAAATATTTTTTAAACGATTTGGTTTGCACTCGTGCTTTCAAGTCGTGTAATAAATTGTATAGACCAAAAAAGGTTCTATTGATGTATAAAAAATGTTTGGATCCTCTGTTACCATTCATTTTTCTTAGTTGCGTATCTTTAGTCAACTCTTCTCCCATTTTGGCAATATTCCCAAAGAATTCTTCATCAGAAAAGTCAAAGAAATCACCGTGGAATGGTTTAGTGAAAAGGCTTAAAAGATTGTGAAACATTTTGGTAAAATATTTTATCTCTTCTGGTGAATCGTCTTTTCTTAAAATTTCCAATTCGTACAGTTTTTCATTGAACTTTATCGGGTTATCAATCACTTCAACCGATGCCAATTCAAAATAAGGGATGTAAAATTCCTCAGGAACTTTTTTAATACAACCAAAATCAATGGCTACCAAATTATCATCTTTATCAATCAAGAAGTTTCCTGGATGCGGATCGGCATGAACTTCTTTTAACCCGTGCATTTGAAACATGTAAAAATCCCATAATGCCTGACCTATTTTGTCACCTTTTTCTCGGTCTTCATTTATTTTAGTAAATTCAGATAAGTGAATTCCATCAATCCACTGCATGGTCAAAATTTTATCAGAAGATAATTCTGGATAATATTCAGGAAATCTTAAATTGTCAATTTTGGCACATTTTTCAGAAATAGAAACACTTTGCTTCAACTCCAAGTTGTAATCGGTTTCCTCTAACAATTTGTCTTCAACTTCTTTAAAATATTTTTCAGAATCTTTACCTCTCAAATTAAACATTCGAGTTGCAAATGGCTTTACCATTGTCAAATCCGAACTTATACTTTCCGCAACACCTGGATATTGGATTTTCACAGCAAGATTTTTCCCATCTTTGGTTGCCTTGTGTACCTGACCGATACTTGCAGCATTCATAGCATCTGGCGAAAACGTGTCGTATAAGTTCTCTGGATATTGACCAAAATATTTTTTGAACGTTTTTCTCACTAATGGCGCAGAAAGCGGAGGAACCGAAAACTGCGATAGCGAGAATTTATCTACATATTGTTGTGGCATAATGCTCTTGTCCATACTCAGCATTTGAGCAACTTTCAAAGCACTTCCTTTTAAATTTTTTAATCCATCATAAATGTCTTCTGCATTATTCTCATTCAGTTTATCTTTACTCAATGATGGATTTACAATTTTTTCTCCGTAATAAGCAATATAATTACCTCCTACTTTGAAACCAGTTTTAACAAGCTGACTTGCTCTGTCTATTTTATTGGTCGGAATTCTATCAATGGTTTTCATATTATTTTCTTTCTTTCCAAAGGAATTTCCCTAAATCCAATAGACTTTCTAATGGTTTTGTGTCTAATAAATCAACTACTGTATTCACTGATTTTTCAATTAACACATCTGTTTTTTCGAATCCTTTAGAACTGTCATCAATCCAAAATTTCAATAAAAACAAAAACTGTATCCATGCGCCTTCTGAAAATACTGGTTTGGCAATCTTATTTATTTTACCCGTATTATCCGTAACATTTGATTCTATGATAGATACGACAAATTCTTTAAATTGGTTTCTAAAATCTTTTAACGCTGTTAAATTTTTTAATCCTTTGTCGTTTTCTTTTAATGAAAAAACAACATAACTTCGATTAAGCGTAAGTATTTCAAATAAAGTAAAATACAAAGTTAGCAGCTTATTTTTATCGGAATAACCTTCAAAAGACTCGTCTTTATTAATTGTAGTTAGAGCATTTTCTAAAAATTTGACCCAAATATCTTTTTTTACCGCTTCTAAAGTTCCGTAAAACGAATAAAATTCTGATTCATCAATTTTGTTTTCTTTACAAAATTTGAATACATTTTTTAGTTCTTGATTGTGCTCCAAAACCGTATCCATGTATTTCGAAATAATAAAATTATCGTCAATCAACTTCTTTTTAACTGTGGTTTTTTTAACCGTATCCATGGTGATTTAATTTATTGAGTGTAAAGTTAATTATTGTTTAACTTATTTCAAAATTTAATAAACAAAACTTTTGTTAATGTTCGTTCAAAAAAATTGAAAGTAAAAAAAAACGACTCCAATTGAAGTCGTTTTAGAATAATGTATGATTTTAAAAAATTAGTTTCCTTCTTTTTTAGCTTGTTCAACCATTTTTTCATTAGCTGTAATTGCAAATTCTACACGACGGTTTTGAGAACGTCCTTCTGGTGTATCATTTGTTGCAATTGGATCAGCAATACCCAAACCAGTAGTTGAGAATCTTGAAGTATTCAAACCTTTTCCAGCTAAATACGATTTTACAGAAGCTGCTCTTTGCTCTGATAATGTTTGATTAAATTCAACGCTACCAGTACTATCAGTATATCCATAAATTACAATATCAGTATCAGCATAACTTTGAAATACAGAAACCAATTTATCCAAATTGGCTTTTGCAGCAGGAGTTAGTGTAGATTTACTTGTATCAAATCGAACTGCATTTTCTCCCAATACCAAACGAATTCCTTCGCCAACACGCTCTACTTGCGCACCCGGTAAAGCGGTTTGAATTTCGCGTGCTTGCTTGTCCATTTTTTTACCAATAACACCACCAGCAACACCACCAACTACTCCACCAAGAACTGCTCCAAGAGCACCGTTACCACCTTTTCCAAGATTGTTTCCAAGTACAGCTCCAAGTACACCACCAGCAACAGCACCGATTCCGGCACCACGTTGTGTATTATTAGTATTTTTAACCGATTCGCAACTTGACAAAACGATTCCGAAACTCAAAATTGTTACAAGTGTATATAATTTAATATTTTTCATCTTTTTATTTTTTTAATTAATTTTTTGAAAATTGGTATACAACATCTACAGATTTTCCACCAACATTTATATTGTCTATCAATTGGAATGAATTTTCAGACAGATTAGCCAACTTCAATACATAACCAGTCAGTACTTTTTTAGATTTTGTATCGTTGATAATTTTTAATACAACTTGTCCTTCTTCGTTTACAAACCATGTAATTGGCGATGAAAAACTTGTACAACTTGGACTATTCAAAGCCATGTTTCCTTTATTATTATTCGAAATAAATTTCCATTGGCTGCCTACGAAACATTTAGAATCTGCAAGGTCAAAAGAATTTACTTTAATATAATCTGAACCTGGGTAGCTTACCGACGATATGCTCCACTCGCCTTTCATGATAACTTCAGCTTTATTGTTCAATTTAGTGTTCGTTGCCGATTTCGATTTGCAACCTAGTGCAAAAATTGCAAGTAGTAAAAGTAAAATGGATTTTTTCATTATATTTAAATTTAAAATTATGTTACAAAGATACTTTACATTGAATACACTACATTATATAATTTTTAAAAAAAATTGTAGAAATTCCACTACGTCAATTTGTCAGCTACTACTATTTGGTACTTAATTTGCAATAGTGTTGTAACAAGTTTAATTTAAATATTTATACTATGGCATCAGGAAAAATTAATGTTTCTGTAGAAAACATTTTCCCTTTAATTAAAAAATTTCTTTACAACGATCACGAAATTTTCCTACGCGAATTGGTTTCAAATGCAACCGATGCAACGCTAAAATTAAAACATCTAACGAGTATTGGCGAAGCCAAAGTTGAATATGGCAACCCAATTATTGAAGTAAAAATTGATAAAGAAGGTAAAAAACTGCACATCATAGACCAAGGTCTAGGAATGACTGCCGAAGAAGTAGAGAAGTACATCAACCAAGTTGCGTTTTCTGGAGCTGAAGAATTTTTAGAAAAATATAAAGATTCTGCCAAAGATTCAGGAATTATTGGTCATTTTGGATTAGGATTTTACTCTGCTTTTATGGTTGCCGAAAAAGTGGAAATTATCACTAAATCATTTAAAGACGAGCCAGCTGCGCATTGGACCTGCGACGGTAGTCCAGAATTTACATTAGTACCAAGCGACAAAACTTCTCGTGGAACCGAAATTATTCTTCATATTGCCGAAGATTCTTTAGATTTCTTAGAGGAATACAAAATTCGTGAGCTATTGAACAAGTACAATAAGTTCATGCCTATTCCAATTAAGTTTGGAACCAAAAAAGAAACACTTCCAAAACCAGAAGATGCTGCAGACGATTTTGTAGCCGAAGAAATAGAAGTTGACAATATTATCAACAATCCAAATCCTGCTTGGACAAAACAGCCAACTGAGTTAACGGATGAAGATTATAAAAATTTCTACCACGAATTGTATCCAATGCAATTTGAAGAACCATTGTTCAACATTCATTTAAATGTGGATTATCCGTTTAACCTGACTGGAATTTTATATTTCCCAAAAATGTCCAACGACATGCAAATACAAAAGGATAAAATCCAAATGTATCAAAATCAGGTTTTTGTAACGGATAATGTAGAAGGAATTGTACCTGAATTTCTAGGCATGTTAAAAGGTGTAATTGATTCGCCAGATATTCCGTTGAATGTATCTCGTTCAGGATTACAGGCTGATAGTAATGTGAAGAAAATTTCAAACTACATTACACGAAAAGTTGCTGATAAACTAAAAGCATTATTTACAGAAAACAGAGAAGATTTCGAGAAAAAATGGAACGATATCAAAATCGTGTTAGAATACGGAATGTTATCGGAACCAAAGTTTTATGAAAAAGCAGGTTCGTTTATTTTGTATCCAACAGTTGATGACAAGTATTTTACACTTGACGAACTGAAAGAAGCTTTAAAAGACAATCAAACCGATAAAAACGGAAAATTAGTAGTGCTTTATGCTTCAAATAAAGATACACAACACAGTTATATTGCTGCTGCAAAAGAAAAAGGATATCAGGTTTTACTATTAGATTCGCCAATTATTTCGCATTTAATTCAAAAATTAGAGTCGGATAACGAAAACCTAACTTTTGTTCGTGTTGATGGTGATTCAATCGAAAAATTAATTCAAAAAGACGAAGTTCAAATTTCGAAATTATCGGATGATGAAACAGAAAAATTAAAAACTGTTTTAGAAACTTTGGTTCCAAAACCAACTTACAATGTGCAATTGGAAGCTTTAGACAGCACTGCTTCACCATTCATTATCACACAACCAGAATTCATGAGAAGAATGAAAGAAATGAGTCAATCTGGCGGTGGCGGAATGTTTGGAATGGGTAACATGCCCGAAATGTACAATTTAGTAGTAAATTCTAATTCGGAATTGGCAACAACTATTTTAAACACAACTGATAAATCGACTCAAGAGCATTTGGTAAAACAAGCATTAGATTTAGCCAAAATCTCTCAAGGTTTATTAAAAGGTGAAGATTTAACTGCTTTTGTAAAACGAAGCTTTGAATTGATAAAATAATATTTTACAAATCAGTATAATGAACCTGCAAGTGACAATTTGCAGGTTTTTTTTATGTAAAAAATTGAAAACTAATTAACTACAACATTATAGTTACTATCTTTTTTTATGAATTTTAATAGTGATTGAATAAAATAGATTAGTTTTATCATAAAAAAATTCAAGATGTCACAAATACCAAGTCAATTCGTTATTGAAAAACCTTTACAGCAAACCACTTACCTTATTGATGGTGAGTTAAAGCATTGGCAAGGAGAAACTACAGATGTGTATTCAACCATTTCTTCAACTGAAAAGTACCAACCCACACTTTTGGGTTCAATTCCATCGATGGGCGAAAAAGAAGCTTTGGAAGCTATTGAATCGTCAGCACTAGCCTACAATAATGGTCAAGGTTTATGGCCAACAATGAAGGTTATTGATCGTATAAAATGCATGGAAAACTTTGTCGTGCAAATGAAAAAAACGCGCGCCGAAGTTGTAAAATTGATGATGTGGGAAATCGGAAAATCACTACCCGATTCTGAAAAAGAATTTGACCGAACCATAGAATACATTAACGATACTATTGAAGATTACAAGCAATTAGACCGAGATTCTGCACGATTTACCAAACATCAAGGTGTAAATGCTATTGTGCGTCGCGGTCCGCTTGGCGTTGTTTTGTGTCTCGGACCTTATAATTATCCGTTAAACGAAACCTTCTGTTTGCTAATTCCGGCAATAATTATGGGAAATACCGTAATTTTTAAACCAGCAAAATTGGGAGTTTTATTACTTTCACCATTATTAGAAGCCTTTCAAAACAGCTTTCCGAAAGGCGTAATCAATATTGTTTACGGTCGTGGACGCGAAGTAGCTTCGCCAATTATGAAATCGGGTAAAATTAGTATTTTGGCTTTGATAGGAAATAGTAAATCGGCAATTGCTTTGCAAGATCAACATCCTAATAAAAATAGATTGCGACTGGTTTTAGGGCTGGAAGCTAAAAATCCTGCTATCGTGTTACAAGATGCCGATTTGGATTTAGCAATTCAAGAGTGTATTTCAGGTACACTATCTTTTAATGGTCAGCGTTGTACTGCATTGAAGATTTTATATGTCCACGAATCCATTTCAGACGAATTCAATAAACGATTTGCCAAAAAAGTTGACGAATTAAAATACGGTAATCCGTGGGAAGAAGGTGTTTTTCTAACACCATTGCCAGAAGTAGAAAAACCAGATTATATTCAAGGACTAATTGATGATGCACTGCAAAACGGCGCTAAAATCATCAACGAAAAAGGTGGAAATAGAACCGAAAATTACATTTATCCTGCGATTTTATATCCAACTAATAAAAACATGAGAATTTATCATGAAGAGCAATTTGGTCCAGTTATTCCGATTATCAGTTTTAAAGACATTCAAGAACCTTTAAACGACATGGCAGAATCCAACTACGGACAACAAGTGAGTCTTTTCGGAAAAGATATCAAAACCATTGCGCCATTAATAGATACACTAGTAAATTTAGTTTGTAGAGTAAACTTAAACAGTTCTTGCCAACGCGGTCCAGACGTGTATCCGTTCACCGGACGAAAAGATTCAGCTGTTGGAACATTAAGCGTTCATGATGCCTTACGTTCGTTTTCGACAAGAACATTTGTGGCAAGTAAAGACAACGAATACAATAACGAAATTTTACAAGCACTACTTAACAACAAACTTTCCAATTTTATTAATACAGATTATATCTTGTAGCAAAACTAATTAATTGGTTAAAGTGGAATTGGTTTCTTTAGTATCATTATTAAGGATAACCGGTTCTTCTTTAGCCAGTTTATTTTTAGTCGGTAATTTATAATTTAGCGTAAAACCAAATTTTCGGGTATCGCTTTTATTGTAAGCCAACAACGGTGCGTTTGCCGTTCTAAAAGAGCTTCGATTCATATTGAAAATATCATCGCCAAAAAGCGTAATGGTTAAAGCATCTTTCATGAATTTTTTACTAAAAGTAATGTCGACATAATTACTGAAAGGCTTGTCGGCTACAAAATAAAAATAATTTCCACCTGCCGTATTGATGCCAAACTCGGTAATAAATTTTATGTTTTTTGGCAAAATAACTTGCGACATCAAATTGATATTCCAAAATCCTTTAGTGTTGAGATTCGGTATTTGGTGGTATTGATAGCCCGTATAAATATATAAGAAATTGATTTTATCTGGATTGAAATCAAATTTCATCGTTTCTTTTAAACCTTTAGTAAACAGCATATAAGGCAACGGAATGGCAATATTGAAATTGTGAATTTTAATATCTGATAAATTCAAATTTGTATTCTGAACCTGATTCGAATTCAAACTCAATTGTTGTACCACTTGGTTTTGAGCAACGCTCAAATTATAGCCAATGTACGCATAATCAAAAGCACTTATTTTCGCTTCAAAATTATCGAAAATTGTAGGTTGCAAATTAGGATTTCCGACGGTATTCACGTTTGGATTTTGATACGTAGTGTTGTTCGGATTCAATGCAGAGGTTGAAGGTAATGTGATTTTCTTATTGTAATTCATATTGAAGAAAATCTGATTGCTTACATTGTACTGAATAGTCGCATTGGGAAACAATCGAAATTGATCAAACGGAATCAAATTAGCAGTTTCTGTAGTTCCGCTGATATTGTAATTCTCGGCACGCGAGCCTAAAATAAAATCGAAATTGGAATATTTCGCTTGGAATTCTAAATATCCAGCAGTGGTTTTTCGTTCATAATCCAAATTCGTGGTTCCAAAATTTTGAGCTTTAAATTCCAACTGATCGTAAATGGCACCAAAACTCACTTTTCCGTCGTCAAGAATTTTCAAACCTTGAGAATAATCGATTTTACCACTGTAAAAATTCTGATTTGAAACATTCTCCAACGTAGTGCTATTCATTAAAACCGAAAACAAATTAAAATCGTTTTTGTTATTACTATAGTTCAAAACAGCCTCTAGTTTTTTAGTTTTATCGCTAAACTTTTTTTGATACGTTACCGTGGCATCTTGTCGATTAGATATGGTTTTGCTGTGATCTACAGTGGTAAATCCTGTTCCAAACCCATCAATAAATCCATCGCCATTTCCTCGATACGTATCATAATTTAATAAAATTCGATCTTCCTTGACATAAAAAGTGATTCCTGCTTTGACAAATTGATTCCTATTAATTCTATCGGTCTTGGTATTCGATAAAAAAACATTGGTATCCGTTCTAGAAAATTGATTCCATAAGGCATTTTCGCGGTAATTTTGCCCCACATTCAATTGCCAACCAAAATATTTATTTCTAGCATTTAACAAGATACTATTAAAAGTTTTAAAACGTGTTTTGTCGTACGCATTTACCGAGTTACTAGTCGTATACGTTGCGCTTACATATTTTTTGGCGTTTTTATTGGTAATGATATTCAAAATTGCACCTCCGGAAGTGGCAGGAAATTCGGCACCCGGTTGGGTTATTACTTCAATTTTTTCAACTGAATTAGCAGGTAATCCTTCCAGAAAAGCATTCAATTCGTTACTCGAAATATTCAAAGGTCGACCGTCTAAAAAAACATCCAATAGTTTTCCTTGATACATCATTCCGGCCACATCAGACGAAATTAAACCCGGAAGCTGTTTTATAGTCTCCATCAACGTACCAGAATTCAAATTGGGCTGATCGGCAATATTAAAAATAGTTCGGTCGGGTTTTTGCTCAATAGCTTTCTTTTCGGTCTTGATCACCACATTGTCTAACTGAACCGAATCTTTAGTTTTTTCTTGACTTTGCATTATAAAAGTCGAAATTAAAACCAAAAAAAGACTGTAACTCTTCATGAATTGAATATTTTTGTAATACAACGAATGTACTATAAATAGTGTTAAAGTAAGTAATTAAAATAAGCGAATTTTTCTCATTTGTAGTATTTATTCAAATCATTCCGTTTAAAATAATACTGAATAATAAATTAATAAATTTTAATAGGATTTTTGTTGAAGCGATCTCCGATGGAGAAGTTATACTGTATACCAAATTCTAAACCAATTCTAAAATTATGTATATTGGTATCTACCCCTTGATAATAAGGTGTTTTGTCTGGATTCGTTAAATCATATTCATACCTAATATTTGCTGAATATGAAAAATTTGTCGAAAAAAAGTTCTTAAGGCCGACTGAACCAATCAACCCAAATAGATTTTTAGTATGATATATACCATTATAATCTCTAAAAATAATATCATTATTTTCTGGAGATTCAAAAAATATTCTCTCTTCATAATCGGAAGAATAAGTAATTCTTTGAGAATTCGTTAGAAAAACACTTTTAAAATACTTTAAAAGCGACAACTGCACGCCTTGGTTAAACGTTAAAAATAATTTTTCATTTAAAGGATGATAATACTGAATAGTCAACGGTATTTTGTAATATTTAAAATTGGTAGAAAATCGAGTATTATCTTCGCTATTATCATTCACCAAGTATTTCTCGTTTTGGTTGGTACTTTCAAAACCTGTTTTAAAACCCCAACGTTCGTTCCAGTTTTTTTCTATAGTAATGCCGAAACCAAATCCATTAGGAAAATCTTGTTTTTCTCTTTCAAAAAAAGATACAGTATTTAATTTATAAAATAAGAACGGATTTACATTTACGCCAACTTGCCAATTGGTTAACTCTTGTGCTTGTGCAACAACAAAATTCAAAATAAGTAGTAAATATAAGGCGTATTTATTTTTCATGATAATCATAATTTTAAGGCTAATAATAAATTAAAAAAGTACTAAAAAGTAATACAATTGTTTTGCTAAAATAAATAATAAAATTATTCCACAACAAGCGCTATTTTAATTTATGTAAATCTTAACGAAAGAATACTTATCTAATCAAATTTTAAACAAATAAAGCAACTAATTATTTGCAAATTGAGTATTTTTACTAAGTAATAAATGTATTAAATACAATCTCATCTAATGACTATAGATATCGCTACGCCTGCACTATTATTTTCGGCTACTTCCTTAATTCTTTTGGCGTACACCAATCGCTTTTTAACGATTGCACAAATTGTACGAAGTTTAAAAAAATATTACGACGAAGACCACAGTAAGAGTATTTTATTTCAGATTAAAAACCTTAATCTACGACTTTCACTCATCAGATACATGCAATTATTTGGCGTATTGAGTTTGTTTCTTTCTGTATTCGCTATGCTTCTCTTGTTTTTAGATCAAGAAAATTTCGGAATTTACTTATTTGGCTTAAGCCTGCTTTCGCTGCTCATTTCCCTCGGAATATCATTTTGGGAAATAAGTATTTCCGTGTCGGCACTTCGAATGCACTTGAGCGATTTGGCCGATGAAGAAGAAAAAAAGTAAACCATTTTAAACCCTACATAAAAATGATAGTCTAATTTCTAAAACTTATTTGATTATGAAAAAAATAACCACCATGCTATTTGTTGTTCTAGGAATAACGGTAGGATTTAGTCAAGAAGATGATCGACCAGAAAACACTGGAGAAAATTTTAGTTTAGAAGGCGCCTTAGCTCTTTTTAAGAAATCCAATTCATTGGAAGAATTCGAAAAACTCATTAATCAAGAAGATAACAATGTAAACAACCTCGACCTCAACAACGATGGTAAAACCGATTACGTAACCGTGACCGACATTAAAGAAGGCGACACACACGTTTTGGTTTTAAGTACCTATTTATCTGAAAAAGAAAAACAAGATATTGCCACTATCGGAATAGAAAAAACGGGCAACGAGCAAGCCACTTTACAAATAGAAGGTGACACCGATTTGTATGCCGAAAATACCTTTGCAGAACCTTTAGAAACTACAGAAAATGTTTCTGGCGGAAAAGGCGGACCATCTGTTTCAGAAATTGCAATTATGCCAGTACTAGTTAATGTTTGGTTTTGGCCAAGCGTCCGATTTCTTTACGCACCAAGTTATGTAGTTTGGGTTTCACCCTACCGTTGGGCATATTACCCACGTTGGTGGCGACCATGGCGACCATTTGCCTACCGCACATTTTATACACGTTGCGCACCACATAGAGTATACTACCACCGAGTTCCGGCACGAAGAGTTGTAGTGGCACATCGCGTTTATACACCACGAAGAAACCAATCTACGCTAGTGGTTCATAACCGACGCGGAAGCACAACCGTAATTCGAAATAATGGTAGAAAAACAACAACCAAAGTGCGTAGAAGTCCGAGAAATACAACCACAGTACGAACCAACAGCAATAGAGGAACAAAAACCGTTAGAGCCAATCGAAACCAGCGCTCCACATCGGGAAGACGATAAGAAAAAAATTAGCCAATACGTACTTGTATTGGCTTTATTATTTAGGAGCAAATGGCTTGCGCATTGCAACATACCTGATTCCTGCTGTACACTACAATCTTTTTAATTGATTTGGGTATAAACCCTAATTAATCAAAAAGATTTCCATTGCCATCAGGGCTAAATGAGTAAGGCAATTACCAAAAAATACGTTTACTAATCGACAATCCATAACAAAACAGGCTTTTTCGAAACCTTTAATTTGGCATCCAATTGCTTCATAAACTCATTAGAAACCGCTGGACAACCCCAACTCAACGGACTCACTTTTGGATACACTTCTTCATTGCCAACGGCATCCCAAGAATGCAAAACCACTACTCTATCTACTGCATTTTTATTAGAGTTTTCTAAACCATGCAACCAGTATTTCACCTTAATTCCCCAAGAACTATAATCACGCTTTCCAATTTTAAACTTCCCTTTCATGCTGCAATGACTGTCTATCTTATTGCTAAACTTAGCTTTTTCCCACTTGGTATCGTTACTTTCAAACACATCACAACTGCCATGAGTAACCAAGTTTTGAGCACTAATTTTCTTCTGAGTAAAATCATAAACAAAAAAACGATTTTTGCCGGGATGCAAACTCATATCAATTAAAAAGTAATAGTCTTCGTTAAAACCATTATTCTTACAATAAGTAAGCGCTTCGGCATGTTGGACATCATAATTTTTAGTAGAAACTACTTTAGTATCGTTATTACAACATACAAAACTCAACATTAAAAGGAGTAGTCTTATTTTCATTATTTTGGTACATAAATTAGTTTCAATTATAACAACACTTTCGATATTTTATTTTAAACCATTTGTAAAAAAAGAAGTCCTATATAAAAATGGAAAATATGGAAAAGAGCAATTTATGGTCGTTACGATTGGGTTTTTCGAGTAAAGAAGCACCACTTATAGAACAACTTGGCATTCAAGATTTTCTAAAAAAATCATTTGCATCTCAATATGATTCGCAACTTCCAAAATTTTTAGAAGACGATCCCAAAACATTGGCGGAACTTAAAGAAATGCGTCAAACGTTAAAAAATGCTACTTCCGAAGATCAAAAAAAATTAATAACCAAGCGCATTCGCAGCGCAATCGAACTGAAACGTTGGTGGATTTCCAAAATGCAGTCCGAAAATTTTCCCTTACGAGAAAAAATGGTCTGTTTTTGGCACAATCATTTTGTAGCAACGTCGCAAAAAGTACAAGTAAACTATTGGATTTACCAACACAACATGATTTTGCGCGAACATGCCTTCGGAAATTTTAAAGAACTTACCAAAAAAATCTTGAAGTCGAATGCTATGGTTCGATATCTAGATAATGTAGATAATAAAAAAGGCAACCTAAATGAAAATTTAAGTAGAGAATTATTAGAATTATTTACCATCGGTATCGGAAATTATACTGAAAACGACATTAAAAATGGCGCTAAAGCTTTGGCAGGATTACATCTTGGACAAGAAACCGCGATATACAGACGCATTTGGGAAGACAACGACGAGAAAACCTATTTCGGCAAAGTAGGCAATTGGAAAGCCGATGATTTGGTCGATATTATTTTCGAACAAAAAAACATTCCTTACCTCATAACCCGAAAAATATTAAAATGGTTTTTGTATGACCAACCATCAGATGAGATAGTAACGTATTATGGCGATTATTTTAGAAAAGTTGATTTCGAGATTCAACCATTATTAACCAAAATTTTTACCGAAGAATATGCCAAAAACAAACTTGGTAACAAGATCAAAGATCCATTAGTGTATATTTTACAAATGATTCATGAGTTGCAAATCTCTGATTTTAACGAAAATTTAGTAGCGTATTTTTTGAAACAACAAGGGATGGATTTGTACAACCAAGTTAATGTAAAAGGTTGGGATGGTGGCAATTCTTGGTTGACTTCTCAAATATATTTACAGCGTAACAATACCTCAGATTTACTTTGTAATGGTAGAAGTTTGTCACGAAAAGTGGAGGAAAACATGAATAACGAAATGGAAATGCCCAAAAAATTGAAGGATAAATTAGACGTAACTGTCAATTTTGATACTAATGGAACTAATAAGAAAATTATTGCTCAATTATCCGACAGATTACTATTTAATGTAACTGATGCCATGCAAAAAGACATGGAAAACATACTAAAATACGATTTCAATCCCAAAGAACAAAATGCCAATTTTGCAGTCCTTCGATTATTCAATTACATAACCAAACTACCAGAATACCAATTAATATAAAGTTCCAAAATTAAAATTAAACCGTATGAACAGAAGAAACTTTCTATCGCTTACAGGAACATTCACTGGTGGAATGCTAGTGCTTCCCGAATTTTTACATGCTTTTGGATCTAATAAAAATTTGATTTCCAGAGAGCAATGCATGGTATTCGTACAACTCAATGGTGGCAATGACGGACTGAACACGTTCGTACCCTACGAAAATCCACTTTATTATGATTTACGCACAAAAATTGCCTTAAATAAAGACGCTGTAATTGGAAAAAATAAAGGCATGGCGTTTCATCCAGCGTTGAAAAGTTTTGCACAAATACAACAAAACGGTGACTTATCGGTAATTCAAAACGTGGGTTATCCCGAACCGGTACGTTCGCATTTTAGAAGTCAAGAAATTTGGCAAACCGCTACCGATTCTGGCAAATACATCAACGAAGGCTGGTTGGGAAGGTATTTGGATTTGCAATGCAACGACCACCAACCTACAGCAGGAATTAATCTAGACAGTATTGACAATCTTGCTTTAAAAGGAATGGAACCTAACTCAATAACTGTAAAAGATCCGTACCGATTCAAAATCAAAAATGATACCGACGAAACGGTACAATTATCTGATAATCCTCAGTTGGATTTTGTTCGAAAAATTGCAAATTCAGTAACCGAAGGTTCTGATGAAATTCAGAAAGCATTGACACAATCGAAGTCAGAAGTTAGTTATACTGCTACTGGATTATCTAAAAATTTAGAGTGGATTGCAAGATTAATTAAAGGAAACTTAAATTCTAAGGTCTACTATACGTCGCTTGGCGGATTTGATACCCACGATAACCAGTTGTCTATTCACGAACGAAAATTGACTGAATTGAACGATGCAGTTTTTAGTTTCTACACCGATTTAAAACAAGCCAACTTACTTCAAAATGTAACAATTGTAGTTTTTTCTGAATTCGGAAGACGTGTAAAAGACAATGGAAGCGGAACCGACCATGGAACTGCCGCGCCACTATTTATAATTGGTGGAAACACGAAAGGAAAAATTATTGGTTCCAATCCTGATTTGAGTAATTTAGAAAACGGCGACTTAGTACATCAAATAGATTTTAGAAGCGTATACGCCACATTATTACAAGAAAAAATGAATTTTGATTATTCCAAAATTGGAATTAAAAACCAACCACTTAACGGATTATTTTAAAAAAATCCACTATTAATCTTTCTACTTTGCAGTAAAGAAGTACCTTTGTCGGCTTTTTAAAAAATAAAAAATGACAAAGAATACTGTTCTTAAAGGAGTAATTTTAGTAGCACTTGGTGCCACAAGTTATGGTATGTTGGCCACTTTTGTAAAATTAGCTTACGAAGAAGGATTTTCTACTGCCGAAGTTACTTCATCACAATTCATACTTGGTATTATTGGTGTACTAATAATAAACGCTTTTCAAAAATCGCAAAAAAAGGAAACAGTCCTGAAAGCATCAACAAAAAATATTTTTCATTTAATGTTGGCAGGAACTTCACTAGGCATGACCAGTGTATTTTACTATTTATGTGTAAAGTATATCGATGTATCGATTGCGATAGTTCTATTAATGCAAACGGTTTGGATGGGCGTTTTATTGGAATGGATTTTAGATAAAAAAACACCATCAACACAAAAAATACTTTCGGTTGTAATTGTTTTAATTGGAACATTATTTGCAACTAATTTATTAAACAATCAAAACCCTATTGATTGGCGTGGTATTTTTTGGGGATTACTTGCAGCAGCATCATTTACAACAACCATGTTTACAGCTAACAGAATTGCAACAGGAATTTCAACAGCGCAACGCAGTTTATATATGCTTTTGGGTGGCGCAATTATTGTATTTGGATTTGGGCTGTATACTCAAACTACTCCTTATAATTTCGATATCTTCATTAAATGGGGAATTTTCTTAGCTTTATTTGGAACTATAATTCCACCACTTTTAATGAACTCAGGATTTCCTATTACAGGAATCGGTCTGGGAAGTATTGTATCTGCATTAGAATTACCAGTTTCAGTACTAATGGCCTTTTTAATACTAAATGAAACAGTTATTCTGTCGCAATGGATCGGTATTTTTTTAATTTTATTAGCAATTGTGATTATGAATATTGACATCCCACTTTTGTCAAAAAAGAATAAAATAGACTAAATAGTAATCAAAAAAGTAAGTATAAAAGCATTATAAACTGTTAATTATGCATCAATAGTTAGCATTTTAAACTAATAATAGTACTTTTGCAGTAAATTAAAGATTTATAATTACGATTTATTTAATCTAATATTAAGTTTTTAACGTAAGTAAGATGGTACAGTTCTTGTTATCTTTACCAAAAAATAATAAAACTATAATACATAGATAAAACATCCCTACTTTTTTATCTAAACTTAAATAGAAAGTAGTCAAAAGAAGCTGAAAAATGCTTGTTTTGAAACCCAAACATAGTTTGCCAGGACTATGTTTAAATTTATTTTGGTTAATAAATTGGAAACGGTGGCTTAAATGCCGCCGTTTTTTAAATTACGAAAGTATGAATTCATTATTTCCTGTCGAAAAAATAAATTTTGATTTACCCAACGCTGAAATCGAATATTATCCTAACTTTTTTGATTCTGATAAAGCAACAAAACTCTTTAACCAACTGCTTAACGAAATTCCTTGGCAGCAAGACGACATCACTGTTTTTGGAAAAACCCATCCACAGCCACGACTCACAGCTTTATTTGGAAATGAAGGCAAACCATATTCCTACTCCAACATTGTAATGCAACCTCATTCTTGGAATGCAATTCTAACCTTCATCAAAGAAGAAATTGAAACCGTTTGTAACGAACAATTCACCACTGTCTTATTAAATTTATACCGTAACGGACGTGATAGTAACGGTTGGCATGCCGACAATGAAAAAGAGTTAGGAAGAAATCCAACAATAGCATCGGTGAGTTTTGGAGCCGAACGAGTTTTTCATTTGCAAAATAATGCTGACAAAACACTGAAACAAAAAATCAATCTTCAGCACGGAAGTTTGTTGATAATGAAAGGTGAAACCCAACATTTTTGGAAACACCAAATACCCAAAACTACACAACAAATTGGCCCTCGAATCAACTTAACATTTCGAATCATAAAATAAATATTCTTTTTTGCGCACAAAAATGTACAAGTAATTCTTTTTTTTATTAATATTGGTATATAATTTTTACTAAATATTTAAAACAATAATTGTTTTTATAGCAATGAGAAAGAATAAGATTACCGAGTTAAGTTACGAAGAAAGAGAACGCGTAATTACGATGGCATTAGAGGAGCGAAATCCTTTTGAAATTATTAAAAAAGATTTTAATCTTAGCGAACAAGAAGTGCTTGAGATTATGAAAAAAAAACTTACCGCTGATAAGTTTGACATTTGGAAAAAGAAAGCTATGGCAAGTAAGCCGAAACCTAAAGCTCCCAAAATTGACGACTTTGATGAAGACTTAGAAGGAAAATACTATATTAAAAATAAATTTGATTAAAATTTAACTCTTGTTGAACAAGAGTTTTTTTGTTTTATGATGAAATTTGCACAATGAGCAATAAAGTTTTTAACGAAATCGAACTCGACCGAATTATTGAAATGGCATGGGAAGATAGAACTCCTTTTGATGCCATCACCTTTCAATTTGGAATTTCCGAACAAGAAACTATAGAAATCATGCGTCGTGAAATGAAACCCTCGAGTTTCAGAATGTGGCGCGCAAGAGTTCAAGGTCGTGCTACCAAACATGCAAAGTTAAGAGTTAATGGTATAGACCGTTTTAAATGTACCTTACAAAGACAAATAACACACAATAAAATCTCAAAGCGATAATTTTTTATCGCTTTTTTTATGCCTAAAAACGTAACTATTTTTCAATTCACTCGTATAATTATTATAACTTAAAAATTGTGTCTTATGGTAGCTATATCTAAAATTAACGATAAAATTGTCTTTAAAATTAAAGGATTACATCAAATATGGGCATTACAAGATAAGATAATCGTATCCAAAAATGACATCGTAAATGCCTATCAAGATCGTGAAGAGTTGAATAATTGGAAAGGTTTACGAATTGGAACTCACATTCCGTTCTTAATTACCGCTGGAACCTATACTTGGAAAGGAAAAAGGAATTTTTGGGATGTCATGAACAAAAAAAATACAATTATTGTAGAACTTCAAAATCATGTGTATCACAAACTTTACCTCGAAGTTGAAAATCCAGAAGAAGCTTTGAATATAGTATCGAATGCACATTAAATTTTTTATTTGTAGTGTAACAATATCAATATAATGGAGTCTTATGAATAATAAAAAGTAAAAAATGAAAAAAATAATTACCTCTATTGCGGTACTTGCAGTTTTAATAGGATGTAAATCATCAAGTTCAACAACTTCAAAAAACACAACTAGCAACAAAACAGACGAAATTGCCATTACTTTAAATCTTAATACTATTCAAGATGACAAAGTACTGGTGACTGTAAAATCACCTAAAATTACTTCTGATAAAATCGTTTATCAATTACCTAAAATAATCCCAGGAACTTATTCTGAAGACGATTATGGTAAATATGTAGATAATTTCCAAGCATTTGATACTAAGGGAAACTTACTAGTTGTCTCTAAAACAGATGAAAATTCATGGACAATTGACAATGCAAAAAACCTAGATAAAATTACGTACTTGGTAAATGATACATTTGATAGCGAAAAAGGTGGTGGCTTTGGACAAGAAGATATTTTTTCTCCAGCTGGAACAAATATCGCAGAAGGAAAAAATTTCATGATTAACAACCACGGATTTATAGGTTATTTTTCTGATTTAAAAGACATTACCTACAAACTAACTGTTCTACATCCTGAAGGTTTGTTTGGTGCAACTTCATTAACTGATACAGACGCAAGCACAACTACTGATCTTTTTGAAGTACCTCGCTTCAACGATTTAGTAGACAATCCAATCATGTATTCCAAACCAGATTATACTACTTTTAATGTAGATGGAATGGAAATCTTATTTAGCGTATATTCTCCAACAGGAAAGCACTCAGCACAAGCATTGTCGCCAGATTTAGAAAAAATGATGCGTGCACAAAAGAAATTTTTAGGTCCGATAAACAACAATAAAAAATACACAGTTTTATTATACTTATCTGATTTAAAAACAAAAGATGCGAAAGGTTTTGGTGCTTTAGAACACAATACTTCTACAACCGTAGTTTTCCCAGAAATGATGCAGCCTAAAGTATTAGGAAAACAAATTATTGACGTTGTATCACACGAATTTTTTCATATTGTAACACCGTTAAGTGTACATTCCAAGGAAATTCATAACTTCGATTTTAATACACCGAAGATGTCTAAACACTTATGGATGTACGAAGGTGTAACCGAATATTTCGCCAATCTTTTCCAAGTAAATCAAGGGTTAATAGATGAGCAAGCATTTTACAAAAGAATGGCCGACAAAATAAAAACCGCCAATTCTATGAACGACAAAATGTCTTTTACAGTAATGAGTGAAAATGTGTTGAAAAAACCATATAAAGATCAATACTTAAATGTTTATGAAAAAGGTGCGTTAATAGCAATGTGTATTGATATTGAAATCAGAGAAAAAAGCAACGGACAAAGAGGTATTTTAGATTTAATGCAAAAATTATCTCAAGAATTCGGATCCACAAAACCGTTTAATGATGACGAACTGTTTTCTAGAATTACCGAGATAACCTATCCAGAAATAGGAGAATTTCTAAAAAAATATGTAGAAGGAACAGATCCAATTCCATACGATATGTACTTAGAAAAAGTAGGCGTTGTAAAAGGTAAAATAAAAAAAGTAGCCAATCCATTTACAAATGGAAAAGAAATACTAATAAGCGCCAACCCTACTACTAAAGAAATTATTATTAAAAAAGAGGCGCAATTAAATGACTTTTTAAAAACGTTAGGATTACAATCTGAGGACGTAATTCTTGCAATAAATGATAAAAATTATACTTTAGAAACCATCTCAGAAATGATGAACTCAGTTCAAGATTGGAAACAAGATCAAAATGTAATACTAAAAATCAAACGAAATGGTAAAGAACAAACCTTATCAGGAAAGGCAGTTCTAAGATACAATGAAGTTGATGGTTATCTTACACCAGATGAAAACAAAGCTAATTTAAACAAAGCTTGGTTAAAAGGATAAACTTGAATATATCCATTTTTAAATCCTCAATTTATGCCATAAATTGGGGATTTTTTTATTATTTTGCTGCCTTATTCAAATAAATACAAATATGTACAAAAAAATCATAGCATTAGTCGCATTGGCAGTAATTGCCTCATGTAATGAAAAAAAATCAGAGAAGAACTTACAGATTACAGGAAACATTAAAGGATTTAAAAAAGGAACGCTATACATTCAAAAAATTAAAGATACTGCATTTGTTGCTTTAGACACTATTAAAATCGATGGAGATTCGCACTTTACAACCGAATTAGACTTGACGTCACCAGAAATGTTATACCTTTTTATTGATCGTGGAGTAACTAACTCCATTGACAATAATTTGCCTTTTTTTGCTGAACCAGGCAAACTAAATATTGAAACATCACTAGAGTTTTTTACATCAGATTCTAAAATTACAGGCTCCAAAAATCAAGAGCTTTACGATGAGTATAAATATGTAGTTTCTAGATACAACGATCAAGATCTTGACTTAATTAAAAAGAAATTTGAAGCGCTGAAAGCCAAAGATATGGCTGCGGTAGAAAAAATAGAAACCCAACAAAAATCGATTTTAAAAAGAAAATATCTTTACACTACCAATTTTGCAGTGAATCATTCGGATTATGCCGTTTCACCCTATTTAGCAGTAGCTGAAATTTATAACATCAATCTAAAATATCTGGATACTATTGACAAATCTATGACACCTGACGTTTCAAAGTCTATCTATGGTAAACAATTAAAAGAACTAATTTCGGAACGAAAGAAAACTGAAAAATAATATACTAGAGAAATTATAAAACCGTCAAAAAATTAAAATTTGACGGTTTTTTTATTTAAATATCTTACAAAAAAAAACCATCACAATTAAGTGATGGTTTAAAAATGAGCCGGCGGAGGGACTCGAACCCACGACCTGCTGATTACAAATCAGCTGCTCTAGCCAACTGAGCTACGCTGGCGTCTCATTCAGTGGTGCAAATATAATACTGAAATTTAAATTTCCAAAATTTATTTACACTTTTTTATTGTTTTTTTTTCTTACAAAGTATTGATTTTTTCAATCAATTGATTTGCAGCTTGTTCAAGTTCAACATTAATTTGCTTAAAGTGTGATTTCTTGTTTTCAACTTTCTTTGCGTTAACTTTTACGATTAAATTATCGAAGGTAGCAATAGCTTCGTCAATAACTGCATTCGTTTTTTCTGTAGGTTTTCCGGTAGTTGACATTTCATAAATGTAAACCGCTTCGATAATATCACCTAATACAAAATTGATATCCTTTTTTAAATTCTTAACACTTGGCATTTTATTCTATTTTTAAAATTCGATGCAAAATTACGTATAATCTTTAGAATAACGACTATGAAATGTAAATTTCTAAGACAGAAGCATTTCCACTGATACTCAAATTGGTCATTTCTGCAGGAATCAAAACAGTATCACCTACTTTATAATTGTATTCAACATTTTCATAATCCAAAACAAAACTACCTTCTACACACATAAAAACTCTAAAGCTTTCAGAAGTATAATTCAAATGAAGCACACCATTTAATGGAATATAATTAGTTGTAAAATACTGACAATCAACAATATTATTAGATGTATTTTCTTCTCTACTGTATTTTTTATGAGCTGATACTACATCGTAATTCAGTGCTTCTAATGCTAAACCGTTGTGCAATTCTCTTTTATTACCATGAGCATCGACCCTATCAAAATCGTAAACGCGATAAGTAATATCTGATGTTTGCTGAATTTCGGCAACCACTATTCCTGCTCCAATAGCATGAATTGTTCCTGTTTCCAGAAAAAAAACGTCGCCTTTTTCTACTTCTTTAGTATCTAAAATTGAAACTAAAGTTGCATTATGTAAATGCTTCAGATAGTCTTCTTGTGATGATTTTTCTTTAAAACCTACAATCAAATTAGCCTTTTCATCGGCTTGCATCACATACCACATTTCGGTTTTTCCGAAGGAATTATGTCGTTTTTTAGCTAATTCATCATTAGGATGCAGTTGAATAGACAAATCTTCGCGAGCATCTATAAATTTAAAAAGCAAGGGAAACTGTTTACCAAATTCTTTGTAAACGGAACTACCCAAAACAGCTTCTGGAAATTCGTTGACAAGATCATTCAGGGATTTTCCTTTATAAATGCCATTTGAAACAATACTTACATCGTTTTCTACGGTAGATATTTCCCAACTTTCACCAGTAGTAGGAGATGTAATCGGCTTATTTAAGTAAGATTTTAATTTGGTTCCACCCCAAATTCTTTCTTTAAGAATGGGTTGAAATTGAAGTGGATATAAGTTAGCTTTCATGTTTTAATATTTGCAACAAAAATCAGAAAAAAAATAAAACCGACGTAATACTATTTTGCTAAATTATGATGACATTTTTTTTACAGCCTTCAACGCATTGGCTATATGATTAGTAGGCAGCATACTGTCAAAAATAAGTCTAATAATGCCTTGTTTATCGGCTACATAAGTAACTCTTCCTGGAATTAAACCAAACAATCCAGATGGAACACCAAAAAGTTTTCTAAGTTTTTTATCAGAATCTGATAATAATATAAAAGGCAGTTGGTGCTGTTTAGAAAATTTTTCATGTGACGATACGCTATCACTACTCACACCAATTACTTCGGCTCCTAAATCTTTAAAATCTTCATATTGATCTCTAAAACTGCAGGCTTGCGCCGTGCAACCTGCGGTATCATCTTTGGGATAAAAATATAAAACTACTGGCTTTACGCCTAGTACTGAATCACTTTCAAATTGGTTTCCGTTTGTGTCTTTTAAAGTAAACTTAGGTATCTTGTCTCCTACTTTTAGTGCCATTATTCGCCTTTATAAGTTACAAAATTTCGAGGTGTTTCGTACAAAACAACTTCTAAATCAAGTTCGGGTTTAATTTTTTTTCTTAGTTTATTCCAAATTACAACTACAATATTTTCGGCAGTTGGATTTAAATCTTGAAATTCAGGAACATCTAGATTTAAGTTTTTATGATCAAATTCGTTTTCAACATCTTCTTTAATCATATCCGTTAGAAATTTAACATCCAAAACATAGCCAGTTTCTGGATCAATTTCTCCTGTAACACTAACAATTAATTCGTAATTGTGTCCGTGAAAATTGGGATTATTGCATTTTCCAAAAATAGCATCATTTTGTTCCATTGTCCAATCCTTACGATACAATCTATGCGCAGCATTAAAATGTGCTCTTCTTGATAGTGTGACTCTCATATTTTTTTAGGGTTGTTATAATTTGTGATCTTCTAAATAGTGGTAAAACTGATCAAATATAATTTTGAACCATACCGTATAAATATCTGGATTTTCTTGCATATCGGTTCTTACTCCTTCAATACACATCCATTTCCAACTTTCTACTTCGTCTAAATTTATTTGCGGTTCATCGTCGTAATATCCAATCATCACATGATCCAATTCGTGCTCGGTCAATCCGTTATCAAATGGAGCTTTGTATATAAAATGAAACAATTCTTTCAGTTCCGTTTTAAATCCCATTTCTTCAAAAAGACGTCTAGTTCCAGCTTGAATATTAGTTTCGCCTTCACGTTGATGACTGCAACATGTATTAGTCCACAACAACGGCGAATGGTACTTATGATGTGCTCGTTGTTGCAACATTATTTCGTTTTTAGAATTCAAAACAAATACCGAAAAGGCGCGATGTAAAACAGCTTTTTCATGAGCTTCTAGTTTTGGCATCAATCCAATTTGCTCATCGTTTTCATTAACTAAAATTACTTTTTCTTCCTGCATAAATAAATTTTACTTGGTAAAAATACGAAAAAAGTTACAGTTATGAATTGAATTTCTTGTTTGAAAAAACTTTTAACTTATGTTCAACTACTAGAAAATAGTGCAACCGTTAAACTTAACTTAATATAATCCTAATTGTAAACTGTAGGACATTTTAAAACGTAAATGATTAGTAAATTTGTATTATCAAAATTGTAAAAAATGAGAAATTTAAAAGTAGTAATAACACCAATAGCTTTGTCTTTATGTTTTTTCTTTACTGCATGTGCTCAAAATAAAAACAAGAAAAACGAAACTAAATTAGAACAAACCACAACATCTAAAACAACTTTAAACGAAACGACAAAAATGGAAAATCCGTATTATTCAAGAACAAGTAAAGAAAAATTAAATGTCTCTGATGCAGAATGGAAAAAAGTCTTGCCTGCAGATTTATATGCTACTGCACGAGAAGGTGATACTGAGCGCGCCTTTACTGGAAAATTATGGGATTCTGATGCAAAAGGAACGTATTATTGCGCCGCATGCGGGAATTTATTATTCCGTTCCGATCAAAAATTTCAAAGTAGCTGCGGATGGCCTAGTTTTTTTGAACAAGAAAACAAAAACAGTGTGGTTTACAAACTAGACAAATCTTACGGAATGATAAGAACAGAAGCTCTTTGTGGTAGATGTGATGCGCACCTTGGACACCTTTTTGATGATGGTCCAGCACCAACTTTTAAAAGATATTGTATGAATTCGGTTTCGCTAGAATTTGTACCAGACGAGAAAAAATAAATTATGAAAAAGATACTTTTTTTAGCAGTTATTAGTTGTAGCATGGCATTCGGTCAACAAAAAACTATAAATTCAAATCTTGAAACGATTACACTTGGTGGTGGATGCTATTGGTGCGTGGAAGCGGTTTACGAAAATTTAAATGGTGTAACTTCGGTTGTTTCCGGATTTTCTGGAGGAAAAGTAAACAATCCAACTTACGAGGAGGTTTGTACCGGTAAAACAGGTGCAGCAGAAGTTGTTCAAATTACCTACGATAAATCAGTCACCAATTTAGACGAAATTTTTAAAGTCTTTTTTACGGTTCACGACCCTACAACGTTGAACCGTCAAGGTGCTGATGAAGGAACACAATACCGTTCAGTTATTTTCTACAAAAATGTAGCACAACAAAAGGCAGCACAATCTATCATTGCCGAACTTAAGAAAGCTAAAGTGTACGATGATCCAATTGTGACTACTTTAGAGCCGTTTACCAAATTTTATAAAGCAGAAGACTATCATCAAAATTATTATGCCAACAATAAAAACAAACCGTATTGTCAAATGGTAATTCAACCTAAAATTGAAAAATTTGAAAAGGTTTTTAAAGACAAATTGAAAAAGAAAAAATAGTTATTAATTCGAAGAAACCGCTTATGAAAATGAGCGGTTTTTTTATTGAAAAATATTGTCTATGTTTGGTAAAAAATCCAACTATGAAAAATTGTTTTATCCTTTTTTTTCTATTTACAATTTCATTGTGTAATGCAAAATTTTTAGAAGGAACCATTGTATTTAAAGACGGACATTCTGAAACAGGATATATAAAGTCCTTTCTAGAAAATAAATTTTTCGATTATACACTGTTTAAAAAATTTGAACAAGAATTTAATTTAGATGATAAATCCATAAAGTTCAAGAATAGTACAGAAGGAACTGTAATAAAGTACAATATGGACGATATCGCAGAACTTCAAATAAAAGCTGGAACAATATATGAAATTTATGTACCACTAAATCTTAAAACACTGAGCAAAAAAGGCGAAATTATAGATAAAAAAATTAAAGTCTGGTTGCCATTAATCAAAAAAGGAAAAATAAATCTTTATGGATATGAGTATTTCATATCCAGTTATCGAGGTGATTTTCCAGAACATGGCTATCAGTTTTATTATCACATTCAGGGTTCCGATTTTGCACTTAGTCCATATGAAAATCTTACAATGCTAGGAAAGAAAGCAAATATTAAAATCTTTACTTCATTTTACAAGTACTTATTTGATGCATGCTCGGATTTTACAACAAAGCATGCTGTAGAATTACAAAAGGAAATCGATTCCAACTACAGCAAAGAAGAACAAAAACAAATGGTTAGAGAATATGTAAAAAGAGAAAAAGCATTTCAAAATAAGAAAGACAAAACACTTATCGATGCTTTTGAAATGCAAAATTTTGAACTATCTAAGTTTATTAACGACTATAATTCAGAATGCAACTAAGCTTTCAAAACTTCAGCAATCATTAAAGCGCATTTTTCACCATCAATTGCAGCAGAAATAATTCCGCCAGCATAACCGGCACCTTCGCCACATGGATACAAACCTTTTATTTGCAAATGTTCGTAGGTAATTCCATCTCTAGGAATTCTAACCGGCGATGAAGTCCTACTTTCTGGCGCATGAAGAATGGCTTCGTTGGTTAAATAACCACGCATAGATTTACCGAATTCTACAAATCCTTCTCGCATTATTTGAGTTAAAAAACTTGGGAAAACTTGTCCTAATTCGACCGAAGTTGTCCCTGGAACATAAGAAGTTTTGGGAATATCTGACGAAACTTTACTTTGTGTAAAATCGACCATTCGTTGGGCTGGGACTTTTTGAGTTTGTCCAGCCAAATGCCATGCTTTTTGTTCAATACTTTTTTGAAATTCCAATCCGGCAAGTGCTCCAAATTGGGCAAAGGCTTTGAAATCTTCCAATTTTAACTCTACTACAATTCCAGAATTTGCAGTGGCTTGATCACGTTTTGATGGCGACCAACCATTGGTAACAACTTCACCCGGACTTGTAGCACAAGGCGCTATTACACCACCTGGACACATGCAAAACGAGTACATTCCGCGACCATTTACTTGTTTCACAATACTGTATGGCGATGGTGGTAAATAATCACCCCGGAAATCACAACTGTACTGAATTTTGTCTATTAATTCCTGCGGATGTTCAGCTCGAACGCCTAAGGCAAATGGTTTAGCTTCGATAAAAATTTTCTTTTTATCTAACAATTCAAAAATATCTCTGGCCGAATGTCCTGTAGCAAGAATCAATTTATTGGCTAAAATGGTATCACCTTTTTGAGTAACAACACCTTGAATTTCGTTATTTTTTATAATAAAATCGGTGACTTTGGTTTCAAATAAAACTTGTCCGCCACATGCAATTATTTTATCTCGAATATCCTGAATAATTTGAGGTAATTTATTAGTTCCAATATGTGGATGCGCTTCTACAAGAATGTCTGGAGTTGCACCGAAAGCGACTAATAATTTCAAAATTCGGTCTACATCGCCACGTTTTTTAGAACGGGTATACAATTTTCCATCAGAATAAGTTCCTGCACCGCCTTCTCCGAAACAATAATTGGAATCTTCGTTTACAATATGATCAACATTTATGGCTTTTAAATCTCGTCTTCTTCCGCGAACGTCTTTACCGCGCTCTAAAACTATTGGTTTTAAACCCAATTCTATAAGTTGTAAAGCTGCAAACAATCCTGCTGGACCAGCACCAACAATAATTACTTCTTGCGAATTGGTAACATTTTTATATTCTGGAAAATCTATTCTTTCTTCTGCAACTGTTTCTCCTGTAAAGTAAACGTTAGCTTTTATATTAAACTTTATAGCTTTTTGACGTGCATCAATAGAACGTTTCAAAACAGTAACCTTCAAAATTTCTTTTGCAGAAGCATTTAATAAGTTAGCACAATGTTCGTTTAGCAACCATTCATTATGTGCAACTTCTGGTGAAACTTGGGTTTGAATTTCGCGAGGCATAAAAGTAATTTTTGGCAAACTTAAAATAATTTGGGCAAAGTCTAATCATAAAAAAAGGTTTAGCATAACTAAACCTTTATTGTTTGATGAAATTAATGAAAATTTATCTTTTTATGAACTTATAGTTTTTAACATTTCCGTTACTATTTAGTTTTACGAAATACATTCCAGTTTGTAAATCCGAGACTGAAATTGATTCGATACTACTTGTAGATTTCACCTCTTTAATCAAGGCACCACTAATAGAATAAACAGAAACATTCAATATAATTTCATTAGTTTTATTATCAATATTTAATATATCTGATGTTGGATTAGGGTACAGATTAATAGAATTATTCATTGTATTCGCTTCTAAACCAAGGGCTACAGCAAATTCAAGATAATCTGGCATTCCATTAGAATTTGTGTCGTCATTTGCAGGGTTTCCATCTTGATTGTAATCTTCTAAACTAGTTAAAACACCATCTCCATCGTCATCGTTGTCTAAATAATTTGGAATACTATCGGAATCGGTATCTAAAATTGAGGTAGTAGCACTTCTGTTAAAAACATATTCTAAGTTTGTCAAAATAAAATCGCCGTCATCATCGTTATCCAAATAATTTGGAATTCCGTCTTGATCTGTATCATCGTTTGCTAAATTGGTGTCGCCATTTATATCTTCCAAATCAGTACTAACCGTATCATTATCACTATCTATTGAACAATCAATGGCGCTTAATATAACTTGTTTAATAACTCCGTTACCGCTTGCATAAATCGTTTGAGGATTGGATGTGTTGGTATAATTTAGGTTGGAGATCGGATTAACTTGCGCCTGAGCATCCGCTTGTGTTGAATATAATGTAATTGCTGATGGATTGGAAGGCGACAAATCATTTTTAACCAATTGCAAATTAAATTCTTCAAAACCATTAGTATTTACATCACATTTTACAAAGGAATAAACATTCAAATAACCAGGTCTTGAGAACCTCCATCCTTCATTAGTTGCTGTCCATGCTCCGGTATTTCTGCCTGGAGCAGCAATGCCCAAAGTTCCTGTAGAATTTATCAATCCGATTACAGCATTTCCACTATTCCATGCAGTACAAAGTTGTTTGTTAATTATTTGTACCTCTATAATATTAGAAGTTTCGCACAGAATCATCTGAAAACTAGATTTGACAGTAGTGCAAGAAAAGTGCGAATTGTTATAAAAACTTACTATAAACTTTCTATAAGGTGCCGTACCGTAAACACCATAATTAACTGTTCCTTGAGCATTAGAATTATTCAAATCATGATAACATCCTAAAATTGAATTTTTGACTGGAAAATTTGCATTTGGAATAGGCATAGTAAAACTCCAAGGTGAAGAAGTGCCTGCAGAACTAGTTCTAAAATCTATATAACCATTAGTACTAACTACAACTTGATTGTAAGCTGTGCCATAAAAATCAAAATTAAATGGCAGATTAATTAATTGCGAATTATAATCATCACTCGTTGCTAAAACTGGTAATGTACCTGAATAAGGTTGAAAGGGAATTGAAGTAACTGTATAATTACTTTGAGCAAATGCTTGAAAAGAAAGCAACAGTAAAAAAATGGTTTGAAAGTAGTTTTTTATCATAATGTAATTGTTTGGATGTGTGTAACTTATAGTTATATAAAAAACAAGTTATACAAATATAACAAAAAGTTGTGTATTACATGGAAAACAAAGTAAATTTGGAATTTATTATAAATCATGTCTAGAAAAATTAAACTCATTTGGGATTTTCGTGGTCCAGCATCCGAGAAAACGGCGCAACATCATGAAATTCATTTGAAAGAATTTAGTATCGCTGAAAAATTACCATTAAACATAACAGGCTTCGAAGTAGTAAACGAAATGTATGCTATTGCTTTTATGGTTGTAACCGATGAAAATATGATTTCAGTTCGTGATGCACTGAAACCACATCGCGGTGAAATTTATCAAGAATAAATAGTCTGTTGATGATTTTATAAATGCTGAATAGTTTCTACAAATAACTTACTCAGTTTTTCATCCGATTTTCCTGCAATTTCAATAATTTCAGCAATATTTACGGGCATCAAATTATCAGGATCACATTCGTCGGTGATCACACTCACTGCAGCACAAGGCAATTGCAACTGATTGGCCACAATAACTTCGGGCGTGGTACTCATTCCTACCATATCGGCACCAATTATGCTCAAATAGCGGTATTCTGCTCTAGTTTCCAATTGCGGACCATAAACTGAAGCGTAAACACCTTTCTTTAAATTTATCTCAAGTTCGGATGCACGTTGGTTTAAATTAGAATTCAATTCCTTGTCATACGGCGCACTCATGTCAGGAAAAATACCTCCATAATCAAAACTATTCAAGCCAGAAAGCGGACTACCTCCTTGTAAATTTATATGATCGTCTAACAAAATTAAATCGCCTTTTTTAAAGTTTTTGTTAATACCGCCAGCAGCATTACTCAACAACAAAGACTGTATGCCTAACTTTTGTAAAACTCGAATCGGAAAAGTTACTTGCTGCAAGTTGTAGCCTTCATACAAATGAAATCGTCCTTGCATGGCTACTACTTTCTTAGATCCAATGGTACCAAACAACAACTTTCCTTTATGAAACTCTACCGTTGAAATTGGAAAATGCGGAATCTCTGAATAATCAATTGAAATTTCTACTTTCAAATAATCCAAAAACTTTCCTAAACCTGTTCCTAAAACTACTCCTACTTCAGGATTTAGTATTCCTTTCGAAGTTAAAAAATCTGCCGATTGCTTAATTTGCTCTAAATATGTCATATTATTAAAAAACTATTGTTGGTAAATTTCGTAAATAGTAATAGATTTACAAAAACAAACTATGAAATATCTAATAATTCTATTCATTTTTTCTCAAAGTATCTTTTCACAGACTACAGATTACGTGAAAATTTCTCAGGAATTCATCGAATCTGCCAAATTTGAAGAAGGTGATACGAAAGGATTAATGGAAACTATTGCCAATGCAAATGAAGCCGAATTATTAAGTCAGCTGAAAACAGACGATTTAAAAAAGGCATTTTTCATTAACCTTTATAATGGATTTACAAATTATGCACTTAAAAAAGATCCAGACAAATACAAAAGTAGGAATGCATTTTTCAAGTCAAAACAATTTGTTGTGGCTGGAAACAAACTCAGTTTAGATAATATAGAGCATGGTTTTTTAAGAAAGTCAAGTGTGAAATGGAGTTTAGGAAAACTGAATAAAATTTTCCCTAGTAAACTTGAAAAAAAGTTTCGTGTTGAAAAAGTAGATTACCGCATTCATTTCAGCTTGAATTGTGGTGCAAGAAGTTGTCCACCTATATCATTTTACGATCCCAAAACCATCAACGAACAACTGGATCAAGCAACAAGAAGTTATTTAACCGGCGATGCCAGCTATGATAAAGAAAAAAATGAACTATCGTTGCCTATACTCATGAGTTGGTTTCGAGGCGACTTTGGAAACAGAAAAGGCATTTTAAAAATCTGTAAAGAATTAAAAATAATTCCAGAAGATGTAAATCCTAAATTAAAATACAATAAATACGACTGGAGTTTGTATTTGGAAAACTTTAAATTATAAGAACAATGGATAAAAATTATTACAATTCCGACGATTTAAAAAAATTTGGCAATATCGTCGAATTTCAAAAAGAAATGGGCGAAAAATTCTTCGGATACTATGGCGAAGTTTTTAAAGAAGGTGCCTTAACTGCTAGAGAGAAATCACTTATTGCACTTGCCGTTTCTCACGCAGTTCAATGTCCCTATTGTATCGATGCTTACAGTTCTGATGCCTATGAAAAAGGATATAGCGAAGCACAAATGATGGAAGCAGTACATGTTGCCGCAGCCATCCGTGGTGGTGCAAGTTTGGTACATGGAGTTCAAATGATGAATAAAGTTAAGAAAATTAGTTTATGAGCGAATTCAAAAAAGTAAAGCTAAAATCGCTAAAGGCCAACCACAATTCGCTTTCAAAAGCAGAGAATCAAATTCAAATTTTGGAACAAAATCCAGAAGAATTTACTCCTTTCAGAAACAACTTGCAGACTATTGGATTGCTTCCGTTGCAACCTACAAACTTGGAGATTTTTCAAATCAATTTAGGTAAAATGTGCAACCAAGTTTGTACGCATTGCCACGTAGATGCTGGTCCAGATCGTAAAGAAATCATGACCAAAGAAACTATGGAAGTGATTTTGGAAATCTTAAAGTCAAATCCAAATTTCAAAATAGTAGACATGACTGGTGGTGCGCCAGAAATGAATCCGAATTTTAGATGGTTTGTTGAAGAAATAAGTGCGCTAGGTATTCAAATGTATGTTCGATGCAACTTGACTATCATTACAGCAAATAAAAAATATTATGATTTACCCGATTTTTTCAAAAAACATAAAATCGAAGTCATATCGTCGTTACCATTTTATTCTAAAGATCGAACAGACAAACAACGTGGAGATGGCGTTTTTGAAAGTTCTATAAAAGCTTTAAAAATGCTAAATGAAGTTGGTTATGGACTTGAAGATTCTGATTTAAAACTAAATTTGGTATACAATCCAGCCGGTGCTTTCCTACCACCAGACCAAAATGCACTCGAAAAAGAATACAAGGCAGCACTTCTTAAAGATTTCGGAATTCACTTTAATAATTTATTTGCAATTACCAACTTACCTGTAAGTCGTTACCTAGATTATTTAGTTTCTTCTGGAAATTACGAAGACTACATGACTAAACTTATCGAGGCATTCAATCCAACTGCAGCTTTTAATGTTATGTGCAGAAACACCATATCAATTGGTTGGGACGGTTATATTTACGATTGTGATTTCAATCAAATGTTGGAATTGAAAGTAGCTTGTAAAAGTTCGCAACACATAAATGATTTTGATACCAACGCATTACTGAGCCGAAATATCATTGTAAGCAATCACTGCTACGGTTGTACTGCAGGTTCAGGAAGCAGCTGTGGTGGCGCTGTTGCTTAACTTTTTAACACAACTATAAAATAAACTAAACAAAATGGAAAACTATTTAGACGCTACCGTTAATCTTTATCGTGATGCAGCCTTAACACCTGATGTTGGATTATGTTGCACCACTACTCCGATATGGAAATTCCCTGGTTTGGAAATTCCAAAGATAATGCAAGAAATGAACTATGGCTGCGGAAGTACAATTTCGGCACAAGATCTTATCAACAATCCTAAAATTTTATATGTTGGTGTTGGTGGTGGAATGGAATTACTGCAATTCGCCTATTTTTCACGTCAAAAAGGTGGTGTTATCGGTGTAGATGTTGTTGATGAAATGTTGGAGGCATCCAAACAAAATTTCAAAATTGCCGAGCAAGAAAACGACTGGTTCAAAAGCGAGTTCGTAGAACTTAAAAAAGGTGATGCACTAAACTTACCTATTGAAAACGAAAGTATTGACATTGCAGCACAAAACTGCTTATTCAATATCTTTAAGACAGACGATTTAAGAAAAGCATTACAAGAAATGTACCGAGTGTTAAAACCTCACGGAAGACTTGTAATGAGTGATCCAACTTGTGAGCAAGAAATGAATGAAACACTGCGAAACGACGATCATCTTCGCGCACTTTGTCTTAGTGGAAGTATTCCAATAAAAGAATACATTAAAATGCTAACTGATGTTGGATTTGGAACTATTGAAATTCGAGGTAGAAGACCGTATCGAATTTTAGATCCAGAAAATTATGCTACCAACGAATTAATTTTTATTGAAAGCATAGAAGTTTGCGCAATAAAAGATCCAATGCCAAGTGATGGACCTTGCGTATTTACAGGAAAGGCGGCTATTTTTTATGGTAAAGAAGATTATTTTGACGATAAAAAAGGTCATGTATTGATGAAAAATCAACCGCTAGCAGTTTGCGATAAAACAGCCCAAGCACTTGCCGACTTGAACCGTAATGATATTTTTATCAGCGAATCCACGTTTCATTACAACGGCGGAGGTTGTTGTTAATTAATAATAAAAGCTGCAACAATCTAGTAAAGTTGCAGCTTTAAGTACTATTTTTCTATGCAGAATAAAAAAGCGCTACTACTTTTTACAAAAAATCCCAAGTTAGGAAAAGTCAAAACACGACTGGCTAAAACTATTGGCGATGAAAAAGCACTTTCAATTTACAAAATGCTACTCAACCATACACAAGATATTGTTACACCAGTGAATGCAGATAAATTTGTATTTTATTCGGATGCAATAACTATTGATGACCAATGGAATGCTAGCTCTTTTTACAAAAAATTACAAAAAGGAAGCGATCTAGGAGAACGAATGGCCAATGCTTTTAAAGAAATTTTTTGTTTAGGATATCAATCCGTTTGCATTATTGGCAGCGATTGCTATGAACTTCATTCTGAAATTATTGAAAATGCGTTTCTAAAACTAGAAAAATTTGATAGTGTTATTGGTCCAACTTTTGATGGAGGATACTACTTATTGGGAATGAATACATGGCAAGAAACTCTGTTTCAAAATAAAACATGGAGTACAGAAAGTGTGTATTCGGAAACCATTCAGGATTTTGAAAATTTACAATTATCGTATTATAATTTGCCAAAATTATCCGATATTGACGAAGAGAAAGATTTACCACAACATTGGAAATAAAATAATTTGTACACCATCTTTAAAATAGCGGCAACCTTAGCTCTAAAAATCTACTGTAAAAAAACAGTGGCCAACTTTAAAGAGCCGTTACGTGAAAATGTTCCTACAATTATGGCATCAAATCATCCCAATTCTTTTTTTGATGCGATTGTAATTGCAGTACACTATCCCAAGCCAATTTATTTTCTTGCGCGTGGTGATGCATTTAAAAAACCTTTGGTAGCAAAGTTTTTAAAAAGTTTGCACCTCATTCCGATTTACCGCTTGAGTGAAGGAAAAGAAAATTTAAACAAAAATACAGCAACATTTGAAACGTGCATTTCACTATTAAAACAAAACAAAACCATTCTGATATTCTCAGAAGGAATATGCAAAAACGAATGGAATCTAAGGCCGCTTAAGAAAGGAACCGCACGATTGGCTTTGATGGCGGTGCATGAAGGAATCAATAATTTAAAAATTCAACCTACCAACCTCAACTACTCGTCATTTGATAAAAATCCGAAAGAAGTTGAAATCAATTTCAATGCTACTTTTTCGGTAACTTATAATGATCAAGGTAAAGAATCTAGTTTTTATAATTCGTTCAATGCAATTCTTAAAACGAATATTTTAAAAGGAATGATTGTAAAGGAGGATTTGAAAGATATTTCTCTATTTGGTAAAACAAAAAGTAGAATTTATAAAGCTTTGATTGCAATTCCAGCGTTAATAGGATTCATCACTAATTCTTGGTTTTATAATTTTTTCAAAAAAATAGCACAAACGAAAACTAAAAATACGGTATTTTATGATTCAGTACTTTTTGGGATGTTGCTCCTATTTTACCCAACATTTATAATTGTACTATCGATTATAGCAACAATACTATTTAATTTCAAAATCGGATTACTTTTGTTTGTTGCAATGCCGCTAACAGGATGGTTTTATAAAGAGTACAAAACGCTATAAATCATTTTACCTTGCTCAATGCAAGCATTTTAATTATCCAATCAGGAAGTGGTTTTTCCTGGTTTCGTTTTCTCAAATCCAAATACCAACCGACTTTTTTAAGAATAGGAACTTTATGAGTTTCTACCAATTCTATCAAGGTGCCATCAGGATCTTCAATGTAGCAGAAACGACCCGAAGCATTATCCATGGCAAAAGTATTATTACTATCTACAGAAAATTGCAACCCTTGACTTTCAACATGCGTTTTTAAATCATCCATCGAATTTACATCGAAACACAAGTGAATAAATCCGCAATCACCCCAATACCGTTTCTCATATATTTTGGCTGCTTTTCTAGAAAGATTTTGAACCAATTCAACAGTCACATTTCCTAGTAGTTTATTAAAAGCACCTTTTCCAGTTGCCCGTTTAAATAAACCTACTTTTCTAAAATTTTCATTGTTTTCAGAACTTGTAAAATCATAAAGAATTGTATCCAATCCCAGTATTGATTTATAAAAGTGAATGGACTTTTCCATATCAGAAACTCCAATTACTGCGCCAACTACACCACCTAAATCATACTTCTTCTTCTGAAACCATTCATAAGAAGGAATAATTTTAAAACTTCTACCGTCGGTATCGGTAACATAAAAATAATTACTGCCACTGAAACAAATTTCCATTTCTGAAACTGAAAGACCATCTATTGTTGACAAGCGCATGTGTGATTCAATAATATCTGTCGATTTAAGTATAGCAGCATAAATTCCGAGATCTCCAAACTGCACCGATGGCGTTTTGGCTGGAACTCGATCTAAAAATTGCCATAGTTCGAAACCACCGCCACCTTGAAGATTCATGGTTAAAATGGCTCTTCGCTTGTATTCTTGATTGCCCGTGTATTGCGTCATCAAACTGGCTTTAGCGACATCATCAAAAATTAAAACATCCATACCAAACAAATGTTTGTAAGTATGCATAGCAGTTTCGGCGTTACAAACTCCTATTCCAACCTGTTGAATTCCTGATAAATATCGATGCATGGGCAAATAAATTATTTATTTTGTAAACCTTTTGTGTAGGCTATTTTATAATAAATTGAAGGAATAAACCACCAAAGCCAAAAAAGTAAACGCTCTGCTTTAACAATTAGCACCGATTTTTTATTCAAATACAAACCTTTGATAATTTTTTTAGCACAAACGTCAACCTCCATTCCTACTTCATTATTTTCATCGGTGTTGCCAAATTGTTGACCATCACCAAGTAAGGCATTTTTTGAAATATTGGTGTTTATTCTGCCAGGATATACGATAGAAATAGTGATTTTGGTTTTATACAATTCACATTGTAGTGTTTCTAAATAACCTTTAATAGCATGTTTAGATGCAGCATAACCCGACCGTAATGGAAAACCTATTAAACCTGCAACGCTACTAATTACAGTGATATTTCCTTTATTGCGCTTTTTAAAATGTGGTAAAAGTGCTTGAGTAATAGCTACTGGTGCAAAATAATTGAGATCCATCAATTTTTTATAAACGGCCATCGAGGTATCTTTGGCTTCTGCACGTTGACTAATTCCTGCACTTTGAATAACGTAATCAATGGTTCCTTCTATCGCTAAAGCCTTTTCTACAAGCCCATTCAATCCATCTAAATCCAATAAATCAAATGGTAAAACATGTACTTTTGAAGTGTTCAATTGATTTTTCAATTCTTGCAATACTGAAGCATTTGAAGAAGTAAGTATCAAGGTTGCTCCTAGTTTTGCTAACTGTATAGCTAATTCTTTTCCAATACCAGATGAAGCGCCAGTAATCCATATAATTTTGGAATCAAAACGCATTTTTTCGATAGCTTAGAAGTTCTTTGTATTTATGCACCATATCAAATTGGGAAGCGCCTTTCTTATACATTCTAACAATTTTTAAATTAGCTAATTGAACAGTCAACCAAGAATTATCTTCATACTTTCGTGCCGAAATTAAAGTAGCTTTCGGAATTAACGTAAACGAACCTTGCTCCCACAATCGAGCAATATAATCATAATCTTCCATGATAAACATTTCCTCTTTGTAGGTGCCAATCGTATTCCACAACTCTTTAGTAACAAAAATTCCTTGATCGCCACCGCGAAAGAAAAGGTAATTGAATCGTGTAAAAAAAGCATTTATTTTTAGTAAAAAACTAGAACTGTCGAATTGGGTTCTAAAACTACCGCAATTAAACCCTTTTGCCAGTGATGCCGCAATCAAATCATAAAATAAAGGTGCTGGCAAACTATCGGCGTGTAAAAAGAAATAAACATCGCCTATGGCATTCTTTACACCATGATTCATTTGACCAGCTCTTCCTTTTACGGGAGAAACTAAAACCTTTACGCCTAATTCTTGTGCTATCTGAACTGTTTTGTCTGCACTACCAGCATCAGAAATGATAATTTCATAATCCTTATTCAATAGATTTTTTTGCAAATGCTCTATTGTCTTTTTAATACCGAAGGCTTCATTATAGGTGGGAATGATGATGCTTAGTGTCATAAAAATATATTAATATCGAGTCAAATTAGTTGGCTACTTCGCTAATAAATTTGATTCGCATCAATCGCAATTCATCCAAATCGTAATCGCCATCAAATTCTTTCAAAGCTTTCTCTATATTATCTGTTTCCGATTCCATGAAATAATCGTGAATTTCTTCTTGCTGGTCGTCGTCCAACATTTCATCAATCCAATATTTTATGTTTAATTTAGTTCCTGAATATACAATTTGCTCCATTTCTTTAATCAGTGCATCCATATTCATTCCTTTACCTGATGCAATATCGTCTAATGATAATTTTCGATCTATATTTTGAATAATATACAACTTGTTAGCAGAATTAGCACCGGTAGATTTTACAACCAAATCATCAGGACGAATAATATCATTATCATCTACATAACGATTAATAAGTTCTACAAATTCTTTACCATATTTTTTAGCCTTTCCTTCTCCAACTCCATGCACATTACCCAATTCATCCAAGGTTATGGGATATTTTAAAGCCATATCCTCCAACGATGGATCTTGAAAAACCACAAACGGTGGAACGCCAAGTTTTTTAGCAACTTTTTTACGTAAATCGCGTAACATAGCCATAAGTGCTTCGTCTGCAGTTCCAGAGGATTTTGCTGCCGTTACAATTGCTTCATCTTCGCTTTCATTGTATTCATGATCTTCCGACATCATAAATGAAGTAGGATTTTTTATAAATTCTAATCCTTTTGGTGCAACTTTTAAAATTCCATAAGTCTCAATATCTTTAGTAAGATAACCATCTACCAATACCTGACGAATTAAAGCCATCCAATACCGCTCTTCAAAATCTTTTCCTGCTCCGAAAAACGATTGCGAAGCGGTTCGATGTGCCTTAATCATTGCGTTTACGCGACCAATTAAGGTATACACAATTTCTTTTGATTTGTACAAATGTTTGGTATCTCGCACCACTTCCAGCAATAATTTAACTTGATCTTGCGCCTCAACTTTTGCTTTTGGATTGCGAACATTATCGTCCATATCGGCACCATCGCCATTTTCACCGTCAAATTCTTCACCAAAATAATGCAGTAAAAATTTACGTCTAGACATGGATGTTTCGGCATAAGCCACAACTTCTTGCAACAAGGCAAATCCAATTTCTTGTTCAGCAACTGGTTTACCCGACATGAATTTTTCTAACTTTTCAACATCTTTATAAGAGTAATACGCCAGACAATGACCTTCACCTCCATCACGTCCTGCGCGACCTGTTTCTTGATAATAACTTTCTAGCGATTTTGGAATATCATGATGAATTACAAACCGAACATCGGGTTTGTCTATTCCCATACCAAATGCAATGGTTGCGACCACAACATCTACATCTTCCATAAGAAACATGTCTTGGTGTTTGGCTCTAGTTTTGGCATCCAAACCAGCATGATAAGGAACCGCAGAAATACCGTTTACTTGAAGAACTTCGGCAATTGCCTCTACTTTCTTTCGACTTAGACAGTAAATAATTCCTGATTTTCCTTTGTGCTGTTTTATAAATCGAATGATATCCGACTCAATATTTTTAGTTTTGGTACGTATTTCGTAATATAAGTTCGGACGATTGAACGATGCTTTAAAAGTGGTAGCATTGCTCATATCCAAGTTTTTAAGAATATCTTCTTGGACCTTTGGCGTAGCTGTAGCAGTCAATCCAATAACAGGAACATCGCCTATTAACTTTATAATATTTTTTAAATTTCTATACTCAGGTCTAAAATCATGACCCCATTCAGAAATACAGTGTGCTTCGTCAATGGCAACAAACGAGATGGGAACACTTTGCAAAAACTCTACATATTCCTCTTTTGTTAACGATTCGGGAGCAACATACAATAATTTAGTAATACCAGAAGTAATGTCTTTTTTTACTTGATTAATTTCAGTTTTAGTCAACGAAGAATTCAATACATGAGCAATACCGTTTTCTGAAGATAAACTGCGTATGGCATCGACTTGATTTTTCATCAAGGCAATCAAGGGCGAAACAACTATGGCAGTTCCGTTTTGAATTAATGCAGGCAACTGGTAACACAATGATTTACCACCACCAGTCGGCATGATTACAAAAGTATTATTTTTGGCAAGGATACTTTTAACAACTTGTTCTTGTAATCCTTTGAATTGGTTAAAGCCAAAATATTTTTTTAATTCGTGGTAGATGTCAATTTCGTTTGAATTCATTCTTAGTTAATAGTATTTTTACATAAATTTGCACAATATAAAGATATAACATTCTTTTTAAAAAAAACAAATTTTATACCAATTCTATTTTGACAACACACGAAAATATAATTGCTACAGCTAAAAATACCGTTTTATCTGAAAGCCAATCTATTGCAAATCTTACCAATTTTATCGACGATAGCTTTGCGCAAGCAGTAGAGGTAATTTACCAATCAAAAGGAAGACTAGTTGTTACAGGAATAGGAAAAAGTGCCATCATTGCCCAAAAAATTGTTGCCAGTTTAAATTCTACTGGAACTCCATCCTTATTCTTACACGCTTCAGAAGCTATTCATGGTGATTTAGGAATGGTACAACCTGGCGATGCCGTAATATGCATTTCTAAAAGTGGCAACAGTCCTGAAATTAAAGTTTTAGTACCCTTATTAAAACGTGATGGTAACAAACTAATTGCAATTACAGGCAATCCAACTTCTTTTTTAGCAAAAGAATCGCATTATGTTTTAAATACATTTGTAGAAAATGAATCGTGTCCTAACAACTTAGCGCCAACCAACAGCACTACTGCACAATTGGTAATGGGTGATGCATTGGTAGTTTGTTTGATGCAAATGCGAAATTTCTCAGCAGAAGATTTTGCCAAATTCCATCCCGGTGGCGCTTTAGGTAAGAAATTATTATTGCGTGTTGGCGATGTGCTCGATGGAACGCACAAACCGGTTGTTACACCAGATTCAAGTATCAAAAACGTGATTATGGAAATTTCAGAAAAACGTTTAGGTGTTACCGCTGTCGTGCAAGATGAAAAAGTAATCGGAATCATAACCGACGGTGATATCAGACGAATGCTTAATAAAACAGAAACCATAACGGGCTTAACTGCTAAAGATATCATGACGGCAAACGCCAAATCAATCAAATCTTCTGCTTTAGTAAGTGATGCACTGAATATTTTAGAAGATTTTTCAATTACACAACTTGCCGTAATTGATAACGAAGAGTACAAAGGAATTATTCACTTACATGACATTTTAAAAGAAGGAATCGTATAATGGCAAAGAAAAAAGTAGCGAAAGAAGAAATGTCATTTATGGATCATCTTGAGGAATTAAGATGGCTGTTGGTTCGCGCCACAATTGCAATGCTAATTGGTGCTACAATTGTATTTTTTGTAAGTGATTATGTTTTTGATTACATTATTTTAGGTCCAACCAAACCCGATTTCATTACGTACCGTTCGTTTTGTGATTTGTCGCATTGGTTGGGATTCGCAGACAGTATTTGCGTAAGCGAAATGGATTTTACAATTCAAAATACCGATATGGAAGGCCAAGTTAATATCTTAATTTGGACTTGTATTTCGGCAGGATTCATACTTTCATTTCCGTACATCTTGTATTTATTATGGGGTTTTATAAGTCCCGCATTGTATGAACATGAACGTAAAAATGCCAAATATTTCATCTTCATATCTTCGTTATTGTTTTTTTTAGGAGTTCTTTTTGGCTATTTCGTCATTGTACCGATGTCAGTTAACTTCTTTGCCACATTCAAAGTAAGTGAAATAATTAAAAACGACTTCAACTTTGATTCCTACATCGGAATGATTAAAACATCGGTTATTGCCTGCGGACTATTTTTTGAATTGCCTATCGTAATTTTCTTCTTAACCAAATTAGGGCTAGTTACACCGCAATTTCTGAGAAAATACCGAAAATACGGAATCGTAATTATCCTTGTTGTTTCGGCAATTGTAACGCCACCAGATGTAGTGAGTCAAATAATCGTATCCATACCCATGTTATTAATATATGAAGCGAGTATTTTCATATCAGCATACGTACTAAGAAAACAACTTAAAGAAGCAGAAAAAAATGGCTAATATTGTAGAAGAATTTAATGAATACCGTTCTAAAATGAACGAAAAATTGTTGGCAGACAACAATAAAATTGTAAAAAGAATATTTAATTTAGACACCAATGCTTACGCAGAAGGCGCGCTAGATGTTAAAACCAAAGAGCTTTTAGGATTAGTAGCATCGGCTGTTTTAAGATGCGATGATTGTGTGAAATACCATTTAGAAACATCCTATAAAGAAGGAGTTACCAAAGAAGAAATGATGGAAGCTATGGGAATCGCCACTTTGGTTGGTGGAACAATTGTAGTACCGCATTTGCGTAGAGCGTACGAATTTTGGGAAGCACTTGAGGAAAATAAGTAGTATACAGTTTGCACATTTCAGTTTACAGATTTCAGATTTTAGAACGTACATTGCAACTTTCCAAAATTGAAGTTAAATCAATAATATTATGCAAAGGATTTTTGTTTATTTGCAACAAATAAATCGTAGTTACTTAGCAACTTTGCAAAACTTAGAACCTTAAAAAAATGAAATTAAGAGCCGAAAATTTAATTAAAACCTACAAAGGAAGAAGTGTAGTAAAAGGTATTTCTGTTGAAGTAAACCAAGGCGAAATCGTTGGATTACTCGGTCCAAATGGTGCCGGAAAAACAACTTCTTTTTACATGATTGTCGGTTTAGTTAAACCCAATGCTGGTAATATTTATCTTGACGATATGAATATTACCGAATTTCCGATGTACAAACGTGCACAAAACGGTATTGGTTATTTGGCTCAAGAAGCATCCGTTTTTAGAAAATTGAGTATTGAAGATAATATTTTAAGCGTTTTGCAACTTACCAAATTATCGAAGGAAGAGCAAATCGCTAAAATGGAAAGTTTGATAGAAGAATTTAGCCTAGAACACATTCGTACCAATCGTGGCGATCTACTTTCAGGTGGTGAACGTCGACGAACCGAAATTGCACGATGCTTAGCAACCGATCCAAAATTTATTTTACTTGACGAACCATTTGCAGGTGTCGATCCAGTGGCGGTTGAAGACATTCAACGAATTGTGGCCCAACTAAAAAATAAAAATATCGGAATCCTGATAACTGACCACAACGTTCAAGAAACACTAGCAATTACAGATAAAACTTACTTAATGTTTGAAGGTGGTATTCTAAAAGCAGGAATTCCAGAAGAATTGGTTGAAGATGAAATGGTTCGTAGAGTGTATCTTGGTCAGAATTTTGAACTTCGTAAGAAAAAATTGGAGTTTTAGCAATACACAAAATGGAAAGCCCAGAAACTTTAAAAGAGTGGAACGAAAATCCTAAATATTGGAAATGGGGATTGTTTTATTTTAATAAAGAAGACCAACGCTTAATTGTGGACAAGCAAAATCCTAATTATGGTTCAACATTTAACTTTGCGCATCCAAAGTCTTACCTATTTTTTATCGGAATGTTATGCTTTTTTCTTTTTGTGATAAGCATGATTACAATTTCAAAAAAATAATTGTAAGACTAGTTAATGGTCATATAATTCAACATCTTAGGCGTACCATTATAAATATTCAAATCCACTTTATCTTCGATACCTTCAATTGAAGCTTTTTCGGTAAATTGCCAAAACAACCAATCGTCTTTAATATTTTCAACCCAAAAATTGTAATTGGCAACCCAGAAGGTGTATTCAGAAAATTCATCTTTCAAAAAGTCTTCATAATATTTCTCACCAGTATAAATGATAGGCTTCACTTTATAATGTGCACTAACTTTTTTTAACCATCGTTTTAAACCTACTTTCAAACTATCAACTGATTGACTTTTTGGCAATTGTTCGATATCTAAAACTGGTGGAAAATCACCTTTCTGAAGTTGTACCGTTTTAATAAAATTTTCAGCTTGTTCTAATGAATTTTCGTTTGGACGATAATAATGATAAGCACCGCGAATAAAGTTGTGCTTTTTTGCCGATTTCCAATTGACTTTAAAACGCGAATCGACTTTATCAGTTCCTGCTGTGGCTCGGATAAAAACAAATTGTAAAGGAAACAAACTTTCTACCGAATCAATTACTTTCCAATTAACTTTTCCTTGATATTCCGATATATCAAAGCCAATCACTCGGTCGTTGTGCTTTTTTAAAACCTGAAAAATTCGGGCTTGAGCAACCTTGTCTTCTTTGTAAATTTTATCGGATTTAAAGCTAAAATAATACAAAATGGCATTTCGGTAATGATAAACACTTCCAAAAAGTAACCCTACTAAAATTACAATTATAAACCACTTTAATGAAAAAAAGGAAGACTTCTTTTTAGTACCTTTTCTTCGTGCAGATGGTTTTCGAGTAACGGTTTTTGCCATGTAAAGTAAACTACTTTTTTGAAATTTTATTATTTACAACCGATAATAAAACATAACTCACAATGATTAAAGGAATTGCGGTAACTTGAAGTAAAGCAATCATTAAAATTGAGAAAATCAAAAATCCGATTTGCAGTTTGTATTTCTGAACACTAAAATTCTTAATTTTTAAAGCAAATAATGGAATTTCAGCATTCAAAATGTAGGCGCTAAAGAACGTAATTAATAGCAAAATCCATTGATTGGTAAGCATTCCTAAAACAACCAAAGAATCGGTATTTTTTAAAATTAATGGCAAACTCAAAATAAACAAGGTATTGGCAGGCGTTGGCAAACCAATAAAAGAATCTGTTTGGCGCGTATCAATATTAAAATTGGCCAAGCGATAACACGAACCTAAAGTGATGATAAAACCCAACAATGAAAACCAAAATCTAGAATCGGAAAGTTCAAAAACATGATTTTCTAATCCTTGAGAATTTGTTAGCATGAAAAACATAATTGTTCCAGGAGCAACACCGCTCGTAACCATATCGGCAAGTGAATCCAATTGCAATCCTAGCGGACTGGAAACATGAAACAATCGCGCGAAAAAACCATCAAAAAAATCTAAAAAAATACCCAAACTTACAAACAGAAAAGCCAGTTCAAACTGCTGATCGAAAGCAAAAACAACGGCAATACATCCGCAAAATAAATTTAAAAGTGTAATACAATTAGGTACGTGTTTCGTAATGTTCATCAAATATTTATTTTAGCATAGTAGAAGAAACAAATTTAATACAATAACTTCAAGAGATGTACGTTTTATAAGAGTTTTTTATTTACGCTTATTTATGAATTAGTTAGTAAAATTCTTCAATAAAAATTTCTATTTTTGACAAAATATTTGCTTTGAAAAGAATTCTATATTTAACCCTTATTTTAGTTTCTACAACCGTTAACAGTCAAGTAGTTAGAAAATATTCTAACGAATTCATGAATATCGGTGTAGATGCTGCTGCATTGGGAATGTCCAACGCTGTGGTGGCGCATTCTGCTGATGTAAATTCTGGTTATTGGAATCCGGCAGGTTTAATTAATCTCGAAGACGGTCAAGCAGCATTGATGCATGCCAGTTATTTTGCCAACATTGCTCAGTATGATTATGCAGCATATGCCAAGCCTATTGATGATCGAAGTGCTTTCGGATTTTCATTAATCCGATTTGGTGTTGATGACATATTAAATACCACACAACTTATTGATGGCGAAGGAAATATAGATTACAACAGAATCAGTAAATTTTCTACAGCCGATTATGGATTAACTTTTTCCTATGCTAGAAAACTACAAGTTCCAGGTTTTCAATATGGTGTAAATGCCAAAATAATTCGTCGTGTAATTGGAGAATTTGCCAATTCATGGGGTTTTGGATTTGACTTTGGACTTCAATTTGAACGCAACGACTGGAAATTCGGTTTAATGCTTCGCGACATTACCACAACCTATAATATTTGGAATATCGACGAAGAAGAGTACGACAAGATTAAAGATGCCGTAGCAGGACAAAATCAAGAATTACCAGAAAGTACCGAAATTACTTTGCCAAAAGCACAATTGGGAATGTCCAAAAAGTTTGAATTTCACAACGAAACCAGCTTACTCGCATCTGGAAATCTAAACATGCAATTTGCAAGAACCAACGATATTGTATCAACTGATTTCGTAAGTATTGACCCGGCTTTAGGCTTTGAATACAGTTACATAGATTTAGTATTTTTACGAGCTGGTGTAGGAAACTTCCAAAATATTACTCAACTCGATGGTAGCAAAAAAGTGGGATTTCAACCCAACATCGGACTCGGATTTAAATACAAAGGAATTCAAGTTGATTATGCTTTAACTGATTTGGGTGACCAAAGTGCTGCTTTATATTCCAACATATTTTCGGTAAAAGTAGATTTAAGTATCTTTAGATAAAAATAAATCATGATTAAAAAAGTACTTACGTTACTCCTATTATTAGTTTATTGTACTATATTTTCCCAAAGTTCAACATTATCTGAAAAGGCTACTGTAAGTGTCTTTACTTGCGGCAAAGGAGGCGAATTGTACACCGTTTTTGGCCATACTGCCATAAGAATAAAAGATGCGGTTAACAATTTGGATGTCGTTTACAATTATGGCGCTTTCGATTTTAGAACTGAAAATTTTTATTTGAAATTTGTTAAAGGAGATTTACAATATTTTATTAATGCTAGTTCTTACGAAGATTTTGTTTACGAATACCAACAAGAAAACCGAGAAGTAATTGAACAATTTTTAGATTTACCACTACTAAAAAAACAAGAACTTTTTGATAAATTGAATGCGTCGCTGTATTCTGAAGAACGCAATTATACCTATAAATTTATAGATAGAAATTGTACTACAATGGTAGTAGATAAAATAAATGAAACGGTAGGATCAAAACTGATTAAAAAAGTAGACGATACTACGATTTCTTACAGAAAAGTACTGTATCCTTACTTCGAAAATCATTTTTGGAACAAGTTAGGCATCAACATCATTTTTGGAGCTAAAACCGATAAGAAAGCAGAAAATCTTTTTCTTCCTGTAGAATTATTGCACAGTTTAGATCAAGCTTCTAACAATGGAAAACCTCTGGTTTACTTGAAGCAAACAATCGTAAAAGGAATAGAACCAACGGAAAACTTTAGTTTTATAAACAGCATTTATTTTGTAACGGTTTTGCTTTTACTAATCGCAATTACTAATAACAAATCGGTATTTACAATCTATTTTATATTTTTGGGAGTTTTGGGTTTATTTTTCTCTTTAGTTGGATTTTACTCGTTTCACAAAGAATTGCTTTGGAACTACAATGTTATGCTATTCAACCCGTTGTATCTAATTTTACCCTTTTTAAGAAATACTAAAATCAAAAAAAATATAGTTCTATTTAGTGCGATAATCCTTGGAATTTATTGTGTGGTCATGATTAACAAGCCACATTTACCATTGGTTGTTCCTTTTATTGTGCTTACTTTTTATGGACTTTGGAAAAAACACAAGTGGATGAATAAAAGTCAAATTGAAGCTACTAAATAAACTTTAGTAATTCGGTAAATCATAACCAGATTTTTTTTATTGACCTCGATAAAAAACAACTGTACTGATAGTTTTTACAATGATATTGATGTCTAAAAACAAACTACGATGTTTGATATAATACAAATCATATTGTAGTTTAACCAAACTGTCTTCTATAGAATCGCCATACGGATAATTTACTTGTGCCCAACCAGTCAATCCAGGCTTTATTACATGCCTAGTTTCATAAAAAGGCATTACATCGGCTATTTCCTTAACAAATATTGGCCGTTCAGGTCGCGGACCAATAATAGACATGTCGCCTTTCAGAATATTTAAAAACTGAGGAAACTCATCCAAACGTGTTTTTCGTAAAAATTTACCAAACTTGGTTATTCTACTATCACCTGTTTTACTAAAAACAGCTCCATTGGATTCGGCATTTCGAATCATGGTACGGTATTTATAAATCTGAAATAACTTGCCATTTTTACCAACTCGTTCTTGTACATAAAAAAGTGGACCACGGTTACCAACAGCATTTCCAAGCAATAAAAATGGTAAAAAAAACAAACCTACAAACAATCCAAATAATGATAATACTATTTCTAAAATTCTAGTAAACAATAAATACAAATGGTTTTGATTACTTCGGTTGAACGGAAAAAACCTATAAAAATCTCTAGACACATATTGTACTGGAATGCGTTGCGTTATCTCTTCATAAAGTTGCGTATATTCTCTAATGATAAAACCATTTTCGAGCAGATGAATGAGTTGGTTGTACAATATAACGGTTATACCTTCTGTTTTTTGTGTTGCAACAACAATTTCTGAAATAGATCTTTTACTTACAAATTGGGTCAATTGTTCAATTTTAATTTGTTCAATTGGAGCAAAGTTGAATCCAAAACTACTATCACCATCTGAATTAACAAATCCAATAAATCGATAATGAGGATCATGTTTTTGAATATCGTTAACAAGTTCTTCAAGTTGTTCTTTGTCACATACAATAATAGCGTTTTTCACAAAACGATGTGAAGCCAAAAAAGCGACATAAAACAACCGCCAGATGAGTAATGAAAATAAAACAGTTAAGAAGAAGATAATAATCTGGAGTCTGTTTGAGGGTAAAAAAGGAGTAAAATAGGGCGTCAATAGATACACTAAAACCGTCGTAGAAGAAGTTAAAATGGTACTTTTAATAATTTGAAACTTATTACTAGCGACTTGGAGGTTGTACATTTCAAAAACAGATCCAAAAATACTGATGTATAACGCCAAGACAAGAACCCAATAATAATTGGATGTATTGAAAATAAAGTAGTTGAAATCTAAAAAATCACTAACCGACAACAAACTAACTAGAACTAAGAGAATATCAAAACTCCGCAATAGTATTTTTCGTTCCGAAATTTCAAAGTGAATCTTTTTATTACTGTTCATGGGGAATTACTGTAAAAACCGCAATTTAACGAATATTACTGTTGATTTCAAAATTATTATTTTAATAAATCAAACCACTTCAATTTTACCACATTCCAATCGTAAAAAGAAACTTGCGCTCTAGCTGACTTAACGATGGATGAACGTAATTTAGAATTCAAATGTAGTTCTTTGATAGCATTAACCATTCCCAAAGCATCATTATTTTTAACTAAAATTCCTGTTTTATGATTTTCAATTAAATACGGTATTCCTCCTACGTTGGTTGTAACTACTGGCAATCCTAAAGCCATAGCTTCAATTAAACTTACAGGTGTATTGTCAAAATCAGTAGTATTGATAAAGACATTGAAATTCTCGGAAAGCGCAATCCACTCTTTTTTAGACAACTTACCTTTAAAAGTTACCGAAACATTCATATCCAATGCCAATTGCTTAACTGATTCCATAAGATGCTCTTTATCTGGTCCAACCATACATAGAGTAGCGTTAGGAAACTCTTTTTTCAAATAGGACAAGACCGTAACAGCCATTTTGGGATTGTAAATTTTGGCAAACGATCGAACCCAAAGTAGTTTTGGTTCGTCAATATCGCGTTCTTGATAAGGATAATTTTTTATATCAATGGAATTGGGAATATGAAGCAAATTTTGATTAGTATAGCGACTAAATTGTTCCATTAAATAATGAGAAGGCACCGTAATTGCGTGCGCATTTTTGAATAAAATATCACAAAAAAACAAGCTTCTTTGTAATCTGTAAGGCAAATTTCCACCGTGGAGTTTAGCAACATATTTAATGTTAAAAAACCGACACAATTGACTAATTATTACGGCGTACCAAAAATTTAAAGTACTGTAAACATCAATCAAAACATAATCCACTTTTTTCCTATAATGCCATGTAGTATAAATCATATCGAGTAATCTCAATAGTTTATTTTTCTTAGAAGAAGCATAGAAAACTTCAAATCCCTCAGCTTCTAAAAAAGTACCCAAAGTTTCAATAGAGGTTGCTGTAGCACCATGTTTAGACAACTTATTCCCTATGTACAACAGTTTTTTCATCAGAAAATTTTACCTTTAAAAGTGATAAAGCATATACAAAAGAAGGTGCCGCGGTTCGCATAGCAGCATGATTGATAGTCAACAACCAAAAAAAGAGAAAACAAAACATATAAATGTGTTGCTTATTGTCTAAATAAAGTATCATGGGCGTAAAAAATAGTATTAAAAGCATGGCAATTCCTAAAGAACCATGCTCACCTAACATGCGCGTCAACTCATTATGAGAGGCAAATAAAAATCCATATTGAGTAGATCGAATCTCAGTACCTTTAGCAACTCCAACTCCGAAAAAAGGATTTGATAAAAACATTTCAAGTTCACCTTTAGCAATCTCTTCACGACCCGTCAATTGACTTTTCTTAACCCTACCCAACGCATCCTGATTAGCATATCTTTTTCCTATCAAACCGTCAGTAGTAAACTGAGTATAACCCCAAACGGAAATGCCTGCAAAAGAAACGATTCCAACCAGAACAAGTAATTTATGCTTGCCTTTAGTTTTTGAATTAACATAAATGCTAAATACTAGTAACAACAGCATCAAAAATCCTGTAATGATGCCACCACGAGAAAAAGTTAGCAAACCTCTATATGTGATGTTTAAAACGATAAACAAATTTAATAATAAAAAAAACTTGGTACGTGAAACCAACATGATTCTAGAAAAAAATATAAACATACCCAAACCTAAAGCAGTGGCTACTTGATTTGGACCGAAACCTCCAGAAGTAGCTCCATTTGAACCTGTACCTGTTAACACATCCCTTAAAACTGGTGTAAATAGTATCAAATAAATGGTAGTACTTATTATTGGCAAACCCATAACTAAAAGAAGGTTATTTAACTCTTGAATGCTAATTCGTCGATTATAACAATACAATGATGCAAAACCTAAACACAAAGGTCCCGAAACATTAAACAAGATAGTTTTTCTAATATCTAACGTTGAAGGATTTAGCGTTTGCGTACCAATAATTACTCCCGGAATTAACAATAACAAGAAAATCCAATACGGCAATGCATTTTTAGAAAAACCGCTATAATACATACCCATTCCTAGAAAAAGCATGACACCATATTTAGAAAATTCGTGATTGGGATTTCCATCCGTCATCCTCAAAAATACTTCGCTTCCAACAATATACGCGGCAGCGTAAAGAACTTCATTGTTTCTGTTTTGGGTTTTTACTACGAAATAGATACCTAAAAAAAGAATTAAATACCCATACACTTTCGACAAGCTTGGTGCTATATAAATCAAAATGCCCAAAACCACATGAACACCTATTAAAAAAAGATAGTTTTTTTCTTTTGTTTGCATACTTATAGCTGCTTCAACCAAGTTAAATAATTTGCAAGTACTGCACGCTCTGAGTGATGTTGCTGTATCGTTTCATATAAATTTTGACCAACAGAAGTACGCAAAGTAGTGTCATCAATTAACTTGGTTAAAGATAAATAAAAAGCTGTACTATCGTGCTTTGGAACAATAAAACCATTTACACCATTTTTAATAATGAGCGGAATTTCACCAACTTCAGTTACAACAACAGGTTTCTGTTTTAATCCGTACTCCAATAAAGCAACTGGTAATCCTTCTGATTGTGAAGTTAATATACAAACAGATGCTTGATCCATACAATGCTGTGTATCTTCGCAAGAACCATAAATAAAAACCGTTTCAGATAGTTCTAAATCTAAAATTGTTTTTTTAATATTTCCAGAATAAGCGTCTTCAAAATCTTTACCAACCAAATGAAAAGTCCAATCTGGATGTGACGATTTCAAAAGTCTCGCAACCTCTAAAAGTAGCAAATGATTTTTTTGAAAACGCAAGTTAGCCAAACACAAAATGCGCTTTCCAGCAACACCTTTTAAAATTGTTGTAGGCTTTTCAAATTGCGAAAAGGTGGTGAAATTCGGCAGATACAATACATCTTTACAATTCAAAGTCTTGATTGCCCAAACCTGCAATTGATAATTTACAACTACAATTCCCTTAAAAAAATAAGAAGCAATTTTTAAAACAATTGATTTTCTTGTGCTTAAAAACTCACTCAATCCGTTATGATCGTGCCAAATTATAGCGATTTTAGGGAAAACTAATTTTAATAAAAATGCTGTAAAATAGGAACTACTATGGGCTTGAATATGCGAAACACGATTAGTTTTACAATAGTTTCGCAAGCGCAAAACTGCTTTAATATCTAAAATGGATTTCTTATTCAAAAACAAATACGATACCGATGGATGCAATTGTGATTGCAACTGTCCTTCTTTTCTAGTAGCTACCAAACCTGAAAATTCAATTGCTGAGGCCAACGCATTGGCATAATTGACTGCCATTTTCTCAGCGCCACCTATAGCTAAAGAATCAATTAGTTGAAGAATTCTCATGAAAGTACTAGTTGCTTTATTTCAGAATCAAAGGTATCAATTGTAAAGCTACGAGACCAAATAACGGCGGCATTTATTTTAGAATTATACACTGATTGATTTTGTAATACTACTTCAATATTTTTTATGGTTGCTTCAAAATCATCTGATATCAAAATTCCTCTTGCACCCTTATCAAGCATATTCGGAACACAAGAAATCGGAGTTACTACAGGTAAGCATCCCCAAAACATAGCTTCAGCAACCACCTTTGGCCAACCTTCACTTTTGGAAGGTAACAATACAAAATGGCTTTCTTGATACCTTAATTTCATAGTTTCTCGATTGGAAACGCCTTTCAAATAAATAAAATCCGTCAATTTATTTATTTGAATGTAATTTAGTACAGCTTCATATTCCGCACCACTTCCATATACCGAAAGCTGAACGTTATGATTTCGAGAATGCAAAGCTTCTACAATTTTTACCGCCAACAAAGGATTCTTTCCTGATGTTAAGGAACCTACAAACAAAAACTGAATTGTTCCAGTTAGCAATTTTTCAACAACAGGTACCTTTTCATGCTCGAAATAAGTTGCTGTAAAAAAAGATTTAATATTTTTAGATTGATTTGCCCAACTTCCGTAAACTAAAACCGACATGTTCCTAGTAAGAAAAGTATTTGAAATTATTTTTTGTTGCAGTCGATACGAATACGGTTGTTTGGAATTAGGATCCCAATTTCCAGCATATTTGGCAGTCTTCTGTTTTTTGGGAAATAAAATTTGCACTATACAACCCAGCAAACCCATATTTCCAGGACAGCGCAAATGTATATGATCACTCTGCTTCATTACTTTGAAAATGGTAAAAAATAATTGAGGCAAATGAAATAAAGTTTTTAAAACAGCTTTAAAACTGGTCAATGAAAAAGCTGGAGCATTTATAAACTCTATAGAATCATGAATATAATTAGTATGAATAGCCTGTTTTTCAAAATTGCTTAACGGCGCAACAACGATAATTTTATCGACATGTTGCAGCCAAATGTTCATTTCATTAACATAAGGTGCATAAGCAAAATAGCTTCCTTTGGAAATAGCGTGCGGAACATGTGTGATGATACAAAACGTCATTACCGCTGGATTTTTGGTTTGTTAAAAATTAGGCTAAACCAACCCACAGTTCTTCCCAAACTTTCAGTAAAAGCTTCGGTGCGTTTGGTACTAGTAAAGGCATTTGAAAAACGGATTAAAGTCAATAAAAAAGAAATAGCATTCCATTTTAATCGAGACTTTAAGTTGGGATTTGGATATTTTACACGCCAAACATACCAACCATTTCGCACCACCATTTTTCCATATTGATATTGATTAGGTCGTCCAGAACTGTCATGAAAATGCTGTAATTGAGCCGAAGTAGTACAATAAAGTGACCCGATTGTAGACAATCTTAATGAAAAATCGGCATCTTCATACAGTCCATATCCTTCAAAATAAGTTGAAAAAGAATGTGAAGTAAACACACTTTTTCGAAATGAAGAAACGCCGCCCATAAGTTGTTCCACCCGATAAATAGAAGTACTTGGTGGTAAAAAACTCAAACTACGACCGTGTGAAAAACTAGGCATAAAACCCGGCGGCTGGTTGCTATCTAATCCTAATTGCTTTCGGATAATAAAACGGCTTCCATCACTGCGCTTCCAAGCATCAAAATAAAATTCGTTTTTCGAAGCTACATAATTGGTTCCAACAAACTCCCACGAGCAATCATTGGTTATGTAACCACCAACACCAAGCGCTTCAGGATGAATTGTATAGGTCGAAAGCAAATTTTCAAAATAATTGGGTTCCAAAAGTACATCATCATCCAAAAAACATACAATTTCGATTGAAGACGAAACTTTTTGGATTCCAAAATTACGCTGACGTGTCAATCCGCGATTCGACGAATCAACTTTAAAATACTGCAAATTTTGAAAAGAATTCGAATCTAAAGACGATTCGGTTGTGCTATCTGTAGAACCATCTACAATTAAAATCTCATCTGGGTACACCGTTTGTTTTTTAACCGAATCGAGTAAATTCAGTAACGGCTTGGCACGCATATACGTGCACACTATCAAACAAAATTTTGGTAATTTTTCCACTCAAACTTATTTGGTTGCAATAAAAATTAAATTATTATAGCCTTTTTTTCGGTCATACGTTTCGCCGCGCAATTTAAAATAATCTTCCAACGAATAAATTTCAATCGAAGAAAATCCGGCAAATTTCAAATCTTGTTCTAAGGTTTTTCGATCGTAATAATAACCAGGAACTTTAAAACCATTAAAGCCAGTCATACGATTGCCTACCTTATCACCTAATACAAAAGAAAATAAATTGCGTAATTTAAAATAAACCGTTTTTGGAAAAACTCCAACTTGATTGTGAACTGTGCCAATTAGGGTTCCGTATGGTTTCAAAATTTGATAGGAGTTTTTAAAAATAGCAATACGATCAGATTTCAATGGAACGTAAGTCAACATGCTATTAAGAATTGTAACCAGTTCGAAGGCGTTTTCAACTTTATTGTAATCTACTGCATTAATCACAACTGTTTCAGTTATCGAATCAATTTCCCATAATTTCAAATTATCCTTGCAGTGCGAAATCATATTTTCTGAAATATCAGATGCTACGATTTTTGTCGGTACAAAATATCTAGCAACAGCTTCCACTTCTCTACCCGATCCACATCCGAAAATTTTAACTTGCTGAACTTTACCATGCTCAACATAGCGTTTTTGGGCTTGCTCAAACATGAAAAGCTCAAACGATGAAGCTTTCTTCAAACGCTGAGTTGCAATAACGTCACCTTTTTCCCAAAAATCTTTATTTTCTATTTTCATAAATGTAGTACTTATTTTTTACGCATCAGCATGGTTAAATGCATACAACTAAACATTCTGGATAAGGAAGTTGCCGATTGTTCCCAATCGTCTTTATGCCATTTTTTTCCAATTGCTATGCGCTTTTCGTCAGACATTGGTACAAATCCCAACAAGAAAAACCATTTCGATTTGCCTAACAAACCATGACGTGCTTCAATGTTAAAAGCTTTCTGAAATTTATAGAAAGTAGTTCGCGTAAACGGCCATTCCCAAGCAGCATCCGATTGAAATGGTCGGTATAACATACGAATAAACTTAATTGGCAAACTGGTTTCTAATGGATCGTAACTGATAATGATGCCGTTGGGTGCTAATTTTTCGTTCAACTTCTGAATCAAAACGTCCAAATTGGGAAAATGATGCAAGACACCGTAAGCATAAATCACATCAAAATCGATATCAGTAAAACCATCAGATAAAAAATCAACCGATACGGCTTTAGCTGTCGGAATGTCTTTCAATCGCTCGTTCAATTTGGCAATGGCAACATCACTCAAATCCAAACCAACATATTCCTTAGCATTCTCGGCAAGATACATTGACAATGTATTACCTGCATAACAACCCAAATCCATTACTTTTTTATCGGATAAATCACCAAGCCAAACTTTATGCAAATCATAAGTTTCGTCTAGACTACCAATACTTTTTCGTAACTTTTTTAAAGTTTTTTCTCGTAAAGAAGACCACATTTTAGTAGCAAAATTCTTTTTCTTAGTATTGTAAAATTCCTTTTGCTTAAGGTTATTTTCTAATATTTGCTCTTTTGTTTTCATAATCGGCGCTACAATTTAGCGAAATTCAAAGATAATTTTTATTACAAACTTTATACAATTATCTGCCACTCTTTTTTAATTTTAATAAAAGTTGGGCAACTTGAGTTTTTCGTTTTTTCAATTTCTGTTCAACCAAAGTATACAGTTGAAAAATAAAAGGTCGTAAAACCCAATGGCGTGTGGTTACAAATTCGTACAGTTCGGTTCCAAACCCTTCTTTAAATTGAACTACACCAGCGCTTCCTCCAACAGAAATATCATAACTTTTATAACCTTGTGCAATCGAATAGTCAATAAGATAATCGTGCATAAAATGGGATACTGGTAATTTTTGATAGGCTTTTAGAACACCGCCATTAATATAAGTCAACCGATTTCCTGTTTGCATGACGTAAAGCGCACCAACCAAAGCACCATCCAAATAACAACATCCCATTTTAGCCAAATTTTTGTTGATGTATTTGGATAAAGTAGTTTGCATCGACGTGTAGCTGCGCAGTGGATAGCCTTTTTCCTTGGCATTTTGTTCAAAACACGAATAGGCTGCACGAATTTCAGCTTCTGTGGAAACAAAACGAAATGTAAAACCTTCTTTTTTGGCTTTGGCGATATTGCGTTTGGTGTTTTTACTAAAATTACTGTAAACCAATTCATAAGTTAAGCCTTCAAGCAATACCAATCGATAACCGTGTAACGGAATCACAAACTTAAACTTAGTTCCTTCATTACCTGAAAAATAGATACTATCGTCAGAAATATGAGAAAGTGAATAGTCATAAACCATCTGCTCGTTTTGAAGTAAAGGAATGCTAATTTGAAAGTAACAACAACCCATTTCTGTCGCATCTTCTTTCAATTGTTGAATAATAAAATCGGTTTGGTTTTCGAATGCTTTCTCTAAAACTGGACCACTCGGAATAATATAAAATTTAAAAAATGACAGTTTAGCAATCACAATGCCGCAACCGCCAACAATCGTATCATTTTCTATCAACAAAAATACTTTATAGTCAAATCCATATACTTCATACGATTGAATCCAATCGGACAATTGGTTGTACAAACCGCGATTAGAACGACTAAGAAATTCATCCCATCGGTCTAACCATTGCTGCTCTTTGGTAAATAGATATTTCATTTATAGTACGTTTCGATGGGCAATTGGGTTTGTGTTTTTTATGTAAATTAATCCGTCTTCTGAAACATCAAAAACCGTTTGTTGGTAGTTTTGTAAATGATGTTGCAATTCGGAAAGTGTTGGATTCCAAATTTTTTGGCTTTGAATGCCATCAGATAAATAGTCAAAAACTGGGATTACTTCAGGCCTGATTTCATTTTTTTCATTCATCATAGTTCCGGTGTGATACGGAATAGAATCAGAAAAATAAGTATGTGCGATAAAAATACCACATTCTTTAATAAGTAAATCTAGATTTTCTTTACACAGCGCTTTCTCAAAATCAATTACCTCAACGGTTTGAAACACTACAAACTCCTCATTTTCAATTGTATGTTTGAAAAATAATGGAGTGTACCGAGCTAATTTAAAAGGAAAGCTTTTATTTTTTTTCCATGAAACAAATACCTTGGCAATCGTAAAAAATAATAGTAATAGATTTTTACAAAATTGTAAGGCACTTTTAAATTGCTTTTGATAAACGATTTTTTTGAACAACAATGCAGTCGACTTGTATTTAGAAATCGTGTCATCGTCATTCAAAAAATGAAAAACAATTGTTTTGAGTAGTGCTTGAAATCGTTTCAAAACACCCAAATGTCTTGTTCCTTGAAGAAAAGCATCTAAAGTAAAATGAGTCGGGTTTAACTGATTGATAACACCTCGTGTTGCTGTTCCAGAATCAATATAATTCCACAAAATCGAAATTCCTTTGGATTGTAATAGTTGTTCATAATCGTTGGATTTCCAATTACTATTTTGAAACAAAGAAAAATTATAAGGTTGATAACCGTGATCGATCCAAACAGGAATATCAGAAAATGGAGGAACAAAATTTGTGAAATCTGCCCGACTTTCATCATCCGATTTTATGGATTGCGACAGCGAATGATAACACAATTCATGACCATCTTGTTTCCATAAATCCAACTCAAAGGATTGCCGCTCAAAAGAGGCATTGGCGTCACGTTTCGAAAAATGATTCAGAAAAAAACCTTTAGTAGTTCGGATGTTTCGTTCTTTAAAGAAAGTGCGTTGTACAGTTAAATTTGTTGCTGTATCAAAATCACAGTGATCGGTAAAACAAGCCACAGCCGAAAACGGAATTGTAGAGCGACTAAGTTCCAATCCTCCAGATTTTGCGAACAAAAGTGCTGGAAGTTCTTCAAAAGTAACATTTGAACTGGCTTGAATTACGACTTTAGCGTTGTTCACCCCAGTATATTTTGTAATAGGTTTAGAAAATTGCGGATTGAAATGCCAAAGTAATTGCTTCGGATTTCTTGAATTGACTTCCCAAATCCCTAAATTTAAATTGGCTTGCACATAAAATCCGTTGGAAAGCTTAAGTATTTTGGGAGCAAATTCATTTACCAGTTGGTTTTGATTAATATCAACCCATTGGTAATCGTGGTCGCGGATGAGTTTGATGTCGTGATCAAATGTAATTTCGAAAGAAAAAAAAGTGTCCTGAGATACTGATGAACTTGTAGCAAAGCAGAACTTAGTTCCATTTGAAATAATTGGTAAAGTTAAACTCGTAGTACGAATGCCATCAATAAAACTTAAACTTTTAATCATTCAGAAAACGATTTTTAAAAACATTAACAAACAATGCTACTTTTATAAAAGTTACATTGAAATATACAAATACAAAAAACAAAGTTAAACCATAAACTGCATTAAACCTAAGACCTGTATAGATGTACATCGACATAAAAAGTTGTCCAAAAAAAATTGCGGCAACAACCAAACTTACTTTAAACTGTGTTGTATTTTGGATTCTTTTAAATCGCAAAAATCGATAACAGACTTGAATAAAAACTAAAAGATACAAACATCTAAAAAATATGGCGGTGCGATCAATAAAAGTCTCTTTGGGCTTTTCTGGAAAAGGATTAAAATTTGAACTGATTTTCGCAGATAATATAGCCAATTTCTCTTTGAAAGTTAACTTTTCAATATAGCGTTGGGTTGCTTTTTTATACAAAGCGCTAGTCTCTAAAACATTTGGATTTTTAGACACTTCTGACGCGGCAATATATTTTAAATTCATCGATTCATCGGCCAAATCACCATCAACATTGGTGAAATTAGTACTCACTTTTTCATTCCAACCTTTAGAAAAAGTAGCACCTTGCGAGGCTGTAAGATAAAATCCTTGATTAAAAGTAAGATAATTTCGAACAGGCCAAAGCGAAACCAGACTAACAAATAGTAAAAACTGAAACATGCAAGTTTTCAAACTATTTCTGAAATTCAACAGTAAATAAGAACCAAACAATAGTACAATAAAAAAAGCTGCTACAGGATGACATAGCAATAAAACAGCAAGTAAAACTGGTATTAAATAACTTATATTTTTTGAAACATCTGTACTTATAAAAAGAACAGAAACCAGGAGTAAAAGAACTGCTGATAAACTTTCTGAAAGAAAAGTGACTGAATATTTTAAATACTGTGGTTCTAATAGCAACAGTAAAAAAAATAACAGCGTAAAAGTGGAAACCTTATTTTTTTTCTGAAATAAATAGATTGCCAATACTATAATTGCTATTTCTAATACACTCTTCAGTAGAAGTAAAACTATTGGCGACGGAGTAAGAAACATGAAAACAGAAAGTACAAATGGCCAAAACGGTGGACGCCATGTTGCCGATTGTGATGCAACAGTGGAGTTGTTATCGCTGTAAGTAGCATATTTTTCAAGATTTTCGGCGATTATATAGTAATGCGTTGCATCGCCATTATGATAAACGTTCTGAAGTGAATAGGCATCATTTCGACTTGATAAATACAAATAAAAAAACTTGATTGCTACAATTACTATGAACGCAACGTAAAAAAAATATCTAACAGACTTCATAAGATTATAGTAACTAATTAATTGTTATCACGTTAAAAAGTAAACCCTGTTACTTAATATTATACTTTAAAATGCAATACAACGCTCGAAACCCATCTTTCCAACCAATCTTTTTTCCTTCTTCAAAGGTTCTTCCATAATAGCTAATTCCAACTTCATAAATTCTTATCCTCGGAATCTTTGCTATTTTAGCAGTAACTTCTGGTTCAAAACCAAATCGTTTTTCTTTTAAGTCTATTGATTGAATTACCTCTGTTCTAAACATTTTATAACAAGTTTCCATGTCGGTAAGATTCAGATTAGTCAACATGTTACTGACAAAAGTCAAAAATTTGTTACCTATTCTATGCCAGAAAAATAAAATACGATGCGGTTTACCACCCATAAAACGACTTCCATAAACTACATCGGCAACACCATCTAGAATAGGTTTTAATAAAATATTATACTCAGTAGGATCGTATTCCAAATCAGCATCTTGTACAATCAAATAATCGCCAGTTGCTTTTTCAATTCCTGTGTGTAAAGCTGCTCCTTTACCTTTGTTAACTTCATGAGAGTAACATAATATCGTTTCGTCTTGATGCAAAGCAATATAGTCTTCTACTGTACTTAAAGTCGAATCTGTACTGCAATCATTTACAATAATAATTTCTTTTGAAATTTCGTTCAACAAAGAAACCGTACGAATTTTATCTAAGATTTTATAAATAGTAGGTCCTTCGTTATAGGCAGGAATAACAATGGATAATTTTTGCTTTTTTTCAGTCATATATTTAGTAATAATTCTAGTGTACTCTTTTCCCCAAAAGTATCAATTTTCGAGCATAAAAAACTGATTTCTTAAATTGTAAATAACGATAAGGCAATTGCACTAATCGTAAAGGCAATTGCCATCGAACACCGCGCAGTACATACATAACGAAATACTTGTGTTGGTATTCTTTAAATTGAGGCAACTCAAATTGTTTCAATAATTGGTACATGATAGTCGGACTTGGAACCGGACGAATAAACGTTACTGGCGTGTCCAATTCCCAAGGTTGAGCCTTGCGTTTTTTACCGGTAACTTTAGCTTGTAATCCCCAAAAACGATAACCACCAACCGCCGGTTTTAAATGTAAATTTGCCGAAAAAGGATTGTGTAAAACGGTGACTCCTATTTTGATTAACGACTGACCAAAATCGCTGTCTTCGCCATAACCACCGTCATAATTGATATCATTACCCACAAGCTGTCGCACATACTTGGATTGAACACACGAATTAGCATTACTAAAACTATTGGTAGCGCCAACACGCCAACGAGTGTCTTCGATGCCAGCCAATTTTTCTTGCAAATCAACCAAATCCTGCTGTTGATGATCGGCTCTTATATCTAAACCATTGCAAGCACCAGCCTTGTAGGTTTGTAATAATCGCACATGATTTTCGATAAAATCATTCGGAATTCGGACATCATCGTCACCAAAAACAATGTAATCACCGGTACATAAGTCAATAGCTTCGTTTCTGGCACGACAACTTCCTTTCGATTGTTGCCAAACAAAATGTACATTAAACGGGTAATTATTAGCGTCGTACAATACCAGATTACGATGCGATTCTGGCGTTGCATCCACAACAATTACTTGTGATACAGCATAGGTTTGAGAAACCAAATCGCGAAGCAAATTCAAAGTAAATTCCTGTCGTAACATTGTTGGAATAATATAACTTACTGTGGGTTGGCCTTCAATGGTGTTCAAGTTTCTTGGCGGAAACAAAGGCTCTTTTTCTTTGTGTTTGATAGTTCTTTTGGCAGAAAAATACGCTTTTAAAATACGTGGCTTCATAAATCCCAAGCGATACAAAACATAGTTAGCATGCGATTTTTTAAAATTTTTAAAGTAAAATGCAAACACGTCATAAACCGGAATTTTAAGATCTAATAAAGCAGTATGTTCAGGAAACAATCCTCTAACATACATCGGTACAATACCACGATAACAAAGTGAATTATAGCCATAGTCCAACGCTTTCATGACCTCGCTTTGATAACACTGATCAAATCCGCCACAAAATTCCCAAACCTTTTTACGAACTACAAAGGCCGACGGATTGAAACGCCAACTGATACATTCCGAAACACCTTCAATATCATTAATATACCAAAAAGTGGCAGACTGGTATATAATTTCAGGAAAAATATTTTTAAACCCTTGATCTAACGCACTGTGCCACAAATCACCAGCCCCAAGAGACAAAACCTCAAGCTGATCAAAATTTGGCGCGCCTACATAAAGTAAAACTTCGCCATTTAGTGTCGTATATTCTTTAAAATCTAAGGTCATATTACAAGTAATTTTTATAAAATGCTATGCTTTTGGCCGCAACCACATCAATATTAAAATGCGAAAGGATTTTTTTTCGAGCTTCGATTCCAAATTGCTTTTGCAAGCCAACATCATCCAACAAAATATTAATTTTGGATGCAAAGTTGACATGCGCGTTGGGTAACTCCAAAAATCCGTTTACGCCGTCATCAACGATTTCTGACGCCCAACCTATACTTGAGGCAACTATAGGTTTTTGCATCGCCATAGCTTCCAACCACGAAACAGGCAACGCTTCAGCAAATGTAGGAAAAACGCAGACTGTTGCTTGTTGAATCATTTTTTTTATTTCGGTATATGGTAAACTTCCAATGTAAGAAACATTCTGAAAAGCTTGTTTGTCAAATAACGGAACCATAAGATCCCAAGTAGAGTTCGATTGAGTAGCAATATCAGAAGCATCTTTTCCTACCAAAAGTAATTGCGCATGGGGATTTTTTTTAACGACTTCATTAAAAATTAAAGGCAATTCGAACAATCCTTTTTTTCTTATCAACGTGCCAAAATATAGAATAGTGGCCTTTGAAGAACCTATAGAATCGGCACAAAATTGAGTAGCATCTATAGCATTCGGAATCACCGTGAAATCCGATTGTAATTGAAAAAGTTTTTTAGTTAAAGTACCAGTATAGTTGCTAACCGCAATAAGACCATCGCATTGTTGCAGTGCTCGTTTTTCTAAAAATGTATTAGTCCATTTAACTTTACGTTGATCCAAATGGCAAAAATAGGTATCGCTACCATTCTCTCTTATAACTAACGGACAATTTGGCTTAATAAAAGAAGTAATTCCAGTCCAATCAGGTGCTTCCACCAACTCAACCAATCCTTTTGATACCAACGAATTGATTAATTTTAAAATTTTGCGTTGCGTAAAAAATAACGATAACCCTTTGACTTTAACGTTTTTTATTTGATAAAAAGCAATGTCATCTTCTTCAAAGTAAGCATCGACCGTTTGACCATAAACCAGAATAGAAACTTCGTGTCCAAGTTGCTTCAATCCTTTCGATAGATTTAAGATACTCGTACCAATACCACCTGAGATTCCAGTCTTACTATGCGGATATTCGGGAGTTAAAAAGGCAATTTTCATGACGGTAAATGTACTAATTGAAAGTGATTTTGAACCATTTTTTCTAAGGAGAATGTTGCAACTAATGAGGTATGTTGCAATCCGTTTTCAATAGTTGAAACGCCGGAAATTACTTGCGACAAAATCATTTTTAACTGTTGTAAATCATGATCTTGATAGAGAAATCCATTGACATGGTCTTGAACTAAACCCAGAACATTACCTTGATTGTTGGTAATAACAGGTAAATTAGACAATAGGCTTTCCACCACTGTGTAACAGAACGTTTCGCCGTGCGAAGTATGCAATAAATAATCGTAAGAACAATACAAATCATGCAAATTAGACACACTTCCTTTAAATTCGAAGTACGACTGCAAATCAAAATCAGCAACAGCATCTTTTAAATGCTGCTCATAATATCCTGAACCATAAATTGTAATATTAAAAGGAATAGAAAGTTCGGCTTTTAGCTGACGAACCACTTCTATAACATCTTGAACACCTTTGTCTTTTCGTAAATGACAGGCAATTACAAATTGGGTACACGAAGAAAAATCAGTTTTCTGTTTGTATTTTGCAACCTCAAGTCCGTTAAAAACAACGATAGATTTAGAGGTAATTTGCGAACCAAATTCTTGAATAAGTTGCTGTTTAGAATACTCCGAAACACCTACAAAAGTGCTGATATGTTTAGAGTACAATAAACCTTTTAAGCGCTTTAACATTCTCTTTTTAAAAGAATACCCATTAGTTGGTCGCGGATTATGGTCGACACCAATTATAATAGCGCCGCTTAACGACTTTACTTTTTTATGAAAAGGAGTGCACAGTTCTAAAAAGTGAGTTATAATATGGCTATAGTTTACAGTATTTTGTTTTAAATAAGTCAAAAAATAAGATTCCAATGAATCAGAATCAGTGGCTAAGATAGACATAGTTGCGTACCCACCATGCGAACAAGTGTTTGGAAAAAACCAATCAACAAAAATGGATTGTTCTTTGCACAAAACATCAAATTGCCAAAAAAAATAATCCATTCCACCGACACGCGAAGGCAACAACTCGTAATCACATAGAACCGCTATTCGTTGTGTTATGTCCATTGCAATAAGGTTTCAGCGATTCGTTTTCCAGTAGTTGCTAATGGTTTACTTACTTGTAATTGCAATAATTGGGTTCTGTGTTCCGAATCTAAATTGGAATTTTCTAAATATAAATTGATGGCTGAAATTAATTCACCTTCATTTCGTACAATTTTGGTGGCCTTACTATCTACAACATGTACAATATGAGCATACTTTAAAAAACGTTGATCATCGTACAATCCGTTGGCAGCATTTCCAAAAACAGTATTGATTACGGGTTTATCAAATTGAATGAAATCCAAACTCATCGTAGACAACATATTGATATTCAAATCTGAAAAAGTCAAAAGACCTCGTAAATCTTGTACATCTTCAACCGATGGAATGCGTTGCGACCAAACCTCTTGATGGTCTTGACGGGACAAATTCCACTTTGGATAATTCCATTTTATAAAGGGAAATCCTGCCACAATAGAGGCAAAACGGATAGGATCTTCAGCAGGTGAAGTTCGAACGATTAAATTTACTTTGGGTACTTTTTTATTTAAAATAGCGTCAGCGATAGTTTCAATATAAAGTTCGTCGTTTTTGCTAGTAGAAATGTCGCCACAACTAAAACAAATAGTTTTCAAATGGGTATCCAAATCAAACTTTTTAACAAAGGTTTCTTTAGTAACTTGATAACGATCTAAAACATACGGCTCAAACTGCGGCGTTCCAACAACTTCCACGGTTTCGTTCTGAACTTGAGAATAAAAATGTGTCAATTCTAACTTCATCAAATCACTCCACACCAAATAATAATCAAAGTCCGCAGCCATTCTACCTTTGGAAGCTAAATTATCCCAAGAAAAAATAAACGAAGCGGTTTTAATTTGCAATTGTTGGGCCACATAAGCCAACGGTGCAATAAAAGGCGGACGCTGGTGGGTAAAAAACAATAAATCAAATTGCTCTTCAGCCAACATATTTCGATATCCAACAGTGACAGCATTATTCTTGAAAGTAATTTGTTGCCAAGAAGTATAACGCTGAATCCACTTTTCAGAGCAAAGTACAGAAGTGATTTTGAAAATAAAACGTGTAGCATAACCTCTAGCAGTTCGAGACGTAGTCGTATTGGTGCGCAAATTGTCCTGAATACCAAAATTGCCTTTTTTGTGCAATTGTAGGTGTGCTACTTCTTTAGCTTTTCGGAAAAACCAAGTCGAAAAACGTTCTTCAAAAACGGTTAATTCCAAAACTTTAGATTGTGCAACATACCCTTCATAAACTGATGCGGGTAAACAAGACAGAATCACAACCTCATCAAAAGCTTTCTCGGCTTCTACCAAAAAATCGCTCATAATAAAGTTTCTAAACCCTACGCCATCGGTTATGACAATTCCTAGTTTTTTCATGAATTATCTTTGAATTGTTTTTGATGATTGATACTCCAAAGAGTATTATTTTCTATTACTTCTAAAAATAACGAAGAACTATTTCCTGCACCAAAATCAGTTTCAGTTTGCAGTACTTGGTGTGAATCTACGGTTTGCAACGCTTCAAAAATTGCTACTTTATCATAGCTAACATTTACGATGGCATCATGTACTGCACGATTTTGCTGTCGGGTTCCAATATTGATAACTGGAATTCCATAATAAGGTGCTTCGCGAATACCAGCACTACTATTTCCAAGGATAAACTGAGCATTTTTAAGTAAAGTTAGAAAATACTCGAAACGCAAAGACGGAAAAATTCTAAACCGCTTATTATCTTTTAATTTTGAATATTCATCAATAATAAACTGACTTCCTAAATCATTGTTGGGATATATTATAACATAATTATGACTGTCGTTTTGAAGAGCGGTAACAAAATTTTCAGCATACTTTTTCATCTCATGAGCTTCAGTGGTAACGGGATGAAAAAGTACCAGTGCAAAATCTTGGAATTCGATTTCATAATAACGTTTTGCTATTTCGATACTGGGTAAATCATTCGAAAACATAATATCAATATCAGGTGAACCTATAGTAAATATAGACGATTCTAATTCGCCCATTTGGATCAAACGGTTTGCAGCTTCTTCATTAGAAACAAAATGTACATGTGATAATTTAGAAACGCTATGACGAATCAATTCATCTACTGTTCCACTCAATTCTCCGCCTTCAATATGTGCTACCAAAATATTATTTAACGAACCTACAATAGCGCCTGCAAGCGTTTCAACGCGATCACCATGAACAAGTATCAAATCTGGATTTATGGTTTTACAAAAACTTGATAAGCCTTCTATAGTTTTGGCTAGTGTCAAATCCATTGTAGTTTCGTGGGTATGATTTTCGAAAGTATGAACGTTTTTAAAATTACAACGCTCAATTTCAATCAAAGTATAACCGTACTCTTTTTGTAAATGCATGCCAGTGACAAAAACATACACTTCAAAATCAGCATGCGCATCGGTACAAGAAATCAACGACTTTATTTTACCAAAGTCAGCGCGTGTACCAGTTAAAAAAAGTATTTTCTTACTCATCTAAGTATATAAAGTTTTGAATATTTTTTTGATGGCAATTTTCTTTATTTTAAACCAATTTACTTTAAACCGAGATTGATTTAAACTAGATATCAAATTTGAGAGCGCTACAATAGGCAAATCTACTTTACCTTCTTTATTGTGTTCTTGCAATTCATACATCCAATCTTCTGCTTTATTTCCCATATGATAGGCAAAATTATGGTAAGTTGACAAACGCATTTTACCAGACAAGTCGATTGGAGTATCAATGTAATCGTGTTCTGAATTATTCCCAACCAATGTTAGCGAAGGCGCATATGGAACATCCGAAAAAAAGATGTCTCTATCAATGGTAAGTACTTGATGCGCACTGCCAACTATAGCTTTTACACCTTTTACCGTAACAACTGGCCAAGGTAAATCGTCGGAATCTTCTAAATCCCAACCAATACTGGCACGAAATTTATTATAAGGTGCAAAATTCTCTCGAATCGTTTCATATCCAAAAGATACTTTTTGAAAAATAATTTTTTGTAAAGTCGACATAGTCCCCGAAGTCAAACCAACGCGTATCGGTAATGGCGATACCGAACCAACACCAGTAAAATTGTGAAACACTTGCTCGGCATGTTCTTGCCAACCCTTAACAAACAAAATATCGGCATCAGTTGTGGTAATCAGTCGTTCGCGAGTTCCTCGAGCAGCACCAACCAAAGCATCAATTTTACCAATATTCTGCTTATGATGCACCAAACTATCAATCTTTCCATCCAAATAGAGTTGATTTAAATACTGGACAACTAAGTCACAACACCCATTATTGACTACGGTAATGGCACAAAATTTATTTTTAGTTACCAAAACCGACTCTAAACTTAATTTAAAAACGGCAAACATATCTTGATAATAACCTTCTAAATTAGGAATAAAAACAACAGTAATCACTCGATGATGCTCTTGCAACTCAATTTTTTTATGCTGTTTTTGCGGATTCATTCCAACTCTCATAAACCTTTTATTTTTAGATTATTCAAAATCTGTAAAATCCAATTGTTCGTCGTTTTCAATGGTTCTTGTTGCTACCTTTCCCAATACATCATTGTAATGTTCTGCAAGTATTTTTCCAGTTCCTGGTCGCTTTACCCAAATATTTTCTGGAGTCAATCTTGCGCCTTTTTCTATTTTTGTAATACTGCAAACGGTGGCAAATGCAAAATCTATAGTTACTTGTTCTTCTTGAGCTGGTGCTTTAGTTCCGCCACGCATTTGCCAAATTTCAGTAGACGACACAATTAATTCTCCTGCAGCTTTTTCGTCCATACTGCATACGATATCTGGTCCTGTACGTTGCATATGATCGGTAAAATGACGCTCTAAAATACTGGCTCCAAGAGCAACAGCACCAAGACAAGCGTTATTATTTAAAGTATGATCGGACAATCCAAAAACCTTATCAGGAAAAGCTTCATGCAATTCCTTCATAGCGCCAAATCGCACCAAATGAATGGGCGTTGGATATAAATTAGTTGTATGCAATAACGCAACTGGAATATTGTGTTTATCAAAAATGGCAACCGCTTTCGCTACACTTTCAATGGTGTTCATTCCGGTACTTAAAATGACTGGCTTTCCAAACGAACAAATGTGTTCTAAAAGCGGATAATTATTACATTCGCCTGAACCAATTTTATATGCTGGTATATCAAATTTTTTCAATCTTTCGGCTGCAGCACGAGAAAAAGGCGTGGATATAAAAATCATACCATTGCTTTCTACATAGTTTTTCAATTCCAATTCTTCAGCTTCATTCAAAGAACATCGCTCCATAATTTCATAAATAGAAACATCGGCATTACCTGGAATTACTTTTTTCGCCGCACCACTCATTTCGTCTGCAACAATATGCGTTTGATGTTTTACAACCTCTACACCAGCGCGTTTTGCAGCGTCAACCATTTGCTTGGCAACAGCCAACGAACCTTCGTGATTAATACCTATTTCAGCTATAACTAATGGTGGAAAATCAGCCCCAATTTTTCTTCCTGCGATTTCTATGTATGGATTCATAAATTAAACAATGAGTTATGAATTATTAGTTTTTTGGTAGAGATATTTTGCAAAATCAAAGTCGGCTTGTGTATCAATATCAATGTTAGCAAAAATATGATTTACTAGGTAAGGAATTGCATTTTCTGTAATTATTTTATCTTTAAGTACAGCTGTAGCTTTAGTAATATACAATAATCCATTTTCAAAATACAATGGTTCCAAATCTTGACTACGTTGTCCAATTTCATAATTGAAAGGAACGAATTTATTGTTGTTAATCTTCCCTAATTTGTGATGATTTTGCGAAACGGTAAATAAACTATCAGAATTAGTTTCTATAAATTTATCAAAACAATGTTGCAATAGATTTTGTGGTCGCAACGGATTGGTTGGTTGTAACAAAACTACATTCTCAACCTCTTCTATTACAGAACGTAAAACGTGTTGCAATGCTATGACAGTTGGTTCTAAATCGCCCGAAATCGATTCCGGTCTATTGATAACCTTAGCGCCAAATTGTAAGGCAATTTCTTTAATTTTTTCATCATCGGTAGAAACATAAATTTCGTCAATAATGTCGCTATTGGCTTGCGCATATAAAATACTGTGCACCAACAATGGATAATTCCCTAATAAAAGAATATTTTTATTAGGCAATCGTTTTGAGCCGCCTCTTGCTGGAATTATGGCTATTGTTTTAGTTTTCATTTTCGGGTTTCCAATAAATTTTAGTATCGGATAGTTTCAGGTAGGCGAGATACTCTTCATTACCCAACCGGTTGCTTAGCTTGAGCAATTTAGGAAAATTCCAAACAACATCAAACAAGGCTTGTACAATTCCGAATGTAGCTTTTACATCTCCTTTTAAGGTTTTAGTTTTCAGCTGAATCCAAAGAGTATAAACCAACTTTTTAGGAATAACCGAAAACGGATAAAATAGAAAATACAAGTACCAACCCGATCGAAAACTTCTTCTAAGTCGCAACTGATAATCTTGATTGGTTTTTCTTGTTTGAACATCTACGCGATGCTGTACCAAAACCGAAGGTAAATAATGAACCTCTATATTTTTTTTAAACAACTGATAGGCTGCAAAATCTTCTTCGCCATAAAAAATAAACCAATCGGGATAATTGGGAATGGAGTTCCAAGCACTCATGTTCCCGGCATGACCACAACCTACAAATCCTTTAACACGCTGCGGCTGATCTACTGTATTGGTAGAAACAGGTGAAGTTGTACCCCAAAAAATCCTGAAACTGACTACACCACAATCGGAATGTGCTAAAAAATAGCGTTCTATTGCTTTTAATGGATTATGGGATAAAAAATGTGCATCATCATCTAAAGAAATAGCATATTTTGCAGTAGTTTTTTCTAAAAGAACATTTCTACTGAATATCAAACCTTTGGAAGTTTCGTTTCTGAAAATAATAATATTAGGAAAATGCTTTTGGACATAATCAAAAGTGCCATCGGAAGAACCATCGTCGCAAACCAGAATTTCAACCTCAGGATTTGTTAGTAATGAAGTTAACTTTCCCAACGTGAAAATCAAATCCGGCAACCTGTTCTTGGTGGTTATTAAGATGGAGAAAGTAATTTTATTCAAATTAATGACATTATTTATTAAAAAAAGATGTTTGCACTTAATTTTAAACCAGTTTTAAAATAAAAATTTAAACTTTACTTATTATTAATTACGCTTAAGTATTTATTCAAAATTACAGTTGAAGAATACGAATTTAGATATCTTTCTCTTAGATTATATGAAATTTGCTCTTGATCATTTGAGCTAAGATTTTTAAATTTATTAAACTGTTCTCTAAATGAATACGGTTCATGTAACTCAAACCAAAAATCATTTAATGTACCATCTAAACGTTCTTCCATGGCACCAACTTTCGTTGAAATCATTATTTTGCCCGCAGCCATTGCTTCAATTCCGGTTAAAGGCCCAGATTCACAATATGATGTAATCAAAACACAATCAGACATTTCATAATACGTATGAATGTTTTCGTGATTAACATGACCACAGAACTTTATAAATCTACTATTACCATATTTACTAATCAACTCTTCCTTGAGTTCACCATCACCAACAATACGTAAAATATCATTTTCTAATTTAAATTTCAAAAACAACTCAATACCTTCTTGAATACCTTTTTCTGGTGATAACCTACCCACAATTAAAAAATTGCAATTGTCAAAACTAGGTGAAATCTTTAATAAATTCACTTCATCAAAGGCGCATTGATCTATGATTGAAAACTGATGTGAACTTAAGCTTAAAGAATTTTTAATAGAGCTATGAACAAATAAATCAATATCCTTTAGATAATTATAATCCACGTAATCAATCTGTCCAGTAGTTCTAAAGATAACTTTAATATTTTTAGATTTAGCAGTGTTTAATATTTGTTCTAAATGAAATGATGAAAAAGTGGCACAAATAAATAGAATGTCAAAATCATTCAAAAAATGGTCTAAAACAACATCAATTTTTTTATAGTAATCAAAATATTTTTTTGAAAATTTATTTGAAATGTAATTACTACTTGAACCTTTAAAAGAATTCTTTATAAAACTAATCCAGGCAATGATCCTTATAAAAATATCTGAGTTATAAATTAACTTATTTAATTCAAACAACTTTATTTTATTGTCATAGTAATAAATTTGGGAAGACTTTGAACTTATGCTTGTCGTTAAAACGCTCACATCATGCTCTTTTGATAAACACATTGCAATAAAAGATGCCTCTAGCTCTCTCCCACCAATATCTGCGAAAGGTCCAACTATTAAAACTTTTTTCATTTTCAAATATAATTAAAGAATATGTTTATAATCCAAAATTCTAAATACATTATAACTGTTTATCCAACATATTCAATACAGACACATCAAAATCAGCATCAAATTTTCGAGCAAACAAATAGTTCTCGTGAGAACGTTGCTGCAAATCAGAAAAATCTGAGACTGAAAACACTACTGGGTATTTACCTTGATGCCGTTCCCAGTTTACGTACGTCAATGATTTTCTTATTTGAATGGTTTGATCTTTATCAGCCAAATTTCCGATAATAGTGTGAAAGAACATTTCATCAGGTAATAAACAATATCTAAATGAATTTATAAATCCAGGGTTTGACTTAATATAGTTGTCTACTTTTTGTAAAGTTCCATAACTCAACCCAAACCATTGTGAACCTCCATAATGTTGATCAACTAGAAATTTCTTTGGAAAAATAGTCCTAAAATAGTCTCTTAAAATAGTGGAGTTCTTTCTTTGAAAGGATAACTTTAATACACGTTTTAAATTTTTCAAATTGCAAAACAAGCTAGTTTGTAATACAGGAGGTAATAAAATAAAATCTTCTTTTGCTCTACTCAAATTTATTTTATAGTGATAAATGCGATTGCTATAATTGTGCCAGTTATTTGCCGCAGTATCCAACATAATATGATCGTACTGAGATGCATGTTCCAAGTAAGAATTTATAGAACTGCAACTTACTAGCGGGTAACATTGTCCGCTTAAAAGAATGGTGTAGGCATTTCTATCATCACTAATAATTTGATTCATACAAAGTAGCGTTGCTTCCACTATTGAAATATCACCCCAAGTACCAGGCATTCGATTTTTTATAATGTGAACTGATGGCAGCTCCGATATTTCAGTAAAAGGGCTTAAATCAGAATGTACATCAATATGAATATAAAATCGTGAATAACCGTCATCCAATCGATGAATCAACCGCAACAACTGCTTCGGTTTGCTATGAGCTAAAATGATGTAATTTTTATCAACCATAAAACATCGAACTAATTATAATTCAAAATTGAATCTAACATAATTTTAAAATTTGCTTCACTAAAATAATCCCCAAAAGGTGCTTGTTTCATATTACCGCGCAAGCAATCTTCTATCAAGTTGCGCATTTTAAGTTCAATTTCGTCTTGATTGGTAAAGGTAGCAACATATTTTTCATCTACTACTAGATTCCGTACTTCACTTCGCAACGGCGAAATACTTAAAATTGGCTTTTGTAACGAGGCTAAAAATGGAGCCTTACCCACCAAAATATTACTATGTGTAAAGCAATCTTCTAAAATAATTAATATAGAATGCTGTAAATCTTGTTCTTGCGAAGACGGCACAAAGTGTAAAGAATCTAAAATTTTGATATTGGGAACCGAAGCATACTTAGTTTTTAAACGAACATTATGACTGCCGCGCAAACGAAAAACCATTTCTGTCTGCTTTTGCAATAGCGGCTCTTTTTCAAGTAAAGCCACATAAGCATCCAATAAAACATCGGGATTGCGTCCAAACTGAATAGCTCCATGATAAGAAAGCACCACTTTATCAACTGTTTGGACTGTTGTCAAGCAAGTTGAAAAATCAAAAACCGTCGAGTCATACTGATGCGGTAACACATAAAATGGTTGGGACGAACCATATAGAAAATGTAAATCCAGTGAAAGCAAATGCGAAGGACTGATGCACAGTTTACAATTCGAAACTACAGGCAACATTTGCTTTAACTTAAAAAGTTCAAGATTAGTAAGTACCTTTTTAGAACCTGAATTCCAAAATACTGGATAAGGATCATGAAAATTAATAATTGCCTTCTTCAAAATCGGCAGACCATCTAAAGCCAAAATGGTTTCGAATTCCAATCCAGAACTTCGTACAAAAATATGATCGTAATCGTCAGGATTTTTTTGACTAATGTATTTAGAAAATTGCTTTACATAATAAGTACCGGTTAGCGAAACGTGAAACAAACGCCAATAAAGTTTATTCCACCATTCAATATAAAACGGAACTTGATAAGGAATAACATGTGTTTCGATAGCATTTACAGGCAATAATTCAAGCTGATCATCGCTAGATTGAATTTTTAAATATAAAACTTCAATAACAGCTTCGGGATAGGCACGGCGTAATTTACCAAGAAATGACCTAGAAACAATTCCTTCGCTAGTACCTGAAATTCTTAAATCCTGAACAATCACTAAAAACTTCATACCAATTTTTGTTTTTTTCTTTTTATAATCCAACTGTAAATTGCAATTCTTAAAGGTAAGACAAAATAAAACAACCTCCACTTAACACGTTCTAAAGCAGCTAACTGAAATAATTGTAAGGTTTTTTCAAACAAGTCAAAATCTTTATAATAATAAGAAAAAATTATAAAATACTTTTTCAAAGACAACGTAATTAGATTTTTATTATGCAAATGCGCAACAGCTAATAGTGTTGCTTGGGCAAATGACGCACGACGTATTGGATCATTTTTAAAAAAACGACCCGTACTAGAATTAAGGTGCTTGCGTCCGTAAAATAAAGTTTTATTGATGGATATTCCCGAATAGCCAGAAGCTACAATTCGCGCGGCCAATTCCCAATCTTCGGCATACATCAATCCAGAAGCAAAACGTATCGTGGCGAAACACTCTTTTTTCCAGAGTACTGCACAACAATTAAACTGCAAACTATCAGTAATCAATCCTTCAATATCGGCAACTGTAATCGGAAATTGTGTATAGGTAGTGGAATAATCAAACTGATAAGAAAATGTTTCGGTATGAAAAACCTCTCGGACATAACGACAGAAAAAATGCGGACTATCGTCTAACTCTTTTACACAAAGTTCTAAATTTTGAGGATGTGGAATATCGTCATCATCAAAAAAAATGATGTAATCGCCTTGAGCCAAATCCAATCCATAATTTCTACAGCTCGGTCCTTTGGCATAACTTGACGGACGTTTATGATAGGAAAATCGTACATCTAAATCCAAAATTTCCCGAACGACTTCTTGGGTAGCATCGGTACTTCCATCGTCAATAATCAGACATTCCCAAGAGGTAAAGATTTGATTTTGAATAGCACGCAACGATTCAACTATGAAATCGGCACGATTGAAAGTAGCCATGATTATAGTAACTTTAGGCTTTGCGATCATCGAAATAAAGATTTTATTTTTCGTAGAGGATACAAGAGCATACGTCCAACTCTAAAATCAACTTTATTTTGAGTCTTGATTACATTATACTTCTCAGCGGCAACACGATCCAAAAAAAACGAAACTAAAGATTCATAATGAGTTAAATATAGTGCTTTATGCTTGGTAAACAAATACATCTTATTGCTCTTATCGTGATGTTCGTAAGCATCCAAACGCATCGAAGTTTCATGTTGACGGTAGAAAAATAACGGTTCGGGAATACTATAAATTTCCCAGCCCAAACTGCAAACACTGATATAAAAATCCCAATCTTCGTAACCAGTTTTCATCTGTTCGTCATAACCACCAACGTCAAGCCAACATTGCTTTCTAAAAAAGGAAGTGCCGTTGCAAGCATTTTGAAATAAAAAATCAGACAGTATTCTTCCATTTGGTTTTATAGTAACCAATTCTTCGCTTTTATTAAAACGAACAACCCAACTGCTAACAACGCCAATTTTAGGATTAGACTTGATTACGTGCAATGCTTTTTCGATAAAAGTAGCCTCATATTTATCGTCGGCATCCAAAGTGACAATATAAATACTTGTCGCGTGTTGGATTCCGAAATTGCGAGCACTTGCCAATCCTCCATTCTCTTTATATAAATAATGAATGCGAGAATCGGCAGCACACCATTGGTTCGCTACTTCTTTTGTAGTATCAGGACTGCCATCGTCAACAATAAAACATTCCCAATCACTATGGGTTTGAGCAACAATCGAAGCCAAAGCCTCATGTAAAAAATGAGCTTGTTTGTAACACGGTATTACAACAGATACTTTTTCCAATTTATTATCACATTTTTAATTTAGTACGCAACATAGTCATTGCTTTGCGAATCATGCCTACATCCATAAATCGAACACAATAATACAATATAAACAGCCATTCTGAAAATTTTAAATTCCGATTTCTTCGTATTTCTTTACCATACTTCTTCAGCAATTCCAATCGCTGATTAGTGCTGTAAACGCCTAACCATTTAGAAATTAAATGACGATAAAATGAAATTTCAGACTTGTTTTTTAAAATCAAATTGTCTCTTTTTCCTGAGATATTTAAATCTGAAACACGAATACAAATAGTACTTTCATTGATTGTGTAAAGTGGTTTGTTGTCAGAAAAATCAAGCCAAGCTCGATCATCACTATTCCAAGCCAAAGGATAGGCTGTAAAACCATATTTTTGGTAAACTTTTCTAGAAAATACATGCTCCGACAACGAACTGCGTGAGACTTTCAAAAATTTTCTATAAAACGATTCCGATGCCGATTCCCATTCAGGATGGTAAAAAATATCCGAAACCGTTTGTCGTGATTCATATATTATTTTACTAGCAAATCGAACCAATTCAGACCGACCATAAAAAGTATCATAATGAGCGTAAAAGCTCGCGACAACGTTGGTTTCTAAATAATCATCATCGCCTAAAATCATAAGCCATTCCTCTTTATTGGATAATGCAATACACCGTTCCCATTGTTTGGTAAGCGATTGACCACCAAGATTGGAATCAAATTTGAAATAGTTAAAAGGAAACGCACCTTGGTATTTTGCTAATAACAAAGTAGGATCTTCAGGACTATTGTCATCACCAATATATACGGTAAAACGTGAGTCGGTTTGAGCAGCCAAAGACTGCAAGGTAGCTTCAAAATAGGTTAACTTATAGTAAGGAATTATTATGGCTAACACTTAATTATTTTTAGAAGTAGTTAAAGATTGTAACAAAGATAACATTTTTAGCGATGTTGTTATATTAACTTTCCGCACAAACAATTTATTTTGAGGTACTGTCATGATTTCGTCCCAATCGGCTTCTTCAAATGTAACCGGTAATGGAACCCCTTTTTTATTCCAACTTACATAAGTCAAACTATCTTTAAACTGAACGCTGCGATCCTTTTCTGAAAGCTCCTTTAAAATGGAATGAAAAAACAATTCATCAGCACAATGTGTATGCTTATGGAATTTTAAAAACTCTGGATGAATTGCAATCCACTGCATCATTTTACGAAATGTAGCATCATTCAAAGCAAACCATTGCGAGCCTCCAAAATGAGGAATCGAAGAGGTTCGCAACTTAAACAAATGCCTTATGGTGCCAAGAATACGAAAGTTATGGTGCACCAAAAGTTGCTTTCCGTAAAACTTGACAATTAATTTCAACTCAAACAGACTAGCTTGCTTAAAGGAGTTGAGTCGTACAAAGGAACCTTTCGTGTCGGCATACGTAAAACAATAAAACTGAACTCGTTTTTTACATTCTTCTGCATTCCAATACGAAGTGATGGGAAACAGCTCAATAAAATTAAAATTGGAATAGTTTGTTAAAAAGGTATTTATCGTTGCTGCACTCCGTAAAGGAAAACATTGGCCGCTTAACAAAATTACAAAACCACCGTTTGTATGATTTTGAACATATTGCAAACAATTAAGTGTGGCTTGAACCACTGAAAAATCGCCCCAACGAACAGTCACACGGTCTGAAATAAAATGAACGCAACTACTTTTTAAGTACAAAAAAGGTCCTTGATCAGTCTTTAAATCCAAGTGAATAACAAATACCGACAAACCATCGTCCAACTGCTGAATTAACAGTTCCAACTGTTTGGGGTTTTGATGCGCTAATAGTACATAATTTTTTTTCAAAAAAACGCTATTTAATAAGGGCAAAAAGACAACACATCACACTACATTAGTTTCGATTTTTGAATACCAATAGTAAGCTCACCACTTTCAATAATAAAAAAATTATGCTCTTTTAAAATAGAATATATAGTTGATCGAATGTTGTATTCATCATGTATTTCAATCGCAACAATCTCAGTGATTTTTAAGAAACTAAGGTCGTTTTCGGGCTGAAAAATAAACCGTTCTGCGCCTTCAATGTCAATTTTAAGTACCGATATATGCGACAAATTGTTCTCGGCAATAAGTTCGTTCACAGTGATACCTCTAACTTTTCCAGTTGCAGAGGCTTTAGTAGTTAAAGCCCAATCTTTTTTATCTCTAAAATCATTTTCTACATCAAACTGCATATTGGACTCATGGGCAAGGGCGTTGCAATACAATTTTACAGTTCCTTCCGATTGAATATGAGTAGCATTTTGACTATAAACTGCAAAATTATCAACGCTTGGTTCAATTCCATAAATACTACAATTCGGTAAATAATGCGCAAAATACAAGGAGGTAAAACCAACATTGGCACCAGCATCAATCAGTACATGATTTTTAGAAAAGCCTTCATTCAAAAGTAGCGTTCTGATGATGCCATGGTATTCATGATATCTAAAAATTTGATTGAAAACCATAAAGTCACTATGGTCTTTGCCGCGCATCGATAGGGTAATCCCATCTATGGTAGTCACTTCATAAAAAACATCCTTTTTCTCAAATTGTTGTATTAAAAAATGCTCATGCAAACGATTTTCAAACTCTTGTCCATCATAAAGATTAAGCGGAAAAAGGATACGATAAATTTTGCGTAGTTTTTTAAATTTCATTGAGGTGTTTGTATAGTGGCTTAGTAATCAAATGTAACTATTTTTTTAAATAATTTTAAATTTTTTATAGAAAATGGTGCTTTCAAAAACAAAGTAAACCATAAACGCAAAGCAATAAATTTGCAACGATGCTGTAAACATTTATTGATGAACCTATGAGTGTTTAACAATTCTAAATCGGCAGTTACTTCAGAATTACCAACAGCAATAGGCAAAAGTTTAGAATAGATTCGATGCAATTGATATGAATTTTGAACCCAACTTTTATTTAAAACACCCGAAGAAAAATGCTCTATTACAATTGCCTGTGTCACTACAACCGAGAAGCCGAGTTTTTTTATCTCTAAAGACAAATTGAGATCGTAGCAATGAAAACCTTGCAATTGTTTTGAGAACGATAGGCGTTTATCATTGCGTACTGCCATAAAAACACCATCAATTACAGCAACTTCAACGGTAGGGTTTTCGTCAAAACCATAGTGATGTATTTCCGCTTCTTTGTCTTGATAATGCTGAATGATGTTAGTAATTCGATCTTCTTCCTCACAATCCCACCAAGCACTCGGACTTTTAGTTTTTACTTTTGCACCAGCAACACCAATTAATCCAACAAAAGGTTGTTGCCTAAAAATGGTATCAAGAACCAAACCCCATTGAGAACTATGAAATAAAACATCATCATGAACAAAACATAAAACAGTACCTTGACTTTTTTGAATACCCAAATTATACGCTTCAAAAATTGAATAACGACTTTCTGAATTGTCAATTACTATAAGTTCATACTCGCAACCAACAGTTTGTGTAAGATTCTCTTGAAATGCAACGGACAGCGTAGGTTTTTTGGAACAAATAATTATCGAGATCATTAGAATTTAATTACGATAAGCAAACACATTAATTGCCATATCATATTTTTCACAAACTAATCGTCTATCAACAAAAGGCTTACGTCTTGAAAAAGATTCTTTTAGATGATAACGGAACCCTTGCCTTTTTAAAAGTGATAAAATTGATTCTAAATGCTGTTCATCATCATAAAAACTATGATATTCAACAAACAAATGCTCGACAAAATGCAAGGAAGTTTCACAGTCCTTAAGAACTTCATATTCAGCACCTTCAATGTCAATTTTCAAGAAAGCAATTGGAGTTGTCAAAAAGTCTTTTAGTCTAACAGTTTCAATTTTTACGGGTTCTTGATTCAAATATTCTGTGCCGATTCGACCGCCTAATCCTTCATCGGTATAAAAAGACAAAGTGGTTGCTTCCGTCCAAACTCCTTTTTCATAAATGGTCACATCTTGAATTTTTTGGTGCACCACGTTTTTTTTTAAATAAGGTAGTACAGTTACATCCGGCTCAAAAGCTAAAATTTTACTATTAGGATATAAAGTGGAAAAATATAGGACACTTAAACCCATATTAGCACCACAATCAATAATTAAAGGCGTGGTGTGTTGAGTAGAAAACTTGTAAATCTTACGTTCAAAGAGTTCGGTATACGTTTCGTAAAAAGCCAATCCGTAGTGATATTCAAACGTACGATCAAACAAAACTATCGAACCATTTTGCTTATTTTTAGTTTGCAATAATGCTCTTGTAAAAGCGGAATACCAAAAAGTATGTTTTAACCACTTAAATAGACTAACTATTGATTTTTTCATCTATAAGAATGTTTTTTTTCTTGCAGCACTTCCACATTGTTAGAACACAATATGCCTACATTTTCTTTAATTAGTTCTAAATCCCAATCCCACCATTGAAGTGCATTTAATGCTATTATGGTCTCCTCACTAAAGCGCTTTTTAATCAATTTCGCTGGATTTCCGCCCCAAATTTCGTAGGCACCTACAGCCTTCGTCACTACACTTCCCGCCGCCAAAACCGCTCCATTTCCAATGGTGACGCCCGACATTATTACAACACCACGACCAATCCAAACATCATGTCCAATTACTACAGCTCCATTCGTTGACGGATGTCCAGTAATGCCAGCCGCTTTTGGAAAATACTGAGGTAAGACATTAAACGGATATGTCGAAATCCAATCCAATCGATGATTGCCACCTAAAAAAATTGTAACATTATCAGCAATAGAACAAAACTTGCCAATTATCAAAGTAGACTGATTGTTTTCAAACAAAACTGTAGGATTACCGTAAGTATAGTCGCCTATTTGAAACTTTGAATTTATAAAAATGTCTTTTGTAAAAAAAGGCAATACTGCTTTTGGTTTAGCAAATAAACCTTTTAATTTTCGAACTTTACGCTTTAGCAAATGTACTATTTCCATTGGTGTGGGATGTATAATTTACCGATATCAAAAGATTCAAGGTGTCCAAATTCTTCGATAGTATCTAGTATTGCAAAATTACAACAAAAATCAACAACGTCGTATTGAGCGATTGCAGGATGATAAATAATGGCATTTAATTTATAATAACCTTTAGTCAGTGTACGTTTAGGTATAACCAATTCATAGTCTTTTTTTCCAAAAATCAAAGGAGTTTCACAACTAAATAATGCTTGATCTAAATTATCTAAAACACGAACTATAATAAATTTATTAGCACTAAAAGTAATGGTAGTTTCAACTTCAAAGCGAACTGAAATAGACTCCTCACAATAAAAATTACTCGTATGTGATGTAAAATAGATACGATTAAAATAAAGCTCTTTCACAACAGATCCCGATTCATAACCAGCCTCATTGAAGCTCGAATTTTGATAACGCGCTAAAACCGAGTCGACATTCCCATTAGCAACGATATTACCATGCTCCAGCAAGATTCCCTTGTTACACAAACTTTTAACTGCAGCCATATTATGACTTACAAACAAAACTGTACGTCCTTCACCTTTACTTACATCACCCATTTTGCCTAAACATTTCTTTTGAAAGTCAGCATCACCAACAGCCAATACCTCATCGACAATCAAAATTTCACTTTCTAAATGTGCTGCGACAGCAAAAGCTAAACGCACATACATTCCAGAGGAATATCGTTTAACAGGAGTATCAATATAACGCTCTACACCAGAAAAAGCAACAATTTCATCAAATTTACGTTTGATTTCATGCTTGCGCATACCCAAAATAGCACCATTCAAATAAATATTTTCTCTTCCTGTCATTTCTGGATGAAAACCTGTTCCAACTTCCAGCAAGGATGCAATACGACCTTTGGTTAAGATTCTACCGGTAGTAGGATGTGTAACTTGGCTAAGTAATTTTAATAAAGTACTTTTTCCTGCACCATTTCTTCCAATAATGCCAACCGAATCACCTCGTTGTATCTCAAAATCAATATCGCGCAAACTCCAAACATAATCACTTATACCTTTACTTGAGCGATCATTGGACTCGCCAATTTTCAAAAAAGGATCTTCCTTACCTCTTACACGATACAACCACCTCTTAAAATCATCTTTTACGGTATTGGATCCAACCATACCTAATCGGTACTGCTTCGAAACTGCTTCTGCTTTTATTACTATCTCAGACATAAACTTACCTATTAAACAGTATCCATAAAAGTGCGTTGGACCTTATTAAACACCATAATACCAAACAACATTACTACAAAAGCAAAAAAAGCAGGGTACCACAAACTCAAAAAATTAAAAGATCCAATTCCCAAAAAAGAATAACGCATGTATTCAAATAAAGGCGTTAAAGGATTAATTTGCAACAGCCATAAATATGAACTAGGAACTGTAGATAAGGGATAAATTACAGGTGTGGCATACATGAACAATTGTACTCCAAAGCCTATAAGCATCGTTAAATCTTTATATTTTGTAGTCATTGAAGAAAGTACTAAACCAAGACCTAAACCAATCAATGCCATTAAAATAATTATTATTGGAAATAACAAAACAGTTACATTCGGCGTAACCAAATTTTGTACGTAATAATACATAACAAATAAAAAAAACAAAAGTAGTTGAACGCCAAACTTCATCAAATTGGAAATTACAATTGTCAATGGCATAATTAATCGAGGAAAATAAACCTTACCAAATAAAGAAGCATTAGCATTAAAGACACTACTAACTCCAGTAAGGCAACTTGAAAAATAATTCCAAACAGTAATGCCGGCCATGTAAAAAACTAACTTTGGCGCACCGTCTGTTGACAACTGAGCGATAGTTCCAAAAATAATTGTAAAAGTAATCGTCGTTAGCAATGGTTGTAAAAAAAACCATATCGGCCCTAAAATAGTTTGCTTATAAACCGTAACAAAATCGCGTCGCACAAATAACAGTAAAAGGTCGCGGTAACGCCATACCTCTTTCAATTTAAAATCAAACCAAGAACTTTGAGGTTGAATAACCAAATCCCAATCAGAATGCTCTTCTGTAATTTTCATGTAAACAACAATAATTAATTTCTAAACTCACAACTCTTTTCCTAAACCTCTATCTCTTCATCAACCTTATATCTTTCTCTCAACCTCTTCCTCAACCTTAACCTTAACCTCAACCTTAACCTTAACCTCTTCCTCAACCTCTTCCTCCATCTCTTCCTCCATCTCTTCCTCAACAAATATACTACTTTACAATAATTTCTATAAGATTTCTTCGTTATAATTATAAATTGTTACTTTGTAAAAAAAAAGCTGTGTTCTTCTTCAAAAAAAATAAACCCGAACTTTCAAGTCTGATTCCGTCCAATTACGTTGACATTCATTCGCATCTGCTACCAGGTATTGATGACGGAGCCAAAACAATTCAAGATACAATTTATTTATTCGAAAGAATGAAGAAAATGGGATTCAGTGAAATCATTACAACTCCTCATGTGTTGGATCAAGTATGGAACAATTCTCGAGAAAAAATAGAAGATACAGCTGCCGAAACACACAAAAAGCTGCAAGAAATAGAAACCAACTTGCATTTTAAAGCCGCAGCAGAATATATGATGGACTCTAGTTTTACAACTTTGTTTGAAAACGAAAAGCTCTTGACACTTAAAGACAATTATGTGTTGGTGGAAATGTCGTATCTCAATCCTCCTATCAATTTGTACGCAATACTATTCGATTTGCAAATTAACGGATACCAGCCTGTGTTAGCACATCCAGAACGCTATGCCTTTTACCACAACGAGTTAGAAAACTACAAAAAACTCAAAAATGCTGGCTGTCTGTTTCAATTAAATTTACTAGCAACTGTTGGCTATTACGGTAAAGAAGTGGTGAAAACTACCGAATTCCTGCTGAAAAACAACTTGTATGATTTTACAGGATCCGACATACACCATAACAAACATCTAGAAAGTTTCAGTTCTAAAGTGCAAATCAACGAACCAAATCAAGTCGAGCAATTATTAGAAAAAAATCACTTCTTCAAATCATAACAACTAAAAATCACAATTTTTAATTCGTAATTTTTAATTTTAAAAGCGTTCAGCTGTTTTTTAAAAATTTTATCGAGAACTAAGATGTACAAAACAATTCGAAAAGAGAAGTAGCAAAAAACGCTTACTTGAAATCAACTAAAATTCGCAATTTTTAATTCGTAATTCGTAATTCTTAATTTTTAATTCGTAATTCTTAATTTTTAATTTTTAATTCGTAATTTTTAAACTGCGTCCAGCTGTTTTTTAAAAATTTTATTGATAACTAAAATGTACAATAGGAATCGAAAAGAGAAGTAGTAAAAAACGCTTACTTGAAATCATAACAACTAAAAATCACAATTTTTAATTTTTAATTCTTAATTCGTAATTCTTAATTCTTAATTCTTAATTCTTAATACTTAATTCTTAATTCCTCTTAAAAATCCGCTTGTACCATGGCTCAACAACAACCTGAGCGCCATAACCATAGCCGTAACCATAGCCGTAACCATAACCTTTACTACTAGAAATAGTATCGTTCAGGATCACAGACATATTAGGCAACTTCTTGTCATTATAGAACATTTCAGGAACGCGCAGCATTGCTTTTTCTAAATGGTTCGCACGCACTACATACACAAAAACATCCGCATTTTGTGCAATCAATAACGTATCGGTAACCAAACTCACTGGTGCAGTATCTACAATAATGTAATCGTAAAGACTTTTCAGTTCTACAAACATTTCACTAGTACGCTGATTCATCAAAAGCTCTACCGGATTTGGCGGAATAATTCCTGAAGCCAACAAATCCAAGTTAGGATGGGAAGCTACTGTATCAATGTAAGAAGTAATTTTTGTTCCTGGTTTAGCCAAATAATCGGTAACACCTTTCGGACTCACTGTAAAATACTCCGACAATTTCGGATTTCTAACATCCATACCAATTATCAATACTTTTTTTCCTGATAGCGCAATAGTTGCTGCCAAATTCACCGAAACAAAGGTTTTTCCTTCTCCAGGAATAGTCGACGTTACAAATATAGTTTTCGCTCGACCTTTCGGAACATGACCAAGCATAAATTCTAAATTGGTTCGAATAATTCGTACCGCCTCGGCTGAACTCGATCGGCTATTCGTACTCATCACCTCTTCATGCGATTCCGATTTAGGAATATCACCTAAAAAAGGTATCGTCAAACGTTTCTCAACATCCATGCGCGATTTTACCTTAGTGTTAAGCAATTGATTCAAGTAAATAACCGCAAACGGTAGGATTAACCCAATCAAAAATGCAGCCATCAAGATCACAGAACGCTTCGGAGAAACAGGAACCATCGAAACCAAGGCTGGATCAACTACTTTGGCATTCAATTCCGTAGCAGCTGAGGATAAAGCAGTTTCTTCACGTTTTTGCAACAAATAAAGATACAATGCCTCCTTTACTTTTTGTTGACGATCAATTATTCTAAATTCACGTTCCAATCCAGGAACTGAAGCCTTTTTACCACTGATTATTGAACCTTGTGTTTCTAAATTACGTCTTGTAATAGACAAATTGGATTGCAAACGAGTCAAACTCTGACGAATGGTTCCTTTTAATGATTGTATACGTTGGTCAAAATTAACCACTACTGGATTATCATTTGTAGCACCTTTACTAATACGGTTGCGCTCTAAAATCAACTGATTGTACTCGCCTATTAATCCAGCGGCATCCGAACTTCCGGCGATCAAATTCGCAGGGACTAAATCGCTAACCGTACTGTTCTTTAAAAAGTCCAAAACAGAGTTGACAACATTCTGCTGAATTTGAGTATCAATAATACTTTTTTCATAAGAAGAACCTGTTTCTAAAAACAATTCTACTTCGGTAGGAATATCGGTAAGCTGGTTGCTCTTTTTAAATCCTTCAACATCTTTTTCAACGGTAGTCAATTCATCAGTAATCAAAGCCAAACGCTTAGAAATAAAAGCTGAGGTGTTTTGAGAAACCAAATTTTTATCAGCAATCGCATCGTTATTGTAAATACGAACTAAGGCATTCAAAAAATCTTCTGCACGCTCAGGCACAATATCTTGATAAGACAGTTCAATGATACTGGTGTTTTTTGATAACGAATTAACTACCAAACCGCCTTTGTAACCTTGTGCAACAGATTCAACTGGATAAATAGAGCAATCTATCGAAAAATCACTAAATGCCTTTTGGTTAAGAATAGGATTTTTTAATACCAATAAAGTTCCGTTAGAAAACGGAATCGAAGAGCCATACGCATAAGTTCCTTTCAAATTATCCTTGCTTTCGTAAAGCTTGAATGTGTTTGGTGAAACCGCTACAACTTGAAAACTTAGGGTTACGGATGCAGTACTATCGTTTGGTCTAAAATCTGCTATAATGGGCGCATTTTTATATACTTCTACTGATTTAACACGACCTTTATTGATATAAATAACATTCAGACGTAAATCACGCACGGTCTTTTCAACCAAGGTTCTCGATTTCAAAATTTCAATCTCGTTATCGATATTGTTTTTGCCTTTTCCCATGACTCCCAAATCAGAAAAAGTAGCAAAATCAGAAGACAATCCTCCTTTTTTATCGTCTTTAACTAAAATAGAAGTAGTTGCTTTATAAACCGGTGTAGCATAGCGCAAATAGACATAAGCAACAGCAAGGGCTAAGAAAATAGTCAAAACAAACCATTTCCAATGACTCAAATAACGATCAATTTCTTCTCTAATATTAAAATCAAATGTTTTGCTTTCTGATTTTTCTGGTGTGTCAAAATAATTTTGCATCTATTGAACGGTTACAACAACAATGGTTACTAGTAAAGAAATGGCAGAAAAAATAATTCCAATATTCGGACCTACAGCAGATCCATTAATTTTGGTTTTATTAGGCTCTACATACAATACGTCATTCTGAGCCAAATAGTAATAAGGTGAGTTAATAAAATCAGCTTTGGTAATGTCCAATCGTACAGCTTGCTTCACCCCATTTTGTTCGCGCAACAACAAGATATTGTTCCGTTTTCCAAAAATAGTCAAATCGCCTGCCAACGATAAAGCTTCAATCAAAGTGACGCGTTCTGTTGCAATAGGATAAGTGCCTGGAGCAGTTACTTCACCTTGCACTGATATTTTAAAATTTAATATTCGTAAGGTAACGGTTGGATTCTTAACATATTTTGAAATCTTTTGTACCAATAAAGTTTCCGCTTCCGCTTTGGTCAATCCTGCTAAACTAACCAAACCAATTACTGGAAACTGTATCGTTCCTTTACTATCCAACAAATAAGAAGCAGTGGCAGCAGAAGAACTTGTGGCAGAACCAGCAGCAGAAGTACTCGCCGTGCTCAACGGAGCATTGAAAGGAGCTACAACTTCTGAATTTTCTCCCATTACTACAACACTAATCAAATCATCGGCTTGCAATTTAGTTACATAACTTGCAGCGTTAGCATTCTTTTCAAGTGCATCAATATTGGTATAATAGGCCATGCTTGTTCTAGAAACACAAGAGGAGAACAACACGGCTACAAACAGTACAAAGGAGATTTTTTTCAACATGTAATCTTTTTTTTAAAGCGCAAAGGTACTCAATACAAATCAACCTTCCTAGGCTTTACTATTAGAATTGTTTAATTTTAATGCACATCCAAATGCTCGTAATTGGAATTCATACTTTTAAATTCAGGAACAATCTTTTTCATTTTCGAAACAATATCAGCACTTGAATACGAAGTGGTAACGGCTAGTAAATCATCCACTTCTTCCAATAACGTAGCAATATCACACGACTCTTCATTAGCAATCATGATCTTATCGTGATGCGTTGGCAACGTTTTGCTTGAGTCATTCAACAATTCCTCATACAACTTTTCACCTGGACGCAATCCTACAATTTCAATCTTTATTTCTTTGCCAGGCGTATAACCAGCCAACTTAATCATTTTGGTAGCCAAGTCCAATATTTTAACTGGTTTACCCATATCAAATATAAACAACTCACCGCCATTTCCCATAGCGCCAGCTTCTAAAACCAACTGACACGCTTCCGGAATAGTCATAAAGTAACGAATGATTTCGGGATGCGTAATGGTAACTGGTCCGCCTTTAGCAATTTGATTCGTAAACAACGGAACAACCGAACCATTCGAACCCAAAACATTTCCAAAGCGCGTGGTTATAAATCGTGTCTTTATCTTTTGATGTAATTTCAAATTTTTGTAATGTAAACACTGAATGTATTTTTCAGCAATACGCTTACTAGCACCCATCACATTACTCGGATTGACCGCCTTATCGGTAGAAACCATGACAAAACTTTCTACTTCATATTGTACCGACAAATCGGATGTATTTTTAGTACCTAAAACATTCACATAAATGGCTTGTGCCGGATTCTCTTCCATCAAAGGCACATGCTTGTATGCTGCAGCATGAAAGACCACGTTCGGTTTATATTCCATAAACACACGCTCCAACGAATCTTTATTGCGAATGTCGGTAATCACACTGGATATTTTAGAACCCGGTAAAAAAGCACCCAACTCTAAAGTCAAATGATGCAAAGGTGTTTCCGCTTGATCCAGTAAAACAATACGTTTAGGATTGAACGCAACAACTTGTTTCGCTATTTCACTACCTATCGATCCTGCCGCTCCAGTAATTAAAATTGTTTTATTATTCAATTTACCAGAGATCATGTTGTTGTCTAAAACAATCGGTTTTCGCTCCAATAAATCTTGAATCTGAAAATTTTTAATTTTAGCAGATATTTCATTACTGTCTTCCCAATCGGAAATAATTGGCAACGTATACACCTTGTAATTGTATTCTAAACATTCGTCAACCAACGTGATTTTTTCGTCTTTAGACAAACTACGATCGGCCAAAATTAATGCAGTAGCATTCATAGAACGCAACAAAACAGGTACCCGCTTGTTGAATTTTAATATCGGTAAATTCAAAATACGCTTGGTCGAACTCTGATTCTGCTTATCAATAAAACCAACAATCTTAAATCGGGTTGGCGTTTCAGTTCGCAAGGCATTGGCAACCGATATCGCATTGGCATCAGAACCAAGTATAATGGCATTAATCAAATTAGTCGCATCGGTTTTCTTAAAAAACGTTTCAAATACTTGCTTAACAAATACTCGAAAAACAAACAAAAAAACAAACGACAAGACAAAACTTAAAATCAAACCCGGATATAAAAACACCTTTTGGGTAAATACAAACTGTGAAAAAAAGTTAAGCACTACTAAAACCACTAACGATGAAAAAGTAGACAATAACAGTTTGATGGCATCGATAAAGGTAGAATGCCTAATAATTCCAGAATACGTTTTAAAAATCACAAAAAACAACAAGTACACCAAAATCACAAAAGTATACCGTTCGAAAAAGCTAAACGTGGCGTAGTACTTCAAGTTCAGACTATTCAACATCAAGTAATTGGTGAAATTCGCCAAAATCAATAAAAAAAAGTCAATCAGAAAGATAATCCACCTTGGCAGATAATTCATATTACCAAAATCCAATCGCTCATTCAAGTCGGAATACAGATCCGTTAATAATGTTTTATTTTTTGTAGTATTTTTCAAATTTAGGGCATTTTTATTATATAGAAACAAAAAAATCTTCCAAGGCAGAAGCAATACGAGTGCGCTCTGCATCTGTTAAATTAGAACCCGAAGGCAAACACAAACCTCTTTCAAATAAATCTTCTGAAACAGTTCCTCCAAAATAAGGATAACTACTAAAAATGGGTTGCAAATGCATCGGTTTCCATAACGGACGACTTTCAATACCCACAGCTTCTAAGGCCAAACGCAAATCTTCTCTAGTCTTACCTTGTAATTGAGTAGGGTCTAAAACTACAGCAGTAAGCCAATGGTTGGAAAAATAGTCATCACTAGGTTCGGTGAAGACCGTTACTCCTTCAATAGACGCGAAAAAAGCAACATAAAAATCATGCATCGCACGACGCAAACCAACATGCGCATCAAGAACTTCCATTTGTCCTCGACCAATTCCAGCGCAAATATTACTCATTCGGTAATTATAACCCACTTCAGAATGTTGATAGTGTGGCGCTGCATCACGCGCTTGAGTAGCAAAAAATACTGCTTTTTCTTGAACCGATTTCGATTGGGTAACTAAGGCGCCACCGCCCGAAGTCGTAATAATTTTATTGCCATTAAACGAAAGCACACCAATGGTTCCAAAAGTTCCACACTTTTGACCTTTGTACGTACTTCCTAAGGCTTCTGCACTATCTTCTAAAATTGGAATAGCATACGCATTAGCAACTTGAACCAGCGCAGCTACATCAAAAGGCATACCATACAAATGCACAGCAATAATGGCTTTCGGCTTTTTACCTTTAGCAATACAATCTACAATGGCGCTTTCCAACGCTTTCGGACACATATTCCAAGTATTCGGTTCACTATCCACAAAAACAGGAACAGCTGCTTGATACAAAATCGGATTAGCCGAAGCAGAAAAGGTCATACTCTGACAAATCACATAATCATCAGTCTTGACGTCCAAAAGCACCAAGCCCAAGTGCAATGCAGCAGTTCCAGAACTCAAAGCTGCAACATGCGGACTACCGCCTAAATAACTAGAAAGATCTTGTTCAAATCCAGTAACATTGGGTCCTAGCGGAGCTATCCAATTACTGTCAAAAGCACTTTTGATATAGTCTTGCTCTGTGCCTCCCATATGAGGCGAAGAAAGCCAGATTTTTGTATTTGTCATTATAGTAAAATTGTACGGTACAAAAGTAACTAATTTTTAAGTTACTTTAACGTATTCTTACAAATTCTATAGCTAAAAAAAATACTACAAAATGTAACCTTGACAATTTAAAAAAAGAGCACTACTAATAAGATAATTTAGTACCAATCGGCATGCATACTTTCTTTACCTAAAGAGAATATCAAACCTAAAGATACCGTAACGTGCGCACCCGATTGCGAACCGTCTTTAGACGATATTAAAGAACCATCATAACGATAATATTGTTTAAAATTGGTATTCAAAGACACATCAGTAAACAAGGCAATTGTATTAGACAACTTTACTTCTGGAGTAATACCTACAACTAAAGAACCAAATTGTTTATAATCAGTGGAATAAAAAGGCTTAATTACAGTCAATCCCAATCCTGCATGAGTAAGTACGGTAACCGTATTTCTTGAGTTAAAATCCAAATTCAAATAAGATCCGATGTTATAAACAAAATCCAACCCTACCCGGTTAAAATCAGTTCCAACAACGCCATTTTGATCATTCTCAAAGCGGTCGTTGGCATAATTCAATCGCAAACCTTTTTTTTCATCAAACATATACCGCAACCCAAATTCTAAATGCTTAAATCCTGAAAAATTCGAATTATACTCCGGTAAATAAGGATTCAACGCCGCATTATACCCAGCTCCAACGTCAAAGGAAAAGCGATTAAAATTGGTTTGTGAAAATAAGGCAGTGCTTTGAAATACCAAGGCAAGCAGCATTGAAATAGTAAAGTTGGTTTTCATAATTGGTTTTAAAAAAAATAAATTAGGTTAGTTAGTTTTGCATTGGGTTGCAAAACTAACAATTCCCTTGAAAAATCAAACCAATTGTAAAAATTACTTTTAGATAAAATACTTAAATAGAAACAACACCTCTTACGCGTGCTCTTTTCTACTAGTGGCACTCATAAAAATCCATATGAAAATGTAAAATTATACAGAATCCAATACATCTAGTACCAATCAGAATGGTAACGTTCAGCACCTAAATAAAACATCAAACCAACAGAAGCCGTAACATGCGAACCAACAGTAGGTTTATAATCGGTTGAAATCAACGACCCATCATAACGATAGTGTTGTTTAAAGTTAGCATTATAGCTAACATCTGCAAAAAAGGCAATGCGTTCCGATATTTTAACTTGTGGTGTAATTCCTAAAACTAAAGCTCCAATTTGTTCCGCATCCCTATTTATAGGTTTCAATCGCGTATAACCAACACCTGCATGCGCAAGCAATCCTATACTATTACGTGTACTCGTATCCAATCCAAATGATTTACCGATATTGTAAACACCCGAAACACCCACTCTACTAAAATTGCTTCCAAAATAACCGTTCGGATAATTCTTAAAACGATCATTGGCATAGTTCAAGCGAACGCCAAATTTTTCGGTAATCATATAACGCGCTCCAAATTCCAAATGCTTGAAACTAGAAAAATCAGAATTTAGATTCTTTTGATACGTATTGAGCGGTTTGGCATAACCTGTTGAGAATTCAAACGACAGTCGGTTGAATTGAGACTGCGAACATACCGAGTTGCTACTGAACAAACTTAGTGTCAGTAACGAAAAAAGAAATTGTTTCATAAGTAGGTTTAAATTATTTGGGGAAATAATTAAAATTAAGTTTTGTTTACAGTGCAAAACTAACAATTCCTAGGAAAAATCAAACCAATTGCAAGTAAGTTTTCGGAAACAAGAAAGAAAAAAAGACCAATAAAGAGAAAAAGTAAAGCAATCAAAAAAACAACCTGCTAAACAACAGCGTTTTGAAGCCAAACCGCACCAGATTATCTTTACATTAATTTTTAATTAAATTAAAAAGTACCACGCCGAAAAAGCGTTTTAAAAACCAATACTAGGTCCAAACGCAAACTCTGATTGTAGTAATAATCCAAATTAATGCGAACTTTATCCGGAAAAAGTATGGTATCATTGTAGGTTAACGGATCGGAAACAGCAGCCAACAAGGCTTCTTCATTGAAGTATTTTAAAGAAGCTGGTCCAGTCAAACCTGGTTTCAATTCCAACAGCAACCGTGCTTCGCCTTCCAATCGATCGTAATAGCCGGGCAAATCGGGTCGCGGACCAACCACACTCATACTGCCAAACAAAACATTAAGCAATTGCGGGAATTCGTCGATTTTGGTACGTCGAAAAAAAGCACCGATTTTTGAAATAGTAGTCGCACCATCGGATCCAACAGACATAGTCCGAATTTTGATAATCGTAAACGGCACACCATACCGCCCAATACGCTTTTGCATAAAAAAGCCCGAATTTCGGGTATCGAATGCGGCAACAAAATAACTTAACAAAATAACCCACCCAAATAACACTAAGGCAGAACAGGAAAAAATCAAATCAAAAAGACGTTTAACCATTGTTATTTTTAAAAAGCTAAATTCATGTAAATCTTATGCATTACTAGTGTGAGACACTTGTTCAACCAAAACAAAAAGAATACTATTATTCGTGAAACTTTATTGGCTTAGCTGGAATCCCAACTGCAGTACAATTTTCGGGAAGTGTTTTAGAAACTACTGCTCCAGCTCCAACAATAGTATTGACACCTATTTCCAATTGGTTGATAATTTTAACTCCTGTACCAACATATACTTTTTCACCAATTAGCACCTCGCCTGATATATTTACAGAAGGCATAAAAGAAGAATAAGAAGAAAGCGTTGTATCATGTCCTACGGTACACATCAGGTTAAGAATAACAAAATCCTGAATGACAATATTACAAGTGATAATACATCCTGCACAAATGATGCAGCCCGAACCAATTGTAACAAAATCATCTGAAATCAATACATTGGGATGAATTAAGGTCGGAAAGGAAATGTGCTCGTTTTTTATTTTTGAAAATAAAACAAACTTAGTTTTTGGATCACCAATAGCAATGGCAATAGCTAGAGCATCGGTTACATCATTAACCTCAGCAACACCTCCTAAAACGGGATAACCGTTAACTAAACTCCCTTTTTCAAAACCATCATCATAAAATCCTACAAATTGATACGTTGGATTTATTTTGTTAATACTATCAATAAGTGTTTTAACCTCTCGACCAAAACCTCCTGCTCCAATTATGGCAATTTTTTTCATGTCTTGTTATTTTGATGTTCCTGTAAATGCCTTCATAGTGACTTCTCCTACTTGGGAAATCCCTTCTCGAACAAATACTTTTTTTACTGTTAATAAAATAATTCTAATATCCAATGGCAAGCTGCAATGCGTTACATACCAAACATCATATTCGAACTTCTGTTCCCAACTGATGGCATTACGCCCATTTACCTGCGCCCAACCCGTAATCCCAGGCTTAACTTCATGGCGGCGCTGCTGAAAACTGTTGTACAAAGGTAAATATTCTGGCAATAACGGACGCGGACCTACAATACTCATATCGCCTTTCAAAACATTCAACAATTGTGGCAATTCATCCATCGAGGTCTTGCGTACAAAACTACCAATCTTAGTCAATCGCTCGGCATCAGGTAACAAACTACCATCGGCAGCCTTCCGATCATTCATAGTTTTGAACTTTATAATCTTAAACAGTCTTCCATTCAAACCCGGACGAACCTGCACAAAAAAAGGCTTTCCAGAATTCGCAAAAAACAACCCGATCAGTGCTAATAAAAACAACGGACTCAACAACAATAGTAATAGTAATGCAGTTAAAAAATCTAATACGGGTTTTACTATTTTTTTATACATACGATTCATTTTTTTTATAAGCCTCAAGCACAGCATTCCAAACCATTTGCTGCGGGTACTTGCGTACAATATTTTCTCGAGCAGCTTGTGCTAAATTAAATGTTAAAGTGGCATCCTGCAACAATTCCTTCATTTGCTCCAACAAGCTTGCTGCATCTTGAACTGGAATTATGATCCCATTTACACCCTGTTGAATAATCTCATTACTACCGCTAATATCAGTCACAATACAAGGCAATCCCATTGCACCAGCTTGCAAAACCACATTCGGAAATCCTTCGCGGTAACTTGGAAATACAAACACATTCGAAATACACAAATACGGTCGAATATCCGATTGAAATCCAACCGAAATAATAGCTCGATTAGTAGAAATAGCCTGTAACGTCACTGCAGTCAACGGATCCAATTCCGATTCTAATGGTCCAACCAAGAGCAATTTGCAATGCGTAGTAGTGCGAGACAATTCCGAAAAAGCAGCAACCAACTCATTCACGCCTTTATCAGCCACCAATCGACCTACAAAAACAAACACAAAATCACCAGCGGTCAACTGAAGTTCTTGCCTCAATGCAATTTGTTCTGTTTCCGAAACCTGACTGATATCAAAATAGGCAGTATCAATACCATTCACATTCCCATTAGCAAGAATTTGCAACGGCTTAGTGGTAACCTTGTACCGCTGTAAATCGTTCTTTACGCCTTCACCTTCTGGGAAAATGTGCGTGGCAAAACGACACAAAACTTGATCCATAAAGAGTAACAACGTTTGCATAAATCCTTTTTTATACGGAAAAATCAAACCAGTAAACGTATGCATGCGAACTGGAACTCCAGCAAAATAAGCCGCAATCATACTCAACAAACCTGCTTTTGGTGTAATCGAATGAACAATGTGAGGTTGTTCTTTTTTGAATAAAGAATACAAGCGAACCAAGGAAACCAAATCTTTAATAGGAGCAATACTCCGACTCATTGGTACTGAAACAGTACGTACGCCTTCTCTTGCAGCAACAGTTTCCAAATGCGCATCGGCACCAGAAACTGCTACAACTTCATACTGGTCATTCAAAAAAGAAAGCTGACCTTTCAAAAGAATATCCAATGAAATAGCAACCGTAGCGGTGCGAATGAGTTTAGGTTTAACGAAGTCCTTCATACAAAGCAATATGTTTGGCAACCATTATTTTTACATCATACTGCAACGCACGTTGCATACACAAGTCGGCAACAGCTTTAGAATAAACACTATCGTTCAAAAGGGTCACTACCAGTTCAGCCAATTGTGCTGCATTGCCTTGCTCAAACAAAAGACCAGCACCACCTACAACTTCAGACAAACCGGGAACATTTGAGGCGATGAAAGGCTTTCCTGCTGCCATACCTTCAATGCTCGACAAAGACAACCCTTCGTAGTGGGAAGATAAAACCACCACATCAACCGTTTTCAACAACGCGGCGACATCCATACGCAAACCTAAAAAATGAACCCGGTTAGTAAGCTGCAAGGAGTCAACAAGTGCTTCACAAGAGGCTTTTGTAATCCCATCACCTACAAGTAGCAAATGTACATCAGAAGGTAAAAGAGCCAGAGCTCGAAGTAATGTAGGCTGGTCTTTCTGTTCGCGAAAACCAGCAACTTGCAACAACAATTTGGCACCTACAGTATTCCACGTTTCCGAAAAATCAGAACCATACGGCGGCGTTGCAATTATAGAATCCAAGTCAACTCCATTATGAATGACGGTAAATTTTGAGGCTTTCGAATCAAGATGCTGTTGCAATACCGTTTGAACTTCTTCGGTAATACAAACAACTCTGGTATAAAAAGAGTAAACAAAGCGATCAATAAGACGAAAGAATTTAGACTCCATACGTCGATTATGCGTATTGTGCTCAGTAAAAAGCAAGGTAACTTTTGAAAAAGAAAGTAACTTAGCAAACACCGTCCAGTATTGCGCAGGAAACAAATGTACATGAACCAGATCATACTGTCGCAAATACGGTATCATTTTAAAAATAAGCAACGGATTGTATACCGAACCAGTTCCTAACGAAAAAATCCGACAACACGACTGCGCTTTTAATTTCTTCAGAAAAGGCGTTTCGCTACCATTTAAAACCAACAAATCTACCGAAATCCCTTTTTGATGGTACAGCGGAAGCGTGTCCAATAACAGTTTTTCGGCACCACCTGTGGCTAAGGAGTTTATAACGTGTAGGATTTTCATTTATTTTTAATTTTATCGTTTAAGTAGAAACCATAGCCTAAAGGGAAGCAAAACAAACTCAAGACAAAAGATACTTTAACTATTTTTTGGGATATACTTAAATCAGAATTAAAGGAAAACCTCCAAAAATTCAATACGGCTTTAATTTTTTGCGCTATCGGAATAGACTGATGTGATAACTCCGAATAGCAAAGCATCGAGCTCATCGGAGATTGCATCCGAATACGAACTATATTCGACGTTAATCCACCTTCCAGATATTCAGTAATATAAATGCCCTCATTAAAGAACAACAAGGTATATTTTTGTGAAATGCGATTCCAAACCAACGCTTCCGGACAAAACTTTTCATTAGGAAATTCAGGAAAGGGAAATTCGCGTAATACCGCAGTACGAAACACTTCTACCAAATCACCAGTTACACCGTGTTTGTAACGAATGCCAATAGAATTGGTAAGCAACTCCGTAAATGTAGTGTTACCAACGATAGCACCAGTATCATACATCCGTCTTCCTGCAACTCCAGCCACAGTAGCATCATTCGAAACCGTTGCATAATGTTGTAATACGTTTTCTAAAGCATTCTTAGGCAGAAAATCATCGCTGTCAACAATAAAAAACAAGTCGCCTTTTGCCATGCGAACGCCTTGATTGATGGCACGATGCTTACCGCCATTAAGTTGTTTGTAATAATGAATATTCAGAATACCAGCGGCAATCCATTCTTTTAGGATTACTTCAGTTCCATCCACACTACCATCATCGACAACGACCCATTCGAAATCCTGCCAAGATTGAGCGCACAGACTTTCGTACAATCTAGGCAATAAAGCAGCTCTATTATAAGTGGGTGTAAAAACAGTAATCATTAGCGTAACAAATAAAACGTAAATAAAGCGTTCAAAATTAAAATCAAAGCAATAATCCGTGACTGAAAAGCAAAAATAGGCTTATTCAATAGCGGATACAACAAAACAACCATATAGAGAAACCAAGACAAATAGGCAAAACGATCAGAAAAATTAGCACGAATAACCAAAATCCAAAAGGCATTACACAAAACATAAGTATTATACACAATAGCATAAAAACGGTCCCTATATTGCTTTTTATAAATGTAGTAATACCCAACGGCAATAGGTATGAAACTGTAAATTAAAAAATCAATTCGAAAACCTACATTATAATCGGTTTCTTCGGCTGCTAAATAATCTATCAAACGTTTCTCTTCAACAAAAGTGGACATAAACAACTGGATTTGACTACCCAAAACCAAACTAACAGGCACACACAACAACCAAAAATAATAATAATAGCGCGTAGCATTAAACTGCTTGGAAACAAGAATGGCTATTACTGGAAGTAACATCGAATTGTGAAAACCAATCGAAGCAACTAACAGAACATAAAAAAGAGTCCGATTTTCAATTCTAGATAAGGCCATTAACAATATAGAACATGCCAAGCCCGCTCGTATGGTATTGGTACCATAACTGAAATAAATGAAATTAGTTAACATAGCCAAAAACAATAGAAAATAATTAGCCGTAACTTTTTTGCAAAAAAAATAGTAATTGAACGTATAGATAAAGGCTGTGAGTACAAACCATAGTTTGTAATCCATAAACAACGAACAAAACTTATAATATATAAAGAAAAAGCGTTCTTGAACCACCGACTCTAAGGTGACATTTCGTGCTTCAAGAAAACTATTCATGTAACTGTAGCGGTCTCCGTAGTCATCAAAAGTGGGTAAAGTACCCATTAATACAGCAATAAATACAACGATAAAAATGGTCAGACCATTCAAATGTTTGAATACAAGTTTATTTTGAGTATTGGGAAGAATATGTAAGGCAATCAGTAAGCTAAAGCCCACTAACAACAAGTACAAATTTTTATAAAGCGTAACGTCTTCCAATCGAGGTAAATTATTTTAGTTTATTATATGTATGCTACTATTCCATTTAATCCAATATGTTTCAAGCCTGCGAAGTTAAAACAATCTTTGCAATACTTTGTAAATTCACAGCTGAATTCGATTTATTCCATATTCAAATTGAATTATATAATTACACACTTTTAAAGTCAACATATTAGACAAGCAATTGGTATAATTTTTCCAATTCAGTATGATTACTTTTTCGATCCTGTACTAAATGTTTACTGTATTTATTTCGCAATTCTGAATTGGTTAACAACTCGGTTACGTCTTTTGCTATAGTAGAAGCATCAAAACTAGTAATGGTAGCATTGCAATCGTGCTCAAATTGATCGTTTACTGTAGAAAAATTAGTAACTACTATTGGCTTTGCCAACAATTTGGCTTCGTCCAACGCAATCGACTTACCTTCAAAAGAAGCTAAATGCACCATAATCGTCGCATTTTTGATATACGGATACGGATTGGGCGTAACTCCAATAAAATGAATGTATTCGGTCAATCCTTTCGACTTTACAATTTGTGGATAGTCAAAGTCCTTGCTGTCTTGTCCCACAAAGTACCATTGAAACTCAAATCCGTTATTCTTTAAAATTTCAGCAACTTCTAAGGCCAAGCGTGTACCTTTACGTTCAGTCAAATGCCCAACAGTAACAATCGAGTGTACTCCCATTTCTTCAATAGGAAATAGGGCTAGTTCATTTATTAGCTCTAAAGAAGATATGTTTTCAAATAATCCAATTTTAGATGATTGTGTGGGGAAATATTGTTTTAAGGCAGCAACACAAGTATCGGAAACTGTAAAAATTTTATCTACTTTAGGATAGTATTTTCGATCCATAGCATAATAATAATCCCATTTGGAATAGTCGTTATGAAAAAAGCTAACTTTTACTTTAGCTTGAACACGGTCAACCAAATAATACAATTGCTGTTGCCCATTAAAATCTACTGCTAAATCATAAGTCTGGGGCAAAGAAACGATACCTTTAGACAACAATCTAGCGCCAATTCCTTTGTTGAAAATCATAACAAGTCCAGCAACAATCCGCAACACCGCACTAAACAAATAACCTTTAGAAATCAAGCTAAATAAATTAGTAGGAAATTTAGAAAAAAACAAAGCCGTTTTGGCATCTTGCAGTACGGTGATGTCTGAGGGCAACAAACTCATAAAAACCCCTTTTGGATTCACAATCAATACCGACACATCATACTTAGTTTTGTCAATAACTGTAAGTAAGGTCGACATACTTTTAGAAACGCCACCACTTTCCAAGTTACTTATGATAAATAGAATTTTCTTTTTCATTTTTAATTTTTTTCTATTAAAGCATCAAATTGTTTTACTGTATTTTCAACACTAAAATCTAACGCGCGATTACGTCCTACTGTTTTATAATGAGTACGCAGTGTCTCGTCATCTATCATTTTCTTGACAGCTTCGTATATAGATTGATCATCGTGATCGCACAACAATCCGTACCGATTTTCATCAATTATTTCTATTGGGCCAGCGGTTTTAGTGGATACTACCGGCACACCCAAAAGCATCGCCTCACAGACAACCAAACCAAAACCTTCAAAACCAGAACTTAGCAAAAGTAAATCTGCATTTTTAATGTAGGGAAACGGATTAGCAACATACCCTAACAATGAAACGCAATCCGACACACCTAAAGCGGTTATTTGTGCTGATAAATCGTTCTTCAATTCACCTTCTCCAATAATTTGAAAATGAACTTGAACATGTTCTTCTTTCAATCGAGCTGCTAGGCGAACCACACGATCCAATTTTTTAGGTAGTGTCAATCGACCAACACAAACAATCGTGAAAAAGGTATTTGTATCGACAGGTTCTTGTGCCATCAATTCAATTTTTTTACGATCAATAGGATTGTAAATTACAGTAGTTGGAGTCGTACAAGTAGGGAAACGCTTTTTGAATGCTCCTTGTGCATCATTAGAAACGCAAACTATACGATCCATTTTATTATAAGCAACCAGCTCTTCGTTATTTCTGAATTGCTCCTTAGTGTAATGAAAATCAAATAAATCGCAATGTACCCAACTTATTTTTTGAGCTGTGGTTTCCATTAAGGCATGTAATTTTAAAGGCATACCTTCTAAAAAACTTACTTCTACATCATACGTTTCAGTTATTTTTTTCTTTAGTATGCGTTTGAACATAAAATGATTCGAAAACCAAGTCGACATGCGATACGCCACTTTATAATACATAGAATAGTTTTCCCACAAGGAAAGTAAAGTAACCTCTTCAGGAACTTCAGGCAGCAAAACGCCTTGACGCACCATCAAACAAAGCGTTACATCATAGCGATTGTAATCTAAATTTCTTAATAAATCAATTAACACGCGTTCCGCACCACCACTATTTAATGGACCATACAAGAATAAAATCTTTTTCTTTAACATTTCCATTTATAAGTAAGGATTTTTTATAAACCTAGCTGGCTCATTGTACGATATTAGTTTTGCCGGAACCCCAGCAACTGTAGCATCGCTTGGAATATCTTTTACAACTACAGAACCGGCACCAATGGTAACATTGTTACCGATGCTAACATTTTCAATTATGCAACAGTTCGGACCAATATAAACATTATCACCAATTCTAGCAGCATTATTATAATTAGAACCAACGGTACAAAAGTGACTCAAATTACAGTTATTTCCAATGACTGCAGAATCGCTTACCACAATATTAATACCGTGACCTAAATACAATCCATAACCGATTTGAGCCGTATAAGGTATTTGTAAGCCATATTTATCGGTATAATAGGAATACATCAATCTAGAAAGTAAAAAGAAAACATTCTTCTTTTTACACATACGCATCCAAAAAGTAAATTTAAAGGAATGATTACCGAAAACTAATTCTTTAAAAATGTTAAAGTAACTAGGTTCTTTGCCATAACGCATCAAATCACTCTTTATATATTCTAAAGCGCTATAATTAGTTTGCATAATTCATACGATTTAAATTATAATACAAGTGAAACAACAAGGGTGATTGTATTTTAAATAAAAACTTTAAAATACAATTTAAAAATGATTGAGGATAATAATCCAATCCATACTTAAAGTACTCCGTTTCAAACATTTCTCGCAACTCGGTACTTTTTGCTGAATACTTTTTGGGCGAATTGGGATGATAGATATTAGCTATTTTTCTCAAAATGGTATTTAGAAGAAAATTTTGAACAATTAATTTATCTTCAACACGTACCACCAATCTCGATAAATTTAGAAACAAAAATTGCAATTGGTCGAAGTTTTTATGCCATTTGTTCGTTGAAGAATTTTGATGATGAATGTAATAATATCCATGATAATCAAGTAAAACCACTTGCTCTACATAGGTAAGGTAATCCAAGTTAAAAACTAAATCCTCCTGATAACTTAGTTCTTCACGAAAAAACAATCCATTAGCTTTAATTACTTCTTTTTCATAAATTCTAGCACAAGGAGAACTCAATGAATAATATTCTAAAATTTTAAGAAAGTCTTTTGGCTCCAATATTTTATTGGGAAATAATTTTAAAAGTTGACTGTAATAAGCATTTTCTGTGTTTTGCCCTGAATTGACATTTGTAAAACCGCAAAGCACCCATTTTTTAGCCCCTATTTTATGATAAAATTGGTCCAAATAATCGGGTTTTATTTTATCATCGCCATCAATAAACATAAGGTAATCACCTTGAGCCAATTCAATTCCTCTATTTCTGGTATAACTAACACCGCTATTAGCATGAGTATAAACGGCTACCCTAGCATCTTTGGCAGCATATTCCGCACAAATTTGTAATGTAGTGTCCGTTGACCCATCATCTAATAAAACCAATTCGAAATCAACAAAGGTTTGTGCTAAAACACTTTCAATACATTGTGCTACATGCTGCTCAATGTTGTAACAAGGGATTATAATTGAAATTTTATTTTTAGTTTGCTCCATCACTACTCGATTGTTTTTTCAATTGTTTCAGAAATAGATTCGATGTTTTTCTTAGAATCTAATAATACCACACAAACTAGTATAGGTATGGAAATAATGATTCCGTACACATAACGATATTCTGCATACACAGGAGAAGCCAAAACGGTTAAATACAAACAAGCCAAAAAGTAAAAAGGTAATAATAAGCGCTTGTTCCCAGTCATTTTAAGCCGTATAAAGGCTAACAAACCAATCCAAATCATAAGACCAATACTTGTCAAAAATGCAAGTATCGGGATATGCAAAACAATATATTTTGGTAACAGTAAAAATACATTTTGCTTTGCAACTTGTTCACTTTTAGGATATGGAGAATTGAAGTAGTAGCCTTGATAATCATAATCATAAATTGTACTAAAAGAATAAGATCCTCCATAGTTTACACTAGGATCAATATAACCGTAACAACCTTCAATAAATGACTCTATGTAGGTTTTAGGATATTTCGTGAATAGCTTAAACCATAAGTTAATATATATCTTAGGGTTCTTTTTAAATGTAGCGTCATTAAAAGTACTTTTTACTAAATCAGAAATATGAGGTTGGTAAAGCAACGCCAAGGAGTCGGTTTCTAAAACTTGTCGAATTGTTTTCTTATCCTCAAGCTCTATTTCATGACCATGATATTTTACCGTTCTAGCTATTTGCTGCAGCGGTATAGAAAGTGCCTCACGCATTGAACCTTTTTTTACACCCAATGCTGGTAATAAAACCGAAGAATAGCTCTGTACCAATGCGACTACTAGAAATACCAACAAGAAATAGGATTTAAAAAATCTTCTATTTATAAATAATAAGATAGGGGTAAATAACAGTACCGCATAAAAACCATTATGACGAAATGTACAAAAAAGCACTAGTAATAATGCCAAAGAAATAAAGAATTTTTTGCTTTGGATAAGCTTTGGTTCGTAACAAATTTTGATAAATTGAATTACTAACAAAAGGCAAATCCCTGAAAACAAGATATCTTTCCAAAGTGTTACACTATAAATTGCATTAACAGGCAATAGTGCATAATACCCAAATAAAAACACCAGTATATATTTATGAACTCTCTTCTGCAATAAAAATGAAATTGAATAAGCAAATATTCCAGACATAATGAACATTTGTAGAAAAGCATATATAGCCATTCCAGTAACTAAAGAACCACCTAAAAGCTTACTCAATTCCAACATAGTGGAGAGAAGTATAACATGCACAAACGGATGATGATTTGTATACTCACCAGTCAAACATTGATTGATTTCAATAATCGTATCATAACCAATAACCCCAGGAAATAGAAGTAAAAAGTATATAAAGTAACAACCAAAAATTGCGAGCCAAATTTTATAAAAGACTTTTTTAGGATTGCTGTAAATGGTAGGCGCTTGCTCACTTTGAATAGCGTGATTATCAAGAAAATCAAATAGCAATAGAATAATAGAGGTAAAAACAACGGTAAATCCAATAATCGACAACAGGAATAAGGCCAGTCCAAGAGTAGACAAATACATGTCTAAATTACCATTAAGCGTAAACGAATGACCTACAAGTGTTACTATTGCAAAAAATAAACTTACTAACCAAATAGAACCTTTAAAAAAAGTGCCTTGTAATAGTAATGCTTTTTTTAAAATACTCCAAATTCCAAAACCTATAAACAACCAAATGATATCGGAACCAATAGTATTTTTTAACCAAGCAGAAATGGAGCCGGTATAAAAAAAGTAACAATATACAGAAAGCAAAGAAATAAAAGTACAGCATATAGCACTCCAATTAGCATTACTTTTTACAAAAGATTCGAACTTATTCATTCAACTTACTTTTTTTATCTACAAAACGATGCTGTACGTTATGCAATTCCATTTCAAAATCATTTAGATTTTTGAACTTGATTACGTCAAGTAATAGCCCTACAAAAAATAATAAGACTGCAAGTAAGGCTAAAAAACTACAAACTATTAAGGTTGGTATTCTTGGTACTAAATGGGTTTCAAAATAGGTAATTGCAATAGGAATAAATAAGGCAATACTAATAACTAAAAGTGCAGCAGCTAGCCAACTAAAAAATTCAAAAGGTTTGTAATTTTTAAACAATCTAGCAATTGTTTTCATAACCTTAAATCCATCAGTATAGGTATTCAACTTGGATTCACTACCTTCTGGTCGGTCCTGGTAGTTAATTACAACATTAGAAATATGCATGTTTTTATCCAATGCATGAACCGTCATTTCTGTTTCAATTTCAAATCCTTTAGAAAGAATTGGAAAACTTTTAACAAACAAAAAACTAAATGCTCGATACCCTGTCATGATATCCTTAATATCACTACCAAACAAAAAGTTAATCATGTTTCGAACCAGCGAATTTCCAAAATTATGAAATGGTCTCTTATTTTCTTGGAAATAAGTAGAAGACAATCGATCTCCTACAATCATATCGCGACCGTTTTCTAAAATCAGATTAGCCATTTCTCGAGCATGCTCTGCTGGATAAGTATCATCACCATCCACCATAATATAACAAAGGGCATCAACTTCTCGAAACATTCTTCGTATTACATTACCTTTTCCTTGCTTGTACTCTTTACGTACAATCGCACCAGCCGCAGCTGCAATTTCGGATGTACCATCAGAAGAATTGTTATCGTATACGTAAATGGTAGCTTCAGGCAATGCAATTTTAAAGTCTTCTACAACTTTTTTAATGGTAATACTCTCATTATATGCGGGTATGAGTACGGCTATTTTATCCATAAATTATTTTTTTAACGTTCTTAATTTTAGTAAATTGATTATGTTTTCTGATGTCAAAACATCTATTTCAAGTTGCCGTTGCACATCGTAAATTCCATTTTCAGCATCTACATAACCCGGATGACACATGATTTCGATACTGCCTTTCGCATTTTGTATGAGGTGCTCTAAAACTGCTTCTGAAACGGCTCCATCGTAAAATTCAGCAGAAAACGAATCCGTATAAAATTGATGGTTCTTGAACAACAAATCATGCTTCAGCCATTTTATGGGATTGCGATACCCATTAGCTACTTTTCGTAAGGGCATTCCATACTTAGTAGCTATTTTTAAAAATACTTCCTTCAACAATTCACTCATGTGTACATGATGGTGACTGTCAAAATGAGTAATGACTACTCCTGCCGCAAGTGCACGTTGGTATTGCGCCTCCAATTCGGCTTCAACTTCTTTTAAATCGACCTGTTTTCTATCACAAATAGATCTAAAAAAAACACCCTGTTCATCAACAATAGTTTTATGAGTAGGCAATAATGGAGCAAATTCAGTCAAATTAAAATGCAAACCAATATTGTCCAATCGATGCTCTTGAATTAATGAAACAGCCTCTTCAAAATAAGGTGTGGTGGTCATCAACGAAGCACTATTCACTACCCCATTTTTATAGCATTCCACAATTCCAAGATTAACGCCATGCGTCAACCCCAAATCATCTGCGTTAAAGTATATTGTACCCATTATCGTGTTATCATTTTACTATACATTTTCTTATTCATTCCAGACAAGTTTCCTACGACTTTAAAATTAGCCTTCAGAATCCCTTTACAACTCGATTGATTATCAGGAAATGCATAAATAATCTTCTTGGTAGCATCGCGCTTACAAATTTTGTGCAATAAATACGGATAAAGTCCTTTGCCTCGGTAGCGCTCATAAGTCTGAAAATCATATAAAACACTAAATTCTTGTGGCAAATTCATCGTTAAATCCAACTCACCTAAATAATGCGTTCCCGAATGATTGTACCAACCGTAACTCGCCACTACGCCTTGAGAATCTTGTAAAACACACAAAATATGGTGTTGTAAAAATCGTTCCTCAAGTACTACTTTATTATATTGAAAAGTGATCGATGCCAAACTAGCAATACTATCAAACTCCGAATACTGCAAGTCGGTAGCAGAACTTGGAGCAAAAGTATCCAAACTGAGCGCATCACATACAAACAAGGTGAGCTTTCGGTTTAGATAAGCAATCTTTCCTTTTATTTTTTGAATTAGTGCAATCACAACGTACCGTATATATTAAAAATTTTATGGGTTGTTCCTCCCAAATCGTATTTGTATTTTTCGTCGCCAACAGTCAAATCAATAGTTTGAATACCAGTTTCGTAGGCCAATTTAACAAAAGCATCCAACAAGACCATGCCCGGAGAGTAAAATTTTAAATTATGATTTAACGCTACTCGATTTATCTCTACAACACTTCCGTTTTTAAGTCCAAAAAAATATGCCCCAATCTCATCGTCTAATTTTAAAATACCTACAACAAAGTCGGTGTCTTTTACTTCTTTCAAATCAAACATGTCCAACTTTTTTCTAAACGGATCGTCTAGCAAATTATACAATTGCGACTTCCAGTGAACCGCTTGATTTTTGGAGGCACTCCGCTCTTTGTAAATGGCTTTTAGCAATTTAAAATCAATAGTATCGGCATCTTGTTGGTTTAAAAATAAAAGTTCGCTGCGTACACCATTTTTGGATATCCGGTTATGTGCAGTTCGCAAATTCTGTCGGGCGTTCTTACTGAGCGACTGATAATGAGCATCATAATTAGTAGAAAGGTCAAGCGCAACACAATCTAAAGATTCCGATTGAAGTGTTCCGAAGAGCTGTAACGCTTCAAACAAGGCAGAACTTTCTTTGATATGCGAAAATGAAAAAGTAGTACAATCTTGATCAGAAACAATTTTCGCAATACAATCTTTTAAAAATGAAGCGGAAACAGCTTTTGCATAAACAAAATCATAATAATCCGACGGACCAAGTAATTGAGCAAATTGTATCGATTTAGTTCCTTTAGTACTTTTAATAAAGAAAAAACCAAGGAGTACTATTGCAGCATCTGAACTGGATTCGCGAACCGTAAAATAAACTATTCGATTCGTTTTCTTAGTTAAAAAAGTAGCGTTTAAAAAACGTCTCACAATTTTATGCCATGCAAGGGTACAAAAATACGAAGGCGGTACAACTTGATCCAATTGCTTCCAAACAGGAGCTATTTGAGTAAAGGAGTGGTAATATTGAATCTCGATTTCTTTCATTTTACAATCAAATAATACAGCTAATTACGTGGCTTTATTTTTAAATTGGGCTATTTTTCCTTTCACAAAATTAGTGAGCATATTGCGTTCTGAAAATTCAATTCCCAACAGAAAAATAAAGACAATACTACTAAAAAAAACAATGCTGCTTTGTGTGATGAATGCAAAAATAGTACTCGACTTACCCATATTGATTCTTACAAAATAAACCACAGCAAAGACTAGCGCCGAAACTACAAAAACTCTGAATAGTGTAACTACAAAAAACTGTTTCACGTCAATGACTTTTCTAACCAAGGCAATTCTAGCAAATAAAGCAATGCAATTAAGTACCATCGAAACATAAAATACAGTTAGCGGATTGGCATTGAATTTCAAAAGCACATACGATATCGGAACATTTAGGATAATCAAGGTACCTTCAATAATTTGAAACCATTTTACATTTCCTGTAGCTTGATTGGCAATAATTAACGGCTCGGAAACCGAATCTATCAAAAGACTAATCAACGATAAGGTTACAAAAAGCACCACATAATCGGGCACGATTGTAAGCCACAATTTCAAGACAAATTCTAAGTTTAAAAGAAGAGGACAAATAATAACAAGCATTAAAAAATACGAAAACTTAGAACTTTTATAGACAATATTATGGAAGTTTGGAATATTACCATTGGCATAATTCATGATAATTTGCGGACGAAAAGCAACTTGTAAATTAATCAAAAAGATACTAACTGCTCCCAAAACCTGCATGGTAATTCCGTAAGCCGCATTAAGTACTGTACCAAAAAAAAGATTCAATAAAATATTAATGCCTTGATTTTTAGCAATAACCGACATACTTCCAAACATAGTCCATCCTGAAAAGGATAATAACTTCTTGAACAACGGTTTATCGTAATAAAAAACATACCTACTCTCTTCAAAGTTCCGATTGCAATACAATTTATAGGCAATACGAATGATTACGGAAACGAGCAAATACAAACCAGCGTAAACAATCAAATGATCATAAACTATAATTGGCAAAAGAAAAACTATGACTAATTTTAAAAATACTTCAAAAATACTCATGTAGGCAAACACGTCCATTTTCTCTTTAGCAATCAATAAAGCATTGTAGGGTACCTGAATAATTCCGACTACAAAAGTAAGAACCGAAAAATGAAATACGACATTGGCAGCGAACAAACGATCCTCTTGGATTACTAATTTCGTATTGAGAAACCACAATCCCAACGTTTCTGCTAAAATCACGAAAAACACAGCCATAAAAAGATGCAATGTCAAACTGGCACTAAACGTGTTTTTTAATTTACCAAAATTATTTTCCCCAATTGCAAACGATAAAAAACGCTGTGTGGCATTGGCCATAGAGGCATTTATAAAACCAAAAGAAGAAACAATACCACCAACAATACTATATACTCCAAAATCAGATACACCCAAAGTTGTTAATACAACTCGTGAAGTGTACAAAGAAACTGCCATAGTAAAAAACATCCTAATGTAGAGGATTAGCGTGTTTTTAGCAATAGTTTTGGAACTTGACATAAATAGGTTTATCTGTTAGAAAAAGTAGTTACATTATTTCGCATCATAAATCACCAAACCATCACCTGAAAAAGCAGTAGAGAGCATAAACTGCACCTTTCTACCAATTACTTCTTCTATTTTGGGAGCAAGCTGAATGATGTATTCCGTATTCAAATCGGCACCAGTAAGTACTACTTCAATTGTGCCACTGTCAATACCTTTTGCATAATCACCTACCAATACAATCTGACGCACACCACCCATACGTTCCAAAATCATATCCACAACAGCATCCAAACCAATGTGTTGGAACACAATTTTTTGCAGCATAGCAAACAACGGATGTTTCTTGTTGGCTTTGTAGTTAATGCGATTTTGCACCGTTTCCTTCTCCAAATACCCAGCTTCCGAAAGATTGTTCAGCTCCTTCCGAATCGCATTAGTCGATTCGTGCATTTCATCTGCTAAACCACGCAAATGCCCATTATTAGCCGCATTGATAAAGAACTTCACCAACAACCGAACACGAGTCTTAGACGTAATTAAAGTTTCAAGCATGAGTAAATTTGATTTCGAGCAACAAAAGTACTCATTATCGTGTAACCTACAATGCTTTATCAAAACTTTTTTTTAACACAGCGTTTCAATTTCAAAAATCAATTGCAAAAATCAATTGCAAAATTCAATTGCAAAATTCAATTGCAAAATTCAATTGCAAAATTCAATTGCAAAATTCAATTTCAATTAATTCGTAATTTATAATTTTTTAATTCTTAATTTTTAATTCTTAATTTTTAATTCTTAATTTTTAATTCTTAATTTTTAATTCTTAATTCACGATTCACGATTCACAATTTACAAGTAAAACCACTTTACTGCGATCATCCGCTACAGGAATATAACTACTATCCTCAAGATTATAAAACTCGACCACCAAAACGGTCAGCAATACACCAGTTGCACGTTCTATAAACGGTACGATTAAATCCAGTTGCGGCGGCACGGTGGCACAACTAAAAAAACATTTGTCACCTTCACCAACAGCATGCGTTTTCAAATTAAAATCAAACTCCAACGAAACGACCGTAAAACTTACAGCATTCGCATCATTAGGAAAGCACAACGAAGAGGTAGGAACATGTAAGCTTGCTCCCGAAACAGTATATTCAATCGCAACAGCAGCATCCGGATTAAAATGATATCCAACCAAGGCAGCCAAACCTTCTGGATTGCTAAAAGCATTGAACAAGGTGCGTTCGCCTCGAAGCGAAACACGATCAAAAGCCAAAAGCTGACGCATTCTTTTAGTCAAAGAATTCACCACCAAAAGATTATTTTTTTTAGGTAAATTAGCACACAAAGCAATTCGTAACGCCTTACATGTGGAGGAAACCCTTCCAAACTCTGAGGCATTTTGCCGACTCAAAGCATACTTAGGCGATTTCTTTAGAGCCTTTGAAGTAAAGCCACTCTTGGTTCTAATGATAATTTGATCGCCTAACTTATACAAAATATAATCATCTATACGTTTAGGAAATGCGCCTTCAACAGTAACTTTTGCCATTGTCAATTATTTTATATAGTACTTTATGTTCAGTTCGTACTTTCTTCGGGTTTGGTTCATATTTGGTTCGTAGTTGTGGTACCCTAAATTAGTACTTATTTCTGTAGAATTTGCAAAAAACACACCTTTTTACGAACAAGTTACGAACCAAATACGAACCAAACCCGAACCAAACCCGAAGAATAGTTGCAAAAAGCAATGGCAAAAGTCAATTGCAAAAGTCAATTTCAAATTTCAAAATTTTTAATTTTTAATTCTTAATTCGTAATTCTTAATTCGTAATTTTTAATTCATAATTCATAATTCCTAATTCATAAGTAAATCAATTAATAAAATAAGTACATTTGTTTTTATATAACCAACCAAAACCAACACAAAAATGAAAAAATTAGTAACATTTTGCCTTGCCTTATTTTCAATCTCTTCTTTTGCACAATGTGTAAAATGCAAATCTTTAGAAGAAGCTCAGAAAAATGTAGCAATAGTAAAATCAATTCAAATCAATCCATACACAGGAGGTGAACTAGCCGAAATTCCGAGTTCCATAGGTGATTTTGTGAATCTAGAAGAATTGTACCTAACCGATTTAGAATTGAGTACGGTTCCAAAAGAAATTGGGAAATTAAAAAACCTGAAAAGTTTGAGTTTAGCAGGAAACAGTTTAAAAGAACTACCTCAAGAACTATTTGAATTGCAGAATTTAGAGGAATTAATTTTGTTTTCAAACGAGTTTTCAAAATCATACAAAGCGACATTAAAAAACGAATTAAAATTAAAACTACCTAAAACCAAATTGATGATTGATTAATCGATGCTTCCTGTAGGAATACTGTTAATCAAATACATCAATAAACGACTTACTATAGAATTCAATCCAAAAAAACAATCGTATGAAATGGTATGCAACCGTAGTTATAATACTGGCTTTTTGTACTACCAATGCTACATTCGGTCAGAAAAAATCAAGTTATGATTATTTAATCGATTGTTTTAAAGAAGCAACTTCCGAAAAGGGAGAACGAACGATTGATGGAATTGGCGAGGTAGAAGAGGTTGCCATAAGTTCGACTAAACTTGAAGAAACAGGATTACTCTACTTTACAATTCCGACCAATAAAAGAAACAAGTCGTTTTCCAAAACAGTACAATCAGTAGCAAATGATTACATAAAGACTTGGAAAAACAATTCCAAAATCATTCGCAATACAAAATTCGAAAACGCAAATGCTACCGTAATCGAATTACGATTACACATTCTGATCGAAGATATTTACATGAACATCATCATTGTAAATGATGGCGAGAAAATCTATCAAATCATGTGCATACGAGATACTGAAGACAATCAAGATTTCAAATCATTACTTGATAAAATACAAGACCAGAGTTGTTTGTAAATCTTGTAATTAGCTTTCGTAGTTGCAATTTCTTATTCGAATTTTGCTTTTCTAACTGATACTTACAAGCCAGTTAATAGTAGATACATGATACCTTATAAAAATAAATTCCTGAAATTACGCGATGCAAGTCGAGCTAACTTAGGATAGCTTTGATTGTACAAGTTTAGGATAAAAATAAGTAAACCAATTTTGAAACATTAAAAACAGTACATTATGAAAGTAAACCAAATTCCTAGAAAGGAGTTTCAGCACAATCTAATTATTTATGGTTCCTTTTTGCTAATTGCTATCATAGGAATATTTTACGGAAATGCAATTAAAGAACATCATGCGTTCTTACGCATTTGGAATTATGAAAACATTCTAGTACTACTTGTAGGAATTCCTTTTTTATTTTTACAATCCAAGGCTCAAATTCCCAATTTTTTAGAACCAAGCATCGCTATCAAACAGCGATTTTTAAAACCCATTTTGATAGGAGCCGTATTTGGCATTTTGGATATCATCGTCATTAAAGTACTCATGCATCCAGAACCTTATACTGAGTTACCACCTTTTCTACAACCCTTTCCCTACTCTATTTTTTTGTTTTTTTCAGGTGCTTTAGAAATAGAGGTATTCTACCGTCTTATTCCTTTAACCCTACTCTTGTTTTTGGGTAAATGGATTGCTAAAGGCAAATATTTCAACCAGTTATCATGGACAGCCATTGTGTTAACTTCACTAAGAGAACCTCTAGAGCAACTTCCTGACGGAGCACTATTGTTTGTAATTTATTCAGTACTCACCGGCTTTTTGATGAACTTTTTACAAGCAATCTATTTCAAAAACGCAGGATTTTTAGCCTCGCTATCGGTGCGGTTAGGGCACTATTTATTTTGGCACATCTTATTAGGCATTTATGTTCAATTCGTCGAGTTATCGTAACCTATTAAATCGCTTACTACAAAATAACCAACTAACTCTTTTATCCTGAAATACGATGATTCAAAGTACTTCGATAAATAAAATTAAGACTACGCTATTTGCAGTATTTCTTGTATTGCAATGTACCGTTGTCGCGTCGCAAAACAACATTGTAAATAAAATGACAAGCAATCATTTAAATGTATCTGGATCTAAAGTAAGTTTAATTCCACCCAAGGGCTTTACTAAAGCACAAAACTTTGGCGGTTTTCAGCAAGAAGAAAATGCTTCCTCCATAATGGTCATAGAATTTCCTAGCCCATTTTCAGAAATTTCGTTAGGAATGAATAAAGAGGGTTTGTTATCTAAAGGTATCGTTCTAAAAAGTTCAGAAGAATATATTTTAAACGGAAAAAAAGCAGTCCTTTTAACAGCCGAACAAAGTGCATATGGACAAACGTTTTCCAAAATAGTGTTTATGTTTGGAACGGAGCAAGAAACGATTATGATAAATGGAGCATTTCCAAAGGACTTAGTAGAACTTGGAAGCGAAATAAAAACAGCCATTTTGACTACTGTCTACGAAGAAAATAAAGAAACTAATCCACTAGAAGCAGTAGATTTTGTAGTAAATACAGAAGGTACAAGTTTGATTTTCGCAAAAAGCATGTCTAAAACTTTACTTTACAATACCGATGGAATGCTTCCTTCAAAATCTAAAAATACTACTAATTTGATAATTGGGAAGGCACTATCCAACGTTGAAGTTAAAGACACCAAACTTTATGCAATAAACCGTTTAAAAAAAATGCCCTTGAATGTTGTAAAAATTGAAAGCACTAATGCCATAAGTATTGATGCTATTTCAGGATATGAAATAACTGCAGTTGCGAAAGACAAGGATACAGGATTAGAAGAAAAAGTATATCAGGTAATGCTTTTTAGTGCTAATTCCTACTACCTATTTATAGGCTCAACAAACAATAACTACGAAAAAAATCTAAACGAAATAAAGAAAATCGTACGAACATTCAAACGTAAATAAAAGAATCAACCCAATGAAACAACTATTTTATATACTGCTGTTTCTAACCTTCCTTTCTTGCGAAAAGAAAACGCAAAACGCGTCGTCTTCAAGCGCAAAAGTGTTCGATACAGTACAAGCTGAAAAAGATGAAAACCAACCCAATTCTGAGAAGAAAATTCCGATTGATTTTAAAAAGAACAGCGACTTACTCGACATTATATTGCTTTTACCTGATAGTGCTTTTACCAGTTGGGATTGGAACTTAAAAGATCGAAAGAAGTGGTATAACGAAATCAAACAATACAATTACTACACCGATGACAACCCTCAGTACTTTAATCAACTCTATTTAGAACGCCATAAAGCAGCGTTTAGAATTGTAGACGGCTATTGGTCTATAAACCTCTATAAAACAACTGATAATTCCTATATTGTAATCACAAATGATAAAGTTGGTGACGGTAATTCGCTGCATTTTTACCAAGTCAATTCTGCTACTCTAAAACAATTTGGTGATGAAAAAACAGTCTTTTCCGACTTCAAAGAACAACTAAAACGAAAAGAAAATACCTCCACTTGCGAAGCGCAATTTGAAGAACTCAACGATCCTATCTTTGAATTTGACTTCACAAAGGATACCAAAGTAGAAATTGAAAGCTCGTGGTATATTCAAAAAGAAAGTTACGAAAACTGCTTCATCGGAAATGCAATTGTGTATAACTTCAACCCAATAACAAAAAAGTTTGACATCGAAAAAACCTACTGGAAACCAAAGAATGAAAACTAAAAACATCATAATCTCTAGTTTTCCATAATAAAACTTTTAATTTACAGAGACAAAATAGCAACCTGAATTTAAAATAAGTAGTATAAATAACTTACTCGTATACTAAATAATGAATAAAATAATCCTCATTACCATAGGCTTACTTAGTCAATTACTTTGGGCTCAAGCTCCTACTCCATTTGATAAAATCATAATGGAATACAACTATGAATTGGAATCAGGAAGACGTAAAGGTGTTTTTTATAAAGCTGAAATTGTAGCAATTGTAGTAGCTCAAGATGGCAAATATTACTTAGAAAAAAACAGTCAAACCACAAGAAAATTCGATGGCAGCAATCGAAAAACCAGAACAATTGAACTCCAAAAGCGGCGCATCATAAACAATGAAATTTGCACTGCATTATTTGTTGAAATGAATACCAATAAGGATAATTTTACTTCTGAATACCTCAAACCAAGACTTGAAAGACCCAAAAAAAAGGTAATTAAAAAATGTTTAAAAGATAAACTGGCATTTCTAAAATTTGAGAAGAAAAGAATCAATAAAAAACTACAACGTGAAATAAAAAAAGAGGTGCTCCAACTTACAAACTTTGATGAGTTCATAGCAGATGAAAAACCAAAACCCAACGAATTGTATGGCATGGCCGACGGACGAGTATCCTTAACTATTAAGTTTATCCAAAAGAAGGATACGTTGCACTACACTGCAGCAACCTTTCATCAATGCGGTCAACCAATACACAATCTAAAAAGTACCTCTGAAAAATTAAAAATTGTAAATTTAGATGTGAACAAAATTATCCAAAAAATAGTACCAAAAAAATCGTACATCAATAAAGAATTTGAACTAAATACTATCACTGAAAAATACATTCGTTGGTATATAGATGCTAAACTTTAAAACGCTAAAAAAATCATTTAATTATATAAAATGAAAAGACATTATATATAAACCAACACTACTTTCGTTTTAGTATATTTGTACTACAAAGTCGAAAATTAGCAAGTACTATTAAGCAAGTCAATATTTTTTTAGGATGAAAAAACTACCCGTACTTTTATCATTTATTCTAATAGCAATCAACGGCTATTCACAACAAAAATCAAGTGCATCTTCGTCAGAACTACTGACTTTAAAAGAATTTGTAGAACGAACTAAGACCAAAAACGAAAACATCAAAAATGCAACGGATGTCAACGTAATGGTCAACGACGTCTTGATAGAAAACTTAAACGAATTCACCATAGATCCTAAAAATATTGCCCGAATGGAAATATTAATTCTTCCGAAAAAAGCCGAAGATGCGGAAGAACTAAAACCATCCATCATCATCACAACTAGAGTAAAATAATTACTTTAATTCCATAAAATAAAATCGTGCACCCATTGAAAGTGGCTTTTACTGCTGCTTTTAAATAGGAAATACCCCTTTCACATGAAAAAAATAGGTTTTCTAATAACGCTTTTACATTCGTTCATTGCACTAGCGCAACAAGAAATTACAGCAGACATTACCATCGACCAGTATTTGAATATTCAAGTCAATCAATATTTTGGTAACAAAACCAACGATACCTATTTATTTCCAAAAAACGTGTCGCTCAATCCGTTACAAGCCACTTATATTAAAGACAAATCGTCGCTTAAGGAATGTCAAATTCAAAATGTAAATGCAATTCAATTTGAAGTCATTACCAATAAAGAACAAGTATTTAAGGACTTTTTCATTATCGATTCAAAGTATGTAGGCATTAAAAGCAACGAGTTCTATAACCTTAAAAAATTCAATTTAAACATCACGTCGAATACGTTTCGATTAATTTTCCCAACCCAAGAAGACTTACAAGAAAAATATACCACAGCACCCAAAATAGTTGCCGGAGAATTCAACTCCTTTGAAAGTAATGGTTTTACTATATTTTACCTCGAATCGGAGAAGGAATATCTAGAAGAAATGAAAAAAGCGGCTATCGGAATGAGTCGTTCTTTCGATTACTATGCCACTTTTTTTGGAGTTAAAAGAAAACCCAAAATTGTATTTGCTCCAACCAATCAACCCAGCGAAACTACCGAAAACATCATTGTTTACAATTCTGATGTCGTAAAAGGAAAAAACAAAGAAAATACGATAGCACATGAAATAGCCCATATCTGGTTTGGTCAAGACGGCTTAATCATTAAAGAACGTCCTGTTATCGAAGGCATTACAGAGTTTCTTTCAATGCAATACAACATCACACAAAACGGTGAAAAGCAATTAGACAGGTCGATAAGCGAACGATTTTTCATGCTAGAAGGCAAAAGCAGTTTGAATGAAATAAACAAAAAGAACCTTACTTTTTCAGAAAACAATTTGCTGTCTTACAATTTAATTCCCATGTACCTCCATGCGCGAATGAATTCCAATCCTAATCTAATTAATGAAATCGTTGCAGTCTACCAACAGAAAATCGACAAAAGAAAAACCACTTTGGATGAAATAAATGCACTATTTCAGTCCAATGGAGTGCAAACAATAAATGCCACTGAGGCTTTTCCCGATGTTTATTTCGAAGAATTGCCTAATAATGAAGTTGCTATTTCCACAACTTCAGATGAACCGTTAGAAGTAGAAATTGGCATACTAACTCTAGATAATCTAAAAACTAAAAAAACACTAACTTTTTCTAAGGACCTAAATAAGCAAACAATCACAACCGAAAATACGAGTAGAATTACCATTGATCCCAATTATAAACTAATGCAAGTATCGCGATTGAACGATGTTTGGAATGCTAAAGACAAGATCCTCTTCAACCGAAACCGATACTTTTCAATTACTAGTAATCCACAAATGGCGGCGTTTGCTACAGCATTAACCGACTATTTAATAGGAACTACTACCAGTATTACTACTTATAATTTAACAACCCAGCTACAAAAAAATCTGGAGCAAATAAAAAAACAATTCGCAAAACATAAACTTTCGGGCGGTTCCGTTTCATTTTCAGCCAAAAGTAATATACTATATACATCCCTTGCCTTTATCGAAGAAGGTAAACGAGAAACAACCGTTATACGAATTAATTGCCAATTTGATACCAATCTAACTACAATCAATTCAATTAAGTTCAATTAAAATAAATCTGTACGCAATAAAGTTTCCATTCGCATCAAATTTATAGAAGTCCAACTATAACTTTAAACATAATGGTCTAAAAATAAAGATTATTGTAGTATTTTTGATTGCTAATTTTACGCATAACTCATAACTATGGAAACCTTTCAGCTGCAATTACTTCTTAAAATTATTGGCCTTGGATCAGCATCGGGCTTATTATTCAATAACGATATACTTCTTGCCATTGGCGACAACAGTTCTTTTCTGTACGAATACCATATGAATACTAAAGAACTACAAAAACATCCGCTGGTAGAAAATGCTTCAGATGCGGTTGCGAAAAAAGACAAACTAGACTTTGAAGCGGTAACACAATTCGATAATAAAATCTACCTTTTTGGATCGGGTTCCACCGAAAAACGAATGCAAATGATTACTGTTGATGCAACTTCTAAAAAAGTACTTGCAACAACCGATTTGAGTAATTTGTACGCATCCATGCAAAGTTTTGCAGAAATAAAACCTGAAGATTTTAATATTGAAGGTGTTGCCTACAACGGTGAAAACTGGTTTCTATTCAACCGCGGAAATGGAACCAACGGACAAAATGTAGTTTTTACAATTGGTGGCGCTAATTTAACCGACGATTTTTCAGTGGTATTCAACAAAATCAAATTGCCTAAAATTAAAGGCGTTCGATCAACCTTTACCGATGCATTATTGATTGATGATAAAATATATTTTCTAGCAACAGCAGAAGATACCGCAAACACCTATGACGACGGCGAGGTTTTAGGTAGCCTAATCGGACGAATAGATGCCACTACCATGAAACTGGATTTTACAAAAAAAATAACCGATTCGCATAAATTAGAAGGCATCGCATTAGCCAAAAAATCAGAAAAAGAATTGGAATTTATATTGTGCGAAGACAACGACACCGAATTACTAGAATCAAATATCTTCAAATTAACCATTACGCTCAAACCCTAATGCAAAAAAGTAGTAATTTTTAAAACAAAATTTTTAATTTTTTAATACAAATAATAAGAATTTTGTACATAAAAACAAATACCCCTGTTTTTTATTCAATAAGTTGTGAAATTCAGTTTGAATTATGTAAATTTGAACAAATCAAAACAACTTAACTATGAAACAAAAATTACTTATTTTTATTTTTTTATTAGCTTACAGCTATACTGGTTTTTCACAAAACAATTACCTGGATTTTGATGGCGTAAACGACAACGTAAACGTTACTGGATCAGAAAATGTGCTTGCCAATGCAACAGCAATAACATTGTCTTGTAAAGTTTACCCAAAAAGTACCTCTACAGGATTTCCCAACTTTGATGGTTTTGCTGGCTACAGAAATGAAACCAATTTCGATTTTTATATCGTACAATTAAATGCAACCGAAATTGAAGCGCGTTTTAGAAATTCAAGCGGCGTTGCCTATAGTATTAGTTATACTGGTTTGGTACCAAATCAATGGAATCACTTCTTTCTGGTTTACGATGGTGCTTTACTCAAACTGTATTCGGGTACAACAATGGTAGGAAGCATTGCAGCATCTGGTTCTGCGCCAACCTCTAACAGTTTGACTTTCAAGATTGGTTTAGTTCAGTTCCAAGCCTTTAGTTGGTATCACAATGGTTATATAGACGAAGTTAGCCTATGGAATAAAGGTTTAACTGCAACAGAAATTGCAACTATCATTGCTAATAATGGTGATATTGCCAATCCACTAAGCGAAAATAATTTAAAACTGTATTACAAGTTCAATCAAGGAATTCCATATGGCACCAATACTGGTTTAACTTCACTAACAGATGAAAAAGCCACCGCTAACGGAACTTTAGCCAATTTTGCACTTACAGGAACTACTTCCAATTGGGGAAGTGCCACTTTAGCCAACACTACTTTCACTACTTCTAAAATTGAAGTATATCCTAATCCATCCTCTGAAATCATCAACTTTTCAGCAAGTACCGATATTAATTCTATTACAATCATGGATCTTTTTGGAAGAGTAGTTTTAGAAAAAAACGATGCTATTTCAAATCACCAATCAATCAACGTTAGCTCATTACAATCAGGCACTTACATTGCCATTATAAATAATGAAGTAAAACTGAAAATTCTAAAAAAATAAAATATCTTTACACATAGTACTTAAAGCTTATCGTTATGGTAAGCTTTTTTTGTTTTTTTTAAATTGTGTCCCAACCTTTTTATAAAAAAAGTACTCTTTATACAAAACACCTAGATTGTGATAAACGAAAACCTAATAAGTAAATGCAAAAAAATGCAACGCGAAGCGCAGCATGAAGTGTACAAGCTGCTTTCGCCTAAGTTGTACTACACTTGCAAACGGTATTTAAAAAAAGAAGAGGAAATAGAAGAAGTTCTTGCCGATGCCTTTTACACCATTTTTACCAAAATTGATCAACTTAAAGAAGTTAAAGCCTTTGAAGGTTGGGCAAGAAAAATAACAGTTAACTTGTGTTTGCTGCAATTGAAACGTAATGTGAATTTCAATTTGTATTTAGAAGACTCTAAGTTGTCCTTACAACCCGAGAGTGTAGCTGATACACATTTGGAAGAAGAAGATTTATTAAATCTGTTGAATTTTATTCCTGAAGGTTGCAAAACCATCTTCAATTTGTTTGCAATAGAAGGTTACAGCCACAAAGAAATCGCAACAATGTTGTCAATTTCAGAAGGTACATCAAAATCGCAATTGAATGCCGCAAAAACTAAATTACAGGTTCTGGTAAATAACTTGTATTATAAAAAAGCTAAATAAAGAAATGGAAAATCAAGATAAATTATTCTCACAATTTAAAAATGCAGCCGAAAAATCGGATGCCAAAGACTTTACAAATAGTGACAAAATTTGGAGTCGCATAGAAGACAAACTCGACCAAAAAGTTTGGAAAAAACAAACAAAAGTTTGGAAAAAAATTGCAATTGCTGCTTCTATTTTATTGGTTGGAACCTTAGTGTTCATTACATTACAACCAACCGAAATAAATAGTACACCTAGCAATTCAATTGTAAATACAGACACTTTGAAAAGCAAGAGCGTTATAGAAGATTCTAAAAGCAACAGTCTGGTTTTTACAGATACGGTATCGAAAAATGAAGCCGAAAAACAATTGCAAGAGCAAATAAAAAACCAACCACAAGTTGCAGTTGCAGATGAAGTAGTTCAAGAAGCAACGCTTTCTAGAAAAGATACACTATTAGAAAGTAAAACCTATTTGAATGCCGTTGAGAAAGCTGATAATAATTGGTTTAAACAAAATAACTTTGAATCTCGAAGTGTGACGCAAGTTGCTGTAGAACCAGAAGATTTAAAACCCAAACAAGCTAGCGCAAAATCAGCTAAAAAGGCTAAAAAAGAAGATCCACTTATGATTCTTGATGGAAATGTTACGGATAGAGATTTATATAAAATGTCCGACGACGAAGTCGAATCTATAGTAGAATTACCCGAACCTTTATACATTATAAACAGTATTTATTATACCGAAAAGGAATTATTTGGACCTAATCCAACTAGTCCGTATGCACCTTTGAACAAACAAAAAATTGAAACCATTTCGATTTTGCAACCCGAAAAAGCCATCACAATATATGGTAAAAAAGGAGAAAAAGGAATTGTAATTATCACTACCAAAGACGGTAAACCATTGCCGAAAAAGAAAGAGTAAAAAATATAACATCGTAAAATCAATAGTATGAAAAAGATTCTAGCACTTCTGTTTTTAATTACTTTTACTGCTTATTCACAAGAAATTATGGATGAAGCAGAATTAACTGCATTCTTGAATACCAATAATGATGGCAAGGAAATAAATATGGACAAGGAATTCATGAATGTTAACTATAAAACATATTTATTATCTGATTTATTTTCTAATAAAGTCAATGAAAGTGAACAAATACATGCCTTTGATTTGAGTAAAATAATCAACTATAGAACTAAAGAAAACGGCGATACTATTTCTTTAGAATTCATTTTTAGAAATAAAGAATCCATTCAAAAGACTGGTTTTAAACTGTTCACACTAAGTTTTAAAAAAGAAGAGAAAATCAAAATAGAAAAAACAATTACTACTTTAAAAACATATCAAAAAAAGTTTAGATAAATTTAATGGATACTTAAAACCCGATATTTCACAACCGAAATATCGGGTTTTAATATACTAGTTTAAAACATAGTTGAACAAATAAATACTTGATTAATTGGGTTGATTAAACGCCAAACTTATTGCTGTGCCTTGATCCACTTTACTCGTAATAGTCAACTTACAGTCTATTTTTTTTACAAGTTGCAATACCAATTGCAAACCCATTCCAATGCCTTTCTCATTATTGGTTCCGCGACTGGAAATGTATTTATGATTCCAAATATTCTGAATCATTTCGTCTGACATTCCTATTCCTGTATCGGATATTAATAAAATATTTTTCTCTAATTTGATCGAAATAGTTCCGTTAACTGGTGTGAATTTTATAGCATTCGAAACGATATTCCTAACAATAATAGTTACTATTTCTTGATTCGAAACGATTGTTTCTACCGACTTTAAAGAAAGTTGCACAGTAATATTTTTAGCATTACAGACATTTTTATGAATTTCTAAAACACCACAAATTAAGGATTCAAAATGTATTTCAGTCTCATTTTGTGCAATAACATTAAAATTTAATTTTGCCCAATTGAGCGTTGTTTCTAACATTTCTAACACCTGATTGGATTGTTCGTTAATCAATAAAATGAATTCAGAAAAATCAGATTGAGAAATTTCACTGTTGGACGCCATTTCCGAAATCGAAGTTAAATTGGCAATTGGTCCTCGCAAATCGTGTCCTAATACCGACAACATGCGTTCGTTGTTTTCATTGGTACGCTTCAAATTTTCTTGCAGTACAATTTCTTTATCAACATCTATAAATGCTACAACATGAAGCGTATTGATTACTGAAGCTTTAATTTCATACCACCGTTTAACGCCATTTTTACAAGTTACAAGCGATTGCATTTTAACAAATACTGTTCCTTCTTGCTGTGATTCAATTTCTTTTTTATCCCAAGACTCGATAACTTTTTTTCTATACGCATCATCAGGATAAGCGTGCTCGTACCATGTATCAATTGTAGGAATTTCATCATAAGAATATCCAATCTCTTCCAAAAACTTTTCGTTGAGAAAGGTATTCCAATGCACGTTATCTATAACTTCGGCAATGATAAATGGGTAAGGTAAGAAGTCTGCTACCTTTTGTAATTCAAATCTAGAAACTTGTAACTCATTACGGTCTTTCATGACAATGAAATCTTGTTTAAAATTACAAAGTAGTCTTTATTTTTGGGATACTTAGATAATTACTTCTCTATTTCACGAAGCGATTCCATTTTCTTGTGCGCCAAGAAACCTTTGATGTCTTCAAAATGTTCTTTGACACGTTTATTACCAAACTCAAAGACTTTGGTTGCCAAACCGTCAAGAAAATCTCTATCGTGCGAAACCAAGATTAAAGTCCCGTCAAAATCGCGCAACGCATCTTTAATAATGTCTTTGGTTTTCATATCCAAGTGATTGGATGGCTCATCCAGAATCAATAAATTTACTGGTTCTAGCAATAATTTAATCATTGCCAATCGTGTTTTTTCGCCTCCAGAAAGTACTTTTACTTTTTTAGTCACATCGTCTCCATGAAACATAAAAGCTCCAAGAATATTTTTTATTTGTGTCCTAACATCGCCAACTGCAATATTATCTATAGTTTCAAATATGGTGGCATTTTCATCTAATAATGATGCTTGATTTTGAGCAAAATAACCTATCATTGAATTGTGCCCTACTTCTACCGAACCACTATTGATTTCAATTTCCTTCATAATGGCTTTAATCATGGTGGACTTTCCTTCACCATTTTTACCAACAAAAGCAACTTTATCACCACGCTCAATAACAATATTGGCATCCTTAAAAATCAATTTATCGCCGTACGATTTTTCTAAATCTTTCACAATCACAGGATACTGACCTGAACGAATTGCTGGTGGAAATTTTAATTTTAAAGCTGATGTATCTACTTCATCAACTTGCACTAAAACTAGTTTTTCGAGCATTTTAACTCTCGATTGCACCGCGTCGGTTTTAGAGAAAGTTCCTTTAAAACGATCAATAAAAGTTTGATTGTCAGCAATCATTCTTTGTTGTTCGTCGTATGCTTTTTGCTGGTGAATACGTCGGTCTTTTCTAAGTTCTAAGTAGTGTGTATATTTGGCTTTGTAATCGTAAATTCTTCCCATAGTAACTTCAATAGTTCTATTGGTAATATTGTCTACAAAGGCTCTATCGTGTGAAATTACAACCACAGCTTTTGCCGAATTGATTAAGAAATCCTCCAACCACTGAATACTTTCAATATCCATGTGATTGGTTGGCTCATCTAATAAAATAAGATCAGGTTTACGCAATAATATTTTTGCTAATTCAATTCGCATTCTCCAACCACCTGAAAACTCCGATGTTTGACGGTTAAAATCTTCTCTGTCAAACCCTAAACCAACTAAAATTTTCTCAACTTCGGCTTCATAATTAATCTCTTCGATGGCATAAAATTTTTCGCTTAAGTCAGAAACGCGTTCGATCAACTTCATGTATTCATCACTTTCATAATCCGTTCTGATAGTCAATTGTTCGTTGATTTCGTCAATTTCCGCTTTCATTTTGAAGATTTCACCAAATGCTTTTGATGCTTCTTCCATTACAGTTGCACCGTCATGCGTTAACAAATGCTGAGGCAAATAGGCCACAACAGCGTCTTTTGGTGTTGAAACATTTCCGGTTGAAGGTTTACTTTCGCCAGCAATTATCTTTAAAAGTGTTGATTTTCCAGCACCATTTTTACCCATTAAGGCAATTTTATCATTTTCATTGATAGCAAAAGAAACATCGCTAAATAAAGTAGTTCCTCCGAAATTTACGGAAATATCGTTAACTGTAATCATCTTAGATTTTTAGATTGTATGATAATTTAATTATCAAATTTTTTTTTGAAGGTGCAAAGATAGATTTTTTGAAGGATTATTTTATATCCGAACTTTCAATTATCTTTATTAATTCTGCTTGTTTTGGTGAAACCGCTTTAAACCCGCAATAAACAGGCAATTTTGACAGATGCATTTCATAATTTTCAAATTGAATTTTATATAATTTGAACTTTAAATAAAAATATAAAGTTTCATTATCTAAAACTTGTAACTTTTCCAAATCCATTTTCTCTATTTTGTATTCGGAGTTTAGATTATTAATGTCTGTAATGTATTTTTTGAACGATTCAATTTTTTCTTCCTTATTTGTAACTTTTAAATTTATAAATAGTTTATCAAACTTTTTTGCTAAACTATTCAGAGTATCAAAATTTTCCGACTTACGACCGTAATCATAATACCTAGAAGCTATTGTAGCGGCAATTTTTTTATTCTCGTTTTCATAAAAAGTTGAAGTTTCTTTTAAGTTTTCGAGAAAGATACTTTCAACTGTAAACTTTTCTTTTTTGCATGAAAAGCTTATTAGAAGTATAAAAATTATGACTATTTTTTTCATTTGAGTTTAATTTTCTAAAATCATTTTCAACTTCTCTTTAAAATATTCATTATTGTTTATTCCCAAATGACCTTGATTTTCCAGCACAAAAAAAGCATCAGTTGGTTTTAATAATTTTTGCAGTCTTGTGGAATTTTCGATAGAAATTAACTGATCTTGATTGCCATGAAAGATAACTATTGGCACTTTTACTTTTGTAATATATTTATCAGTTTCAAACTGAAATTTCTTTAAAAAATCAGGAAAATATGGTGCTCGTGAAGTAGAAAATTCTAAAAAATTATAATAGGGCGCTTGAAGAATTAGTTTGTTTGGATTTTTTATAGAGGCTAAATAGGTTGCCAATCCAGTTCCGATAGAATATCCAATAATGATTGTTTCTTTATATTTATATTTATATTTCAATTTTACTTTGTCGTATACGATAGAAATATCTTTAAAAACCTGTTCTTGATTTTCAATTTGTCCTTCGCTTTTTCCAAAACCACGATAATCTAATATAAAAATATCGTACCCCAAATTGGTATAAACCTCAGCACAATTTCCCCAAGAATCTAGCGCACCAGCATTTCCGTGAAGATAAAAAATTAGTCCTTTTGGGTTTGAACTCTTAAATAATAATCCGTTAATCTTTTTATTATCGAATGAAGGAATATTTAATTCTTCAAATTTCTGATTGAATTCAAACTTATAGTTTTCAGGAAGCTTGTTGGCAATAAAAACCATTCCGGCTTGGTTGAAATAAATGTAACTCACGTAGAGCAAGTAAATTACACCAAAGAAAGTAAAAAGTGAAAAAAATACAAATCGGATGGCTTTCATCGAAATTTATTTAAAATATTTCAATACAATCAATCTAAAACAAAATGATCGAAATCGTTTTGCATTGGAACAATATAAATTCGTTCCCAAATTTCACCTTCGATAATTTTCCACGAGTGTCCTTCGCCTTCGGTATCTTTGGCTACTAAAATAATTCCAGGTTCAATAATGAACGTTGCTCCTTCTGAAGTAGTAAATTCTAATTTACCCTTCAATGTAACCACAAACTGATATCGTGGTGCAGTATGTTGCCTTTGTTGGTAGGGCTCAATTTTAGTTTGAATATTGAAATATTCAACTTCAATTTTATGATATTCGGGTAACGTTCCTTTTTGAAAATAGGAGTTTCCAAGATCATCATGAAGTAATCGAATAGCTTTCATAAAAAATCTACTAGATGTTCAATCTAAACTCCTCAATTATCGGATTGGCTTTACCAAAAACGGTTTCTTGTATAAACAATTCGACGGCTAAATCCGAAGTCCCAAATCCAGCTAATCTTCCAGATTGTATGTTGTCTTTTTGCAAAACGTCAATGCCTTTTTCTTCTAATTTTTCTTTTAGTCCTAATGCTAAAATTTCGCTTCCTGAAAATATTTTTATTAAACCCATTTTGTCTATAATGTATTGTTGTATAATGTAGTATTGTAAATTAAAGAATAAGATTTCAATGGAACGACAAGTCGCAATCAAAAAATCTGAAATCTAAAATCTATTCCTCGTCTTCCATTTCGAAAAAGAGTGGTTCGATCATGATTTTATCGGCTAAAACCGCTACTCGTTCTGTGATTTCTGAACAAAAAAAGATGCGTTGCGTTTTTTCAATACTTGCCGAAAGACGCAATATTGTAGCATCCAAACGGTTTCTAAATAAAACATCGGCATCGTCAACAATAAACATTTTAATGGTATTGATGTTAAAACCAGCTGATGAAAATAAAGCGTTAATACGATTGGGTGTTCCTATAAGAATGTCTAATCCCATCGAAATGATGTTTTTGTCATAATCAATGTCGCCTTTATCGTGCGAACCAAAAATACTCAAATCGGTGTACGTTCCATATTTTAAGAAAAGTTCCTCCATTTCTAGCACTTTTTCTTTATTCTCTACAATAATAAGCGCTCGAGTACTTTCACCCATGGTTTTTTCCATGCGTTGAATGACATTTAAAACTATTGTAGTACTTTTTCCTGTTCCTTTTGTCGATTGAATTACGGCATCAGCACCACTTTTTATCGTTGAAAAAGTTTCTTGCTGCATTTCGTTGGCTTCGACCAAATCGTTTTCAATTAGTGCTTTTTGCAGGTTTGAGTTAATTTTTTTTAATTGCATTTTGTTTTGTTGTAAGTTATAAGTTCTATGTTTTAAGTTTGAGAAAACCTATAACTTAGAACATATAACGTTTTTATTTACTTGCGAACAATTTTACATCGTTTTCAGAAATTTCGGTTCCGCCTAGAATAATCAATCGTTCTACAACATTTCTTAATTCACGAATATTACCTGTCCAATCGTATTCTTGCAGTAATTTTATGGCTTCCGCTGAAAATGTTTTTTGCGCATTTCCTTGCTCTTCGGCTATTTTTACAGCAAAATGTTCAAGCAACAAAGGTATGTCATCGCGACGGTCATTCAATGCAGGAACCTTAATTAATATTACGGCCAACCTGTGGTATAAATCTTCACGGAAACGTCCTTCTTCGATTTCTTTTTTCAAATCTTTGTTGGTTGCGGCAACAACACGAACGTTGACTTTGATGTCTTTGTCGGCACCAACACGCTGAATTAAACTTTCTTGCAAAGCACGTAAAACCTTGGCTTGAGCTGCCAAACTCATATCACCAATTTCGTCAAGAAAAATGGTTCCGCCATCGGCAGCTTCAAATTTCCCTGCGCGATCTTTTACAGCTGATGTAAAGGCGCCTTTTACGTGGCCAAATAATTCACTTTCGATTAATTCGGAAGGAATTGCGGCACAATTTACTTCGATAATTGGAAAATTTGCACGTTCGCTTTTTTCATGTAATTGATGTGCAACAAGTTCTTTTCCAGTTCCGTTTGGTCCTGTAATTAAAACGCGCGCATCGGTGGTGGCAACTTTTTCTATTATTGCTTTTATGTGATTGATTGGTTCTGAATTCCCAATCATTTCGTAGTTTTTACTGACTTTTTTCTTCAGAATTTTGTTTTCTACTACGAGTTGTTTTTTATCTAATGCGTTGCGAACGGTGTTTAAAAGTCGGTTCAAATCGGGTGGTTTTGATATGTAATCAAAAGCTCCAAGACGCATGGTGTTGATTGCAGTTTCCATATCGCCATGCCCGGAAATCATTACCATTGGAATTTCTGGTTTGATTTTTTTAACGGCTTCCAGCAGTTCTTCTCCGTCCATTTTTGGCATTTTGATGTCGCACAAAACCAAATCGTAATCGGTATTTTTTATTTTTTCGTAGCCTTGAACACCGTCTTCGGCTTCTTCTACTTGATAGGTATCACTTTCTTCAGAAAGTATTTTGGTTAAGACTCTTCGAATTGATGCTTCGTCTTCTATGATTAGTATTTTCGGCATTTTTTTTGTTGTAAGTTATGCGTTGTGGGTTGTATCTTTTTACAAAGTTAATGAAAATATTTTCTTTTGTCTAGCAAAGACACAAAGTCGCAAAAAGGCACTATTCTTTACTTTTTATAATTTGATTAAACACAAAAATGGAATTTCATTTAGCCCTGATTACTTCACGTTGCTTTTATTTTCATTTGTGTTCAGTGAACTACGTTTGGAGCAAATATCTTTTTTCTTTTTTCTTTAAAAAGGAAAAGATAGTGCGGAAAGCAGGAATTACCATTGTAGATAAAGACCGAACCATTTGCTTCTAATATTTAAGCCATTTATATAATTCTTTCCAAGTTGGTTTCTTGCCGTACATTAAAATTCCGACGCGGTAAATTTTGGATGCAAACCAAACAACGAGGAAAAATGTGGCGAAAAGTAAGGTGATGGAAAGTGCGATTTGCCAAAGCGGTACGCCAAACGGAATTCGCATCATCATGACGATTGGCGAGGTTAACGGTATCATTGAAAATACCGTTGCAACGGTACCGTGCGGATCGTTTATGACGGTGAAGAAACCAATATAAACTCCTAATATTAAAGGCATTATAATTGGAAGCAGAAATTGTTGTGAATCGGTTTCGTTATCAACAGCTGCGCCAATTGACGCGTAAAATGAACTGTAGAGAAAATAGCCACCAATGAAATAAATGATGAAGGAAATTAGAATTGTAGCAATTGGAAGGTTCCAAATTTCTTTAAGATACATTTGAACATCACCGCCCATTTCTTGCTGTGCGGCTTGCATGGCTTGGGCTTGCGCTGCAGTATTGGAACCCAATTGTACTCCGAAAACTGCTGATAAAATGAACATTGCGGTTAAACCTAGAAGTGCCCAAATTAAAAATTGCAAAATTCCGGCAAGCGATGTACCAATGATTTTACCCATCATGAGTTGAAATGGCTTTACAGATGAAATAATGATTTCTATAATTCTAGAGGTTTTTTCTTCGATTACGCTTCGCATGACCATGTTTCCGTAAAGAATTATGAACATCATGATAAGGTAACCGAATGCGCCACCGATAATGATTTTGATTTCGTTCAATCCCTTTAATGTTTCTTCACCAGAGGCTTTGGTAAGATTGATATCAATTTTGGCTTCGGCATTTTTAATTACTAAAGTGTCTAAACCCGATTTTTGATAGTTTTCTTGTGTTAGTTTTTGCGCAATAACATTTTGTAATTCTTCAATAAAAAATGCACTCGGACTTTCGTTGGAAATGTATTGAATTTCTTTTTCCAGTGCTTTATAATTACTTGTTTTTGGTATGATTAACAAGCCTTCGTAGGATTCTTTAACGATGCTGTCTTTTACAATTTGAACTGGAAGTGGCGTTACATCAAGGTATTTATATTCTTCATCGCTTTTGAATTGGTTTACAAATAAACCCGATTCGTCGTGAATTGCAATGGTTTTAAGATCGGATTTCATTGTGCTTAAATAGCCAACAAATACGCCGATTGCAACGAATAATAGCGGACTTAAAAATGTCATTACCATGAACGATTTATTGCGGACTTTAGCCACAAATTCTCTTTTTATTATTAAGGATAGTATACTCATTTTGTTATAGATTAATGGATTGTTGGAAAGTTGGATTTTTAGACTTTAGTTGGATTTTTGGACTTTTAAAATTTTAGTCCAAAAATGTAAAAATCTCACAATCTAATCAGTTACTGTTTTAATAAAAATATCGTTGACACTTGGAATTTTTTCCATGAAATGGGTTACTTGACCACGCTGAATTAAGCTATTGAGCAATTCATTTGGCGTTGCGTTTCCTAAATTGATTTCGAGTTTCAACTCGTCGTTAAGTGACTTGAAATTGGTTTGTGAAAGTGTAAATTTCTGCGTTAAATCGTACATCAAACCCTCTACATTATCGGTTAGAATTCCTACTTCGAAACTGTTGGTTCGAAATTGTTTTTTCACGTCGGTAAGCTTTCCTTCTATTAATTTATTGGATTTGTGAATTAACGCTATATGATCGCAAAGTTCTTCAACGCTTTCCATACGGTGCGTTGAGAAAATTATTGAGGTTCCTTGCTTGTTTAACTCTATTAATTCGTCCTTTATTAAATTTGCATTTACTGGATCAAATCCTGAGAAAGGTTCGTCTAGAATTAACAATTTGGGTTTGTGAAGTACGGTTACTACAAACTGTATTTTCTGAGCCATTCCTTTAGAAAGTTCCTGAATTTTTTTGTTCCACCAGCCTTGAATTTCTAATTTATTAAACCAATAATCCAGTTGCGTTTTCGCTTCTTTTTTAGACAATCCTTTTAGTTGCGCTAGATATAGACATTGCTCTCCAACTTTCATCGTTTTGTATAAGCCACGTTCTTCTGGCATGTAACCAATGTACTGAACGTGTTTTGGATCTAGTTTTTCTCCATCCAATATAATTTCGCCAGAATCGGGTAAGGTAATTTGGTTGATAATTCTTATTAAAGATGTTTTTCCTGCGCCATTTGGACCAAGTAAACCGTAAATACTTCCTTTGGGAATGGACAATGAAACCTCGTTTAAAGCAGTATAATCGCCATAGGTTTTGACTACTTTATTAACTTCAAGAATTGAACTCATGAGAACTGTTTATTTGTGTAAAAGTACGGTATTAGTAGTTAATTTAAAATTAATGTTACAAAAAAAAACCCACCCAAGTTTTGACACAAGGATGGGAAAAATTGCTATGAAAAAGAAATTACTAGTTTCCTAGTAATACTCCAAATGTATAATTAATTTTTAGATTATGAAAACATATCTTTCACTTTTTCAAAAAAAGATTTATCGGTCTTTTCTGGATGTGGTTTAAAATTGTCGTCATCTATTGATTTTTCAAAGAATTGGCGTTGTTCTTTACTTAAAGTTTTTGGTGTCCAAACGTTTACGTGAACAAGCAAATCACCGCTTCCGTAACCATTTAGGCTCGGAATTCCTTTGCCTTTAAGACGTAAAATCTTACCCGATTGAATTCCTTCCTCTAATTTTATTCTCACTTTTCCATTTACCGCTTCAATATCTTTAGAAACACCTAAAGCTGCTTCTGGAAAGCTTACATATAAATCATAATGAAGATTTTCGCCTTCACGTTTTAAAAATTCATGTTCAATTTCTTCGATTGCAACAATTAAATCTCCTGCAATTCCGTTTCCTGGAGCGTCATTTCCTTTGCCAGACACTTTAAGTTGCATACCGTCAACTACTCCAGCTGGAATTTTGATTGAAACAGTTTCGTCTTCAAGAGTCATTCCTTGTGAATCTGCATTGGCTGGTTTGCTTTCTATAGTTTGGCCCGAACCACCACAAGTAGGACAAGTCGTTGCCGATTGCATTCTACCCAAAATAGTGTTGGTTACACGCAAAACCTGACCTTGCCCATTACAAGCAGAACACGTTTTATATTTTACTCCTGCTGCCTGAATTTTACGTTTTACTTTAACTTTTTTCTCGACACCATTAGCTATTTCTTCTAAGGTAAGTTTTACTTTTATACGAAGGTTGCTTCCTTTAACGCGGCGTTGACCTCCAGAGTTTCCTCCAAAACCTCCAAAACCACCAGCGCCACCAAAAATATCACCGAACTGGCTGAAAATATCATCCATATTCATGTGTCCGCCGCCACCAAAACCACCATTTCCATCAAAAGCTTGATGTCCGTATTGGTCGTATTTGGCTTTCTTTTGCGGATCGCCTAGAATTTCGTAAGCTTCGGCGGCTTGTTTAAAACTTTCTTCTGCCGCTGCATTACCTGGATTTTTATCTGGGTGAAATTCGATAGCTTTTTTTCGGTAGGCTTTTTTAATTTCGGCTTCGGTAGCTGATTTAGTTATACCTAGTATTTCGTAATAATCTTTTTTCATTTTTAAGTATTGATTTAATGCAGAAAAATTAATTTCCGATTACAACTTTTGGATAACGAATAATTTTATCTCCAAGTTTGTATCCTTTTTCTAGAACGTCTACGATTTTACCTTTTAGTTTATCGCTAGGTGCTGGAATTTGTGTGATGGCTTCGGCATAATCTGCATTGAAAGCATCACCGGCGCGAACTTCTATTTGTTCTAATCCTTTAGAAACTAAAGTTGATTTTAGTTTTTCGTGAATTAATTCTACTCCTTTTAAAAGCAATTCGTCTTCAGTTTTTGCAATTTCTATCATGGCTCTGTCAAAATCGTCAAGAACTGGCAATAATGCTTGTAAAACTTCTTGATTGGCAGTTTTAAAAAGATCGATTCTTTCTTTGGTTGTGCGTTTTTTATAGTTTTCAAATTCAGCAAAAAGACGAATGAATTTGTCTTTTTCGGCTGCTAAATCTTGTGATAATTGTTCTTCAACGGAAAGCTCTACGGCTTGTTCTTGTTGATCTACAGTGTTTTCTAAAACGGTTTCTTCAGTAACTTGTTCGTTTTGTGAGTTTTCTGTATTCATTGTGTTTTTATTTTTTTTATTTGGAAAAATATTCTTGAATTTCATCATTTTGTTTTGAATTGCAAAAGTACTGCCATTTGTCTAAAAATGTCAAATTGTCAGAAATTATTTTTTAGACAGATTGTTTTGTAGGTAAGATTTTAAAACCTAAAGATTGTTGAATAGCCCTGATTGCAACGGTAGCTCGCGGTTTTTTTACCGCCACTACAAGTGGAAAGCAGGAATACGGTTGGTTGAAAAAGCCCGAACCATTTGCTCCAAAAAAAAATAAAACTTTAATATAATTTTATGACTATTACGTTTTCGGAATGTGTATATTTGGAATATAAAAGGTTTATGATTTGGCCGAAAGGCTATAAAATAGTATTAATTCACATTATTATTTGAAAAAAGTTCCAGCGTAAAACTGGAACTTTTTTTATTTTATGATTTCGTCTAGCGCTTGTTCGACTGTGGGATATTGATATTGGAATGCGAGTTCTTGTGCGCGTTTTGGAATTATATTTTTATCATTAAATAATAAAATGTGCATGTCGCCAAGAATTAGTTTCATGACAAATTGCGGAATGTTGGGCAACCAAAGCGGCTTGTGTAATTTTTTGGCCAGTAATTTTGTAAGATTTTGATTGGTAATTGTTTGTGGTGCTACTGCGTTTATAATTCCTTCTATTTCATTTTTGATTATAAAATGGTATAAATTGGCAATATCGGTTAGGTGAATCCAGGTTTGCACTTGTTTACCTGAACCAAATCCTGAACCAACGCCCATTTTTATAGGTTTGATCATCTCTAATAATGCGCCACCTTTATCGGAATACACTACGCCTGTCCGAAGTTTTGCAACTTTTAGATTTAGCAATTTAAATTGGTCGATACTTTCTTCCCAACGTACTACGACATTGGCGAGAAAACTATTTTCTACTTCTTTAGACGATTCATCGTAAACTGCTGTTGGACTATCTGGATAAATAGCTGTTCCTGAAGCGGAAACTATATGCTTTACTTGATGTTGCGTTTTCTTTAACAAACCAAATAAAAGGTGTGCCGATAAAACGCGACTTTCTATAAGTTCTTGTTTATAGGAATTTGTCCATCGTTTCGAGATTGATGATCCTGCAAGATGTACAATAACGTCTACCTCTTGAATGCAGTTTTCATCTATTTTACCTTCTTGAGGATTCCAATAAAAGCCTTTATAATTGGGTTTGTCTTCAATTTTATTTCTGTCGGTGGTTAAATAATGTACAGTATTGTTATGCTGTAAAAGTACTTTTACCAACTCTGAACCTATTAATCCTGTTGCACCTGTTATTAAAATTTTCATTTTTGGAATTTTTGTAATAAGCCAAAGTTACGAGTAACTTATTAAAATTTTACGTTAATTGGTATTGGTTTAACTTTTGTTCATAATTGTCGATATTGATAAAAAAGAAAAAATCCCAATTTTCATTGAGATCTTTTTTATAAAAAGCTATTATTTTTTATTGTCCAGAAACACTTCCGCCTGATGTTTCCTCTTTTACAATTTTTTTAGGTCTGCCTTTGTAATCAATAGAACTTCCGCTCGATGCTTTGGCGTCTAACAAAACTATGGCATTTACATCAGACGAACTTCCGCTTGTGGATTGTGCATAAACTTCGTTTGCTTCCAAATTTTGAGCATCTAATTCACTACCGCTGCTCGATCTTGACGAAAATTTAAGTGCTTTTCCAGACAGTTTTGTAGTGCTTCCGCTGGTGGTTTCGGCGTCTACTTCGTCAAATTCTATGGTTGCGTCTACTTCACTTCCGCTACTTGATTTTAATTTGATTGAAGTTCCTCTGAGAACATTATTGGTATGTATATTAGAACCGCTTGTTGATGATAATCCTTCTACAATTGGCATTTTTACACGTACAAGTTCGGCTTCGGCAGAATCTATACTTTCATTTACTGATATTTCTAAGGTTCCATTTACAACGTTGGTGGTGATGTATTGTAGCAAATTAGAATCGGCTTCAACCTCAACCGAAGTGGTTTCAGATTGCTCTACAATTACTTCGATACCGCTACTTGCTTCAATTTTGGTAAACTTCTCGGTGATGTTTCTGGTTTCAGTTTTCACATCACCGTTTCCGTCAATTCCATCATTGAAATTAAAATTACAAGAGGTAAATAAAATTGCTGCAATTGCAATTACAAGTATTTTAGTGCAAAGGATTATAAATTTTATCATGACTATTTAGTTTTAATTATTATTCCGTTTTCGTCTTTTACTAATCTTCCAGGTGTTCCAACTTTATTGGTAGTTACTTCTACTCCATTTATTTTTACAGAAACAGTGTTGGTAGAATCGTTTTCTTTAGAAATATTAATTTCCTCAGCGGTAGTATCCTCATCATTTTCCACATCGTTGTACTCGTTTTCATAGTCAGGACAATTTAAACATTTTACCTGAGAACTTCCTACTTTATAAATGTAATCTTCTGAACTGTAGTGCAAATTAAAGAATTGGTCGTCTGAACGGTCAAAGTTTTCAATAGAATTATCAGGTTTCAAAATTGTACCTTTTGGTAAGTAAAGAAAAAGTTCCACATTTTGATTTCTAAATTTATTTTTAATATCGGTAATCAAATAATTATCCAATACCAGTTGATTTCCTTGAATTTTATAACCATACTTAATTTTTTCAGCTCTATTTTTAGCTTCTAACGATGTTTTTCCAACTGATAATTTTTCAATTTGAAGGTAAGGTAACTTTTCATCAGTAGGCATAATTTCGATTGTAACCTCGTTAGAGTAAATAATTTCTTGATTATTTTCGTCTTGAGTTAATCGAAAATCGTCTCTATCGTTTACATTTTTAGAATAGAAATCGTTGTTTTTAAACTTAACGTATAAGGTATCGTTAGGATTGATGTTAATTATCTCTTTCTGAACTACTTTTCCATCATAAGCAATTTGAGTAGCTTCGTTTATTCCTAATGAAATTAGTATTCCAACAGCAATAATCCAAATGGCAAGTAAGCTGTATTTCGCTAAATTTCCTATCGATTTTAAATTGGTTACTAATAATTTTAATCCTAAAATAAGTAAGAAAAAGAACGGTATTCCGAAAGCTAGTAAGAACAAAATTCCTTGAACCCAAAGTGGTGTTTCTAAACCAATTGGTGTATTAAAGTGGTTTAAAATAGTATTTTCTGGCAATGATGATGAAAACATCAATATTATTGAGGCAATACAGATTCCGAATAATGAAATGGATGAAAAAACCACCATTAAAGCGCCTAATACTTTAGCAAATGCCCCAAAAACTTTTACAAGAGCATCTCCTATTTTGCTTCCAGCGTTTTCAGTATTTGCTCTAATTTGGTTTCCCATTTTATCGTAATCTACACTTTTAAATTTATTGGTTACGTTATCAAATTCTTCTCTAACTTTTCTTTCAATATTAGAAATTGTTACTGGTTCGCCAGTCATTTCAAGCTTTTCAGATGTTGTAATTGCTTTTGGAGTAGCTATCCACAGTACGAAGTAGGCAACAATTCCGGTTCCAAAACCTGCAAAAACGAATATTAAAAACAATATCTTAATCCATACGGCATCAACTCCAAAATAATGTCCAAGTCCTGTACAAACTCCACCAATTAAACCTCTGTCTTTATCGCGGTATAATTTTTTTCTTTTTAGATTTGAAAAGTTTTCAGAAGCATTGGTATCGTTAGAATCATCGTCAATTCGATAATCTTCGGGTTGTCCCATAACCGCAACAACTTCATCAACATCTTTATTATTAATTACGTGTTTGTCGCTTTTTTGCTTTTCTGTAAGCAATTCGGCAACACGCATTTCGATGTCTTTCATGATTTCATCTTTACCAGAAGAATTTGAAAGTGAACGTTTTATAGCATCAAAATATCTTGATAATTTTTGGTATGCATCTTCATCTATGTGAAAAAATAAACCACCTATATTAATATTTACTGTTTTGTTCATGATTGTTAGTTTTGATTTGTGATTATGTTTACGGCATCAGATAATTCTTTCCAAGTACCATTTAATTCGGTTAAAAATGTTTTTCCTAATTCGGTTAGTCCATAATACTTTCTTGGCGGACCCGAAGTTGATTCTTCCCAACGGTAGTTTAACAAACCGTCATTTTTTAATCTTGTCAATAGCGGATAAACGGTTCCTTCTACTACAAGCAATTTAGCGTTTTTTAAGGTATCTAAAATCTCTGAAGTGTAGGCATCTTTTTCTTTTAGTACAGAAAGTATGCAGAACTCAAGAACTCCTTTACGCATTTGCGCTTTTGTGTTTTCGATATTCATAATTTTTTTCTAATTTTTTGTATCTGATGATTGGTCAGATGTGATTAAACTTTTCATTTTTTGATGTGATTTATTGATGATTGAAACTCGGTAATTTTATTTGAAAAATGGTATTGATAATGGATACTTATAATTTTCTCCGTTGGATGTTTTAACAGCGGCATATATAATAAGGAAGAACTCCATAATTTTCATGAAAAAGAAAACCAATACTGCAACAATTGCGATTACAACTATACCAGTTAAATTTCCGGTGGATAAATCGTGAAAATTAAAATTATGATCGTCTAATTTATAAAAATCAATGTTTTTAAAAACAGAATAAAGTAATGTTGGAACAGAAATTAATAATAATAACAAACTGTAAAGCAACATACTTAACTGAAAATTCAGCGTTTGCTTTCCGTTGTAATCAATAAATTCAGAATCGTTTTTCTTAGAACTCCATATTATAATTGGAAAAATATAATTTCCAAAAGGAATAAAATACTGAGTCAACGTACTCAGGTGCATTAATGTAGCGATGTTTTTTTCGTTAGTTGTCATGATGATTGATTTTTACTATTTGATTTATTTGATGATTACAATTTAGATTCTCAACAATACTATAGATAGACCATTAATTTCTTATACAAAGATACAACCTTAAAAAGGTATTATGCAATGCAAAGTACTTAATATTAACATATTTTTAACATTTAAGATTTTATATGAGTGCATAGTATTTTTTGTATATTTACATCTAAATCAATAAACAATGGCATTCACACCTTCAAAATTAAATACTTTTCTATTTTTCAAATTGCCTTCTGCTTTTATAAGTGGTGTTAGAGTACAATCTATTTCGGCAGAAAAATGTGTAGTCACTGTAAAACATCGTTGGATGAATCAAAATCCGTTTAAATCGATGTATTTTGCTGTACAAGCTATGGCTGCAGAACTTACAACTGGAGCATTAGTAATGTATCAGATCAAGGAAAGTGGCAAGAATATATCGATGTTGGTTGCCAACAACAAAGGAAATTTTACTAAGAAAGCCACAGGACGAATTACATTTACCTGTAACGACGGACATTTAATTAAAGAAGCAATCGAAAGAACAATTGCTTCCAGAGAAGGACAGACTTTCTGGATGAAATCTATTGGTGTGAACGAAAAAGGCGAGCAAGTTTCGGAGATGGATTTCGAATGGAGTGTTAGAATTAAGTAAAAATTCAAGGATAATTAGTATCTTTTGCTAAATTTGACAAAAAAAATTACAATGAAAAAGTTAGCTTGTCTTATCCTACTTCTTTTTGCGACTTCCATAACGTTTGCGCAAAAAAAAGAAAAAATAAAAGGATCCAAAATTGTAACTGTTGAAACAAAAAGTGTAGAAAGTTTCGACGCGATAGAAGTTGCAGATGATATAGAAGTTTTCTTAATTAAAGGAACCGAATGTGGTTTAGAAATAGAAGCTGACGACAATCTGCACGAGGCAATTCAAATCCAGATAAGTGGAAACATACTAAAGTTATCTGCTACTAAGAGTATCATTTCTGCTAAAAAATTTAGTGTGAAAGTTACGTATACTGATGCGTTCAAATCGGTAACTGCCAGAAACGATAGTAAAGTAAATGCTTTGACAGATTTAGAATTAGAAACTATTGAATTCAAAACATTCGATGCAGCTAAACTATTTTTGAATGTTAAATCGACCAATTTTGGATTGGTAATGGATGATAAATCGAAAGCTGAATTGAATTTAAAATCTGAAAACAGCAAAATTACCTTAAGTAAAAACGCTACCATAAAATCATTAATTAGATCAACCGACCTTACCTTTGACATGTATCAAAAATCGGATGCAATAATTGAAGGTGATTGTTCTACCATAAAACTAAGGCTAGATAATAATTCCAATTTTGTTGGCAAAAAACTTGTCGTGAAAACTGCCGATCTTACTACAGAAGGCTATACAAATGCAAGTTTACAAGTGGACAATTCAATTGTTATAGATGCGGTAGGAAAATCGGAAATTGAATTGTATGGCAATCAAAAAATCGAAATAAAACAGTTAAACGATAGCGCAGTGTTGCGAAAAAAGCCTGCGAAATAAAAAATAAAAATCCCGAACAAATCGGGATTTTTTTATGTTTAAAAACTAATGATTACTCTTTAGCAGCCAAATATCGTTCTGCATCCAACGCAGCCATACAACCTGTTCCAGCAGCTGTAATTGCTTGTCTGTAAACATGATCGGCAGCATCACCACCAACAAAAACTCCGGCAACATTGGTCTTAGAAGTTCCGGGAATATTGATAATATATCCTGTTTCATCAAGATTTAAGAAATCTTTAAAAATATCGGTGTTTGGTTTATGACCAATAGCTACGAAAAATCCAGTTGCAGGAATTTCGCTTACTTCACCGGTAGTTCTATTTTTAACTTTTACAGCGGTTACTACTTGTCCGTCACCAACTACTTCTTCAGTTTCGGTGTTTAATAGAATTTCGATGTTTTCTGTTTTGCGAACTCTTGCTTCCATAATTTTTGACGCTCTAAATTGCTCGCTACGAACTAACATGGTAACTTTTTTACACAATTTAGATAAATAATGTGCTTCTTCACAAGCAGAATCTCCTGCTCCAACTATTACAACTTCTTGATTTCTGTAGAAAAATCCGTCGCAAACTGCACATGCAGAAACGCCACCACCCATTTGTAAATAATGTTGCTCTGAAGGAATACCAAGATACTTAGCCGATGCTCCAGTAGAAATAATTATGGTTTCGGCATGAATTTCTTTATCATCTTGGATCCAAGCTTTATGAATTGGCCCAGAGAAATCAACTTTGGTAACCCAACCATCGCGCACATCGGTTCCGAAACGTTGAGCTTGCTCTTGCAGGTTAATCATCATTTCTGGTCCGGTAATTCCTTCTGGATTTCCTGGCCAATTTTCAACTTCATTAGTTGTAGTTAATTGTCCACCAGGTTGTGTTCCTTGGTATAAAACTGGAAACATATTGGCTCTAGATGCATAAATTGCCGCTGTATAACCAGCTGGACCAGAACCTATAATTAGGCATTTTACTTTTTCTATTGTATCTGACATAATTTTATATTTTTATCAAGTACAAAGGTAAGTTTTTATTAAAATAATTTTATGTAAAGTACACGACAAAAAACTATTTTATTATAAATTTTAATTATTACAATAAAAGATTTTGTGGAGTCATTTTTAGTATTATCTTTGCACTCGCTTTCGGGGTGTAGCGTAGCCCGGTTATCGCGCCTGCTTTGGGAGCAGGAGGCCGCAGGTTCGAATCCTGCCACCCCGACGAAAGAGTCTTTTCAATTATTTTGAAAAGACTTTTTTTATTTTACTATATTTTCGAAAACCATTTTCTAATAGCCCAGATGTAGTGGAAATCTTTTTTATTCATTTTTTTAATGAATAAAAAAATTGGGAACGAAAGCTGGAATTGCATATCTAAAAATGCCCAAGCCATTCGCTTCTAAAAATAAAAAAAACCGTTTAGCTGTTAATACTAAACGGTTTTGAATTTATTTATTATGAGAACTTAATCGTTCATTGAGATTAAAAATTCGCTGTTATCACGTGTTTTCTTAATCTTATCGTTTATGGTATCCATGGCTTCTACTGGATTCATATCGGCCAAGAATTTACGTAAAACCCACATTCTTTTTAGTGTATTTTCATCCAATAATAAGTCGTCGCGACGTGTACTTGATGATGTTAAATCGATTGCTGGGAAGATTCTTCGGTTCGCAATTTTTCGGTCTAATTGCAATTCCATATTTCCGGTTCCTTTAAATTCTTCAAAGATTACTTCGTCCATTTTAGAACCAGTTTCGGTTAATGCCGTTGCGATTATACTTAAAGATCCGCCGTTTTCTACGTTACGTGCTGCTCCGAAAAAACGTTTTGGTTTCTGCAATGCGTTGGCATCTACTCCACCAGAAAGTACTTTTCCTGACGCCGGCTGAACCGTATTGTACGCACGTGCTAAACGTGTGATTGAGTCTAATAAAATTACTACATCGTGACCACATTCTACCAATCTTTTTGCTTTTTCTAGAACAATATTGGCAATTTTAACGTGTTCTTGTGGTTCGCGATCGAAGGTTGAAGCGATTACTTCGCCACGTACGCTTCGTTGCATATCGGTAACCTCTTCTGGACGTTCGTCTATTAGTAAAACTATTAAATATACTTCTGGATGATTGGCTGCAATGGCATTGGCAATGTCTTTAAGCAACATTGTTTTACCAGTTTTAGGTTGCGCCACAATCATACCACGTTGACCTTTTCCTATTGGAGAAAACAAATCGATAATTCGTGTTGAAGTGCTGGCTTGCTTACCGGCTATGTTGAATTTTTCTTTGGGAAATATTGGTGTTAAATGCTCAAATGAAACTCGGTCACGAACAACTTGCGGATCGTGTCCGTTGATTTTTAGAACGCGCACTAACGGAAAAAATTTCTCACCTTCTTTTGGAGGTCGAACTACACCTTTGACAGTATCTCCAGTTTTTAATCCGAACAAACGTATTTGTGATGTTGATAAATAAATATCATCTGGCGATGCTAAATAGTTATAATCTGACGAACGAAGAAAACCGTAACCGTCGGGCATCATTTCTAAAACGCCTTCACTTTCAATAATTCCGTCAAATTCATAATCTGAATCCCTAAAATTATTGGTTTTCTTGTTTTTGAAATTTGGGTTTTGGTTTGGGTTTTGGTTGGGATTCTGGTTAGGGTTTGCGTTACCATTTCCGTTTTGGTTTGGATTCTGGTTAGAATTTTTATTCTTTTGGTTGGGATTTTGGTTTACTTCGTCAGTTCGCTTACGCTCGTGTGTATTTTTATTCTGATTTGGATTTACTGGTTTTGCAACTGCATTTTCAGAATTTTCATCAACTGCAACTGGAGCTTCTTCATTTGTTTCGTTTTCTAAAACTTGTGGAATTTCCGTTTTTGCTGCTTTTATAAATTTTGGCTTTTTTTGAAATTTTGCTGGTTTCTCAGCTTTTTCAATTGATACCGAAGGTTCTTCAATAATTTGCGGTGTATTTTCTACTGTAGTTTCAACAGCATTAGTATCTGAAAACAAATTAGTAGAAGGTGTAATTGCAACTTTTTCTTCAGATTTTATTCTTGCTCTTTTTGGCTTTTCGTCAGCAGAATTTGGAACAGAAGCAACTTCCTTTTCGGCAGTTTTGGCTTGATGGCTAAGAATTTCTTGAATCAAAACTTCCTTCTTAACTCCGTTAAATTTTATGGTTTTGGCCAACTTGGCAATTTCTTGAAGCTCAGTTAGCTTCATAGATTTTAATGCAGATATATCAAACATAAATGTTTACTATGATTTTATTATTTTGAATAATTTGAATTTTAATACAAAATGAGTAGTGATTTTTTTCTCTAGAAAAATCCGTGTTTTTGAGGTACTTACGGATTTGTTATGCAATAATACGAATAATTTTCGTTCAACCAATAGTTTTTTAAAAAAAGAAAATATATTTTTGCTTCACAATTATAACAAAATGCTACAAAGAATCCAGACTGTTTATTTAATTATTGCATTCCTAGTTATGGGGATTCTACCATTTGTATTTCCGTTATGGAAATTGGCCGATGGAAAAGAATTCTATTTCATGAGTAAAATGCCGTATCAAATACTTTTTGGAGCCAGCACAACCCTAATTGTGTTGAGTATTATATCGTTTAAAAAAAGACAACAACAATTTGTTTACAACAGATTGAATATGATATTAAATTTAATTTTATTAGGATTATTTGTTTATCGTTCACTAAATTTATCTGGAGAAACTCCTGCAGTTTCTGAGAAAGGTATTGGGATGTTTCTTCCTATCATTTCTATCGTAATGTTAGTTTTGGCCAACAAAGCTATCAAGAAGGATGAAGATCTTGTAAAATCTGTGGATCGATTGAGATAAACCTATAAACTTAGTTTATTAGTGCGAAGAAAATCCTGAACGAAAGTTTGGGATTTTTTTGTTTAATCAAGGTGCGTTCGGCATAAGCTTTGTATAAATTTAAACACGAATTGCACGAATTTTCACGAATCATATTTAATAATTATATTGCACGAATTAAAATCTGATAAATCAGATACTATTGGTGTAATTTTCTATCTTCAATTCGTGTAAATTTGTGCAATTCGTGTAAAAGATGAATATTTTTTTTATCGAACTCACGTTAACCACCATTGACAACTCAAAACCCAAAGTCGACAACTACTTCTTCCCTATTTCAACAATCTCTAAACTCTGAATTTTATCGCCATCAATTTCAAATCGAAGCATGGTTCGTATTTGGTGAAAACCATAAATGCCGCATGCACCAGGATTCATGTGAAGCAAATTCAGACTCTTATCAAATTGTACCTTTAATATATGTGAATGTCCGCAGATGAATAATTTTGGTGGATTCAATCTTAATTCCTCACGAATTGCCTGATTGTATTTCCCAGGATAACCGCCAATATGAGTGATCCAAACATCAACGTCTTCACACATAAATCTATTGTTCAACGGAAATTCCATTCGGGCTTTGTCATCGTCAATATTGCCATAAACAGCGCGAAGTGGTTTTAGTCTTTTTATGGTATCGGTTACAACCAAATCCCCAATATCACCAGCATGCCAAACTTCGTCTGCTTGGTTTACATATTTTAAAATGGTATCATCAATATGACTGTGCGTATCGGAAAGTAATAGGATTTTTTTCATTTATGCTGAACTTGTTTCAGTATCTATTTGTACGGTTTTCAAAACGAATTGCACGAATTTTCACGAATTCATTGTCAATAAAATTTACTTCGTCTGTTCGACCTATGATCTCGGGTCACGAATAATAGAACTTCGTTTTATTTATCATGATGAAATCACAACGCAGCAAAGTTAATTATTTAGCAAAACTTTAAACATTCAATCTATTAAAATCTTCGTAAATTTGCAATCAATTAGATTTTGAGCATTTTTCATATCTAATATTTAAAATTTAAAATCTAATATTTAAAGTTGAGGTATTTTCTAGAATTTGCTTACAAAGGAACCAAGTATCACGGATGGCAATATCAGCCAAACGCAACTTCTGTACAAGAAACTTTAACCAAAGCACTTTCAACTATTCTAAAAACACCGATAGAACTTGTTGGCGCTGGTCGAACGGATACTGGAGTTCATGCCAAACAGATGTTTGCTCACTTTGATTACGATTCTGAAATTGACTCTAATTTAGTACTTCATAAACTCAATTCGTTTATCCCAAAAGATATTGCTGTTTTAGCGTTTCACAAAGTTCATGACGATGCGCATGCGAGATTTGATGCTAACAAACGTACGTACGAATACCATATTCACACTCAAAAAGATGTTTTTGAAAGTGATGATTCGTGGTATTATCACAATTATTTGAACCTAGATTTAATGAACGAGGCTTGTCAAATTTTGTTCAATCACACCGATTTTGAATGTTTTTCTAAAGTCAATACCGATGTAAATACATTTAATTGTAAAATTTATGAAGCCAATTGGACGCGAATTAATGACAGAATAGTATTTACAATTGCTGCCGATCGATTTTTGAGAAATATGGTTCGTGCAATTGTAGGAACTATGATATATATAGGATTAGAAAAAGTATCTTTACAAGAATTTGAAGAAATTATAAACAGTAAAGACCGAAAAAAAGCAGGATTTTCTGTTCCAGCACACGGATTATATTTGACGAAAGTGGAATATCCTTTTTTATAAAAATAGAATATTAGAAATCATTTTAAATTTAAAATCTGATATCTAAAATCTAATATTAAATTAATGAAAGCAAAAGCATTTGATACTCGTTTATTCAAACGAATTTTAAGATATACCAAACCTTACCAAACGCGATTTAATGGTGTGATTGTTTTTGCAATAACCTTATCCATTTTTGCTGCTTTACGACCGTATTTGCTAAAACTTACCGTAGACAATTATATAAAACCACAAGACCAACACGGACTTCTATTGTATGTTTCCATGATGGGAATTGTACTTATATTGGAAGGATTATCACAATTTTACTTTGTTTATTGGGCTAACTGGCTTGGTCAAGATATCGTAAAAGATATTAGGACTAAATTGTTCAAACACATGTTGAGTTTTAGAATGAAATACTACGATAACGCTCCAGTTGGACAATTAGTTACACGATCAGTATCTGATATTGAGCAAATTGCTAGAATTTTTAGTCAAGGACTTTTTATGATTATCAGTGATATATTAAAAATGCTGGTAGTTCTAATTTTTATGTTTTACATGAACTGGAAACTCAGTTGGATCGTTGTTGCCGCGATGCCAATACTAGTTTTTATAACCCGAATTTTTCAAAGAAAAATGCAAGTAGCATTTGAAGAAGTGCGCAATCAAGTTTCAAATTTGAATACCTTTGTTCAAGAACGCGTGACAGGAATGAAGATTGTACAACTCTTTAACAGAGAGGAAATAGAATATGAAAAGTTTAAAGAAATCAATCAGAAACACAATGTTGCTTGGATAAAAACAATATTATACAACTCCATTTTCTTTCCAATTGCTGATATAATTTCATCCTTAACATTAGGATTTGTAGTGCTTTATGGCGGTTTTCATATTTTAGATGGAGATAATTTTACCACTTTTGGCGACTTGTTTTCGTACACCATGTTCATCACAATGTTGTTCAACCCACTGCGTCAAATAGCCGATAAATTCAATGAAATGCAAATGGGAATGATTGCTGCCAATCGCGTTTTTGATATTATTGATACGCAAATTGAGGTTCAAAAAGATGGTGAAGTTGAAGCTGAACATTTTGATGGTAACATAAAATTTGACAAGGTTAGATTCAGTTACATCGAAAATGAAGAGGTTCTAAAAGGCATTTCGCTCGAAGTAAAAGCGGGAGAAACAATTGCTATTGTTGGTGCAACTGGCGCAGGAAAATCGACCATCATCAATTTACTAAATCGTTTTTACGAAATTAATTCGGGTGAAATTTATATTGATAATCAAAACATTAATCAGTTTACGTTAGAAAGTCTGCGAAAGCAAATAGCCATTGTACTTCAAGATGTATTTCTTTTTGCCGATACTATTTTTAATAATATCACACTCAATAATCCTGAAATTTCTCGAGAAACTGTGTTGAATGCTTCCAAAAAAATTGGCGTACACGAATTTATTATGAGTTTGCCCGACGGTTATGATTACAATGTTAAAGAACGAGGCGTAATGCTGTCATCAGGTCAACGGCAATTAATTGCTTTTTTGCGAGCCTATGTTAGCAATCCAAGTATTTTAATTCTAGACGAAGCAACCTCATCGATCGATACTTATTCAGAAGAACTAATTCAAAAAGCTACCGAAACCATTACTAAAGACCGAACATCAATTGTAATTGCACATCGATTGGCAACAATCATGAATGCTGATAAAATCATTGTTATGGATCAAGGTACTATTGTTGAATCTGGAACGCACCAGCAATTGGTAACTAAAACTGACGGCTATTATAAAAACTTATACGATTCACAGTTTTCTGTAGAAGTTTAAATTAAAAAGATATGACTTGGGATGACATCAAAAGCAAAGTGGCTTCTTTTCATAAAAATGGACAAACCATCAATGCCTTGTATTGGATTCTCAAAAAATACAAACTCCGGCATCGCAATGTTAAAGCATTCGTTTTCAGTGAAATTGCAAAACCCGATTTTATCTTGATGACTACACATGGCGACTTTGGTAAACCTCAAATTATTAAAATTCCAGAAAACACGTTTGAATTTTCTCTAGAATTAATGCTAACCTTGTTGGCTCACGAAATGGTTCATGTAAATCAAAGAACTGTAAAACCTTATGTTTTGGACAAAAACGAACGTGAATGGCAAGCCTACTATGAAATGAATTTTCATGTACAATATCCCCAATTACCCGAAGTTTCTGACTATCACAAGAAATTTTTTGCTACTAAAGGTTTGGAATATTATAATAGAATGGGCGAAGGATCAGCATTACAATTAAAATACGCACATCAAAAAAAAGAAGTGGAAGAATTAATCGCTTTGTTGGATTAGAAGATGGAAGACGACGAACGAAAATCGCGTCTAATAAACTTTTAGATGCACAAACTTTTAACCCAATAAACTCATAAACATTTAAACTTTTTTACTAATTTTGCAATCGCATTTAATCAAGAAATCACATACATAATGAAATACGATATTATAGTTTTAGGAAGTGGTCCAGGTGGATATGTAACCGCAATTCGTGCCTCACAATTGGGTTTTAAAGTAGCCGTTATCGAGAAAGAAAGTCTTGGTGGCGTTTGCTTAAATTGGGGTTGTATTCCAACAAAAGCGTTGTTGAAATCAGCACAAGTTTTTGATTACCTTAAACACGCTTCCGATTATGGTTTAACTGTAAAAGAATTTGACAAAGATTTTAATGCAGTAGTAAACCGTTCAAGAAATGTAGCTGGAGACATGAGCAAAGGTGTTCAATTCTTGATGAAAAAAAATAAAATTGACGTTATTGATGGTTTTGGAAAATTAAAGCCAGGTAAAAAAGTTGACGTTACTGATAAAGATAAAAAAGTTACCGAATACAGCGCTGACCATATCATTATTGCAACTGGAGCACGCTCTCGCGAATTACCAAATCTTCCTCAAGATGGTGTAAAAGTTATCGGTTACCGACAAGCAATGACACTTCCAAAACAACCAAAATCTATGATTATTGTTGGTTCTGGAGCAATTGGAGTGGAGTTTGCACATTTTTATAACGCAATGGGAACTGACGTAACTATTGTAGAATTTATGCCCAATATTGTTCCGGTTGAAGACGAAGATATTTCGAAACAAATGGAACGTTCTATGAAAAAAGCTGGTGTTAAAATCATGACATCATCCTCTGTAGAAAAAATTGATACTTCTGGAAACGGCGTTAAAGCATTTGTGAAAACGGCCAAAGGTGAAGAAGTTTTGGAAGCAGATATTTTACTTTCAGCAGTTGGAATTAAAACAAACATTGAAAATATTGGATTAGAAGAAGTAGGAATTGCTGTCGACAAAGATAAAATTCTTGTAAATGCTTTTTCTCAAACTAATATTCCAGGATATTATGCTATTGGCGACGTAACTCCAGGTCAAGCTTTGGCTCACGTTGCTTCGGCTGAAGGAATAAATTGTGTTGAAAAAATTGCTGGATTACACGTAGATCCAATCGATTACGGAAACGTACCAGGTTGTACTTATGCAACTCCAGAAATTGCTTCGGTAGGATTAACCGAAAAACAAGCTAAGGAAAAAGGTTACGAAATAAAAGTAGGTAAATTTCCATTTTCAGCATCTGGAAAAGCTAAAGCTGCTGGAACTCCAGACGGTTTTGTAAAAGTAATTTTTGATGCTAAATATGGCGAATGGTTAGGTTGCCACATGATTGGTGCTGGAGTTACTGATATGATTGCAGAAGCAGTTGTAGCTAGAAAACTAGAAACTACAGGACACGAAATTTTAAAAGCAATCCACCCACATCCAACGATGAGTGAAGCTGTTATGGAAGCTGTAGCCGATGCTTATGGAGAAGTAATTCACTTATAATAAGTAAATAAAAGCATTTCTAAAAAAATACTTTTTTTATCATTTCAAATCCGTTTTGTGAGAGCAAAACGGATTTTTTTTTTGCATCTCTTTCAATAAAAATAGCAAGGTGGTAATAATGCAAGTATAATTCTGGATTGTATAATTTTTTCGATAATATAAATAGCAATTTTACATAATCAAACTTAATTAAAACTGCTATGGAAAAGAATTTAGAAAATCATGAAGGAATTTATAAAATTAAAGAATTGGCAACCGAAATCGACATTTGTCTTTTTTGCACCAATATCAATGTTGATCAAGGAGATTCAACAAGACCAATGAGTACACAAGGAGTAGATGAAGATGGAACTCTTTGGTTTTTTAGCGATAAAAATAGTATCAAAAATAAAGAAATTGCAAACGATAAAAATGTAAGACTTTATTATTCGCATCCATCAAAAAGCAGTTATATGGTTTTAAACGGTGAAGCAGAAATTGTTGTTGACAAAGTAAAAGTCGAGGAATTATGGTCGCCGCTTGTTAAAACTTGGTTTAAAGAAGGTAAAGACGATCCAAACATTACGCTATTAAAAGTAACTCCAACTAACGCTTACTATTGGGATGTTGAAGGAAACCAAATGATTAATTTTTTCAAAATGATTGCTTCTGTAGTTACAGGAACAACGCTTGTTGATGCAAAACAAGGAAATATAAATATCTAAACAAAAAAACTATGGAAATTGAAAGAACAATCTCAGCACTAAACAGCCTGATTCAAATTAACAATGATCGAATTGAAGGTTACAAAACAGCATCAGAAGAAACAAACGAAGCCGACTTAAAGTCGCATTTTTCTGAATTTCAATCAACCAGTTTACTTATAAATTCAGAGTTAAGAAGAGAAATCACAAGGCTTGGCGGAGTTCCTACTGAGGAGACAAGAATTACAGGGAAATTTTTCAGAGTTTGGATGGATGTAAAAGCAGCACTAACAGGAAATGATAGAAAAGTAATTTTAGAATCGTGTGAATACGGCGAAGATGTTGCCAAGAAAACATACGAAGACGTGCTTTCTGAAGAAATTGAAAATCTTTCTTACGAGCAACAAACTATGTTGAAAGACCAGCACATTTCTTTGGTTGCTGACCATGATAAAGTAAAATCTATGATTGAGTCAATTGCATAAAGTTATTGTGATAAAACTAAAAAGCCGTTTCTTTTAAGTAAGAAACGGCTTTTAAAATTGTATTTTTATTTATTTAAGGATGAAATTCAGTCCTACATTGAAACTACCTCTTGTGTTAAGAACTGCATCATTTGGATTTTCTCTAAATACGTCAACTACACCACCTTGACCGTCGTATTCAAGGCTTAGTTTTAACTTGTCCGAAACTGGAATTTTAACTCCAATTCCAAAAGCTAAACCAGCATCGGTAGCATTAAAAGCCTCTTTTAAATCAGTATCAAATCTTGAATCATTAGCACTAACTAGAAATCCTACATAAGGTCCGAAATTCAAGTACCAATTTTTATTTCTTCCAAAATGCCAATTGGCCATTACCGGAATTGTGATATAATTCAAATTAAAATTAGTTTGTACAAAAGCAGGTTCTGCGGGATCAAATGTATTGTTGTCAATAAAACCATTATTCCAACCTTTTTGATCATAGATTAGTTTGGTTTTTAAACTCCAAGAAGAAGAGAAATAATAATCTGCTGCAACTCCAAAGTTCAATCCCGAACCAGTATCAGCACTTAAATTATTATTAGAAACCGTTGAACTGTTGTAACCCAAGTTAACTCCAAATTCAACATCTCCTTTTCCTTGAGCTTGAAGTACGAATTGGGAACTAATAAAAAACGCGATAATAAAAAGATTTTTTTTCATGTTTATATTTTTTTCAAAACTACTTTAAATATTTAAGTAATTGAAATTTCTTACATTAAATAATTTAAAATTATAAACCTTTTAATCCTGTTACTAAAGCATCAATATCTTCTTTAGAATTATAATGACTAAAAGAAATACGTAGACTTGGTTTTTTTAAATCTTCTTCAGAAAGCATTTGTGACAATACATGTGAGGGTTTCACGCTTCCAGATTGGCACGCACTTCCTCTAGAAACTGCAATACCTTTCATATCTAAATTGAATAAAATCATTGCCGTTTTTTCAGGTGAAAAAGGAAGCAAAACATTCAAAATATTATAAAAAGTTGTGCATCCGTTAATTTTAAGTTCAGGAAAATTTGATTGTAATCGCTCTGAACAGTACTTCTTCAAATTGGAAATATAAATACGTTCGTCATTTAATAATTCCATCCCAATTTCCAATGCTTTAGCCATTCCAACAACTTGATGAACAGCTTCGGTTCCTGCTCGAAGTCCTTTTTCTTGTTCACCGCCAAAAAGCATTGGTTGCAAAATTATTCCTTTTTTTACATAGGCAAATCCTGCGCCTTTTGGACCATGGAATTTATGCGCACTAGCAACAATAAAATCAACTGGTAATTCATGCAAATTAAATTCTGTTTTACCAACAGATTGCACCGTGTCACAATGAAATAAAGCTTTATGCTGTTCGCAAATTCTACCCACTTTAGCAATGTCCAATTCGCAACCTGTTTCGTTATTTACATGCATTAATGATACTAAAGTTGCAGTATCTTTTGAAAGCAGTACAACAAGGTCGGAAATATCAACTTCGCCCGATGGAAGAATTTTTACATAATCAACTTCAATTCCAAATGTTCTTTCCAAATATTGCACGGTGTATAACGTGGCATGATGTTCAATCCTGCTGGTAATAATTCGTTGAATACCTAAATCGGTTACCGAATTTCTTAGTATCCAATTGGAAGCTTCTGTAGCATTTGCAGTAAAAATAATTTCTTGCGCTGCGCAACCCATTAGTTTTGCAATAGACTTTCTTGAAGTTTCCAAAGCACTTTTGGCACTTCTTCCAAAACTGTGCGTTGATGATGGATTTCCGAAATCGGCTTGCATAACAGCAACCATTTCTTGAATAACTTCTGCTCTTAATGGTGTGGTTGCTGCGTTGTCTAGATAAATATTTTTCATACAAATAATTAAATGTTGCAAATATAAATTACTTTGCCAATATGTTATGTTAAATCGTTGGCATATATTGTTTAAAAACTTACTTTTGAAAAAAAATTAAAACAGTCATGAAAAAACTACTTTTTTCAATCACTTTTCTACTTATTTTGTCAAGTTGTGATGATGGTGATGTTACCGTGCAGAACATAAATTTTGAAGATATTCAACCTGAAAAGTGTCAAGAAACAAATTTATTATATAAAATTAATAGTACCGATGCATTACTATTCAATGTTGAAGATGTAACAACATTTAATACTTTATTTTTAAACGATATTACCCCAGAAAACACTCCAAGAACAGTTATTATATCTCCAACCATCAATAAAGTTATTTACAGATCATTTAATGGAACTGTTGCTTCTTCTAAATTCTGCGGAACCATTACCGATGCTAATCCTGCAGTAACAGAAGAATGGAATGCAATTTCTGGAATAGCAGAAGTTATAACCAACGCAAATAAAACTATCAACACAGCTAATGGAGTTGAAAGAATAAATTCCTACAACCATCTTATCACATTCAAAAATATAGTTTTTCAAAAGCCAAATGGAGAGCAAACTTATGAAACTTTAACGTATGGTAATTTTCAAACCACGCCAGTTACTTTACCGTTCGCTTTTGTAGAAGATGACTTAGCAAAAAGTACCTGTACTGCAGAAGATACGCGACTTTTTAACATTCAAGGAGCTGAAGTTCTACAATTAAACCTGGATACAACTACTTACAATGCACTTATACAATCTAGTGTTTCAACGACTCCTAGAACAGCAATTTTAAATAGCACCAACACACTTTTTTACAAGCTTTATGATGCTGCCGTAGATAATTCTTTCTTTTGTCCAACAACGCCGCCAAATACTCCAATTTTAGTTCAAGAATGGATAGCTCAAAATGGAGTTACAAACACTAGCGGATTAATCGAAGTTACTACAACAACTTCTGGAGTTCAATTTAAGCACACAGTTCATCTTAAAAACGTTACTTTTTCTAGAGGAAATAGTACATTTAAATTAGGCGACGATTATATACTAGGAAGCTTTTTTACAAACTAAAAATTTGTTACAAATACTAAAAAGACACCAAATTAAATTTGGTGTTTTTTTTTACTTTACATTCTGTTTAAAATAAACTTCGGTTGCACCAAGTCCGTATTTTTGATAATTAGCATCCTGAAAACTTACATTATCATATCTTCCAAGAATAAAATCCAGCTCGGCTTTCAACACTCCTTCACCAACTCCGTGAATAAAAACGATTTTCGGAATTCTATTTTTTATAGCAAATTCAATATGCCTTACAGCCGTTTCAGATTGTAAAGTAAGTATATCGTAATTGGTCATATTGCCTTTTGATTTTACTAATTTTTCTATGTGCAAATCAAATTCTGGAATTGGCCTTTCATGATTATCCGACTTAAATTTTGGCGCATTAGTGTTTTTCTTAGGAAAAATATCGACATTCTTCTTATATAAAGTATCACTTTTTATCATGCTTCCTAAGTTACTGAATTCGTTTATTTTAATCAACTCGTTGACAAAAAAAGTCATCAGAAAACCATCAGTAGTTTCGATAGTAATCTCACTATTTTTGACACCTACCACTACTCCATCGATTGCTTCATCTAAAACTGAAACTCGATCATTTACTTTAAAGGATTCCATCTTTGTCTTCGGGTTTTTTACTTGGTACTTTACTCATTAACTTGACCATTCCAAACATAAAAACCACCATCGAAATTATCGTGATATAAATATTTGGAACCTCTTTAGACTGCTCGTAAAAGGCAAAAAAAATTGCAATCGCCATAATCGGAATTAATAACTTTTTCATTGATTTTATTTTAGTATTCAAAAATAGAAAACTTTACGTAGTAAAAAGTATTTAAATTTTTATTTGTAAAATTGTAGCCAAAATAAAGTATCATGGAACAATATATGTTGCCTTGCCTATTCAAAAAATTGTTTGGTTTTGATTGCATCGGATGCGGCATGCAACGCGCAACTGTTTTACTATTTCAAGGTAATTTTCGAGAAGCCTTTTATATGTTTCCTGCCATTTATAGTACGATGCTTTTTTTCATTTTTTTAAGCCTTCATGTCCTGGATAAGAAACATGCTTATCACAAATATGTCATTTTATTTGCAATTCTTAACGCTGTAATAATGATAATTTCTTATGTTTACAAAATGAGATTTTTATATTAACAACCCATCAAAACAATCAAAAAATGGAAAATCAAAAATTACCCAATGCCACGGCGGTTTTAGTTTTAGGAATACTATCGATATTAACGTGCTGGTGTTACGGAATTATAGGTGTTATTCTAGGAATTATAGCACTATTTTTATCTAGCAGTGATTTAAAATTATACCGTTTAAATCCGCAGGACTACATCAATTACCAAAATTTAAATATTGGAAGAATTTTAGCTATTATTGGCTTAGTACTATCGATTTTAACAATGGTATTCTTTATTTGGGTATTTAGCTACATCGGGCTTGAAGCATTGCAAAATCCAGAATTACTGCAGGAACGCATGAACGAATTACAAGGAAGATAATTAAGCTCTATTTTTAAAATAAAATGCTCCAAAAGATTGAAACTTTTGGAGCATTATTTTTTTATTAAATCTATTTTTTAAAATCTTGGACCGGACGAAGCAAAGAAAATAACCATTCCGAAAATCCCAATTATATATAAAGATAAAAATACAATTATTGATATACCTAAATACTTATGGTGCGACTTCAAAGCCACTAAGGCGTCAGAAACCATATCTGATTTTTGATACATCAAAGCGTTTTTCATGTCTGAAGCATATTTAAATAAATAATAGGTTGGCGGAAAATACAGCGCAGCAAATAATATATAAATTATTGAGATAAATCCTTTCATTGCGCCAAAAGGCGAATCATCGCTAGGAACCATCGACATAATTGTTCCCATAAAAATTGCTGCTACGACCATAAATCCGATACCTATAAAGCCTAAAATTGCTAAAAACATCGACCATTTGGCGCTACTACGTAATGCATCCACAGCAATACTGTTTAATTCTAAATTTGTTTGGTTTTCCATATAATAAATTGGTTAGTTTTCAAATTCTTTAAGCGTTTTAATAATAATTGCTACGCAATCTAATAGTTGTTCTTCGTTCATAACCAATGGTGGAGCAAATCGAATTATATTTCCATGAGTTGGCTTTGCTAACAATCCGTTGTCGCGCAAGGCAAGGCAAATATTCCAAGCAGTATCGCTTTCTTCGGTATCGTTTATAACAATTGCATTCAACAACCCACGACCGCGAACTAACGTAGCAATTGAAGAAGTTTTGATAAAATCGCCTATTTTCTCTCTAAAAATTTTCCCCAATCGTCTTGCATTTTGAGCCAAATTTTCTTCGTTTACAACCTCCAAAGCTGCAATTGCTACCGCTGCTGCAATTGGGTTTCCTCCAAAAGTTGAACCATGCTGACCAGGTTTTATGACATTCATAATACCGTCATTAGCCAAAACTGCCGATACTGGATAAGCACCACCTGAAAGCGCTTTACCTAATATCAAAATATCTGGAGTAGCATAAGTTTCTTGTCGCTCACATGCATTTTCACAAGTACAATTTCCGCAAACTGATAATAACGAACCCGTTCTTGCAATTCCAGTTTGAATTTCGTCGGCAATAAACAATACATTGTACTTATTACACAGTTCCTTTGCCTTCATCATGTAATCCTCAGCCGGAGTGTAAACTCCTGCTTCACCTTGAATTGGTTCGACTAAAAAACCGGCAATATTAGTTGTTGATTTTAATACATCTTCAAGCGCTTCTGTGTCATCATAGGGTATTTTGATAAATCCAGCGGTGTACGGACCAAAATTTTTCCTAGCATTTTCATCATTAGAAAAAGAAATGATTGTAGTTGTTCTTCCATGAAAATTGCCATCACAAACGATTATTTGCGCTTCTTGTTCTGGAATTCCTTTTTTCTCATATGCCCATTTTCGACATATTTTAATAGCAGTTTCGACAGCTTCTGCGCCAGTATTCATAGGCAAGACTTTGTCAAAACCAAAATAATTGGTAACAAATTTTTCATAAACACCTAGCTTATCATTGTAGAACGCTCGAGATGTTAAAGTTAAAGTTTGAGCTTGTTCAACCATCGCATTCACAATTTTTGGATGACAATGCCCTTGATTTACTGCTGAATAAGCAGAAAGAAAATCATAATATTTTTTACCCTCTACATCCCAAACATATACACCTTCACCTCTATTTAAAACAACGGGCAACGGATGATAATTGTGTGCTCCATGTTTGTCTTCCAAACCAATAAGTTCTGATGCGCTAATTTTTTCTAAAACTGACATATAAATTCTTTTTTTAATCTGACCTCGTTACAGATTTTAATACACTATTATTCCTTCTTAAAGGAGAGAAATCATCCATTAGTGAAACAAAAGTAATTAAATATTATCATATTCATTAATTTCCAAATAATCTATTTGAAATATAAAATTGAAAGGTGAAAAATCTACTGGCACAAAATTTGTATTTCTGTAAAAAACCAATCCTATGAAAAATAATCTTTTCCTATTTATCTTACCAATAGTGTTAATTTCTTGTAAACAAGCAGAAGCCGTTCCATATGGTACTAATTATTATTTTGAAAATCCTCAACCCGTAAACGATTCTGAATTGAATTCCTTTCCAAATAAATTTACAGGAGTTTATATGTCCGAGGATTCACTTTTTTTGAATATCACCAATAACATGATCTTTTCGGAAAGAGCATATAAATTCAGGTTTCACAAAAATCAATTAGATTCTTTAAAGGAATATTTTGATGTAGTTGATGGTAAGTATATTTCAAAAGATCAAAAAGAGATTTTCAATTTTAAAAAAGTAGGAGATTCAGTAGATTTTGTGTCAAAAAATAGGGATACACTTTTCTTCTTTTCTGAAACTCAAAAAGCAAAAAGAATAAATGGCGATTTAATTTTAAACGAAAAAGATTCAATTTACTGGAAAGTGAAATTATTGAGTTTAAATAAAAACATACTAAATATCAAAGTATTATATTCAGACGACGATTTAAAAAAAATGGATTCCATCACTAAAATTCATTCCAAAAAGATTGATTCATTATCCTATATCATTTCGCCATCTCGCTCAGAATTTAAGAGATTTAGTAAAGTTGAAAATTTTGGTTTTGATTCTAAATTTGTAAAAGTTAAATAATGAAAACTAGTAAAAGAATCTTAAAAATTATCAAAAAACTGTTTTTGGCGGTATTTATATTTCTAATAATTTATAGTGTATCTGCTTTTTTATTTTCAAAAATCACAATCAATTCCGATGCGGATAATCAATCTAAAGACGTTTCAATTTATATAAAAACCAATGGTGTTCATACCGATATTATCGTTCCTGTAAAAAACGAAATCAAAAACTGGAGTTCGCAAATCAAGTTTGAAAATACGAAATCCAAAGATTCAACGGCAACTTATTTAGCTTTTGGTTGGGGAAATAAAGAATTTTATCTAAACACGCCCGAATGGTCTGATTTAAAAGCTTCAACCGCATTCAATGCTGCTTTCGGATTGAGTAATTCTGCTGTACATACAACATTTTATAAAGCAATTAAAGAAAATAAAGATTGTGTTAAAATCACAATTTCTGAAGAAAATTATAAAAAATTAGTTGCGAATATTGAAGAAACATTCCAATTTGATTCAAGCCAAAATCCGCTATTTATTGAAGCTACAACTTATGGAAATAACGATAGTTTCTATGAGGCAAAAGGAAACTATAGTATGTTTCACACTTGCAATTCTTGGGCAAATGAAACGCTAAAAAATGCCAATCAAAAAGCAGCTTTTTGGACCGTAACCGATTCAGGAATTTTTCATCATTATCAATAAGTTTTATTGTCTTTTTTCTATTCTCTTTGTTCTGTTTTCTTTTAAAAATTGTCAAAAACATTCTTAATAACTTTGATAAATATCATTTCAAAAATGATTCGAAATACACTATATTAGCGGAAAATCGATACATTTTAAAATGGCTCAAGAAACACAATATAACGAAGACAATATACGCTCACTCGATTGGAAAGAACACATCCGAATGCGTCCCGGAATGTACATCGGGAAACTTGGTGACGGTTCGTCTCCGGATGACGGAATTTATATTTTGCTTAAAGAAGTAATCGACAACTGCATCGACGAATTCGTTATGGGTGCAGGAAAAGTTATCGAAGTAACCATCAAAGATAAATTGGTAACCGTTCGCGATTATGGTCGTGGAATTCCATTAGGAAAAGTCGTTGACGTAGTTTCCAAAATGAATACTGGTGGAAAATATGATTCGAAAGCGTTTAAAAAATCGGTTGGTTTGAATGGAGTTGGTACCAAAGCCGTGAATGCTTTATCCAATTATTTCCGTGTAGAATCAGTTCGTGATAACCAACAAAAAGCAGCCGAATTCTCAGAAGGAAATCTTCAGTTAGAAGAAGAAATTACTGAATCGACAAAGCGAAAAGGAACAAAAGTTGCCTTCATTGCTGACGAAGCTATTTTCAAGAACTATAAATACCGAAACGAGTACATTATCAAAATGCTCAAAAATTATTGTTATCTAAATCGCGGATTAACAATATATTACAACGGAGAAAAATACCTATCTGAATTTGGATTAAAAGATTTACTAGAAGAAACAATTACTGAAGAAGACATGCAATATCCAATCATTCACTTAGAAGGTGATGATATCGAAATTGCGTTAACTCACAGTAAATCACAATATTCAGAAGAATACCATTCGTTTGTAAACGGACAAAATACTACACAAGGTGGAACGCACTTAAACGCTTTTCGTGAAGCGATAGTAAAAACCATTCGTGAATATTACAATAAAGGTTTTGAAGCTTCGGATATTCGAAAATCCATCGTTTCTGCGGTTTCTATAAAGGTTGAAGAACCGGTTTTCGAATCGCAAACTAAAACCAAATTGGGTTCTAATGATGTTGGTCCGAATGGTCCGACGGTTCGTACGTTTATTCACGATTTTATTACAACCAAATTAGATAATTTTTTACATAAAAATCCAGAAGTTGCCGATTTGCTTTTGCGTAAGATTTTACAAGCCGAACGAGAACGAAAAGAACTTTCTGGAATTAGAAAACTAGCTAAAGACAGAGCGAAAAAAGCAAGTTTACACAATAAAAAACTGCGCGATTGTCGTGTGCATTTAACCGATGCTAAAAATCCGAGAAGTTTAGAAAGCACACTTTTTATTACCGAAGGTGATTCGGCTTCGGGTTCGATTACGAAAAGCCGAGATGTGAATACACAAGCGGTTTTCAGTTTGCGTGGTAAACCTTTGAATTCTTATGGAATGTCGAAGAAAATTGTGTACGAAAACGAAGAGTTCAATTTGCTTCAAGCCGCTTTAGATATTGAAGAAAGCATCGAAGATTTGCGTTACAACAACATCGTAATTGCTACCGATGCCGATGTCGATGGAATGCACATTCGATTATTATTAATTACATTTTTCCTTCAATTTTTCCCTGAAATGATTAAGGAAGGACATTTGTATATTTTGCAAACGCCGTTATTCCGTGTTCGAAATAAAAAAGAAACCATCTATTGCTATTCAGACGAAGAACGTCGCGATGCCATAGAAAAACTAAAACCAAAACCAGAAATAACTCGATTTAAAGGATTGGGAGAAATTTCACCAGATGAGTTCAAGCATTTCATTGGTGAAAGCATTCGATTGGATCCAGTTATGTTAGATAAAGCAACTTCAATCGAAACTTTGTTAGAATTCTATATGGGTAAAAACACACCAGACCGACAGATTTTTATTATCAATAATCTGAAAGTGGAATTGGATAAAGAATTGGTGGAAAAGTAATTGATGGAGCACAAAGTTGCACAAAGTTTATCACAAAGTCACACAAAGAATTTTTGGAAAAAGTAAAAAAAAATAGATATTAAACTAAGAAACTTTTAAAAAAAAATATTGAGAAACTTGGTGATAACTTAGTGATACATTGTGATACTAAAAAATATGGTTGAAGAAAATGAAATAAGTCGAATCATTTTAGATTGTGCTTTTAAAGTTCATACCAAACTTGGTTCAGGTTTATTAGAAAAAGTTTACAGAGAATGTTTGGCTTATGAACTTGCAAATTGTGGATTGGATGTTGAGCAAGAAAAGGCATTTCCAGTAATTTATGATGACATAAAATTTGATTGCGGTTACAGAGTTGATATTATTGTAAATAAAAAAGTTATAATTGAATTAAAAGTAGTTGAAGATTTTACAATTGAACACACAGCTTAATGTTTAACTTATATGCGACTTTCAGATTGTAAATTAGGTTTTCTATTAAATTTTTATAAAAGATCATTGAAAGACGGAATTAAAAGATTGATTATATAAACATTGTGATACTTTGTGTAAAAACTTAGTGAAACTTTGTGTTACAAAAAAGGCATAAATGAAAGACGAAGAAGAAGATAACATTAACGAAGAAGAAACTAACGACGAGTTAGACTCGAGCGATAGCGAACAGGCGGAGCAATCAACCAACGACGAAATTGCTGATGAAGGCTTTGAAGACATAGTTTCAAAAGGCGGAAATCACTTTTACGAAAACGACGAAAATCCAGAAGACACCATTACCAAAGTTACAGGAATGTACAAAGATTGGTTTTTGGATTACGCTTCTTATGTAATTTTGGAGCGTGCCGTACCTGCAATTGAAGACGGATTTAAACCTGTGCAACGTCGTATTATGCATTCGCTGAAAGAGTTGGATGATGGTCGTTACAATAAAGTGGCGAATGTCGTTGGGCATACGATGCAGTATCATCCACACGGTGATGCGAGTATTGGTGATGCTATGGTGCAAATTGGTCAAAAAGAATTACTAATTGACTGTCAAGGAAACTGGGGAAATATTCTAACCGGCGATAGCGCTGCGGCTTCGAGATATATTGAGGCACGTTTGTCAAAATTCGCTTTAGAAGTATTGTATTCACCAAAAATCACCGATTGGGGTGTTTCGTATGATGGTCGTCGTGCCGAGCCGAACAATCTTCCAGTAAAATTTCCGTTGCTTTTGGCACAAGGTGCTGAAGGAATCGCCGTTGGACTTTCAACTAAAGTTTTGCCTCACAATTTCAACGAATTGATCGATGCTTCGATAAAAATTTTAAAAGGAAAACCGTTTACATTATATCCAGATTTTCAAACTGCCGGAATTGCCGATGTTTCCAATTATAATGATGGTTTGCGTGGCGGACGTGTTCGTGTTCGTGCCAAAATCTCGCAATTGGACAAGCAAACCTTGGTGATTACTCAAATTCCGTTTTCGACGAATACATCGACTTTGATTGATAGTATTTTGAAAGCCAACGAGAAAGGAAAAATCAAAATTAAGAAAATTGAAGACAATACCGCTGCCGAAGTTGAGATTCTAATTCATTTATTTCCTGGGGTTTCTCCAGATAAAACAATTGATGCTTTGTATGCTTTTACAGGTTGCGAAACCTCTGTGGCACCTTTGGGTTGTGTAATTGAAGATAACAAACCATTGTTTATTGGTGTTTCTGATATGTTGAAAATTTCGACCGAACGAACAGTTGATTTATTGAAGAAAGAACTCGAAATCCAATTAGAAGAACTTAAAAACAAATGGCATTTCTCGACTTTAGAAAAGATTTTCATTCGCGAAGAAATGTACATTGATTTCAAATTGTATTCTGATAGAGAATCGCTTTACGAATACATGTACAAACGATTTGAACCATTTGCAAAATCATTTGTACGTAAAATTGAAGATGAAGATTTGCAAAAATTAACGCAAATTCCGATGATTCGTATTACGCGTTTCGACTCGGATAAAGCGGATGATTTTATTGCCAAATTGGAAGACGAAATGAAAGAAGTGCAACATCATTTAGACAACCTAATTGATTTTGCTATTGATTATTTCGCTCGATTGAAAGAAAAATACGGAAAAGGTCGCGAACGTCAAACCGAGTTAAGAAGTTTTGAAAATATTGAAGCTACGAAAGTAGTTTTAAGAAACACAAAATTATATGTAAACAAAGAAGAAGGTTTTTTTGGAACAGGTTTGAAAAAAGACGAATACGTAGCCGATTGTTCTGATATTGATGATGTGATTGTGTTCTTACGCGATGGAAAAATGATGATTGCCAAAGTGGATGACAAGAAATTCGTTGGAAAAGATATTATTCACATTGCGGTTTTTGATAAAAATGACAAGCGAACTATTTACAACATGATTTACCGTGATGGTAAAAATGGTTCTACATTCATTAAACGATTCAATGTTTCGGGTGTTACTCGTGATAAATTTTACGATTTAACTCAAGAAAAACCAGGTTCACAAACCTTGTATTTCTCTGCCAATCCTAATGGTGAAGCTGAGGTTGTAACGATATTATTACGTCAAGTTGGAAGTGTTAAAAAGTTGAAATGGGATGTCGACTTTACCGATATTGCTATTAAAGGTCGTGCTTCTCGTGGAAATACTGTTACGAAATATCCAATCAAGAAAATCGAATTGAAGGAGAAAGGAATTTCTACTTTACGTCCGAGAAAAGTGTGGTTTGATGATACAGTTCAACGTTTAAATGTTGATGGTAGAGGCGAATTGTTGGGCGAATTCAGACCAAATGATAGACTTTTAATTATCAATCAAGCAGGAAAATTGAAGACCATAATTCCAGAATTGACTACGCATTTTGATGAAGACATGATTATTTTGGAAAAATGGCATCCTAAAAAACCAATTTCTACCATTTATTATGATGGTGAAAAAGAGCGTTATTTTGTAAAACGATTCTTAGTGGAAAACGAAAACAAAGAAGAAATTTTCATAACCGAACACGAAAAATCACAGTTAGAAATTGTTTCTACCGATTGGCGTCCGGTGGCTGAAATTGTTTTTGCAAAAGTAAAAGGCGTTCAAAAAGAAAATCAAACGATAGATTTAGAACAGTTTATTGCTATTAAAGGAATCAAAGCTTTGGGTAATCAATTAACAGCTGATAAACTGAAACAAGTCAATCTTCTAGAATCCTTACCTTACGAAGAACCTGTGGAAGTAGCTCCAGAAGAACTAGAAGTTACAGGTGAAGATACAGTTTCTGAAAATATTCAAACCGAATTGGATGATGATGGTCAGATTACGTTGAGTTTGGAGTAGTTTAAAGTAAACGTCTTACTGAATTTATTATCTATTCGATACAAAACTTATCTAACCCTGATAGCAGTGGAAATAAAAAATGCCTTGATTGTTTCAAGGCATTTTTTATTGCAACGGATAGCAGGAATAGGGATTGTTGAAAATGCCCAAGCCATTTGTTCCTAATTTTTACTGTCCGAAAGTGTTTTCATGAAAGCAATTAGTGCTTTTTGTTCTGCTTTGCTTAAATTGAGTTTGTCCGACGGTAAGGTTTGGTTTTCTATAATAATTCCGGTTCCAATGCCGCCACCTTCATTATAAAAATCTACTACTTCTTCTAAGGTTTCAAAAACTCCGTTGTGCATGTATGGCGCGGTTTGCGAAATGTTACGCAGTGTTGGCGTCTTGAACGCGTTCTTGAGTTGTACCATTTTATATTGGGTAAATCTTCCCAAATCTTGACTTATGATTTTGCCATTTTTAGTTTGTGGCGTACCAATAACTTCTTGCTCGGTTTTTTTATAAATTGGCGGAACGGTGCCGTTAAATAGCGGAATAAAATGACAAGTGGCACATTTGGCTTTTCCTGCAAAAAGGTTAAAACCTAGTTTTTCCTCGGCCGAAAAGGTGTTGGAATTGGTTTGAAAATAGCTATCGAATTTAGAATTAAACTTGTTTAATGAGCGAACGTAACTTGCCAAGGCATTTTGCAATTGCCATTCTTCGAGCGTTTTGGTATTTGGAAAAGCAGTAGCAATGAGCACTTTATAACGCGAATTGGCTTGAAGTTTTGGCAGGTTGTCTTTCAAATTTCCGTGCATTTCGTCTTTATTCTGAATTACATCTAAACTTTGCTTTTCTAAATCAGGCTGGCGCATGTCCCAAAATTGTGCATTTTGTAACGAAGCGTAAGTCAAAGTTGGTGTATTTCGTGGCAAACTTGTTCCTGTCAGCGATTGATTGGTTTTTTGACCATCAGTAAATGCTTTTTCTGGATTGTGACACGTTGCACAGTTGCGATTTCCATCTTTAGAAAGCGATTTATCATAGAATAATTGCTCGCCAAGTTTGGCTTTGGCGTCTGAAAATTCATATTCTTTCGACGGAATAAAAGCATTGACATTAAATGTGTTTTTGGCAAATAGCGATTTTGCATCTTGATTTATAGCATTGGTTTTAACCACATTTTTAATTGCGTTATCTTTTTGGAACTGAATTAATTTTTCAGATATTGGATTTAAAAATTGTTTAATAAATGTGGCTCTATCGAACGAATTAAAATTGGTATTGGACTGGCAAAATTGATTGGCTTTGTCAATTAATGTAAAAATTTGTGTTCGAGATTTTGAATTTTGGGTATCTAATTTTTCAAGTAAAATCTTAACCGAAGACAGACTAGCGGTTGTTTCTGAAATAGAATTGTTAGCAATAGGCGAATCGAAACCCGTAATTCCTAAAGTTAGAATGCGGAAAATTTCCATCTTAGTTGCATCTACAACATAATCTGGACTTATAGTAATTACTTTAAGATGTTCTTTTACTTGTGCAATTAAACCTTTTAAAACAGCAATTTCTCTTTGTAACTCGGTTGTATTTTCAGGTGCATATTTAGGATAAATGAGTTCTTCAATTACTTGAAATCCTGTAGGTGATAAAAACTTATTTTCTTCGACTTCCAACTCGTCGAGTGCTGGTCCGTTTATAAATCGCGCTGGATCTGGTGTAAAATATTCAATTGCCCATTCTATTTTTTTGTAGGCCATTCGCGATGCTTCGAAAGATTTATGCAATTTTTCTGTAGTTGGATTTTGTTTAGCAACTTTTTCAAAATTGATAATTTCTTGATTTAGTTTTTCTAGATTATATAATAATTCCTCTTGAATTGAAATCTCCGAATACTCTTTCTGACACGAATTAAATATAAATAGCAGTGGTAAAATTTTAAAAATAAATTTCATTTTAATTATTATTACATACAAAAACAACCCAAAAAAATGGGTTGTTTTTACTAGTTATTTTAGATTTACTTATTTTTCAACGTTTCTAATGATCAACGTTTGACCACCTTCTTTGTTGGTATTTAATCCGCTTCCATCAGCATTTAAAAATTCATCTTTTTGCCAAGTATGCGGATGAACATTTACAATAAATGTGTTTGGAACACCTATGATATCTGAAATATCTTCCATTGCGCCATATTCCCAGCTTCCAAAACGCATTTCTCCAGTTTGGTTATACGTTGAATTCCAAGCTGCATCGGTTCTTTTATGGTTCATTGTTAACCAAGGTTTGTTTACTTTGGTAGCAATGTTGTATTGCCATATGTATGAATCGTGTTGCGCTGCTGTGTAATAAGAATCTCCATCTTCTTGAATATAAACGAAGTTTTCTGTTACACATAAATTATCAGGGTTAATAATTCCGGTACCTGGAGTAGAATCTCCTTCAACCACTAATTCTAATTTTCCTAATAATGGATTGGTATCGTTCAAAACTAATTTATAAACCCTACCCCACATGGTATATCCTGCTACTGGTGCATTAGAACTTGCCTGACCAGTTGCTGTAAAATAAATTTCTCTATTGTTTTTAGCAGAACCTTTTCTATAATCAACATCTTCTACTCTTGAAAAACGGATTGCTCCAAGATTGTTTACTGCAGTATTTATTGCGGCACCAGTTAGATTTTTAGCATTTGGAATTTCTACAAAAGAAACATCAAAAGAAGATCCAACATTCATGGAAGTTTCCACTTGGTTTCCATCATTTCTTTTTAATGCGTACAATTTACCATTATTTAAATCACCAGTTGTGCTTACATACATAATTACTTGTCCCGCGCTTGCATGAGATGTAGCATACGATTGATCTTCGCCAATAAGAATTACGGTTTTTCCTGAATATGCAGCTTTAGGAAGTGGCACTGCATTTTCCATACTAGCTTTACCAAGAGCTGGTAATACTCTATCGGTTCTACTTTTTTCGCTTGTCAATCCAAGTGGATCAATTCCGTGAACCATACTTTCTTCACCGCTTTCTCCAGCTGTTAAAAACATTGGTCCAAAACCGTGAATTCCTGGCGTTGCTAAAGTTGCTGAACACAATCTTGTTAATCCACCAACGGCATCAACGATGTATTCACCTTTTACTGGTTTTAATGTTTTATCAAAAAATACTCGTGAAACTGATTTTAATATTTCGTGATTGGTAATCATTACATATCCATCGCTGTTAGGATCTTTCATAAATCCTGCTCCATCTGGCTGCGCACCATAACGAAACGTTGGTGATTGCGCTAAAACATCGGGACTTGAAATTAAAGAAGTAATTTCTAAATCTTCAAAACCTTCTTTAGCAATTGCCAATGGTGGAACTGATGAAGTATTTGAGAAATCGATGTTTTGATTCACACTTTTACCTTCATTATCATCTTGACAACCAATGGTTACAGCCGATAACATTGAAAATAATGCAATCTTTTTTAAATAATTCTGACTCATAATAATTCTGTTTTTTAGTTATTTTGTTTGAGTTCAAAACTACTATTTAAAGTTTATTTTGAGTTTACGTGATAATTTTGAATTTGTCAAAAAAACGTAAATTGAGTATTACCTAATCGTAAATTTGTAAAATTATGGTAAAATTAAAATGACCTTAAAAAACGGAACAGCTTTCTAAGGTCATTTTTGTACTTGTGAACTATTGACTTTTAATTATTTAAATCAAAGTCTTCTAATTTCTTATCTTCAATTGTATTGTTATGTAATTGTACTGGTTTTCTGTTTTTTCTCATCTTGATATTTAAAAATTCTACAAACAATGAGAAGAAAATAGCGAAATACAAATAACCTTTCGGAATTACTCCAATTTCGGTATCGCTTCCAAATTTGAAATGTGCCAAATGCGAACCTTCAGCAAGCAACATCACTCCTATTAATATTAGGAAAGACAATCCAAGAATTTGAATGGTTGGATGTTCGTTTACAAATTTAGAAACTGGTCCAGCAAAAATCATCATGATAACAATAGAAATTACTACGGCAAGGATCATGATTTCGATAGCGCCATCTGGGCCAAAACCACCTTCAGCTGGAGATTTCATGCTAATCATTCCGATTGCAGTCAAAATACTATCAAACGAAAAAACGATATTTAATAAGGCAATTTGAACGATTGCTTTGGTTAAGTTACCAGCAGCTTTACCCGAAGTTGCTTCTTCTTCTCCTTCCATTTTATGGTGAATTTCAGAAACTGACTTGTACAAAAGGAATAATCCACCACCAAAAATAATCAAACTTTGTCCTGTAATACTAGCTTCAAAAAATCCTAAATCAATGTGCGTTAAAACGTCTTGTAAACTTAAAACCCAAGTTATTCCAAACAACAACACAATTCTAAAAGCCATCGCCAACAACAAACCAATTCTTCTGGCTTTTGGCTGATCTTTAGCTTCTAATTTACCAGAAACTATGGAAAGAAACACAATGTTGTCTATTCCTAAAATTATTTCTAAAAAAGTTAGGGTTAATAATGCTACCCAAGCATTTGGATTGGTAATTAATTCAATCATTAGTTTGTGAAAGTTTAAAATTATAAAATGGTTTTACGTAATTAATCAATTTTTGTTACAGTTCCAAGTTGTTTATTGTCGTCGTTTACAAAAGAATATTCAAAGGTATAACTTTTATCTTTTGTTGTTAGAATTCGCATGGTAATTGCTTTTTTCTCTCGCATATTTTTAGGATGTAACTTTTCTAAGACAAATTCGCAGTCGTTTACCCAACGAACAGAAGCAGTATCGGTTTTTCCATTATAAGTTTCTATCTGAAATTTATCGGTTCTTTCGAAAGTTGTGGTTTGCTTTTTACCCTCAATTTCCTGTGTAAAAGTAAATTTTCCTGTTTTAAAATCGGTGCAGTTTTTTTCTTGTTTGTAACAAGAAACTAATGTTGATGCAGTTAAAACTAAGAATACAAAGGGTTTAAGTATTTTCATAATTATTGTAATTTTTTTATTTCGTCGTCAGTAAAATGCTTGGTTGTTTTTTCTTGAGAAAATTTGTCAGCATTATACAAATTGGATTTGTTTTTAGGAATCGAAAGACTGGTCCATTCTTCTTGTTTGAGCATTTTAGCATAAAAAACGATTTGTCCAATATGGTACGGGTAATGTGCCAATTGCCGGTTTACTGCATCAAGAACACTCTGACCTTCATTGCGAATGTAGATTATGGTAGTCAAATCTAAATCTTGCATGACGTTTAATGCATTGAAAAAGCAATTCCAACCTGCGTTCCAAAGTTCCATGATTTCTTCTTTGGAATGTAGCGCTTCATCAAATTCAGAATCTCTGTTGCGCCATTCTTTCTCTCCATCAGATGTTAAAAAATCGGTCCATCGCGAAAGCATGTTGCCCGACATATGTTTGATAATTACAGCTATAGAATTGGTGTTTTCATTGACTGAAACAAATAATTGCTCTTCCTGCAACTGATCTATTGCTTTTTCACCAACAATTTTATAATACAAAAACTGTTTTTTAATGCTTTCTAAGTAGGTGTTATTTATCATCGTTAAAAAGTCCTTTTACAACAGTGTTAATTCCTTGAAAAGTAAAATACATTCCGCTCAAGCATAATGCGCAACCAATTACCAAAACCAAATAATGCCAATTGGTATGTTTGTTACTGAACGCATTAAAAATAACCGCCGGACCAATAAACATTTGCGGTAAAGCAATAAGTAAATATTTTAATCCCTTATTTAAAAGCTTTTGATTCGTTGGCATGATATACTTATTTAAGAATTATAGCCTTCAACAGCTTTACGAACACTTCCAAATTCTAACAACAAAGCAGCTGCTTTTTCATAAGCTACTGGAATTTCGTCCATAATCATTTTTACACCGCGGTCAACCAATTTATCATTACTCAATTGCATGTCGACCATTTTATTGCCTTTTACTTTGCCAAGTTGGATCATTGTTGCAGTCGAAATCATGTTTAAAACTAATTTTTGAGCCGTTCCAGCTTTCATTCGTGAACTTCCTGTAACAAACTCTGGTCCAACAACAACCACAATTGGATAGTGCGCGGTCAATGCCAACGGACTTCCTTCATTACAAGTAATACATCCCGTTATGATATTATTTTCATGACATTTTTCTAAACCCGAAATTACATAAGGCGTAGTTCCTGAAGCAGCAATCCCAATAACCACATCGTTATCAGAAATATTTTGTTCCTGTAAATCAATCCAACCTTGTGTTGTATTGTCTTCTGCATTTTCAACAGCACGACGAATGGCTTTATCACCACCAGCAATAATTCCGTTTACCAAATCAAATGAAACTCCGAAAGTTGGCGGACATTCACTGGCATCCACAACTCCCAATCGACCAGAAGTTCCAGCGCCAATATAAAAAAGTCGTCCACCAAGTTGCATTTTTGAAACAATTTGAGTCACCAATTTTTCTATTTGCGGAAGCGCTTTTTCTACAGCAAAAGGAACAGTTTTGTCTTCGTTATTGATATTTTGAAGCAAATCAGTAACCGACATTTTTTCTAAATGCTCGTATTTCGATGCTTGCTCGGTGGTTTTTGTGAAGTTCATTTTTTTATTGAGTTGCTGAGTAGCTAAGTTTCTAAGTAGCTAAGTATCTGATTAGCTAGGCTTCTGAGTGGCTAAGTTACTCAGCTACTCAGAAACTAAGCTACTATTTTAAAACATGGTGCGCCAAAACAGTTTGCACATCATACACATTTACCGATTTATTAAATTGCTTTACAATACTCGGATTTACTTCGCTAGAAACCCAAATTTTAAGTTCGGCTTCTAAGTCAAAAGTTCCTGCAGTTTCAACACTAAATCGTGAAATACTTTTGTAAATTATCGATTTATATTCAATTTTGCTACCCGTAATACCTTGCTTTTCAATCAAGATTAATCGTTTTGTGGTGAAAATAAAAGTATCTCGTATCAATTTGAATCCCAATTCAATTGATTCACCTTCAATAAGTAATTTTCCGTAATCTTTAATTAAAGACTCTTGGCTTACAGAACCAGCATTACCCATCAAGGCAGAAAATATTCCCATACTATTTGAATTTAAATTTTAGTTTATCAAAGGTAGATAATTACTCTGAATTAAAGAAAATAAGCCAAGGCAATTCCTAAAACAATCATCGAAACTTTGGCAATATTAAATTTATGACCTTCACTACTCTCAAAAATAATTGTTGACGAGATGTGAAACAAGATCCCAATAACAACCGCCGTAATTTCAGAATAATACTGATTTAAAATTGGAAAACTGTCTGAAACAAACGTTCCAAGTGGCGTCATTACGGCAAAAATCATCATAAATAAAAACAAAGCCGTTTTATTCAATTCGGCATTCAGAAAAAAAGTTGTCAAGATTATTGCAATTGGCAAGTGGTGAATTGCAATTCCCAATGCCAAATCATGATGATGACCAACAGGAAAACCTTCTAGTAAAGCGTGCAAACACAAACTAAAAAACAACAACCAAGGTATTTGGGTAATCTTATCATGACCGTGAACATGACCATGTTCGGCACCTTTGGAGAAAAATTCCAAAATTATCTGGAACAAAATCCCAATCATTATAAAAATTCCTATGCTGTTGTTATGCGTTTCGTAAACTTCTGGAAGCAAATGCATTACGGTCAAAGAAAGTAAAAACGAGCCACTAAAAGCAAGGAGTAATTTCAATCTTTTTTTCTGTTTTGGACGTAAAAAAAGTGCAACTCCGTAGCCCAAAAGTACTGATAATAAGGGTAAAATATAATTCATTATAGTCTATTATCTTTTTGTCTATTATCTTTTTGTCTATTATCTAAAAGTCTATTTAAAAATCATAATCAATCGTTCACTGTCTTTTTTATGAAATTTCTTCAGCTTGTAATCGCCAAAAATATCCAATAAAAATATGCCAGCTTCGTCCATCATTTCCTGAAAATTTTCCAATGTTAAAGCACGAACACGCTCGGTGAAATGATATTTTTCACCATTATCTTCAAAGTCAATTTCTTTATAAATATGACCTTCCTTAAAATAACGTTTTATATGAAAATCAATCTCGTCAACAGTTTTTACTTCTTCTGGAACCAAATTTTCTAAAACCTGATGCACATTCATGAAGTCAATTACAGCAAATCCGTATTCTGTAAGGCTATTTTTTATTGCAATTAGAGTGGTCAAATTATCTTCTTCATTTTCGAAATAACCAAAGCTGGTAAACAAATTAAAAATCGCATCAAACTTACTTTCAAACGCTTCACGCATATCATGAACCTTAAAATGTAAGCTGTCATTCTCGTTTTTCTTCGCAGATGCAATGCTGTTTTCGCTTAGGTCGGCACCAATAACATCAAACCCAAGTTGGTTCAAGTAAATAGAATGGCGTCCTTTTCCGCAAGCCAAATCTAAAACTTTCGCTTTTTCTGGCAAGTTTAAATAATGGGTCAAGTTGTCCATGAAAATCTGAGCTTCACGGTAATTTCTATCTTTATATAATATGTGATAATACGGCGTATCGAACCACGAAGCAAACCAATTTTTGGATACTATTTTCGGATTTTGGGAATCGGGTTTTTGTAAATCTGACATTTAATCGTTTCAAATAAATTCTAATCCTGCAAATTTAGTGTATTTTTGCCGAAGAAAATATAAAACAATAGGTTTGACTTTGGTGACTTTGTAATTTAAACACAAAAGACACAGTAGAAAAGCATAAGAAATGAAAGACCTTTTGTGACTTTTGTGGTAAAAAAATAAGAATGGAAAATTTTAAAATGGTTGCCAAAACCTTCTTTGGTTTTGAAGAATTATTAGCGCAAGAGCTTCGTGTTCTTGGCGCACAAGATGTAGAAATAGGAACACGAATGGTAAGTTTTAAAGGCGATAAAGGTTTTATGTACAAAGCCAATTTATCGTTAAGAACCGCTTTAAAGATACTTAAACCAATCTATTATTTCAGAGCCAAAACTGATATTTTACTATATAAAGGAATTCAAGGAATTGACTGGAGCAAATACTTAAATGCCAATCAAACATTTGTAATTGACACTACGATACACTCCGATTTTTTTAAGCATTCGCAATTTGTATCCCAAAAAGCAAAAGACGCTATTGTAGATCAGTTTCGTGAAAAAACAGGACAACGACCAAGTGTAGACAAAGATTTTCCAGATTTACGAATCAACATTCATATCGATAAAGATCAATTATCCATTGCGTTAGATACTTCTGGAGCATCATTACACCAACGTGGTTACAAAACCGCAACTAATATTGCACCCATAAACGAAGTTCTTGCAGCCGGAATGTTAATGCTTGCCGGTTGGGATGGAAAATCAGATTTTCTAGATCCAATGTGCGGTTCGGGAACCATTCTTGCCGAAGCAGCGATGATAGCTTGTAATATTCCAGCCAACATCAACAGAAAAGAATTTGCTTTTGAAAAATGGAACGACTGGGACAACGACTTATTCGACAACATTATTGATGCCTTAATGAAGCGAACACGCGAATTTCATTATAAAATTACAGGCTATGACAAAGCGCCAAGCGCAGTTGAAAAAGCAAAAGCCAATATAAAAAATGCCAACCTTGACGATTATGTAACTGTAAGTCAGCAGAATTTTTTTGATACTAAAAAAGAAAGTTCTGGACCTTTGCAAATGGTTTTCAATCCACCATATGGCGAACGATTGGATATTGAAATGGAACGTTTTTACCGAGAAATGGGCGATACTTTAAAAATAAATTATCCCAATACCAACGCTTGGTTCATTACCGCAAATTTGGAAGCATTAAAGTTTGTTGGACTAAAACCATCGCGAAAAATTAAACTTTTCAACGGAAGTTTGGAAGCGCGTTTAGTAAAATACGAAATGTACGAAGGAAGCAAACGCACGAAATTTCAACCGAAGGAAGAAGAATAATTTTAATTGCAACTAAAAATCGTATAAATAGTCAACCACTATGAGTAAGAAAACAAAAGCATTTCTATTTCAATTAGCAAGTTTTGCCGTATTATTCTTTACAGCAAGATATTTAGTAGCAACCTTTACACCGTTAAAAGAAATTTGGATACCTCTTTCAGCATTTGTCGTTGGAACAATTTTATCTCCAAAATTTCAAGCAGTTCAAACTAGAGATGGTGAAAAATTATTTATGAAATGGATTTTCCTTAAAGGAATTCGAGAAATAAAATAATTTCATTAAAATAATAAATCCACCAATTTTAAAAATATAATTATTATTAAAATTGGTGGATTTTTCGTTAGGTAACGTTACTTATTTTTTCTTTTTTACCTCTTTTGCTTTAGCCTTTACAGTCGATTTGTACAAAGGTAAAAAGTACGAAACTGTGTAATTAAATCCTACACCAAAATCACCATTGTACGTTCGGTTAAATCCTGGAATGTAAAGATTTTCAAAATTATCAGGCTGTTTGTTGGATACCATTCGATTCATTCGAAGACTAAAACCTACATAAATGTTATTAAAAACCTCCGCTTTTACACCGGCAACAACTTCAATCCATTGCGCTGATAATCCATCAAATTGTACTGCATCAACAATAACGGGTTGGTCGCCAAAAATAGAGTTGGGATCATAAATTTTATAACTGTTGCGCTGCTGACTAAAGGAACTTACACCATAGCGCAAACCAACGTAAATTAAGTTTTCCATTCCGAGCCAATTTTCATAGGCGTTGTAATCAAAACCCGCTTTTAAATAAGTACCTTGAGTAGTAAAATTTATTCTGTCGTCGTCAACAGTTTTATCTTCATTACCCAATTCTACCGCAATGTAATGTTTTCGCGTGAGTCGATAATCGCCAACCAATTCCAATCCGCGATAGTCCTTTTCATAAAAAGAACGTGTTAACTTGAATAAATCTACACCAAATCGTATTCCATACCGCTCCGTTTTGGGAACAATGGTATCTTTTTTTGCCGCAACAGTATCTGTTTCTGCTTTAGTTGTAGTAACCTGTGCTTGTCCGATGTAAGAACCCAACACAAGTAAAACACTAAAAGTAAATTTTAACATGTGTTGTTTTTTCATCGTCAATGTTTGTTGTAATTATATCAAGATCTTTTATCCATTTTCCATCCAATGAAGCTGCATCACTATCAACTGCTGGAGCATTTTCATCTAAATCATACGTTATTTTAAATCCACAGGCTCGTGAAACGTATAAGGTATTTTTGCTGTATTTAAATTCTAATAAATCTTCATTAGCACTTGCTGGTAACGAACTATTAAGTATCAATCTGTAATTGGTAATTGTATCTGCAACGTTTAACGGTAATTCTATTTTACTTACAGCATTAAAAACAGCTAAAGAATCGACTTGACCAACTCCTACAACCTTCAAACTACTTACATTTTTCACCAATGATTGTTGCGCAAAATCATAAAACTCAATTATAACTCTAGGAGTTGTAGAAGTATTTTCATCGCAAATATCGTCTTTCTCACAACTTGAAATCGAAAATCCCAACACGATTAGTAACAGGAAATATATTTTTTTCATAATTATCATCAATTATTTCAGTTCCAAAAGTACAACATTTTCAACATGATGCGTTTGCGGAAACATATCTACAGGTCGCACTCTAGTAACTTTATACAATTCGTCCATCAATGCCAAATCTCTTGCTTGTGTAGCCGAGTTGCAACTTACATATACAATTTTTGGAGCGCCAGTTTTTAATAACATGGCAACCACATCCTTATGCATTCCATCTCTTGGTGGATCGGTGATGATAACATCTGGTTTGCCGTGTTGCGCGATGAAATCGTCATTGAAAACATTTTTCATATCACCAACATAAAACTCACAATTGGTGATTGCATTGCGTTTGGCATTTTCTTTAGCATCAGCAATCGCTTCTGGAACGGCTTCCACACCAATTACTTTCTTAGCTTTTTTAGAAACAAATTGCGCAATAGTTCCAGTACCAGTATACAAATCATAAACTACTTCATTTCCGGTTAGTCCGGCAAAATCTCTTGTAATTTTGTACAATTCATAGGCTTGGTCTGAATTGGTTTGGTAAAAAGATTTTGCATTGATACTAAAATGCAAACCTTCCATTTCCTCCAAAATGTAATCTCTTCCTTTATATAATTTAATATCTTGATCGTACAAAGTATCATTAGCTTTACTGTTGATAACGTATTGCAATGAAGTAATTTGCGGGAATTTCTCGTGAATAAAATTCATCAATAATTCTCTATTTTCCTTATCGTTTTCAAAAAACTGAATCAACACCATGATCTCGCCAGTCGAAGCCGTTCTAATCATCAACGTTCGCAACAAACCTTCATGATTTCGTGCATTGAAGAACGTCATGTTATGAGCTACAGCAAATTCTTTAATCGAATTACGAATAGCGTTGGATGGATCTTCTTGCAAATGACATTTCTCAATATCCAGAATCTTGTCCCACATTCTAGGAATATGAAAACCAAGCGCGGGTTTTTTACTTAATGTTTGATCATCCGATTGTATTTCGGTTTCGTTCAACCAACGTGTGTCGGAAAACCCGAACTCCATTTTGTTTCTATAAAAAAACTGTTTTTCTGAACCTAAAATTGGTTCAAAAGCAGGCAATTCAATTTTACCAATGCGTTTAAGGTTATTATAAACTTCCTGATTTTTATAAAACAACTGTTGCTCGTACTTCATATTCTGCCATTTGCAACCGCCACAGGCACCAAAATGTTGGCAAACAGGTTCAATTCTATTCTCAGAAAACGAGTGAAATTTAATGGCTCTTCCTTCAAAATACGACTTGCGTTTCTTTAAAGTTTGCACATCCACCACATCGCCAGGCACAACGTTTGGTATAAAAATTACTTGTCCTTCTGGCGCTTTCGCAACCGAAACACCTTTCGCACCAGCATCAAGCACGGTAACATTTTCAAAAATCACTTTGTCTGTCTTCTTTTTTCCCATGAGGCAAAAATAATGTATTGGTTTGTTTTATTAGAATGTTTAAGAAAAAAATATAATTTACACGACAATTCTTGTTAATTGAAGCAATGTTGGCTTTTGGAAATTTGTATATTTGGGATTAAAAAAAACTAATTAAAAGTGAAATCAAAATTTCCAAATACAAGCATTTTAAATATTATTACTCAATCAAAAAAAGAAGAAGAAATCATTGTGTTTTTTCATATTAAAAATGTTCCTGATTATTCTGAAAAAGAAATTTTTTGGTTTGAAAATAAGGGAAAAAATGGCAAAGCAGTATTGATTTGGGAGGAATTATTATTGAAACAATGGTTAGTTGTTGGAAAAGATGATGAAATATCAAATCTTCTTGATGAAATTTTAAAGAATTCAAACACTACAATAGATTCTAAAGTAATTAATTTCAACATTCCTAAGCATACAAAAATATCAAGTCAAGAAAAATCTTCAAAAAGAAGCAATGATATAGTATCTGATAGCTATTTATTAAAAGATTTTTCTATAGTTCCAAGACAACTTCTTAATAGAGATAATTTAGATGTCTTAAGCGGATTGAAGATTAGAGATACTATTAAAGCATTACTTCCAATAGGTTTATACGAACAAGATTTTATTTATAATTATTTAAATGAAAAAACATTCGGAATAAAGGAATACAGACAACCTTTTGTGACATTTAGAGGAGTTAGAAAGACTTCTGTAAAAGGAAAAGGAAGTAAAGAAATTATTGGATTTTATCAATCTAATTACTTAGATGAACAAGAATATTATGTCTCTATAAATAATGAATCAAGTTTAGAAATTGGCAAAAGTAAAATAAACAAAAAAGACGGTGTATTTAAAATAGCTTTAAAAGAAGCGTCTTCAAAAGGACAAGTTATTATCACAAATAATGAAGAAGAAATAAACAAAATAGATTTTGTATTGCTTCAAGAGATTCAGTTTAATATGGATGTCATTAATAAAACATTTAAAGATGCCTATGGTAGGGAATTTGGCATAACCCCAAAAAAAAATAACTCAACTAAAAAATTGAATCCCATTTATTGGGAAAAAGATTTATTTAGTGATGACATAGAAGCTTATAAAAAATTATCTGATATTTTCAGAACTGTTTTTGAATATTTAGGAGATAACATTTTAATTGCTGACCCTTATTTTATTGGATTAATTAAACTAACTGAAACCACAAATGAATATAAATTAAGTAGATGTCAATTATCTCTTATTAATGCCATTACTCACTTTTCTCTTGAATCTAAAACAAATAGTTTTACAATTCTAGGTTGTAATTCAAGAGCAAACAGTATATCTGACAGTATTGAGGATGAGAACACTTCAAAATCAGAACGTAGATTTGAAAACTACAATAAGTTTTTTAATAATTATATTTCACAAAACGAATTAAAAGATTATTTCCCGACAATTACTTTTAAAAACTCAAAAAAATCATTTCATAATCGTTATATATTTTCAGTCAAGAATGTTGGTGGTATTAAAAAATTAGATAAGTGTATTATATTCACTAACAGTTTTGGAAACATTGAAGAACTTGATATAGTTCCTTGCACGGATGAAGAACAAATAAACCTTATTACAACAAGGTTTTTATTATTAAATAACCACTCAACAACAGAAATAGAACTTTAATGAAAGATACATTCCTTAAAATATTAAAGACATCATCTGATATTGATTGGTTTATTACTCATAAACTTTCAAAAGAAGAATTTAATGATATTTCATTTTCTTTTGTTGATGGTAAAGAACGGTATGACAATCCTTTTAAAACTAATTTAGGATATATTTCCTTTAATAAAAAACCATTTTTAAAAGAATACAAAAAAACTATTATAGACCTAATCAATGAATTAAGAGGAAATGATTTTGCATTAGCAAATATTTATATATTTATAACTCGAACTTCATTTAAAAAGGAGAATGATAATATTCTTGAAAAAATATTTAAAAAAGAACTTGGTGCAAAACACACTAAAAGTATTTATGAATTACTAGCTAAATCATTAAATGAAAATTATTATTATCAATTACCAAAAAAATCAAATAATTACGAATCATTAAATGAATGGCTAGATATTCTAAATAAGACAGGATATTTGCACGATACTTCAGACACTATTTTTTCTATTTTATATTTAGCAGATGTTGATAACTTTCAAAAAATAGAATATGAAAAAATCAAAATATTGAATCCCTTAATAAGAAGTCGTCTTATTTCTTGGTATGGAACGAGTATTGAAATTGACAAAGATGAATTATTAGAATTAATAAATGTCAATATAAAAGAAGCAAGTTTCTTTGCTGCATTATTGATTGAGAATGATTGTATGCCTATTTGGGCAAATGAAAAATCTTTAAATGTATTTATCTTAAAATATTGGACTGATATTGGTAAAGATTTGTTTTTAAACATATTCGGTATCAGTTATAGAAATAAGAATAAGGACTTTTCAGAATTAAAGATAATAATACATTCAATACTTTTTGAAAAGATAAAAATTAATGACGATTTTAATAAAGAATGGCTTAAGTCACTTGATTTTCCAAATGACTTTATTGCATTTTTTAATTGGATACATGAAAATGAATTAACACTTGCTGATATAGATAGTAATAATAAAAAAATCATATCAAATTCTTTAATCAATTCTCTGAATACTATTGCTGACAATTTTCCCAAATATATTGCATCAAAAAATGATTATTTTCCATTTAATTCACATCAACTAAATGAAAAAAAATATCAAACTTCATTATCATATATTTTATTATTCATCACAACTTTAGATGAAGTTGATTTTAAATTAATAAAAAAGGAATTAAATAATTTGGCATTCAAAATAAGACCTCAATATTATGGAAGTTACAGAAGTCAATATTTAGCAAGAAATTTTACCGAAATTCTCTTATTAGTTCTTTTATCAGCAATTAATATTAGTAATATATCGGTGCAGATGATTGTAAATATACAGGGCTTTTTAAAGATTCTAAATAGTACAATTCTAACACCATACATTCATTTAAGTGAAAGAGAAGAAGAAATATGGAATAAAGATATAGAAGAAAATAATTTTCAATATAAAATAGGTGAATCAGTAATAAACAATTATTTAAAAAAAGTAAATAATAATGAAAATAATATAAAAGAGTGTTTTAAAGATTTATTCGAATTGTTTGACAATGTAAAGGTTGCTAAATGGATTTATGAACGATAAAACACTATATATTAAATATGATAAAGAGTAAACAATTTACCTAACCCTATAACTAGTACTTCTGCCTTTCCCGACTAGCTCCAAAACCTCTTTTTTAACCAAGTCTTGCAAATCTCTCAAAGTAGTATCAGTGGAGGTTTTGGTTATTTTGGCATACTTATAAACATTAAGAGTTCCAAAAAAATCTTCTGGTAGCAATTGTGCTATTTTTTGTTGGCGTGCATTAAAAATTGCGGTGATTATTTTGTCTAATCACCGCATTTTAAATACCTGACAGGTTTTAAAAACCTGTCAGGTATAGCATCTTTAATTATCTTTACATCATGAAACACCCAGCACTACTTCACAAAATCAACGTCTCAGGACAGAACATGATAAAAATATAAAATAGTACCAAATCATTTAACCCTATAACAAGTACTTCTACCAGCACCAACTTGCTCTAAAACCTCTTTTTTAACCAAGTCTTGCAAATCTCTCAAAGCAGTATCGGTAGAGGTTTTGGTTATTTTGGCATACTTAGAAACATTGAGATTTCCAAAAAAATCATCCAGTAGCAATTGTACTATTTTTTGTTGGCGTGCATTAAAAACGGTTGTTTTATTTACTTCCCAAAATTTTGTGCGCGTTCTAGACTTGGCTATCGTTTCGTCGGTTTGCTTCATAGAACGCAGTAAGCAATTTAAAAACCAAACCATCCATTCGGTGCAATCTAAATCGCCTTTTTGCGTGCTTTCTAATAACGAATAATAGGTGTTTCGCTCTATTTGTATTTGCGCCGACATCGAATAAAAACGCTGCGGACTTTCATCAGCTTGTGCCAAAAGCATATCGGTTATCGCTCTGGCTATACGACTATTTCCATCGTCAAATGGATGTATCGTTACAAACCATAAATGCGCTAATGCTGCTTTTAGTACTTTATCAAGTTTGTTTTCGTCTTGAACCCAATCTAAAAAAAGTTTCATTTCGACTGGCAATTTTTCGGCGTTTGGTGCTTCAAAATGTATTATTTCTCTTCCCATTGCGCCGGAAGTTACTTGCATTGTGCCATCACGCCATGCGCCAGTTATTATTTTGTACATACCACTTCTTCCTGTTGGAAATAAAGCAGCATGCCAATCAAATAAGCGTTCTTCAGTAAGTGGTTTGTTGTAGTTTTGAGTTGCGTCTAATAGCATTTCTACAACGCCTTCCACATCTCTTTCGGCTTTTATTGCACCAGCTATTTCTATGCCCAATCGTCTTGCTATTGAAGAACGTACTTGTTCAGGATGTAAAAATTCGCCTTCTATTTCGCTGGTTTTCAATGCGTCCATTGTTAAGGTAACTAACATGTTTTCTTCTAATTGCCCAAAACCAAGTGCTTGCATTTGTCCCAATATTTTTCCTTGCTGGTGACGTACAGCTCCAAGTAAAGAACTTACTTCGTCTGAATCCCAAGTAAAATTTGGCCAATTTTTAAGTTGATGTATGTACATAATCACCGCATATTTGCAGTAAAAATACAATCTTTTTACTGAAGTAAGAAGTTTTGCGGTGATTATTTCATCTAATCACCGCATTTTTACGGTGAATAATCTTTTAATCACCGCATTTTAAATACCTGACAGGTTTTAAAAACCTGTCAGGTATAGCATCTTTAAGTATCTTTACATCATGAAACACCCAGCACCACTTCACAACAGCAACCTCTCAACACACAACATAAGAAAAAGTCTAGCACTAATAACAACCTAATAACCCATTAGGTTTAAAAATTACCACCAGTAAAAAAAAACTACCATCCAAGGAAAGTATACTTCCATAAAATGAAAGTATACTTCCGTTAAGCTAACAACTATTTACATTAAGGTAACAACTATTTACATTAAGGTAGCAACTACTTCCATTATGCTAACAACTACTTCCATTATGCTAACAACTACTTACATTTAAGTAACAACTACTTCCATTAAGCTAACAACTACTTCCATTATACTAACAACTACTTCCATTATACTAACAACTACTTCCATTAAGCTAACAACTACTTCCATTATGCTAACAACTACTTCCATTAAGACATAGAAAACTACCGTACTTAGAAAGTATAGTGGCACTAAACCCAATAATCCTTCACTACATTTTATAAACAGTACCTTTATAAGTATCTTTACACCATGAAACACCTAGCACTACTCCGCGGCATCAACGTCTCAGGACACAACATGATAAAAATGGATGCGTTAAAAATAGCCTTGGAAAGCATAGGCTTTACTAATGTCGTTATGTATATCCAAAGCGGTAATGTGTTTGTTGAAACAGACGAAGAAAGCAGTTTTGGTGTGGGTTTCAAAATCAAACAGGAAATTTTTAAAACGTTCGGACACGACGTTCCAGTTATTGTAATTGGTAAAAACGATTTGGAGTTGTGTTTAAAAAACAATCCGTTTCTCAAGCAAAAAGACGTTGATACTAAGAAGTTGTATGTGGCTTTTATTTCTAAAGTAGTACCAAGTTCTGCCATAAACGAATTAAAAATCAGCCAATTCAAACCCGACGAAGCCGCAATCGATGGCAACAGAATTTTCATAAAATACGACATCGGCGCAGGAAAAACACGTTTAGACCAAAAATACATCGAGAAAAAACTAAACGTCACAGCAACCATTAGAAATTGGAATACTGTTAATAAATTGTTGGAATTATACGATACGGCTTAAGTGTAGCTTAAATGATTTAAATTTGTTTAAAACAACTAGTTTAAAAATGTATTTATGAGTTCAACCGTTACATTTAAAAGTGCCATTTCTGGATTAGAATTTCCTGAAAAAGATAAAGTTTCCTGCAAAAACATTCGAATTCCTGTACTTAATTTAATAAAAGAAGACCATCCAAATATTGATGCTAAAGATGCTATTGCAACTGAAGAATTGAATGTATATCGCGAAAAATACATTTCAAAATTTCTGCAAACCGAGGTTGGCGAACTTTCAGAAGTTCATAAAGATGTAATAAAATCCATCCGTCAAGACGATACTTCATTTGTAAAAAAAATTGAAGAAGAAGAAAACGATGACACCCGAAATCTAGGTCAAGTAATCGCCGATAAAGTAGCTTCATTTGGAGGAAGTTGGACGTTTATCATTTCGTTTTTCATTTTTATCTTAATCTGGATTGCATCCAATGTATTTATTCTTTTAAATAAAGGTTTCGATCCGTATCCTTTTATATTATTAAATTTAATTCTGTCGTGTTTAGCGGCTTTGCAAGCACCAGTTATCATGATGAGTCAAAACCGTCAAGAAGAAAAAGACAGAGAGCGTGCTAAAAAAGATTATTTAATTAACCTGAAATCAGAGTTAGAAATCAGATTATTAGATGATAAATTGGATCATTTAATCATGCACCAACAGCAAGAATTAATCGAAATTCAGAAAGTGCAAATTGAAATGATGAATGATATTTTGGAGCGAATTAAAAAATAAAAAACCTGCAATTTTCATTACAGGTTTTAACTTCTATTATATTTCTTTTCTGAATTACACGTTAAAACGGAAATGCATCACATCGCCATCTTTAACTATATATTCCTTACCTTCTACTCTTAGTTTTCCGGCTTCTTTAACTTTGGCTTCTGAACCAAAATTTGAAAAATCTTCGTAAGCAATAACTTCAGCACGAATAAATCCTTTTTCAAAATCGGTATGAATAACTCCAGCTGCTTTTGGCGCAGTATCTCCGATATTAATTGTCCATGCACGAACTTCTTTTACACCAGCAGTAAAGTAGGTTTGCAATTTCAACAATTTGTAAGCTGCACGAATTAATACCGCTGAACCTGGTTCGGTCAAGCCCATATCTTCAAGAAAAACCTGACGCTCTTCGTAACTTTCCAACTCCGTAATATCAGCCTCTGCTCCAACAGACAAAATGATAACTTCTGCATCTTCATCTTTTACCAGTTCGCGAACTTGATCGACATATTTATTTCCGTTTACAGCAGCACTTTCATCAACATTGCATACATATAAGACAGGCTTTGTTGTAATTAATTGAAAATCTTCTAATAAATCTTCCTCATCTTGACTTTGCGGTGCCACAGTTCTAGCTGATTTTGCTTGCAATAAAGCTTCGCGAATTCGGTCTAAAAATGCTTTCTCTACCTGAGCCTCTTTGTTTCCCGTTTTAGCTGCACGATTTACTTTTTCCAAACGTTTTTCAACAGTTTCTAAATCTTTTAACTGCAATTCGATATCAATAGTTTCTTTATCACGAATCGGATTTACATTTCCATCAACATGCACAATGTTATCATTATCAAAACAACGCAAAACATGAATAATAGCATTACATTCTCTAATGTTTCCAAGAAACTGATTTCCCAATCCTTCACCTTTGCTTGCGCCTTTTACCAATCCAGCAATATCAACAATATCAACTGTTGCCATTTGAACTCGCTCTGGTTTTACTAACTCTTCCAAACGAACAATTCTAGGATCTGGAACGTTAACAACACCAATATTAGGTTCTATAGTACAAAAAGGGAAGTTGGCACTTTGCGCTTTTGCATTTGATAAACAATTGAATAACGTTGATTTTCCAACGTTTGGTAATCCTACAATTCCTGCTTTCATTATGAATAATTATTTTAATAAAGTGTGCAAATATAAGGTTTTAAATGGTTTAATAAATACCCGAACTTAATTAATAAAATATGTTAATTATTTATTAAACTTTTGGTATATTGCGCCAATATTAAATAAATCAAAACCAATTTTATGAAAAAAGCCTCATTATTATTAATTCTTTTTAGTTTTACAAGCCTATTTGCACAAAAAGAAGTATCAGGAAAAGTTACAGACTTGTCTGGTGCTGCATTAGCAGGAGTAAATATCTTAGAAAAAGGAACTCAAAATGGCGTTGCAACCGATTTTGATGGAAACTTTAAAATCAAGACTTCAGAAAATGCAACGCTGGTTTTCACCTACATAGGTTACACCACACAAGAAAAAAACGTTGCTAATGTAAACACAGTTTCGATTAAATTGTCTGACGGACAACAATTGGATGAAGTTACCGTATCGGTAGGATCAAGAAATAGTAAACGAACCGTAGTAAACTCAGCAGTTCCAATTGACATTATTGATGTAAAAAATGTAACTACTCAGAGTGGAAAACTGGAAATTAATGAATTACTTCAATACGTTGCACCTTCATTTAATGCCAATAAACAATCAGGTTCCGATGGCGCCGATCACGTTGATCCAGCTTCATTGCGAGGAATGGGACCAGATCAAACTTTAGTCCTAATCAATGGAAAAAGAAGACATCAATCATCGTTAATCAATTTATTTGGTACTCGTGGTCGTGGAAATACTGGAACCGATTTAAACGCTATTCCAGCATCTTCTATCAAAAGAATCGAAATCTTACGAGATGGTGCGGCAGCTCAATACGGTTCAGATGCTATTTCAGGAGTTATCAATATAGTTCTTAATGATTCTGTTGACGAATTTACTGGAACTGTTAGCTATGGCGCATACAGTACTAATGCCGATGGTGACTTTCCAGCCGGAACAGCCAATACAGATGGGAATTTTTTAGATACCAATCAAGATGGAAATCAAATTGGAAAAGATAAAAACTTCGATGGCGGTTCACTAAAAGTAACTACAAATTATGGAACAAAAATTGGAGACAAAGGTGGTTATGCAAATTTTACTGCAGAGTACATTAATAAAAATAAAACATTACGACCAGGATTTGATTTTAGAAGAGGATTTGGAGAAGCCTCTATAAACGGATTTAACTTTTTTACTAATGTAGCAATTCCAGTAAGTACAAATACGGAAATCTATGCTTTTGGTGGTAGAAATTTTAGAGATACCGATGCATACGCTTTTACTAGAAACAATCCTACACCTAGAAATGTAGTTTCAATTTATCCTGACGGATTTACACCAAGAATTACATCTAACATTATTGATAATTCAGTAGCAGCGGGAATTAGAACTACTACAGACAGTGGATGGAAAATTGACATAAGTAATACTTTTGGTAAAAACAATTTTCATTATTTCATCAAAGGAACATTAAATGCATCATTAGAAGAAGCATCACCAACTGAATTTGATGCTGGAGGACATAGCTTAAGCCAAAATACAACCAATTTTGATTTTTCAAAAAACTACAAATCAATACTTAACGGATTAAATTTGGCTTTTGGAGCGGAATACCGTACAGAAAAATTCAATATTTTCGCAGGAGAAGAAGGGTCATATGCAACCTATGACGTGAATGGTCAACCCGTAACCGATCCAACTACTCAAACCATCCCAACCGATCCTGAAACTGGAGATCCAAGACCTGGCGGATCGCAAGGTTTTCCTGGATACAGTCCAGCCAATGTTGTAGATAGAACAAGATCGAATGTATCTTTATATGCCGATGGAGAATTGGATGTAACCGAAAAATTCTTAGTAAGCACTGCAGTTCGATTTGAAAATTATAGTGATTTTGGAAGCACTTTAAACGGAAAAATTGCTGCAAGATTCAAAGCTACAAAAAACATTAACCTAAGAGGATCTGTAAGTACAGGATTTAGAGCACCATCGTTAGCACAAATTTATTACAATCTAAGATTTACCAACTTTTCATCGTCTGGAGCTTCAGAAATCTTATTATCTCCTAACAATAGTCCCGTTACTCAAGCATTCGGAATTGATAAATTAAATGAGGAAAAAGCTTTAAATGCATCTTTTGGTTTTACAGCTAATTTTGGAAACTTTACAGCAACTGTGGATGCCTATTTAATTAAAGTGAAAGACCGAATTGTTTTAACTGGATATTTTGACGCAAGTGCATTAGGAATTGGAGTTGACTCTGCACAATTTTTCGTAAACGGAACTGACACTAAAACACAAGGATTGGATGTTGTTCTTTCCTATAAAAAGAAAATAGGAAACAATTCATTTTCTGCAACACTTGTTGGAAATATCAACGACATGAAAATTGACAACGTAAATAATGGTGGCCTTGACGAGCAAACCTATTTTGGAGAAAGAGAAAAAGCATTTTTGCTGGCTTCTGCACCAAAAAACAAGTTTGGTTTAAACCTAAATTTCGAGAAAAGATGGTTTGATGCAGGATTAGCATTTACAAGATTTAGTAAAGTAGAATTATTAGACTATCAAATGTATGAAGACGTTGCAGATTACGGAACTTTCGAAAATCAAATTAAAGCAGCAACCGACACTTACGGTGCAAAAATTGTTACCGACTTAACGTTAGGATTTAAACTTTCTAAATCAATTAAATTAAACATAGGAAGCAATAACTTATTCAATATCTATCCGGATCAACAAGACGACTGGGTTGAAGCTGGTGGATATTGGGATGCGGTACAAATGGGATTTGGAGGAGCATTTTATTACGCTCGTCTAGGATTTAGATTTTAATTAAAAAAACATAGTATTAAAAGTCTCGAGGTAACTCGGGACTTTTTTTATTACTTAATGTGTGAATCATATAATATTAATCCATAATTATAAAACAATACAACTGTACGTGTAAAGTAACTTTGTAATGTATTAATAAATAAAATATTTACTTATGAAAACAATAGCTTTAACAATATCAGTAGTCCTTTTATCATTTGGCATTCAAGCTCAAAATAAAAACGTTTTAAAAACTACCGAAGTAACTACAACAACCATCAAAGATTCTGATGGCGAAAAAAAATTAGTTAAAAAAGAAGAAACTCAAGAAGTACAAAATATAGAACTTAAGGAAGCGCAGCCAAACACACTCAACATAGAAATGAAAGAAACACCAGTTGAGGTTGTAAAAACTACACAAATCACTAACGCCGACGGAAGTACAAGAACTGTAGATGTTGACCGTTCTGGTTACTACCAAGGAGAAAATAATGTAAAGTATAAAATTTCTTTAGATTCTCAAGGATATACAGTGGTTTCTGATGGAACTAAAAAACCAGATTTATTAAGAAAAACTTCTATCAATACTTACATCTATAGAAATAAGAATACAACAGCTATAAGTTATTTTGACACTCAAGGAAACTTAGTAGTTGAAACTTATAACGATAAAACAGATAAAGTTACCACACAAAAATACATGAAAGTTCAAGAATAAATTGCTAGTGAAAAAGGGAAAAATTGTTTTTGAAAAAGAAAAATCCTGAGTGTAATGCTCAGGATTTTTTGTTACTATACTTTTTGAAATAAAAAAAATCCCAATTCACATTGGGATTTTCTATTCATTTATTTTATATAATTAAGAAAGTGCAGCCTGAACTTGATCTGCAGCTTCTTGAAATTGAACAGCAGATAAAATTGGCATACCCGAATTATCAATTAATTCCTTAGCAATTTCAGCATTTGTACCTTGTAATCTTACAATGATTGGCACTTTTATAGCATCACCCATGTTTTTGTAAGCATCAACAACACCTTGAGCAACACGATCACAACGAACAATTCCTCCAAAAATGTTAATCAAAATAGCTTTTACGTTTGGATCTTTTAAGATAATTCTAAAAGCCAGTTCCACACGTTTTGCATCGGCAGTTCCACCAACGTCCAAGAAGTTAGCTGGTTCGAAACCTGCATATTTAATTAAGTCCATCGTTGCCATAGCAAGTCCAGCACCATTTACCATACAACCAACAGTTCCGTCAAGATCTACATAATTTAAACCTGCAGCTTTCGCTTCAACTTCAATTGGGTTTTCCTCGCGAATATCTCTGTATTCTGCTAACTTTGAGTGTCTGTATAACGCATTATCATCAAGATTTACTTTAGCATCAACTGCAATAATTTTATTATCCGATGTTTTTAATACTGGATTAATTTCAAACATTGAAGCATCAGAACCAACATAAGCTTTGTACAATGCATCAATAAACTGAACCATTTCTTTAAAAGCATTTCCAGAAAGACCTAAATTAAAAGCAATTCTTCTAGCCTGAAAACCTTGTAATCCAACATTTGGATCAATCTCTTCATTAAAAATTAAATGTGGCGTGTGTTCAGCAACTTCTTCAATGTCCATTCCACCTTCAGTAGAATACACAATCATATTTCTTCCAGAAGCTCTGTTCAATAAAACCGACATGTAGAATTCAGAAGTTTCACTTTCACCAGGATAATATACATCCTCAGCTACCAAAACTTTGTGTACTTTTTTACCTTCAGCGCTAGTTTGCGGAGTAATCAATTGCATTCCAATAATTTGCTCAGCCAATTCCTCAACTTGTTGCAAATTCTTAGCAAGCTTAACGCCACCACCTTTTCCTCTTCCACCTGCGTGAACTTGAGCTTTAATAACATGCCATCCAGTTCCTGTTTCAGCAGTCAATTGTTTTGCAGCAGCAACCGCTTCTTGCGGATTGTTCGCCACATAACCACGTTGAATTTTCACACCATAACTGGCTAATATTTCTTTTCCTTGGTATTCGTGTATGTCCATAATGAAGTTTTAGTCTTTTAAAAAGTGATACAAAAGTAATTAATTTCAACGAAACCAAAAAGAAATGTATACCAATTTAGTAACTTTATTAATTAAATTTCAATCACGCCTTTCTCAATAGTTTGAAGCAATTGGCTTGGGCATTTTCAATTATCCATTTTCCTGCTGCTGCACGTCGCTTTTGTCTTGTTTTAAACACAAGACAAAGAGCTCCAACAAGTGCAACATCAGGGCTAAAAAATTAGGGAAGTACACCAAATTCAAAAACTAATGCATTATTTTTTTTAACAAAAATTATCAATTTATCAATTTTCATTCTTTTATTTATTATATCGATAAAAATTTATCAAATAACTAATTTTAACAGATTATTACTATACATTTTAATAATTTAGTGAAAAATATATAATAATGAAAGTGGAGCAACAAGGGCTATATTTACCCGAATTCGAACATGACAATTGCGGAGCAGGATTTATCTGCAATTTAAACGGAATAAAATCGAACGACATCATTCATAAAGCCTTAGATATTTTAATAAAATTAGAACATCGTGGTGCCGTGAGTTCCGATGGTAGAACTGGTGATGGCGCCGGAATTCTATTCGATATTCCACACGATTTCTTCAAGAAAGTATGCGCTTTTGAACTCCCAGAACCAAGAGAGTACGCCGTTGGAATGCTGTTTTTACCTAAAAGTAAAAATCAGGTAGTTTTTTGTAAAACAACTTTCGAAACCGCAGTTTCCGAGCAAGGTTTGTCAGTTCTTGGTTGGCGTGATGTTCCAGTAGACGATACCAATCTCGGACAAATCGCTGCCGAAAAAGAACCATCAGTAGTTCAAGTATTTGTTGGTAAAAACGGTTTGAATTTATCCGAACAAGAATTCAATGCCAAACTATTTGCTGCAAGAAAAATATCCGAACATGCCGTAATACAATCCAAAATTTCAGAAGCTTTTCGCTATTATTTTACAAGTTTCTCAACTACAACCATAATATATAAAGGTCTTTTAATGCCCGAAGACATCAGTCGCTATTTCACCGATTTACTCGATGATGATTTAGTAACCCGATTGGCTTTGGTTCACCAACGTTTTTCAACCAATACATTTCCTTCTTGGGAATTGGCACAACCGTTTAGATACATGTGTCACAACGGCGAAATTAATACACTTCGTGGCAACATCAGCCGTATGAAAGCCCGTGAAGAATTGATGAAAAGTCCAGTGTTTGGCGACGATATCAAAAAACTTTTTCCAATAATTCTCGAAGGAAAATCCGATTCTGCTTCCATGGATATGGTAATCGAATTATTATTAATGACTGGTCGTTCTTTGCCAGAAGCCATGATGATGGTCGTGCCAGAAGCTTGGGAAAAACACCAAACCATGTCCGAAGATAAAAAAGCATTTTACGAATACAACGCTTGCATCATGGAACCTTGGGATGGTCCAGCATCCATTCCGTTTACCGACGGAAATGTAATTGGTGCATTATTAGACCGAAATGGTTTACGACCTTCAAGATACACCTTAACCAAAAGTGGTTTTGTAATCATGTCGTCAGAAATTGGTGTTTTAGATATCAAACCCGAAGATGTAGTAAAACACGGTCGATTAGAACCCGGAAAAATGTTCTTGGTTGACATGAACGAAGGACGAATTATAGAAGACGACGAAGTAAAAAATGCCATCGTAACCAAGCGACCATACAAAAAATGGCTCGATGAAAATTTACTACAACTAGCAAAAATTCCCTATACAGACAATCCAATATCAGAAGAAAAAATAGATTTTGAAACAAGACTACGTTTGTTTGGTTACACCATCGAAGATTTAAAAACCATCATAAACCCAATGGGAGAATCCGGCAATGAAGCCTTGAGTTCCATGGGAAACGACACGCCATTAGCCGTTTTATCAGAACAACCGCAACTGCTATACAATTATTTCAAACAGCTTTTTGCACAAGTTACCAATCCGCCATTAGACGGAATTCGAGAAGAAATTATCACTGATATTAGTCTAGCAATTGGTGGCGATTTTAATATTTTCGAAATCGAACCCAAACACTGCAAGAAACTAAAAATTCAAAATCCGGTTATTTCCAACGAAGATTTAGATAAAATAAAAAACATCAACCATCCCGATTTTAAATCCGTAACTATTTCAACGTTGTATGAAATCGAAAAAGGCGTCAACGGATTGGAACGCGCACTTGAAAAATGCGTTATGGCAACTTTCAAAGCAGTTGAAGAAGGTTGCAATATTGTAATTATTTCCGATCGTGGCGTTAGTGAAAGATTGGCTCCAATTCCGATGCTGTTGGCTTGTTCTTACATTCATCATTCGTTAAATAAATTGAAAGCGCGATCCAAATTCGGAATCATAATTGAAACTGCAGAAACGCGCGAACCACATCATTTTGCCTTACTTTTTGGTTATGGCGCAAGTGCAATCAATCCCTACATGGTAAACGAAATTATTCACGACCAAGTCAACAAAGGATTTCTCACAAAAGTAAAAGCCGATTATGCTGTAAAAAATTATAACAAAGCCATTGCAAAAGGAATTCTGAAAATCATGAACAAGATTGGAATTTCAACACTTCACTCCTATCGCGCGGCTCAAATATTTGAAATTATTGGTTTGAATAAAACGTTTACCACGAAATATTTTCCAAATACACCTTCAAGAATTGAAGGAATTGGTTTGATTGAAGTTGAAAAAGAAATCAAAAAAAGATACCAAAAAGCCTTTCCAAAATCACAAATTGCCAACTTATTACCCTTAGAAATTGGCGGAATTTACCGTTGGAGAAGAAATGGCGAAAAACACATGTTTAATCCAACAACTATAGCCAAACTACAACAAGCCGTACGATTAAACAGTCCTGAAAGTTATGCCGAATATTCTAAAATGGTCAACGATCAAAGCGAAAATTTAATGACTATTCGAGGTTTATTTGAATTTAACAATTTGGATCCAATACCAATTGATGAAGTCGAACCTTGGACTGAGATTGTAAAAAAATTCAAGACTGGCGCCATGTCTTACGGTTCCATAAGTCAGGAAGCACATGAAAATTTGGCCATTGCTATGAACAGAATTGGTGGAAAAAGCAATTCAGGCGAAGGCGGCGAAGATCCAAAACGTTTTCAAAAAGAAGTAAACGGTGATTCTAGAAATAGTGCTATCAAGCAAGTCGCTTCCGGACGATTTGGCGTTTCAATCAACTATTTATCCAATGCCAAGGAAATCCAAATCAAAATGGCACAAGGTGCAAAACCAGGTGAAGGCGGACAATTACCTGGAGAAAAAGTAGTTCCGTGGATTGCCGAAACTCGAAATTCAACTCCTTATGTTGGCTTAATTTCTCCGCCACCACATCATGATATTTATTCTATTGAAGATTTATCACAATTGATTTTTGATTTAAAAAATGCCAATCGTGAAGCACGAATCAACGTGAAATTAGTATCAGAAGTCGGCGTTGGAACCATCGCTGCAGGAGTTGCCAAAGCCAAAGCCGATGTAATTTTAATTTCGGGTTACGATGGTGGAACTGGCGCAGCACCATTAACATCGTTGCAACATACTGGAATTCCGTGGGAATTAGGATTGGCAGAAGCACAACAAACTTTGATATTAAACGATTTAAGAAGTCGCGTAGTTCTCGAATGTGACGGACAATTAAAGACAGGTCGTGATGTTGCTATTGCAGCTTTGCTTGGCGCAGAAGAATTCGGTTTTGCAACTGCTCCACTTGTTGCTTCGGGTTGCATTATGATGCGTGCTTGTCACTTAAATACCTGTCCGGTTGGAATTGCAACTCAAGATCCTGAATTGCGAAAAAACTTTAAAGGAACGCCCGAACATGTTATTAATTTTATGTATTTCATTGCCGAAGAATTACGTCAAATAATGGCGCAGCTTGGTTTTAGAACGTTAAAAGAAATGGTTGGTCAATCGCAAAAACTTAATGTAAATAAGGCCATCGAACATTATAAAGCAAACGGATTAGATTTATCTCCAATATTGTACAAACCAGAAAAAGCAAAAACAGTTCCGAATCACAACACGACAACTCAAGATCATGATTTAGAAAAAGTATTGGATTTTGAAATTATAAAAGCGGCAATTCCATCGATTTATAGAAAAGAAAAAACGAGAATTAATTTTAAAATTAAAAATACAGACCGTTCTGTTGGAGCCATTTTGAGCAATGAAATATCTAAAATTTATGGTGCTCAAGGATTGCCAGAAGATACTATTTTAATAGATTTTGAAGGTTCGGCTGGACAAAGTTTTGGTGCTTTTGCAACCAACGGATTATCATTTAAAATTCATGGTAATTGTAATGACTATTTAGGAAAAGGACTTTCTGGCGGAAAATTAATCATAAAAGTACCACCAACGGCAACTTTCAAACCAGAAGAAAATATCATAATTGGTAATGTCGCACTTTATGGCGCAATTACCGGCGAAGCCTACATCAACGGAATTGCTGGCGAACGTTTTTGCGTACGAAATTCGGGTGCAACAGCTGTCGTAGAAGGTATAGGTGATCATGGATGCGAATACATGACTGGCGGAACTGTTGTAATTTTAGGAAAAACAGGACGCAATTTTGGAGCAGGAATGAGTGGCGGAATTGCTTATGTTTTTGACGAGAAAAAACAATTTGAAAATGGATTGTGCAATATGGAAATGGTGGCTTTGGAAAAATTGGAAGAAGACGATTTTAAAAAATTAAGACGATTAATTAAAAATCATTCCTTATTCACAAACAGTCCATTGGCAAAAAGAATATTGGATGATTGGGAAAACCAAATGCAGTATTTTATAAAAGTAATGCCTACTGATTACAAAAAAGCATTGCAACGCATATCAGAAGAAAATCAAATTAAACAATTGTTAGCTGTTTAGTCATGGGAAAAATAGGAGGATTTAAAGAATATAAAAGAGCTGACGAAAGCAACATTAATGTATCAGAACGTGTTTCAAATTACAACGAGTTTACGATTCCACTGAATAAAGAAAGTCTCAAGGAACAAGGTTCGAGGTGTATGGATTGCGGTATTCCGTTTTGTCACAGCTCGTGTCCGTTAGGGAATTTGATACCCGATTTTAATGATATGGTGCATCAAGAAGAATGGCAAAGTGCTTTAGAAATTTTACATTCTACAAATAATTTCCCAGAATTCACTGGAAGATTATGTCCTGCGCCATGCGAGAAATCATGTGTTTTAGGAATTATTGAACAACCTGTTGCGATTGAAAATATTGAGAAAAATATAGTAGAAAGAGGTTTTGCCGAAGGTTGGATTAAACCACAACCACCAATAGTTAGAACCGGAAAGACTGTCGCCATTGTTGGTTCTGGTCCAGCCGGATTAGCCGCAGCACAACAATTGAATCGCGCCGGACACACCGTTACCGTATTTGAAAGAGATAATGCTATTGGCGGATTATTACGTTATGGTATTCCGAATTTTAAACTTGAAAAAGCAATAATTGATCGACGAGTTGCCATTCTTGAAGCCGAAGGAATTGTTTTTAAAACCAATGTAAATGTTGGCGTAAATTATGATGCAAACGAATTAAAATCATTCGATGCAGTAGTGCTATGTGGTGGCGCAACCGAAAGTAGGAGTTTGCCAACGAAAGGAATTGAAAGCAAAGGTGTAGTTCAGGCAATGACTTTTTTAACGCAACAAACTAAATCACTTTATGGTGACACTATCGAAAATCAAATAACTGCCAAAGATAAAAATGTAATTGTAATTGGCGGTGGCGATACCGGTTCGGATTGTGTTGGGACATCCAATCGACAAGGAGCCAAATCGGTAACCAATTTTGAAATTCTACCAAAACCGCCGATTAGCAGAAGCGAAACTACGCCATGGCCTTTTTGGCCGTTGCAATTAAAAACTTCCTCATCGCACGAAGAAGGTTGTGAACGCAATTGGCTCATCAATACTAAAGAATTTATTGCTAATGAAAAAGGCGAGTTAATAGCTTTAAAAACAGTTGAAGTTGCTTGGAAAACAATTCCTGGAGAACGACCACAATTACTAGAAAAAGAAGGTTCAGAGAAAATTTGGCCTTGTGATTTGGCTCTTTTAGCACTTGGTTTTACTGGTCCAGAAAAAACAATTAGCGAACTATTGGGATTGGAAATTGATTCCAGAAATAATTACAAAGCCAACAATTATCAAACCAATATTCCTAATATTTTTACAGCCGGCGATATGCGTCGAGGACAATCTTTAATTGTTTGGGCAATTTCAGAAGGTCGTGAAGCTGCACGAGTAGCCGATTTATTTTTAATGGGTTACACTAATTTACCAACTAAAGGAAATGGCGATTTACCAGCTTTATAATAGTAATTAGAAGATTTTTTTTGACTTTTTTTATGAATTTGTAAATAAAGTAGAAAACTGAATGTCAATATCATAGAAATAACTTTCTTTTTGTTAATCCTTTTTTGATGTTTTATATTTACCAAAAATAATAATCTAATAATAACATTAAAAATGCAACCTAAAGAATTACTAGCACTTGCCGAAGAGTTTGGCAGTCCGCTGTACGTCTATGACGCAGCAACTATCGAGAATCAGTACAATCGTTTGACTTCGGCTTTTTCCAAGGTGGAAAAGTTACGCGTGAATTATGCAATGAAGGCTTTATCAAACATTTCGATCTTGAAGTTGTTGAAGAACTTGGGTTCAGGATTAGATACTGTTTCGATACAAGAAGTACAATTGGGTTTACACGCGGGTTTTACTCCAGAAAAAATCATCTTTACACCCAACGGAGTTTCATTTGAAGAAATTGAAGAAGTAGCTAAATTGAGTGTTCAAATAAACATTGACAACCTTTCTATTTTAGAACATTTTGGTGCTAAACATCCAACAGTTCCAGTTTGTATTCGTATAAATCCACACGTTATGGCTGGTGGAAATGCTAATATTTCGGTAGGTCATATTGATAGTAAATTCGGAATTTCAGTACATCAATTGCCTCATATTTTACGTATTGTTGAAAATACTAAAATGCATATTAACGGAATTCACATGCATACTGGTTCTGATATTTTAGATATCGAAGTATTTTTGTATGCTGCTGAGATTTTATTTGATGCAGCCAAAAATTTCAAAGAATTGGACTTTTTAGATTTTGGGTCGGGTTTCAAAGTTCCTTACAAAAAAGACGATATCGAAACCAACATAGAAGAATTAGGGAAAAAATTAGCTAAAAGATTCTTAGCTTTCGAAAAAGAATATGGTCGCGAATTGACTTTGGCATTCGAACCAGGAAAATTTTTAGTCAGTCAAGCAGGATATTTCTTGGCGAAAGTAAATGTAGTAAAACAAACTACATCTACTGTTTTTGCAGGAATTGATTCGGGTTTTAATCATTTGATTCGTCCGATGTTGTATGGTTCACAGCATACTATTGAAAACATTTCAAATCCAAAAGGAAAAGAGCGTTTTTACACCGTTGTGGGTTACATCTGTGAAACGGATACATTTGCCAATAACAGAAGAATTTCTGAAATAAAAGAAGGTGATATTTTGAGTTTTAAAAATGCTGGAGCATATTGTTTTTCAATGGCTTCCAACTACAACTCACGTTTTAAACCAGCAGAAGTTTTGTGGAAAGATGGAAAAGGTCACTTGATTAGTAAAAGAGAAACCTTCGAAGATTTAATTAAAAATCAGATACTGATTGAAGTTTAAAATAAAAAAATCACCTTAATAAGGTGATTTTTTTTGACTACTTTACATCTAAAATTTCTTGTAAAACTTCAGCTTCCGTTCCGTTTGGTAATGTAATTTGAATTTTTTGAGCTATTGTAGGTGCAATTTCTGTAATGTACTTTTTATCGTGAGAAACACCTTTCGGAATTTTCCAACCATATAATAACAAAGGAACATGCGTATCATAAGTGTAAACGGTTCCATGAGAAGTTCCGGTAACTCCATACTGAATATAACCAGGTTTGTCAAGAACAACCAAATCACCATTTTGTGTTACATCGTATCCTTTAGCAATACAATTTAAGTAGTAATCGTTTCCAGAATTGGCTAGAATTTCTTCTTCAGAATAGACTCTTTTCACTTGGTCCTGAGTGTACAAATAACTTTTGAACGACGCTTTCACTTTTTCCAAATCCAATCCTTTAGATTGTATTAGTTGCTTATTGAAAAAAATATTAAAATTGGAATAATCTAAAATCAAATCTTCACCAAAAGTTTCTTTCGAGTATTTTCTCAAACCAAGCGGAATATCTTTATACTCTACATTGGTAACATTGTATTTATTATCTTTCAAATATTTGGCATTTTCTGCGCCAGCGTGATCGGCAGTTAAAAATAGTAAGTAATTATTTTTTCCAACCGTCTTATCTAAATAAGTTAGCAAATCGGCTATTGTATTGTCCAAACGCAAATAAGTATCTTGCATTTCCATCGATCTTGGCCCTATGATATGACCAATATAATCTGGAGAAGAGAAACTTATCGTTAAAAAATCGGTAGTTTCATCTTTTCCCAATTCTTCTTTTTCAATTGCTTTTTTAGCAAATTCTGCTAATAAATCATTTCCAAATGGAGTAGTACGAATAACACCAGCATCATTTTTTTCATACATTTCCTTTAGATTGTAAGGAAAAATAGGTTTGTCAACTCGGTATAATTTTCCTTCATACGGATTGTTATCAGAAAGACTTTCGTTGTAGGTTGAAGCTGGTTTTAACAAATCCCAACCTTTGTTTAAATAAGGTAAATAGTGTTTTTCATTATTAAAATCGGTTACCCAACTAGGTAAATTTTCACCATAAAAAGTGCTAGAAATAAAAGCTCCAGTTTTGCTGTACCAAAATGCCCAATTAGCAAAATGTCCTGCTGGCAAAATTGCACCTCTATCTTTCAAACTCATCCCGATTACTTTTCCAGTAAAGTTGGTTGACAATCTCAATTCGTCTGTAATTGTGGTACTTAACAAATTTTTAGGCGACATGGCTCCTTCTTCTTTTGTACCATCACCAATAGTTTTAACTGAGGCATCATCGGTACAATACATACTTTTCCCTAACGACCGATTGAACCAATCATTACCTACAATTCCGTGAGTTGAAGGTGTAGTTCCAGTATAAATGGATGCATGTCCTGGGGCAGTATATGTTGGTAAATAATTGTAATGTGTATTGGCAAAGGTGTAGCCATTTTTCATCAAACGTTTGAAACCATTTTCTGAAAAATCACTGTTAAATCGGTATAAATATTCCATTTTCATTTGATCTACAACAATTCCGACAATTAGTTTAGGACGTTGTTGAGCGTAACTGAATGATACAAGTAAAAGGAGAATAAAAAGCTTTTTCATGATATAAATTTATGACTGCAAAAGTAGGAATTACAACTTAGAATTAGGTTGTATCAGATGATTAAATAGTTGTGAAATTGCTAAGTAAATTAAAAAGTTACCAACTGCTTTTTCGCCGATTCAAATTCTGAAATTATTTCTTCAAAAATAGTTTCTACAGGTAAAATTTCGTGAATTAGTCCTGCAATTTGACCAATTTCTAATTCGCCTTCCAATAAATCACCTTCAAACATACCTCTTTTAGCTCTTCGTTTTCCTAACAAATTTTCTAAATCTTCTTTGCTCGGACAATTGGAATACAATTCTTGCACATCATTAAAAAACTTGTTTTTGATTAATCGTACTGGTGCTAATTCTTTTAAAGTTAACTGCGTATCACCTTCCTTTGTTTCAACGATTGTCTGTTTGAAATCAGCATGTGACGAACTTTCTACTGAAGCTGCAAAGCGACTTCCCATTTGAACTCCATCCGCACCAAGAATTAGAGCCGCGAGCATTCCTCGACCAGTGGCAATTCCACCAGCCGCAATTAAAGGAATTGTTATATTTTCTCGAACCATTGGAATTAACGTTAGTGTAGTAGTTTCTTCACGACCATTGTGTCCGCCAGCTTCAAATCCTTCGGCTACAACAGCATCAACACCAGCTTCTTGCGCTTTCAAAGCAAATTTTGAACTGCTTACCACATGAACAACTGTAATTCCGTTTGCTTTTAAATGTGAAGTCCAAGTTTTAGGATTTCCAGCCGAAGTAAAGACAATCTTCACGCCTTCTTCGATGATTATTTGGATAATTTCCTCAATATTTGGGTACAACATGGGTACGTTTACACCAAATGGTTTATCGGTTGCTTTTTTACATTTTTGGATGTGTTCGCGCAGAATTTCTGGATACATTGATCCTGCTCCAATTAATCCTAATCCACCAGCATTGCTAACTGCACTTGCTAATTTGTAACCACTATTCCAAATCATTCCACCTTGAACAATTGGATATTTTATATTAAAAAGTTGGGTGATTTTATTCATTTTAAAATTTGAATATCATTTTATTTCTTGATTATCTTTCCAGTCTGAGAAGCATTTGCGGAAGCGATTTTATAAAAATAAATACCTGAATTGAGATTTTCTATATTTAGATTTTCATCAGATTGCAAATTGTTTTTCTCCAAAACTAATTGTCCTAAATTATTGTACAAACTCAAATTACTACGTGAAGAATTTGCAGGAAAACGAACAGAAAAACTATTTATAACTGGATTTGGAGCAATTTGAAAGGTAGTTTTTGATGCAGCTTCAACAGATAACAATGCATTGTTTAAAGCCAATTGAAAATCGGGAATTCCGTAACCAAATTGAGGATTGGGATTCGTAAATCTATCGGATGATTGTTTGATAAAATTCACCACTTGCTGGTTGGTTAAACTGGGAACAGCTTGCCAAAAACTAGCAACCATTCCAGCGATTATTGGCGCCGAAAATGAAGTACCGCTTGAGGATACAATCGTACCGTTTACGTTTGATAAAGTTGCTCCTTGACCTTTGGCCATAACATCTGGTTTTACTCTGTTATCAAAACTTGGTCCAATTGAACTGAAACTAGCATACGATTCGTTGGCTTGTACTGCTCCAACAGCCAAAACATTGGTTGCTTCTGCAGGAACATTAATGTACGGATTTGCTGTTGAACCGGTATTTCCAGCGCTTGCTACCACAACTATACCTTTAGAAAAAGCTATATTGGCGCCACGAGATGCAAAGGCAACATTTCCAGTTAAGTCACTATATGTATAACTGTAATTTGGATTGTCGTAGGTAAAATATCCTAAAGAACTGGTAATTATATCTACTCCAAGACGATCTGCTTCTTCGGCAGCTTCTACCCAATAGCTTTCTTCTACTGGATTTTCGGAGTTTACATCTTCGGTAACAAAAAGATAATATTTTGCGTCGGGTGCTGTTCCAACCAATTGATTGTCGGTAAAACCACCCATACACGATAACACAGTCGTTCCATGATCATGAAGGCTATAAACATTGGTAGAAGCAGCGACATAATTATAACCACCTAAAATAAGGTTATTAGTAAACAACCTTTGAAAAGGCTGTACCACATTTACATTGGTGAAACCAGAATCTAAAACAGCTATTATCTTACCCGAACCTGTGAAATTTTGTTGGTGTAATAAATGACCATTTAGCATTTGAATCTGATTGTTAGAGTTGCCGTAATTAAAATTAGCTTGTACTTCCAATTGTTTGTTTACAGATAAAAACTCATTATAAACCGAACTTTTTGCATTTAAAGCATTGTTGGCAAAGTCAATAGAACTTACAAATGGTAACGATAAAAGCGCATTGATATTGGCTTGCGTTCCTCTAACATGAACACAATTTAACCATTTGGACTTTGCTTTCAATGTAATTCCTGTTGCCGTTGCAACTTGATCTACATAAGGTTGATGAATTGGAACATCGTTGAATGTTAAAGATATATTTTGATTTACTCGTCGGTCTAATGCACGTTGCGTAAGCATTTCTAGAGGATTATCTAAAAAATACTGTGCATTGGGTTTACCATTAAAATATACCCATGCATCTTCTTGCGAAAAGGTTACAAATGAAACTAAAAACGCTAAAAATAAAAGTCCCTTTTTCATTTCAAATAAATTTAAATAATCGAATTTACGAAATTACTCCCGAACCAACTAATTCATCTTCAATATTCCAGGCAACAAATTGTCCTTCGGTAATTGCGGATTGCGGTTCTTGAAAAGCAACATAAAGTCCAGACTCAAATTGGTGTAAAGTGGCTTTTTGCAACTCTTGACGGTAACGAATTCGAGCCATAACTTCCATCGTTTCACCATTTTTAAGTCTTAAATCTTCACGAATCCAGTGAATTTCAGAAGAATCAACACGCAATACTTTCTTAAATAAACCTGGATGGTTATGCCCTTGTCCTGTATAAATCTCGTTAGTTTTAACATCCGTAGAAATAATGAATAAGGCTTCTTTAGTTCCGCCAACATTCAATCCTTTTCGTTGTCCGGTTGTAAAATAATGTGCACCTTGATGTTTTCCAACGACTTTTCCGTCAGATGGAAGGTATTGAATTGATTTTGATTGGAATTGTAGTTCTTCTTCTAAACTTAAAAATTCAGGTTTGGGCTGCTTGTAAATTTCGCTTGAAGATGCAATTTCATAAATCACTCCTTCCTTGGGTTGCAATTGCTGCTGTAAAAACTCTGGCAAACGCACTTTTCCTATAAAACAAAGTCCTTGAGAATCTTTTTTCTCAGCTGTTATTAAGTCTAACTTTGTTGCAATTTCGCGTACCTGTGGCTTAGTTAGTTCGCCAATTGGAAATAATGACTTAGCCAATTGCTGTTGTGAAAGTTGGCATAAAAAATACGATTGATCTTTGTTTCCATCAATACCTGCAAGTAATTGAAACGTTGGAATTCCATTTACATCTAACTCACCTTTTCTGCAATAATGCCCAGTAGCAACATAATCAGCACCAAGTGAAAGTGCAATTTTCATGAAAACATCAAATTTTATTTCGCGGTTGCAAAGAACATCAGGATTTGGTGTTCTACCTTTTTCATATTCATTGAACATGTAATCCACAATCTTCTCTTTGTATTGTTCACTCAAATCAACCGTTTGGAAAGGGATTCCCAATTTTTCAGCTACTAAAAGTGCATCATTACTATCCTCCAACCATGGACATTCATTAGAAATGGTAACCGAATCATCATGCCAATTTTTCATAAAAAGACCAATCACTTCATAGCCTTGTTCTTGTAAAAGATAGGCCGCTACACTCGAATCAACTCCACCGGAAAGTCCTACTACAACACGTTTCATTTTAAAATTATTTTGAATTGCAAATTTACGTCAAATAATAAAAAAAAGTATATGCTTTAATCATTAAAACATATACTTACGTAAATTTTATTTATTGTAAAATCAATCTAAACTTATAGGCTTTTCTCTCTTAACAAACTTAACATCATTAGGCTTATCCATATCCTTTTTAGATATTTTACCGTTGGTGTTAAACTCCCAAATTCCCGATTTTTTACCTTTTTTAAATAATCCTTTGCTTACAACTACATTTTGCGCATTCCTAAAAATAGCTAAACCGTCAAATTGACCGTTTACATAATTTGATTCTTCAAATAAAACGCCATTCTCAGCATATTTCTTATAAAAACCATTTTTGACACCCATTTTATAGGAAGTTTCTTCAGCAATTTTACCACTAGGATAATAAACTTTTCTAATTCCGTCCAACTTGCCATTATTATAAAGCTCCAAAGTCATTATTTTATCAGAATTTTCATGGTAATATTTCCATTCTCCTACGTATAATTTATTGATTAACTTGCCTTCACTTACTTTATTTTTCTTTTGATTGTAAAATATAGTGTAGCACGAATTGTCTTTATCATTAAATTCACGTGTTGCAATAACGGTTCCAACTTGAGTATCATCAAAAAATTTAAACAATCCGACTTCTTTTCCATGACTAAAAGTACCTTCATACCTAGGTCGCTTGGATTCTTCGTAAACTCCTTTCCAAAGACCATCCTTTTTTCCTTGGGCATCTAACTTGTTGAATTCTTGAGCAAACATAGTCGATGATAAAAAAATAAAAAAGTACAAATATTTTGTATTCATAATAAATAACTGTTTTAATATTAACTAAAATGGTGCCGTTTTATTATTGCAAAAATAGGTCCAAAAAATAAAAAATCAATTAAATCTTTAATTTATATGTAAACACTTAGACTTTAGTCAGTTGTTAATTTTTTTATAAAGATTATTTTTTTTGTTTATTGTTTTGCTAAATTTGTTAAACAAACTTATTAATTAATATAAACTTTAAACAAAACGTTATGAAAAAAAATTTTTTATTCAGAAAACTTATTGGTGTAATGACAGTAATGTCGTTGTTTTTGGCTGTAACAAGTTGTAGTGATGATGATGAAAATTCAAACCAACCACAAACAATTGCTCAAATTGCACAAGGAAACTCAAATTTATCAACTTTAGTTGCAGCATTGCAAAGAGCTGATTTGGTAAATGTATTGAATGGTGAAGGAACTTTTACTGTATTTGCTCCAACAAATGCCGCATTCGAAGATTTACTTGGACCAGGTGTATCTGTAGATGCTGTACCAGTAGCGCAATTGAGACAAATTCTTTTAAACCATGTTATTGCTAATGAATTGCCAGCAGCAAATTTACCAGCAGCGGGATACATCAAAACATTAGCAATTGGTTCTGCTTCTACAACAAATACGTTGAGTATGTATGTAGAAAAACAAGGAAATAATGTAATTTTGAATGGTGACGCACAAGTAGTAACGCCAAATATTGAAGCATCTAACGGTGTTATACACGTTGTTGATACTGTTATTGGATTACCAACTGTTGTAGATCATGCAAGTGCTAATGCAAATTTTTCGGATTTAGTTGGCTATTTAGCTACTGCTGATTTAGTTGGAACTTTAGATGGTACTCCAAGTTCTCCATTTACAGTTTTCGCTCCATCAAATGCTGCTTTCGACACGTTTGAATCTCAAAATCCTGGAGTTTTAGCAGGATTAACTGTTCCGCAACTTACTGATATTTTAAAATACCATGTTGTTGGCGGTGCAAATGTTTTAGCTAATGCTATACCAGCTTCAGCTACAACTTTAGAAGGAGGTTCATTACAATTCTCAGGAACTACAATTACTGATGTCAACAACAGACAAACTGGAATTGTAGCAACAGATGTACAAGCATCTAATGGAGTTATTCATGTATTAAACAATGTATTACTTCCATAAACATTAAATTATTATGTACTTTGAAAAAGCTGACCTACTTGTAGATCAGCTTTTTTTATGAGCCTAATTCTAAAGCACGATTATTTGCAGCTTTAACAGCTTTTATAATCACATCTTCAAGGAAATTATCACTAAATACTTTTAATGCTTGCTCCGTAGTTCCACCTTTAGATGCTACTTTTTTAATCCAATCACTGTTAGAAAGAGAACTTGTATTTTGCAAATCAACCGAACCCATGAAGGTCTGGTTTACCAAAAGTTCAGCTTCCGATTGGGAAAAACCTAAAGACTCAGCCGCTTTAATCATTGAATTCATAAAATAAAAAACATAAGCCGGTCCGCTTCCTGAAATCGCGGTTGCGGCATCAATGAGTTTTTCGTTTTCAACATATATCGATTTCCCTGTGGTATTAATTAAATTCTGAATTATAAACAGTTCTTTTCTATCCACATAACTTGATGCAGAAAAAACAGTCATTCCCTTACCAATTTGTGTCGGAATATTAGGCATTGAACGTAAAATTTTAGAGCAACCCAATTGTTTTTCGATAATAGAAATAGTAACACCAGCCATAACAGAAAACACAATTTGATTTGGATTTAAAAATGGTTTAACGTCAAATGCTAACGCACTAAAATCTTGCGGTTTGACAGCTAGAATAATTATATCAAAATCTTCGATTCTCTGATTAGGGATAAATGTAAAATTGGAATAAGGAATACCGTATTCATTTGCAGTTGCATGCAGACTTCTTGTCAAAACATGAATATCTTCTGATTTTATAAATCGAGAACTAATAAAACTGTTGGCATAGGTTTTACCCATGTTCCCAAAACCTATAATCATAACTTTCATAGTTCTAGGTATTAAAAAACTCTGTTTCTAAATTTTACAATTTAAAAACAGAGTTTCAATTATTTAGAAAATAAATGTACTATTTATTTTTCAATCTTTTTTGTTCTTCGGCTTGTTCCATCATTTCTCTCATTTTTTTCTGGAACTTACCTTCTGCTTTTGGCTTCGTTTTATTTTCTTGAATTTTAGCGTGAATTTTATCGCTGTCAATAAAATATTTCTTGATAACCAACATAATTCCGATGGTAATTAAATTAGAAATAAAGTTATACAAACTCAAACCTGAACCATAACTATTAAAGAAAATAAGCATCATCACCGGCGAAAGGTAAATCATTATTTTCATAATCTTAGTCATGTCTGGCATTCCTTCTTGTTGTGGTTGCGCCATTGCATTATCTCCAGATGTCATTTTCATGTAAAAGAAAATAGCAATTGCTGCAAGAATTGGGAATAAACTCACGTGATTACCATATAATGGAATGGTGAATGGCAATTTTAAAACTTGGTCAAAAGAAGATAAATCGTCTGCCCAAAGGAAACTTTTTTGTCTTAATTCAAATGCCGATGGGAAAAACTGAAACGAAGCATACATAAACGGCAACTGAATCAATGCAGGAATACAACCCGCCATTGGATTTACACCTGCTTTGTTGTACAACTTCATGGTTTCTTGTTGTTTTTTCATTGGGTCTTTTTTGAATTTTTCACCCAATTCGGTAATTTCCGGACGCAATACTTTCATTTTTGCCTGAGACAAGAACGACTTGAATGTAATTGGCGACATGGCCAATTTTATAATTATTGTGAAAACGATAATTGCAATTCCAAGTGACATGAACGAACCTAGTAATCCGAAAAGTGGAATAAAAATAAAACGATTGATCCAACCGAAAATTCCCCAACCCAGTGGCACAATTTTCTCGATATTTTTATCGTATGCTTTTAATGTTTTGTAATCTGTTGGACCATAATACCAATTCATTTTATAATCCAATTCGCCATTTTTGTATGCTAATGGCATGCTTGCGTTAAATTGTTTAGTAAAAACAGTATCTTTTTCGTCATTAATTACTAACGAATTTGATTTTAATACGGCTGACTCAAATGGCTTTTCTGTTAACAAAATTGAACTAAAGAAGTGCTGCTTAAAAGCAATAAAAGTAGCACTTTCTGGATTCTCAATTTTATTTTCTCCTTGACCAACATTGTCGTATTTTTCATCTTCGTATTCAAATCTAAGATCGGTGTACTGATTTTCATATTTGATACTTTTCTCATTACTTATGGCTTTTAAATCCCAATTGAAATTAGCCGGTTTTGACGTATTCAAGACTTTACTTAATCCTTGCGAACGAATGTCGAAATCCAACATGTAATCGTTAGGTTTCAAAACATACTTGTATTCTAAAAACTCGTTAGTACCTGCTTTCAATTTCATAGAAAGTATTTGGTTTTCACCCACTTTGGTAATGGTTGGCTCGAAAAATAAGTCTTTGGTATTTAAAACTCGATTATCGGCAGTTTGCAATGTAATGTTTAAATCAGCATTGTTATTTTTTACCAATGAAACTAACTGACCAGAACCTTTTTTAAATTTTTCGAATTGCTTCAAGGTTGCTTCAGAAATGTAACCACCTTTGTTGGCTATTGTTAGTTTTACAACGTCATTTTCTATTGTTGTAAAGGTTTCTTTAGCCGATGGTAATGTTGCTGAATAAGCAAAGCTTCCTAATGCGCCTTGAAGTTTAGCTAGTTTTACGGTGTCGTTTGCAGTTGTATCCACAATTGCAGCAGTAACTTGTTTAGTCGCAACTTCTTTGGCTTTGGCTGCTTTGTCTATCTTTTCTTGCTTGGCTTTTTCGGCTTGCTCTTGTTGGGATTTTTTGCTGCTGTTGAACATAATCCACATTACAATTAAAAAGATTAATGCAAATCCGATTAATGAATTTTTGTCAAATTTCTTTTCTTCCATTTGGTGCTGAACTTAATTCTGTACTTTTTATAAAGTACTATTATTTATTGGTTAGTCGTTGTGTTGACTGTTTTGTTTCAATTGTATTGAAAATGGTTTGTAAGACCTTTATTTTTATTCGAAAACCTAATTCTTTTAGCCCTGATTGAAACGGTAGCTCACGATTTTTATCGTGACTACAAGAGTAAAGCAGGAATTGCGCTACTCGAAAATGCCTACAGTTTTGCTTCTAAAAAAACTATTTTTTATTTTTCACCATAGCATTTACAAAACTTACGAAAAGTGGATGCGGATTGGCAACGGTACTTTTATATTCAGGATGGTATTGTACTCCGATGAAAAATGGGTGGTTTTGTATTTCTATAATTTCTACTAAACCCGTATCTGGATTGACTCCAGAAGCGGTTAGACCTGCCTTTTCCAAATCGTTTAAATACTTAGAATTGAACTCGTAACGGTGACGGTGACGCTCTTCAATTTGCGTTTTTTCGTATATTTTGTGTGCTAATGTATTGTTTTTTATATCACATTTCCAAGCACCAAGTCGCATTGTGCCGCCTTTATCGGTAATGGTTTTTTGCTCTTCCATGATGTTGATTACCGGATGCGATGTGCTGTCGTTCATCTCGGTAGAATTGGCGTCTTTATAACCTAAAACGTTTCTTGAATATTCGATTACTGCCATTTGCATTCCTAGACAAATTCCGAAAAATGGGATGTTGTTTTCACGTGCAAATCGAACTGTTTCAATTTTTCCTTCAATTCCTCGTTCTCCAAAACCTGGAGCAACTAATATTCCATCAAGACCTGACAACTTATCGCTAACATTATCAGCATCAATATATTCTGAATGAATACTGATAACATTCACCTTGGTTTCGTTGGCAGCACCAGCGTGTATAAACGCTTCTAGAATTGACTTGTATGAATCTTGAAGTTCAACATATTTCCCTATCAACCCAATGTTGACAGAGTGTTTTGGATTTTTTAATCGGTGTAGAAATGTATTCCAATTTTTTAAATCTGGTGCGGCTTTTTTAGGAAGATCTAATTTTTTTAAAGCTACAATATCTAATCCTTCTTCTAGCATCAAATTCGGTACTTCGTAGATGGTTGAAGCATCGATAGATTGTATTACTGCTTCGCGTTTTACATTGCAAAAAAGTGCTAATTTCTGACGCAATTCGTCTGATAATTCGTGCTCGGTTCTACAAACTAAGATATCGGCTTTGATACCGCTTTCCATTAACGTTTTTACAGAATGTTGCGTAGGTTTAGTCTTTAATTCTCCAGCTGCGGCAAGAAATGGGACTAGTGTTAGGTGAATTACAATTCCGTTATTTTCTCCAAGTTCCCATACTAACTGACGCACCGATTCTATATAAGGTAATGATTCGATATCACCCACAGTTCCTCCAATTTCGGTAATTACAATGTCGAAATCGCCAGTGTTTCCTAGCAATTGCATTCTATCTTTAATTTCGTTGGTAATGTGAGGAACAACTTGCACCGTTTTTCCAAGAAATTCGCCACGACGTTCTTTTTCTATTACAGAAAGATATACTCTACCTGTGGTAACGTTGTTGGCTTGTGAAGTTGGAACGTTTAGAAATCTTTCGTAATGTCCTAAGTCCAAATCGGTTTCGGCTCCGTCATCTGTTACATAACATTCGCCGTGTTCGTATGGATTTAAAGTTCCTGGATCGACATTTATGTACGGATCAAATTTTTGGATTGTAGTGCGGTAACCTCTTGCTTGAAGTAATTTTGCTAATGATGCTGCGATAATTCCTTTTCCTAATGAGGAAGTTACACCGCCAGTAACAAAAATGTATTTCGTTTGATTCATTGTTTTTTTTTTAGAAGTAGTAACGTAAAAATTTACGCTAGTACCTCTGTAGTGTTGTGTGTTTTTTAAAAGCGATGCAAAAATACAAATTTAATTGGATGTTTAAGTAATTAGACAGATCGATTTTTAGAAATAACAGTAATCTAAAAATCTAATTTTCTAAAAATCTAAAAATCAAATTTGAGGTTTCGGATATTGTTTTTTGATGTTGCGAATTAATTCTTCTAGTCCGTTTAGTTTAAGTTCATAAACGAGTTTGAGTTGTTCGCCAAGTTGACCGTTTGGCAAACGATTGTTATGCAACCAAACCATGTAATATTCGGGCAAATCAATTAAATATTTGCCTTCATATTTGCCGTAAGGCATTTTGGTATGAGCTAGTTTTATAAGAAGTTTTTGTTGGTCGTCCATTTTTTGAAGAGAATAGAAAAAAGACAATAGATTATAGACCTTTGAACCTCTATATTCTATGTTCTATATTCTTGATTTATTTCCAATTAAAAACAATTTCCTTCTTAATATCTGGGTGCAGACTAAAATGAACTGGACAAGTCATTGCCGTTTTTTCTAAAATAGTTTTGGTTTTTTCGTCGGCAATTAAATTCATATTGAACGTTACCTGAATTTCTGCAATTCGTCTTGGTTCTGTTCCCATGACTTTTGTTACTTCAGCGGTCGAACCCGAAAAATCTAGTTCCATTGCATTTGCTTTGATTCCCATTACGGTAAACATGCAACTTGCTAGAGCATTAGCAACAAAATCGGTTGGTGAAAACGCTTCGCCTTTACCATTATTATCTACAGGTGCGTCTGAAATGATTTCTGTTCCAGATTGTAAATGAATGGATGATGTTCGTAATTCTCCTAAATAGGTTACTTTGGAAGTTGCCATTATTGTGCAGTTTTTATGGTTAAATCGGTATCGTAGTACTGAATGTAAATTCCGTTATTGGTAAAACCGCCTGATATCTTTTTGTTGTAATCAAACTTATTTTCAATTTGCTCGGTGGCAGCATCATTTACTGTTTCTTCAAATGTTTTGTCTTGAGCCAATCGCAACATGGTATCAAAAGTTAAATCGAAACCACGAATTGCATACTGATTAGGAACTATTTTATTCTTCTTTTTGTAGGCTCTTTCAAATTGTTTTGCCTCGTCAGAATCGTTTTCTTTGGTAATTGATGGATAAGCCATTTTCAATTTTGTCAATCGACTAAGTGGAATTTCTTCAAAATCTAAAGTTTCATTTGGCTCCAAAATGACCAACTGCACTTGATAGTCTTTCATTGCACTCTGCATTACACTCGTGGTAGTTAAAATTGCCGAAGTTTTTTCGGATGCTAAAACCACATAATTCATTCGGTCTTTTACAAAATATTTTTTGATGCTGTCTGCTACAAACGATCCACTATCAGAAGTTCCAACTATTTTTACATCTTTTTGATAGTCTTCAATATAATCTTTAACCGAAGTTTTTTTAGGTGAAATAACAGCAATTATATTCCCGTTTTTTTCGCGCATATAAGTAAACATGGCGTTTTTAATCGCTTCATTTTGTGGTGTTGATTGGTATAAATTAGCAAATGATTTACCTTCATCTTTCGACAATGGCGAAATTACTGGAATATTTTTCGACTCTAATTCGGAAGCTACTTTTTCAACATTAACTTGATAAAACGGACCAATAACTGCATCTGTATTGGCAAAATCACTGCTTTTAACAACTGACAATGCCGTAGTTGAATTCTTGGTTTCTTGCGAATCAAATATTTTTACATCCAAATTAATTCCTAGAACTTTAGCAGAATCGATTGCCATTAAGGCACCAGAATAAAAATCCAAAGTCATGTTTAGAAACTTATCTTTCTTTAGTCGCTCTCCAATTGACGTTACCGTATCATTTTGAATTTTAGAAGCGTTAAATGGTAAAAATAAAACCAATTGTTTTCTTTGCTTGGTAGAAATTGATTTGGTTAAATCTTTCAAATCGCTTTTAGTTTCTTTAGCAATTGAAATAGTTGCAGGAACTTTCAAGGTCATTCCTTCTTTAACTCCATCTTTCAAGTCTGGATTTAATCCTATGATAGCGGCTTCAGACAAACCAAATTGACGTGTCAAACTGTACAAGGTTTCGCCCGATTTTACGGTATATTCTAAAGCTTTTGGTTGTGCTTTTTCTACAATTGCTTTCGGCGTTTCTTCTTTATTTTCAGTTACATTAACTGGTTTATTGTTATTTCCTGTAACTTTAAGTTTAAAACCAACAGGAAGATTCTCAACAATTTCAGGATTGAGTTTTTCTAATTCCTGAACTGTCATTCCGTATTTGGTTGCAATTCCGTATTTCGTTTCTTTGGGTTGTACTTCGTGAACAGAAAACATTTTAGTTCCTGAAGCCATTTTTGGAGGATTTTCGTACTTGATAATTTTCAAAATTTGACCAGGTTGCAAACCATCTGCCTTTAAAAACGGATTAGCTTCTTCTAAATCTTCGATCGAAATATCATATTTTTTAGTTATGCTATATAAGGTTTCTTTTGCAACTACTTCATGAGTTTTATCCGATGATTTTGTAGTTACTGATGGTTTAGCTTTTGCTTTCACATCTGCTTTAGTTTCTACTTTTCCAATACTTTTTGGAATTAATAAAACCGAATTCGGTTGAATTCCATTTTGAGAATCAGGATTCAACTTGTAAATATCGTACGGCGTAACCTTATATTTTAGAGCTATTTGAGCAATAGTTTCACCTTTAGCCACAGTATGCTTGGTGTAGTTTTGTCCAAAAACAGCACACGTAAAAACCAAAACCAAAATGTAAATAACTCTTTTAAACATATCTTTTTATTTTAAATTACAAAATCAACTTCAATATCAATTTCAAAAATCAATTTCAAAATTTTCCAAATTGAATTTTGCCATTGGCATTGTCATTGATATTGAAAACTATTCCCACTCAATAGTTGCAGGCGGTTTCGAGCTAATATCATATACAACTCTGTTGACACCTTTCACTTTATTGATAATTTCGTTTGAGATTTTCATCAAAAACTCATACGGTAAATGTACCCAATCTGCCGTCATTCCATCGGTAGATTCTACAGCGCGAAGTGCTACAACTTTTTCGTAAGTTCGCTCATCGCCCATTACTCCTACACTATTTACTGGAAGCAAAATTGCACCTGCTTGCCAAACCTTATCATACAATCCGTGTTCTTTCAATCCGTTGATGAAAACCGCATCTACTTCTTGTAAAATGCGAACTTTCTCTGGTGTAATATCGCCTAGAATTCTAATCGATAATCCTGGACCAGGAAACGGATGACGTCCTAATAATTCAGGGTCTATTCCTAATGTTGCTCCTACTCTTCTCACTTCATCTTTAAACAACATTCGAAGTGGCTCTACGATTTTCAACTTCATGAAATCAGGTAAACCACCAACATTATGATGCGATTTAATTGTGGCACTCGGACCTTTAACCGAAATCGATTCGATAACATCAGGATAAATTGTTCCTTGTGCCAACCAAGATACGTCTTCAATAATTTTCGATTCATCGTCGAAAACTTCAATAAAAACGCGTCCTATTATTTTACGTTTCGTTTCTGGATCATCAACTCCTGCCAATTCATTCAAAAAACGTGCCGAAGCATCAACGCCTTTGACATTTAAACCCATTCCTTTATATTGTTCCAGAACGCTTTCAAATTCATTTTTACGCAATAATCCGTTGTTTACGAAGATACAATATAGGTTTGCTCCAATTGCTTTGTGCAATAAAACCGCCGCAACTGTAGAATCTACACCGCCCGAAAGTCCTAAAACTACTTTATCATTTCCTACCTTGTCTTGCAAATCTTTAACGCAATCGTCAACAAAAGCATTTGGAGTGAAATTTTGAGGAACTTCGGCAATTTTTACCAAGAAATTCTCTAACATTTGTTTTCCGTCAGTCGAATGATACACTTCTGGGTGAAACTGAATGGCGTAGGTTGTTTCGCCTTCAATTTTGTATGCCGCATTTTCTACGTCGTTAGTACTTGCCAGTTTTACACCGTTGGTTGGTAAATGTTTTATGGTGTCACTATGACTCATCCAAACCTGTGAATTAAGGTTTACATTTTCAAAGAAAACTTCGTCTTCCTTAATGTAAGACAAATTCGCTCTTCCGTATTCTCTAATGTTGGAAGCCGCAACTTCACCACCAGAAAAATGGGCCAAATATTGTGCACCATAACACACGGCAAGCAAAGGCATTTTGCCACGAATATGCGATAAATCTATCTTTAAAGCATCGTCAGCGCGCACCGAGTAAGGGCTTCCGCCAAGGATAACCGCTTTGTAAGACGATAAATCAGTTGGATAATTGTTGTAAGGGAAAATTTCGCAGAATATATTTAATTCGCGAACGCGGCGTGCAATAAGTTGTGTGTATTGCGATCCGAAATCTAAAATAAGTACGTTGTGTTGCATGCGCAAAAGTACTATTTTTAGCAGAAAATAAAAAATGGAATTTAGAAAATAGTAGATTTTTTTTGGAGCGACCCGAGCTTTAGCGAATTGGCAAAGCAATGGTTTGGGCATTTTCTAATTTTGTAATTCCTGCTTTTCGCTTTACTTCGTGCCACTTCAAATGAAATTCATCGAACTCCAATTAAAATCATTAAAATAGTGAGATAATCATGGCTAGAAAGGCTTTGTCTTTTGTGAAATTATGGAATTTCATAAAACTAAAATCTATTCTTATAATAATTCAAAATCTACTTTCTTTTTTTATTCTCAAAATTCCCCAAATAAGTATTAAGCAAAATCACTTCTTCCTCAGTTATCATTCCTTCTTGCTGGTAAGGAACAATTACATCAGTAACAAAATCATATTCAATATCGTTATTTATTTTTTTACGCTTTAATATTTTCGCCATTTTATTTTCTCGTTTAAAAGGCAAATTTTCTTCTTTAATTCTTCTCCAAAACTCTTCAACATTTTCTCCAGATCCTTCCTGAAAGCGAGTAAATACTTCTTCTTCAAGATATTTTAAACTTCTCATATTTTGAAATTTTGGTTCAGGATTATTGATGAAAAATAATCGTTCTTTACAACAATGTAAAGTATGATTTATCGAATCAACATCCCAGTTTTTTGGAGGAAATTTTTCCAATGATTCAATCGCAATTATTGCAGCCTTAGATAAATTTTCAGCCGCTTCAGTAAACTTTTTACTTGCCATTTTTATTTTAACATTTTAACATTACAAAACTACTTATCTATAATTAACATCAAAACAAATCCTATAAAATATCTTTCAAAAAATTAATTTATTATTTAATCACTAATTCTTCTTGTTTCATTAAATTTGAATTCAAATTAAAATCATGCTCAAAACAATTCTCTACATAGCAATCGGTGGCGCTGTTGGCAGTGTTTTACGTTACTTAACATCGGTATTGGTAAATAAATATTGGTCCAATCATTTTCCGTTAGCCACTTTTATTACTAATATTTTGGGTTGTTTTTTAATTGGATTACTTATTGGTATTTTAGAGAAAAATAATCTGGCAAACACCAATTTGAAATGGTTTTTAATTACAGGTTTTTGTGGCGGCTATACCACATTTTCCACTTTTGGTTACGAAAATTATTCCCTTTTTCAGGACAATAATTCGTTAGTAGCTTTTGTATACATTGGCTTGAGTATTCTAGTTGGTTTATTGGCCGTTTGGTTTGGACTTACAATTACTAAATAATTACAACTTACAAAATGAGTTCTACTAAATTTATTTTTTTACTTATTTCTTCGTTAACAATTATTGTGAACGTTAGTTTTTCTCAAAGTAAAACAACCTCAGAAGAAAATTGTTTGATAACAAATAGCAAAGATTTAAAAAAAAACACGACGAAAATGAATCAATTAAATGTTCTTGGTACCGAATTAAAGTTAGCTAGTATCGATCCATTAACTGGTTTTTACAGAAATGGGTATTGTTCAACGGATGCAAATGACCGTGGTGTTCACGTGGTTGCAGCAGTAGTTACAGAAGAGTTTTTAAATTATTCTCTTACAAAAGGAAACGATTTAATTTCAGCCTATCCTGCTAACGGATTCCCAGGTTTAAAACCAGGTGACGTTTGGTGTCTGTGCGCATTACGATGGAAAGAAGCACTCAATGCAGGTATTGCACCGCCTGTTATACTTGAAGCTACCAATAGTAAAGCTTTAGAACATGTTAAACTTGAGGAATTAATAAGTAAAAAATTTGAAAACTAAAACTTGTGATTTGTGTAAAGTCGAAGAATCCATACTGTTTCGAATTCAAATTCAAAAAGGTAAAACTTGGCTCTTTGTATGCAAATCGTGCTGTGTGAAATCCCAAAAATTAGAAAACTACAAATATGGTGGAACTTGGAAAGGCACGCGCCATTGATTCCAAAATAACTTTACATTTTTCTGAAAAAGTAAACATTAAATTCTGTGTTAATCTGTGTAGTGATTGTGTTAATTTTTAGTATTTTCGCAACCTATGAACGAAAAAGACATTCAAGCCATTCAAGAATTGTTGGCTACGCCCAAGAAAATTGCGATTATTCCACACCGAAGTCCAGACGGAGATGCTATGGGATCTACGCTGGGATTGTATCATTTTTTATTAAAATTAAATCATAATCCAGTTGTAATTGTACCTAATGATTTCCCTAATTTCTTAGCTTGGTTACCCGCTTCTGAAACTGTTTTGGTTTATGAAAACGACAAGGAAAATGTGTCCAAAATTATTCAGGAACAAGAACTAATTTTTACTTTAGATTTTAATGCTTTACATCGCACTGGCGAGTTGGAACACGTTTTAAACAAACTTTCCACACCCATGATCATGATTGATCATCATCAAGCGCCAGATGCCTATGCTACAGTTACCTATTCTGATACTTCATTTGGATCTACCTGTGAGATGGTCTATAATTTTATTGAATTTCTAGGTAAAAAAGAAGTACTTGATAAAACAATTGCAACTTGCTTGTATACTGGAATACTTACCGATTCTGGTGGGTTTAAATTTCCAAAAACAACTGGTACAACACACCGAATTGTTGCTGAATTTATAGATTTAGGAGTTGAAAACACTGAAATTCCTACCTTACTTTTCGACAATAATTCTTATAATAGATTACAGCTTCTTGGTCGATCGCTTCAAAATATGAAAGTAATGCCCGAATTTAAAACGGCATACATTTCGCTTTCACAAAATGAGCTAGATGAATTTCATTATGAAAAAGGTGATACTGAAGGCAATGTAAATTACGGATTGTCAATTAAAGGCATTATTTTTGCAGCCATTTTTATAGAACACCGTGACGAAAATGTTATTAAAATTTCGTTTCGTTCGCAAGGAGATTTTGATGTAAACCAGTTTGCAAGAACCTATTTTGGTGGTGGTGGACATATTAATGCAGCAGGTGGAAAATCAAACGACACGCTGGCCAATACAATCAATAAGTTTGAAAAAATAGTATCTACTTTGGATATTTAAAAAGTTAACTATGAAAATTATAAAAAAAAGTTTTCCCATTTTACTGCTCTTTATAGCTTTAGTAAGCTGTAAACAACAGCAAGCGCGCATGCCTGTGTCTAGATCATCTGGCGAGTTTTTGAAAGAATCGGCGGCACGCAACAAAAAACTAGTTAAAGGAGAAGAAGGTCAGATTCAAGCTATAATAAATAGTAATCCAAAAATCAAATATATCGCTTCTACTAAAGGATATTGGTACCGCTATGAAACTAAAAATTCAACCGATAGTATCTCGCCAAAAAAAGGTGATGTTGCTTTTTTTGATTATGAGATTAAAGATTTAAAAGGCAATGTTATTTATTCCAAACTAGAACTAAAACCTCAAACCTACTTGGTAGACAAGCAGGATATATTGATGGGTTTGCGCGATGGTATAAAACTTATGCATAAGAATGAAACAGTTACCTTCTTATTTCCGTCGCACATGGCATTTGGTTACCATGGAGATGACAACAGAATTGGAACAAACGAACCGATAATGTGTACCGTTACTTTAAACGATTTTAAACTAGATACAAACCCACCAAAAACAGATACAAAAAAAAATATAACACCCGAATAATTAAAAAATGAAGAAAACAATTTACCTTTTAACTGCATTCATAGCACTAACTTTGACATCGTGTAAAGACGACCATGCTAACCTAGCTGATGGTTTATATGCCGAAATTGAAACCTCTAAAGGATCTATTTTAGTATCCTTAGATTATAAAAAAACGCCTGTAACTGTAGCTAATTTTGTATCATTAGCAGAAGGTACCAACACATTTGTTAGCAATGATTTTAAAGGAAAACCTTTTTTTGATGGTTTAAAATTTCATAGAGTAATTCCTAATTTTATGATTCAAGGTGGTGATCCACTTGGAAATGGTAGTGGTGATGCTGGCTACAAATTTAAAGATGAAATTACTGAAGAAAAATTTGATAAAGGCGGATTACTAGCTATGGCTAATTCTGGTCCAGGAACCAATAGCAGTCAGTTTTTTATTACACACTTAGAAACCCCTTGGTTGAACGGAAAACATACCATATTTGGACGTGTTGTAGAAAACGGAATGGAAGTTGTAAACACTATAGTTCAAGATGATGTAATCAACTCAATTTCAATTATTAGAAAAGGAGAAGATGCCAAGAAATTTAAAGCTGATAAAGTTTTCACAGACTACTTTTCAGTTGCATTCGAATCTCAAAAAGCAGAGCAGAAAATAAGTGCTGAAAAAGCGCAAAAAATAATTGCTGAAAAAGTAGCTTTTTTTAAAGAGCAAAAAGCGCAAGCAACCAAACTACCTTCGGGCTTAGCATACCACATTATAAAAAAAGGTTCTGCCCAAAAAACTCCGTCTGGAACACCTACATTAATAGCCTACTCAGGGTATTTAGAAAATGGAACGCTTTTCGATTCAAGTGATATTGAAACTGTAAAAGCCTTTGGAATGTTTGATCCGCAGAGAGCTGCACAAAACGGGTATCAAACACTGCCATACACTGTTGGAAGTAATGGTGGAATGATCGTAGGGTTTGAAGAAGGTTTGAAAAAAATGAATGTTGGTGATAAAGCCATTTTATTTATTCCAACTAATTTAGCCTATGGTGAAAACGGAGCTGGAAAAGTTATTCCACCTTATGCTAATATCATATTTGAAGTTGAAATGTTAGAAAAAAAATAATTGATCCAAATTTTAAAAATCCATGAAAATAAATCTTAAATTATTAGTGTTACTTTTTTTAAGTGTTACTATTGGTACTGCACAAACAAAAAAAGCAACTACCAAACCGGTAGTAAAAGCAAAACCAGCAACAACTTCGGTAAAGCCAAAATTTGCTCCAACACCTTCCTCTAGCAATGACGGAATATTTGCAGAAATAACAACCTCTAAAGGTGTTATCGTTGTAAAACTTGAATACCAAAAAACACCAATTACTGTTGCCAATTTTGTTTCACTTGCAGAAGGCAAAAATACCGCAGTAGCAGAAAAGTATAAAGGAAAAAAATTCTACGACGGCTTGAAATTTCATAGAGTAATTGCTAATTTCATGATTCAAGGTGGTGATCCAGACGGAAATGGTTCTGGTGGTCCAGGTTATGCTTTTAAAGACGAATTTGATGCAAGTTTGGTTCACGACAAACCAGGAATTTTGTCGATGGCAAACTCAGGTCCAAGAACTAATGGTTCGCAGTTTTTTATAACACACAAAGATACACCTTGGTTAAATAATAAACATTCGATTTTTGGTCATGTAGTAACAGGAATGGATGTAGTAAATGCCATAGCACAAGATGATATTATTACTAAAATAACAATCAAAAAAGTAGGAACAGAAGCTCAAAAATTTGATGCTGCAAAAGTATTTTCTACCTATTTTGCCAACAAAGCAGAAGATGATAAAAAACAAGCTCTTCTAGATGCTGAAAACAGAAAAAAGCAAACGGAATTAGCAGAAGAAAACAGAAAAAAACAAGCACTTTTAGATCTTGAAGCCAAAAAAATATACGTTGAAAAATACGGAAATGTAATGGCACAAAAAGTATCTGAATTGGCACAAGTTAGAAAAAATGCTATAAAAACACCATCTGGTTTAGAATATACTGTAACTAGTAAAGGAACAAATGTAAAACCAGTTGAAGGTTCAACAGTATTCATTAACTATGCTGGATATTTAGAAGATGGAACTTTATTTGACAGTTGTATTGAAAGCATAACACAGCAATTTGGGAAGTTTGACCAAAACAGAGCTAATGCAAAAGGTTATCAACCAATGCAAGCTCAAGCTGGAAAATATCAGTTTATACCAGGTTTTGCAGAAGGGTTGAATGCTTTAAATATTGGCGACAAAGCAACACTATTTATTCCTTCCAACTTAGCCTATGGAGCGCAAGGTGCTGGTAATGTAATTCCACCAAATGCTAATATTATTTTTGAAGTAGAATTACTTGACGCTAATCCTACTAAATAATTTATAACATATAATAAGAAAAGGGTATGAATTTCATACCCTTTTTTTTATGATTTAAATTTAAATACAAACTCGTCTTTGTCATTCAATACAGCACCTAATTCCAATCGAATTACGGTATCGTATTCTGATTGCAACACAATCCAATTACTTTCATTAAAATGGTTTTCGGTTGAATCAAAGTCTTCTTGTTCCCAATTCTTAAAAGGTAATGCATTTTTTAACTCCACTACATTAACACCTATTACTTTCTTATCAAGTAACGTTACATCTTGGTTAGAAGAAATAATATATCCTAATTTAAAATCTTCATCTTCATAGAAAGTCAATCGAAATTTTAAATTATTGTACAAGTAAATCGTGTTTCCATCGTCGTCTGTAAATTGTTTATTGGGCTTACCATACAACAATTCTACATCCTTTTTCTTCATTCCAAATAGAAGTTTATCTATTCCATTTTTTGGATTTACTATCATAAGTATCAATTTTGAGCAAAATTAAAATTTTCTAGACAATTCTGCAGAATACCTTGAAAGAATTAGATAATTAATTTGGTTTAAAAATAAAAATTTACCCGAAAATAGAAGTACTTTTTTGTTTCTTTGTAAGATGTTACACTCGAAAAGCGTTACATAGATAGATAATTTCGAAACCTTTCCAGAATACAAAATAGCTTTGAGAATAATTTTCTTTTTTCTTTTCCTACTCTTAAGTTGTACTACTAGCACAGCTCAAACTGTTACGCCTAAAAAAGACAGTACTAAAGTATACAAAGACATTGAAAATTATTCCAAAAAAAGTGGATTTGGTAAATTTGTTTATCGCTTAATTTTTAGATCGACCAGAATTTCAAAGCCATCGCAGAGAAAACTTCATAAAATAGCCATCTTAAAGAAAAAGTTTGACAAACATGAAGGTAAAATCATCCGAAATATATACATTGAAACCTTGGATCCGTTTGGATATTCATCCGATAATGATTTAGACAAACCTGAAAAAGGATTCGAACGATTTGGAAATGCAGTGCATTTGAAAACCAAAAACTGGACAATAAAAAATATTTTACTTTTCAAAAAATACGATCAACTGGATTCGTTAAAAGCAAAAGAATCCGAACGATTGATAAGACGCCAACGCTATGTGCGAAGTGTGGTAATCAAACCTGTATCGGTAATTGGTTCTACCGATTCGGTCGATGTGTCGGTTCGAGTTTTAGATTCTTGGAGTCTTATTCCAACCGGATCATTTTCGGGATCACGAAGTAATATAGAACTAACCGAACGAAATTTTTTTGGCTTAGGTCACGAATTCGAGAACAATTATGGAACCCGATTTGATAACGGCGACAACTCCTACTCGGCTCGATATAGAATCAATAATATTCAAAACACCTTTATAAATGCAACTGCAAATTACAGTAATGATTTAAACAACAATACGGTAAGAAGCTTCGTGGCAGAGCGACCATTTTACTCCACTTATGCACGATGGGCAGCAGGCGCAACCTACAGACATCAATTTTATACTGATTCGCTTCCCGATAGTTCTAATGTTTTAGCACTTCAAACTTATAAAATCAAAACTAAAGACATTTGGGCAGGACATTCATTCAGAATTTTTTCGGGTAAAACCGAAGAAACCAAGACCGTAAAATTGGTAACTACTTTGCGGTATGCCGATATTGCTTATGAAGAAAAGCCTACTTTAGAATTTGATCCCGAACGGTTTTTTAACTCCGAAAAATTATATTTAAGCAGTATTGGAATTTCATCTCAAAAATTTCAGGTAGACAAATACTTATTCAATTTCGGGATTATTGAAGATGTACCGTACGGATATATTTTTTCGTTTACTGGAGGATTTCAAAACAAAAATAGTTTAAGTAGAGCCTATTTTGGAACCAAATTATCATTTGGTAATTACTTTAGCTTCGGCTATTTGGGCACCAATATCGAATACGGTACTTTTATAAACAATGGAAATAATGAAGAAGCCACTTTTCGAATTGAAGCCAATTATTTTACAAACTTGCTAACTGCTGGAACTTGGAAATTCAGACAATTTATAAAACCAAGTGTTGTAATTGGTACCAACCGAAATTTTGTTATTAGAGATCGTTTGTCATTAGAAGAAACCAATGGTATTCCTGGATTCCCTTATAATCAAAGACTTTTAGGGTCTAAGAGGTTGTTGGTTGCATTTCAAACCCAATCGTACGCACCTGGAAATTGGCATGGATTTCATTTTAGTCCATTTTTTAATTTAACAATTGGTTCGCTTAGTGATAGTGGCAGTGACACTTTTAATACCAAGTTTTACTCTCAAATTGGATTGGGGGTTTTAATAAATAACGAATATTTGGTGTTCAATAATTTTCAATTATCCTTTTCATTTTATCCAAATATACCAGAAAACGGAACTAACGTAATCAAAACAAATTCGTTTAAAAACGACGATTTTGAAATTCCCGACTATCAAATTGGTCAGCCTACAATCGTTCCGTACCGGTAAATTTATTTTAAAATACGACAATCTAGTAACAATTTTAACTTTCGTTCGTCCTACTCTTAAATCAAAAAACCAAATAAGCTGTGGACACAATTCTCTCAATTCAAAATTTAAATAAAAAATACGGAAAACTTCAAGCTGTCAAAAATGTTTCGTTAGAAATTAAAAAAGGCAATGTTTATGGTATTCTTGGTCCAAATGGAAGCGGAAAATCAACCACATTAGGAATTGTTCTCAATGTTGTAAACAAAACTTCTGGAGAATACAGCTGGTTTGGCGGAACAATGCAAACGCATGAAGCCTTGAAGAAAGTAGGCGCTATTATTGAAAGACCTAATTTTTATCCGTACATGACGGCTAAAGAAAATTTAGAACTTGTATGCAAGATTAAAGACATTAACTATTCTAAAGTTCAAGAAAAACTAGAAGTTGTTGGCTTACTAGATCGAATGAACAGCAAGTTTAGTACTTTTTCATTAGGAATGAAACAGCGTCTTGCCATTGCCTCAGCACTACTGAATGATCCAGAAATTTTAATTTTGGATGAACCAACTAACGGACTTGATCCGCAGGGAATTCGCCAAATAAGAGATATCATAAAACTCATCGCCTCGCAAGGAACCACTATTTTACTTGCCTCGCACTTGTTAGACGAAGTAGAAAAAGTATGCAGCCACGTACTCGTATTACAAAAAGGCGAAATTCTTTATACTGGAATTGTAGGTGGTATTTCTAAAAATGCCAATTATTTAGAACTTCAATCTGAAGATTTAAAACAATTATCAATCGCTATTCAACAATTACCAAATATCGAATCGGTAGAAGAAATTGAAGGGAAAATTATAGTTTTCTCTAAAAATGAAATCGATCCTGCATTTGTAAATAAATTTTTAGCAGAAAGAAATGTATTTCTGAGCCATTTAGCACTAAAAAAACAAAGTTTAGAGCAACAATTTCTAGAACTAACTGGCAAATAATTCAATCTTCAAAAAACTCATCAAACCTAAAATACAATTTAAATGATACGATTACTGACCATAGAACTAGATAAAATTTGGAAAAATAGAGCTAGTAAAATTCTCACAATCACCTACTTTGTTCTCTTGACTTTTATTGCTTTAATTGCATCAATCAAATTTGAAATTGGTTCGTTTAAACTGCATTTCGCTGACGAAGGAATTTTTAATTTTCCTTACATTTGGCATTTTAACACCTACATTGCCTCTATTTTAAAAATTTTCTTGGCAGTGGTAATTGTTTCGATGATGGCCAACGAATACAGTTATGGAACCTTAAAACAAAACCTAATTGATGGGTTGAGTAAAAAAGAATTTGTACTTTCTAAATTTTTCACTGTACTCCTATTTGCTGGAGTTTCAACTGTATTTGTATTCGTAGTTTCGTTGATTTTAGGATTAATATTTTCTTCCTATGATGAATTTGGAATAATATTTTCAGATTTAGAATATTTGTTAGCCTACTTTATTAAGTTGGTTGGTTTTTTCTCTTTTTGCTTGTTTTTAGGAATTTTAATCAAAAGATCGGCATTTGCAATCGGCTTTTTGTTTATCTGGTTTATAGTAGAAAAAATTTCGTACGGTATTATGAAATTTGAAATTTTCGATAGAAGTCCGAAAGTGGATGAATTTTATGCTTTTATGCCGTTGGAATCCATGAGCAATTTAATTATTGAACCTTTTTCTAGATTATCGGTCGTTAAAACTATGGGAAACCAAGTAGGCATCAACCAGCTGAAAGATTATTCTGTGCATTGGTATTCCTTGTTAATTGTTATAGCTTGGACAGCACTATTTGTGTTTTTATCGTATAAACTTTTGAAAAAACGCGATTTATAGTATCTTTGCCGATGCTATGAAGGTTAAAAAAATACTGTCCCTAATTTATTTTCTTGCTGTTTTCAATTCAAGTTATAGTCAATATATAACTGTTGACGATTCGTATTCACCACAACAACTTGTTCAAAATGTTCTGCTAAATAGCGGCTGTGCTAACGTTGCTAATATTTCTGTAACAAGTTCTCAAAACAGCGCTTCCAATGGTTACGGTTTTTTTGATAAAAATGGTAGTTCCTTTCCATTTGAAAACGGCATAATTTTGAGTACTGGCAACGCTTCATCAGCTGTTGGACCAAATGGTTCATTGCTAAGTGAAGGTGGAACAAATTGGCCAGGTGATACCGATTTAGAACAAGCATTAGGAATTTCAGGTTCTATAAATGCAACAATTTTAGAATTTGATTTTACACCAATTACTGATAATTTTAGTTTTGATTACATCTTTTCTTCCGAACAATATTTAACCAGTCCAACACCCAATCAATGTAATTTTACCGATGGATTTGCTTTCTTGTTAAAAAAAGCCAATACTTCAGATCCGTATGTAAATTTAGCAGTAGTGCCAAATACATCAATCCCGGTAAAAGTTAATACAGTTCGTGGTTCAGGAACAGTTTGCCCAGCCGCGAACGAAGAATATTTTGACGGTTTCAACGCAGACGAACATCCAACAAATTTTAATGGACAAACCGTAATATTAAAAGCAAAGTCACAAGTAATTGCTGGAGAAACCTACCACATCAAACTTGTAATTGCCGATCAGGGCAACAACTTATATGACTCTGCTATATTTCTTGGTGGTGGTAGTTTTAATAGCACAACCAATTTAGGTCCAGACCGATTATTAGCCAACAATAATCCACTTTGCGAAAACGAAACATTAGTTGTAACTGCAAATGAACCTGGAGCAAATAGCTATCAATGGTTTCAAAACGGAAATTTACTTTCGGGTGAAACTAATGCGTCTTACACCGTTACTACTGCTGGAGATTACTCTGTTGAACTAAATTTAGGTGCAACAACTTGTAAGGCAATTGGTGAAATCAAAATTGAATATGCTTCATTGCCTGCTTTAACAAATCCTGTGAGTTTAGTACAATGTGACGATGATGCCGACGGATTTTCAGAATTTAATCTCACAAAATTAGACAATTTAATCAAGCAGAATAACTTGCAACTTGGAACTGTAGCTTATTATTTGAATCAAACCGATGCTTCAACTGGATCAAATCCGATTACAAATCCTTCTTCATTTTCAAATACTCTTGGCAATCAAATTATCGCTAAGGTTGCTAATCAGTATGGTTGCGTAAATTATGCCACGGTAAACTTGCAAATAGCTAACAACGCACTACCAACTTTAAATCCTTATATAACATGTGATGAAGACGGAACATTTGACAATTTCACTACAATTAATCTAAATACAATTGTAACTCCAGATGTACTAAATGGCTTACCAAATGGTCTTGTGGTAGAATATTATGCGACTGAAAATGATGCCATTAGTCAGTCTAATCCCCTAGCAAATAATTTCACCAACACGACAGCCTCAAATCAAATCTTCTTTGCACGAATCGTAAATGGTCCAGATTGTTATGGTGTTGTACCTGTTACTTTACAAATAGTAAGTTTTAATCCGCCAAATTTTGCTGATGAAGCTGTAGTAGTTTGTCAAAACAGTTCCGAAATTTTAGCAGTAGCCAATACCTTTTCAACTTACCTGTGGAATACTGGAGCAACGACATCGTCAATCACAGTTACGACTGCAGGAAATTATAACGTTGTGGTAACCAATTCAAGCGGATGTCCTGCTGTTAAGAACTTTATAGTGTCAGTTTCAGAAATACCAGAAATTACATCGGTAACCGTAAATGATTTTTCTGGCTCAGCAAATTCTATTGAAGTAAATGTAACTGGAAGCGGAATTTTCGAATATTCTATTGATGGAGTAAACTTTCAAACATCGTCGTTTTTCTCCAATGTGGCTACAGGAGTTTATACAGTAATTGTACGTGATATTGGAAGATGCGGATTTGATATAGAATTAGTTTCTGTGTTAGATTATCCAAGATTTTTCACTCCTAACAATGATGGTATAAACGATACTTGGTACATTAAAAATCTTACTCCTAAAGACAAGATAACTATTTTTGATCGGTTCGGAAAAGCCATTTATAGCTTTAAAGGTGGACAACCTGGATGGAATGGAAAATTAAAAAATACCGATTTATTGTCTACCGATTATTGGTTTGTATTAGTTTTAGACAATCAAAAAACCTTAAAAGGACATTTTAGTTTAAAGCGATAACAGTTATATTTTTTTTATTCCTATAATTTTTATTAATTTTATCGGATGAAAAAGAAGTTTTACCCATTTTTAGTACTGTTTTTACTCTCATTAAGTTGCTTTTCACAATTTAGTAAAACGCATTACATACCGCCATTATCCAATTCTCAAAATTTATCTGTAGGAAGCCAATACTTATATATATCAACTCCAAGTACGACACCTGTAAGTTTTTTATTAAAAGAAAACGGAGGAGTAACGATAAGTGGAACTGTCACACGAGATACTCCATATGTATATGATGTTTTTGGAGGACAAGGCAACTCCAACCAATTAATTACTGAACAATTTAACGTTAATACCATATTATCTAATAAAGGATATATTGTTGAAGCATCAGATTTAGTTTATGTGAGCGCCAGAGTTGCTACAGATGATGGAAATCAAGCTGGAGAATTGGTTTCAAAAGGATCGGCTGCCTTAGGAACTCATTTTAGAATTGGTGGTTTTATCAATACCTTAACACCTAATTATTCTGCAATTCATCACACATTTGTATCCATTTTAGCTACAGAAAACAACACAACCATACAATTTGGGAATATTGATCCAGGTGCACAATTATTAAACGATGCAGGAAGTGGCAATACGCCTGCAAATATAGTCTTGAATAGTGGCCAAAGCTTTGTAATGGCAGTTCAAGGTCCTAATGGCGCCAATAAGGATGCTTTGATTGGTTCATTTGTCACTTCAGATAAACCTATTGCAGTAAATTGTGGCTCATTTGGAGGTACTAATGGTGAATTATCCAATTTAGATTTAGGATTCGATCAAATTGTTTCTGCTGAACGAACTGGAACGGATTACATTTTTATTAAAAGCACCGGACTTGCTAATGTTGAAAGAGTATTGCTAATTGCAGACCTTGATAATACAGAAATCTTTTTAAATGGTAGCACAACACCAAATTACACTTTAAATGCTGGTGACTATATTGCCTTAACAGGAAATGATTATAATGCATCTGGAAACTTATTTGTACATTCATCAAAAAATATTTTCGCTTATCAGAGTGTTGGAGACGATATTAGAACCGATCAAGCCAATCAAGAGTTATTTTTTGTCCCACCATTGAGCTGTCAAACGCCTAAAGAAATCAATAATATTCCATTTATTGATTTAATAGGAAATCGCGTTTTTACGGGTAGAGTAACCATCACGACCAAAGTTGGATCTACTTTGAATTTTATCATAAATTCAGTTCCGTATACCGTTTCGAATTTGCCTCCAGGCGTTACCATAGCTGGACCTTCTACTGTTACAGGAAATACAGACTACGTATGCTACACTTTATTTGGTTTAAGCGGTAATGTATCGGTATTTTCAACCACCGAATTGTACGTAGCGGCTTACGGAAGTAGTGGTGCAGCGACTTTTGGAGGTTATTATTCAGGATTTACATTCAAACCAGAAATTTCTTATCAACCAGTAAGTACAAGTGTTGCAAATTGTATTGCTAACGTCAATCTACAGGTCAATACTTTAAGCGGGTTTGATACTTTCCAATGGTTTTTTAACGATTTACCAATCTCTGGAGCTACATCTGCAAGTTATACTCCTGCAAATCCAGGGTATTATTTCGTATCTGCGACAATCGCTGCATGTGGAACGACTTTAACATCAGATAAAATTCCCGTTAGCAATTGTCCTACTAATGCGGATAATGATAATGCCAATGATAATGTTGATTTGGATTATGACAACGACGGTATAGCGAATTGTACCGAATCTTTCGGAAACCAACCGATAAATTTATCCAACAGTACAGCAGGAATTCTAAATGTTGGCGCAGGAAATTATACTAATAGTTTCACAGGAACAATTACAACTTCAACTACAGCTAGTGCAACGCCACTTGTATCTAATACAGATGGAAGTTTTGTATCTGATGTTCCAGCTGGTAAAACCAATTTTGTAAAATATCAACTTACGTTTGCACAACCTATCACACTTGGATTAGAATATGTATCAACAGCAAATCCAACGGATTTATTAAACTCTAATGCCGAATTTATTGTGAATTCGCAGGTTGACAAAACAATCACAGTATTAAATCCGAATAACGAATTATTGATTGACACCAATTATGATGGTTTTTATGAAACTGATGTTACTGAATTTTCATCATTTGAAATTCGTTTTAGAATAAACGGTACCGTTCCGTTAGTCGCAGGAAATACTAGTTTTAGATTTGTTTCCTATTTAGCAAATACAGTTAGTTTTACTCATAAAAATTTAGTTGACGACTTACCAAACAGAGCAACGATGAAGTTCTATGCGGTATGTGTGCCAAAAAATTCTGGAACAACTAATAATTATGATGGTGATGGCGTTTCAGACGCATTAGATTTTGATTCTGATAATGACGGAATACCAGATTTTATTGAAGCACAAGGACTAAATCCTATTGCCGCTTCTGGAGTAGATGCAAATAATGATGGTATCGATGATGCATTTGGAACTGGATTGATTCCAGCAGATTCAGATAATGATAACGTGCCAGATTATCTAGATTTAGATTCGGATAATGATGGAATATATGATTTAAACGAATCAGGTTTTGCAGGAAATCAAACCAACAGTACTGGGCAAATTTTAACTTCTGCTGCAGGAACAAACGGATTAATTGATACCTTAGAAACATTTCCAGATAGTGGTATTTTAAACTATACTGTTGCTGAAACTGATGCAGATGGTATACGAAACAGCATAGAGCTAGATAGTGATAATGATGGTTGTAGCGATGTTATTGAAGCTGGTTTTACTGATGCTAATGCTGATGGAATTGTAGGAAATACAGCACCTACAACGGTCAACCCGTCTACAGGAATAGTAACCAATAACAATACAAGTGGTTATACAATTCCTAACGGAAATTACATAATAGCAGCACCAATAGTAATAACCACGCAGCCTCAGGATACAACTGCTTGCGAATTGCAAAATGCTACCTTTACTATTGTAACATCAACGCCAACAGACGCTTACCAGTGGCAGCAGTCTACAGACAATGGTGTTACTTGGACAAACCTTTCTGATAATGCAAACTATAGCGGTACTACTACCATCACTTTGACGGTAAACGCTATAACGAACGCCATGAATGGATACAGATATAGAGTTTTACTCAATAGAAATGGCAATTCATGTGGTTTATTTTCTAGCAATGCGATAATAAATATTTTACCCTTACCAGTAATTACTACTCCGACAACATTAGTACAATGCGATACCGATACCGATGGAATTTCTGATGTAAACCTAACTCAAAAAAATAGTTTTATTTCGGCAAATTCGGCCAACGAAACCTTTACATATTATACTAATTTCAATGCAGCAGAAACTGAAGATACCAACTTTTTAATTGGGAATCCAATAGCATATAATACTGGCAATACTACTATTTATGTTAGAGTTACTAATGCCAATAATTGTTTTAGAATAGCAACTTTGAATGTCATCGTATCTGCTACACAAATACCTGCAACATTTCAAATTGCCGATTTTGTAAAATGTGATGATTTTATTGATGTGATAAATAACGACCGTGATGGTATTGCATCATTTGATTTTAGCTCGGCAACGCAACTTATTCTAAACCAAATTACAGCTACTGGAAATTATACTGTTGATTATTATAGAAATGAAGCCGACTTTAATGCGGAAACTGATGCCAACGGAAATTCATTAGCAATTCCAACTTCAGAAATCACCAATTACAGAAACATTGGTTATCCTAATTTACAAGTTATATGGGCAAGAGTAGAAAATAGTGCTACTAACGACTGTTTTGGAAACACACGCTTTAATTTAGTTGTAGAAGCTTTACCTGTAATAAATACCGTTGGAAACAATAACATCATAAGACATTGTGATGACGATCAAGATGGTACATATATTTTTGACACAAGTAATCTTGAAAGCACAATTTTAAACGGTCAAACTAATAAAACAATTACGTATACCGATCAAAATGGTGCGGTAATTCATTCACCTTTCCCTCCAACTTATTCGGTTACAACATCGCAAACGATCACTATTACTATTAGAAATAATGAAGTCGTTGCACAAGATGCACCTTGTCAAACCAGTGGATCTTTTCAATTTATTGTAGATGCTTTACCGCAAGCCTTTGGAATTCCAGCTGGACAATTAACCAAATGTGATGACGAAGTTGCTGATCCTGCAAGTCAAGACGGAAGTACTAGTTTTGACACAACTGGTATTCAAGCCACTATTTTAGGAACACAAATCAACTCTGGATATCAAGTAACGTATTTATACGCCGATGGAACAACTAGTACTACTTTGGCCAATCCATTTATTACATCAACACAAGATGTGATTGTAAGAGTTACCAATCCAATAAATCCAGACTGTTATGCAGAAACTACACTGAATTTCATAGTGAATCCCTTACCCAATATTGATTTGAATACCGATGGAAATGAAGACGAATTAGTTTGTGAAAACATACCTACATCATTTGTAACCTTGAGTGCTGGAACAATTGTTGGAAATCCTGTCAACGCATTTACCTACCAGTGGTTTTTAAATGGTACCTTATTACCTGGTAGAACTGCCTATACAATAACCGTAAATATTGCAGGAACTTACACAGTAGAAGTTACTAATGCATTTGGTTGTACGGTAGTTAGAACAATTGAAGTAGTATATTCCAATATAGCTCAAATACAAGACATCATTGTAACTGATTTAACTGAAAACAATACAATTTTAATCAATGTGACAGGAAGTGGAAATTATGTATATAGTATTCAAGAACCCTATGGTCCGTTTCAAACCTCAAACTTTTTTGAAAATGTTCCAATGGGATTCCATACCGTATATATTAAAGATTTAAATGGTTGTGGTATCGAAGAGCAACTAATATCGGTATTAGGAATTCCACAATATTTTACACCAAACGGTGATGGTATACATGACACTTGGAATGTTCGTGGCGTAAATTTTGAATTTTATGCTAAATCAACCATTAAAATTTATGATCGTTATGGCAAACTAGTTCATGCTATGAATGCTGTAAGCGAAGGTTGGGATGGAAATTACAATGGAAGACCATTACCATCTGATGATTATTGGTATAATATTGAATTTGAAGACGGAAGAAATTCTAAAGGCCATTTCAGTTTGAAAAGATAAATTCCAAAAAATAATACATAAAAAAACCATCAATTAGATTGATGGTTTTTTTTATGAATCGAAAATATATATTAGATTTTAAATCTTTTTCTATCTGTTTCAGTCAAATAGATTTTTCTTAAACGAATAGATTTAGGTGTGCATTCTACATACTCATCTTTCTGGATATATTCTAAAGCTTCTTCTAATGAGAAAATAATTGGTGGAATAATTCTAGCTTTTTCATCATTCCCAGACGAACGAACGTTAGATTGCTTTTTCTCTTTAGTTACATTTACGCACATATCATCACCACGAGAGTTTTCTCCAATTACTTGGCCCTCGTAAATTTCTGCATTTGGTTCAACAAAAAACTTACCACGATCTTGCAATTTATCTATTGAGTAAGGAATAGCTTTTCCTTTTTCCATAGAAATCAATGAACCTTTGTTACGTCCAGCAATTTCTCCTTTGTAAGGTTCGTATCCTATAAAACGGTGCGCCATAATAGCCTCACCAGCAGTAGCAGTAAGCAATTGATTACGCAATCCAATAATTCCACGAGATGGAATATTGAATTTTACAATCATACGTTCTCCTTTAGTTTCCATAGAAAGCATTTCACCTTTTCGTTGCGTAACAAATTCAACTGCTCTACCTGAAAGTGTTTCTGGTAAATCAATTGTCAATTCCTCAATTGGCTCACATTTTTTACCATCAATTTCTTTAATGATAACTTGCGGTTGCCCAATTTGCAACTCATAACCTTCTCTTCTCATTGTTTCAATAAGAACAGATAAGTGAAGTACACCACGACCAAAAACCATAAACTTATCAGCAGAATCAGTTTCACCCAATTTCATTGCTAAGTTTTTCTCTAATTCTTTTGTTAAACGATCTCTAATATGACGAGAAGTTACAAATTTACCCTCTTTACCAAAGAAAGGCGAATCGTTAATTGTAAATAACATACTCATTGTTGGCTCATCGATTGCAATAGATGCTAATCCTTCAGGATTTTCAAAATCGGCAATTGTATCACCAATTTCAAATCCTTCAACTCCAACAATAGCACAAATATCACCTGCAATAACTTCTTGAACTTTCTTACGTCCAAGACCTTCAAAAGTATGTAATTCTTTGATTCTTGACTTTGTTACTGTACCATCTCTTTTCACTAATGCAATTGGCATTCCTTCTTTTAGAATACCTCTTTCAAGACGACCAATTGCGATACGACCTGTAAAAGCAGAAAAATCTAACGAAGTAATCAACATTTGAGGAGTACCTTCAGATACCTTAGGAGCAGGAACATGTTCAATTACCATGTCTAGTAAAGCTTCAACGTTATCAGTCACATTTTCCCAGTGGTCAGACATCCAGTTATTTTTAGCCGAACCGTAAACAGTTGGGAAATCCAATTGCCATTCTTCAGCACCTAATTCAAACATTAAGTCGAAAACCTTTTCATGAACTTCTTCAGGAGTACAGTTTTCTTTATCAACTTTATTAATTACAACGCAAGGCTTTAATCCTAAATCTAGAGCTTTTTGTAATACAAAACGCGTTTGTGGCATTGGACCTTCAAAGGCATCTACAAGAAGACAAACACCATCTGCCATGTTTAATACTCGCTCAACTTCTCCACCAAAATCGGCGTGACCAGGAGTATCAATAATATTGATTTTAGTTCCTTTATATGTAACCGAAACGTTTTTAGAAGTAATGGTAATACCTCTTTCACGCTCTAAGTCGTTGTTATCAAGAATTAAATCACCTGTATTTTCGTTGTCACGAAAAAGCTGACAGTGATACATAATTTTGTCAACCAACGTAGTTTTACCGTGATCGACGTGAGCAATAATTGCAATGTTTCTTATAGATTCCATCTGTTATTTTTAATGGGTGCAAAGGTACACATTATTTTTATTAAATTAGCTATAGATGTAATAGTTTACGTTTTAATAACTTATATTATAATTTTTATATAAAAATCTATTATTTTTATACAAAACAATTAATTTTTGAGTATATTTTTTTTATTTTTGAATTATGTTATTAAGCTAATTTATCATTGTAAAAGCCTATAAATTGTTTTTTTGACAAGTAATATTTTTTACAACCTTTATCCCTACTTTTATTTTGCCTATACTGTTTTTAATTTTCATTAGTGTACTTATTTTGTTTTACCTTGTTTTAACCACTATTTTCAAAAAAAAATTAGTTGGTTACGAACAAAAAATCGCATTATTAGATGCCAAATATTTGGAACTTCTAGAGTCTAACGAACGATATGAGATTGTTTCTAAGGCCACTAGCGATACCATTTGGGATTGGGATATAAAAACAGATGGATTCATTTGGAATAAAGGCATCGAAAATGTATTTGGTTACAAATCTGAAAATGTAGAAGGAAATCTACAGTGGTTATTTAATCAAATTCACCCAGAAGACAGCTTAAAAATGTCGGTAAAACTCTATTCCTTTATTTCTGAAAAGTCAGACAAATGGCAAGACGAATATCGATTTAGATGTGCCGATGGATCCTACAAATATGTTTTCAACAGAGGTTTTTTAGTCAAAGATGAAAACAATAATGTTGTTAGAATGATTGGAGTAATCCAAGATTTTACAAAACAAAAAACCGAAGAGCAACGTTTAAAATTGTTAGAAACGGTAATTACTCAAACTAAAGATTCTATAATTATTACCGAGACCAACGAAAATGATACCGAAATACCGAAAATCTTATATGTTAACCCAGCTTTTACCAAAATGACAGGTTATGAATACAATGAAGTATTGGGTAAATCGTCAGCTATATTCATCAACAAAAAGAGTATACAAGATAACATCAAAAAAATTGCTGAAGCTTTACGTAAAAAAGAAGAATTTACATTCGAAACTTTAAACTACAGAAAAAATAACGAACCGTATTGGTCTAATATTTCTATCATACCCATCACCAATAAAGACAACAAACATTCGCATTGGATATCGATTCAAAGAGACATTTCATCTGAAAAAGAAAGAGAAAAAGAACGAGAACAGTTGATAAGTGAATTAACCCAAAACAATAAAGACTTAAAGCAATTTTCGTACATAACCTCACACAATTTAAGAGCACCACTTTCTAACCTTATTGGACTCTTAAATTTAATTGAAGACATTCCAATAGAAAGTGAAGAACTGAGTGAAATTATTGATGGTTTTTCTAAATCTACACAAATGCTTAACGAAACTATAAACGATTTAGTTAAGGTAATAATAATAAAAGATAATCCATCAGTAACCAAAGAAAATGTAAATCTAAACGAAGTAATATCGAATATTTTAAATCAATTAAATTTTCTTATAGTTACTAAAAAACCTATAATACATCTCAATTTAGAAACAGAAACTATTTTTACGAACAAACCATATTTGGAAAGTATTTTGCAAAATCTCACTACTAATTCATTGAAATATAATGATGAAAATAGACCTTTAGAGATTACTATAACTTCGAAAACAAATAACAATTCCACTCAAATTATTTTTAAAGACAATGGAATCGGCATTGATTTAGAAAGAAATAAAAATAAATTATTTGGGCTTTATCAACGATTTCATGATTATCCAGACAGTAAAGGATTAGGTTTATATTTAGTGAAATCTCAAGTAGACTCTATGGGAGGATTTATTACCGCTGAAAGTCAAGTTGGAGTTGGAACCTCGTTTGAAATCACATTTAAAAACAATTAAAATGTTACATAAAGTTTTATGCATTGACGACGATCCAATAACTTTAATGCTTTGTAAAAAAGTAATTATAAAATCTGAATTTTCTGAAATAATTGATTCTGTATCAAATGGCAAAGAAGCGGTACAGTATTTCAAAAACATTTTAGATTACAGAAATTCCGAAAATGAAATTTCTGTTCCAGATTATACCCTACTTGATTTAAATATGCCAATAATGAATGGTTGGGAATTTTTAGATATAATTTCAAGCAACGAATTTTCGATATTACATTCCTCTATAAAAGTCATTATATTATCTTCATCTATTGACCCAAAGGACATCGAAAAATCAAAAAAATACCCAATAATAATTAAATTTCTATCCAAACCAATTACGCAAGAAAAACTGCAAAATCTATAAATAAAAAAAGCTTCCTAAATAGGAAGCTTTTTTATATGAAAACGTAACTACTAGTTATAGACTAGTTACGTGCTTAGTTAATTTAGATTTTAAATTAGAAGCTTTATTATCGTGAATAATATTTTTCTTAGCTAATTTATCAATCATTGAAATAACGCTTGAAAGTTTTGCAGCAGCATCAGATTTATCAGTTGCTAATCTTAATGCTTTAATTGCATTACGAGTAGTTTTGTGCTGATATCTATTTAACACTCTTTTCTTTTCGTTACTTCTAATTCTCTTTAATGCTGACTTATGATTTGCCATTTTGTTCTTTTTTTAATTGTAATAATTGTTATAAACTACTAGTTAAAAAAGAAAAACCTCCCACAACTCTTAGAGTCACTTTGGTTTTAACTAATAAAATAGTAATCGAGACACCAATTGCTATTTTACAAAACTTATTTACAACTAATTCTGTAGCCCGTAGGGGAATCGAACCCCTCTTACCAGGATGAAAACCTGGCGTCCTAACCGATAGACGAACGGGCCATTATTATCCCTTAGGATAAAGTAAAAATATTTGTAGCCCGTAGGGGAATCGAACCCCTCTTACCAGGATGAAAACCTGGCGTCCTAACCGATAGACGAACGGGCCATTACATATTTTTGTAATGCGAGTGCAAAAATACAACTATTTTTATTTCACACAATAGTTAATTGCACTTTTTTTATATTTTTTTTAATATGCTTTAGCAAAAAGTACTCTACCAGCTGATTCAGAACCTGTAAATACACATTTACCCGTTTCTTCTACTCTGCTTAATGGAATACATCTGATGGTTGCTTTGGTTAAATCTTTAATTTTTTCTTCTGTTGCTGCTGTGCCATCCCAATGAGCAGAAACGAAACCTCCTTTATTTTCTAGCACATCTTTAAATTCTTCGAACGACTCTACTTCAGTAATATGATTTTCTCTGTAATTTAATGCTTTATGAAATAACTCTGTTTGAATTGTTTCAAGTAAATCATTAATATAATTTACGATTCCGTCTTTAGAAACCACTTCTTTACTTAGTGTATCTCGTCTTGCAACTTCAAAAGTTCCGTTTTCTAAATCTTTTGGTCCAACAGCAATTCGAACTGGAACACCTTTCAACTCCCATTCGGCAAATTTAAATCCAGGTTTCTGAGTTGTTCGATTATCATACTTTACAGAAATTCTTAATTTTTTAAATTGAGAAACCAATTCGTTTACAACAGAAGATATTTTTTCTAATTCTTCATCTGTTTTAAATATCGGAACGATTACAACTTGAATTGGAGCTAAATTAGGCGGTAAAACCAATCCATTATCATCGGAATGAGTCATTATTAAAGCACCCATAAGTCGAGTTGAAACACCCCAAGAAGTTCCCCAAACATGTTCTTGCTTTCCTTCAGCATTTGCAAACTTCACATCAAACGCTTTAGCAAAATTTTGACCAAGAAAATGGGAAGTTCCCGCTTGAAGCGCCTTTCCATCTTGCATCAAAGCTTCAATACAGTACGTTTCGTCAGCGCCGGCAAAGCGTTCTGTTTCTGTTTTTAAACCCTTAATAACTGGCATAGCCATAAAGTTTTCAGCAAAATCAGCATATACATGCATCATTTTTTCTGACTCTTCTATTGCTTCCTTTTTTGTTGCGTGTGCTGTGTGTCCTTCTTGCCATAAAAATTCAGCAGTACGCAAAAACAATCTTGTTCTCATTTCCCAACGAACAACATTAGCCCATTGGTTAATTAACAATGGTAAATCTCTGTATGATTGAACCCAGCCTTTATAGGTTGACCAAATAATTGCTTCACTTGTAGGACGTACAATTAGTTCTTCTTCCAGCTTAGCATTTGGATCTACCATTAATTTCCCTGGTTTATCTGGATCGTTTTTTAATCGATAATGTGTTACAATAGCACACTCTTTAGCAAAACCTTCCGCATTTTTTTCTTCAGCTTCAAACATACTTTTAGGAACAAAAAGAGGAAAATAGGCATTACTATGTCCAGTTTCTTTAAACATTCTGTCTAATTCCGCCTGCATTTTTTCCCATATTGCATATCCGTAAGGCTTGATCACCATACAGCCTCTAACACCTGAATTTTCAGCCAAATCGGCTTTAACCACAAGTTCATTATACCACTTGGAATAGTCTTCTTCTCTTTTTGTTAAGTTCTTGCTCATAATGAATAGTTTGGCATAAAAATTGTTTTGATAATTTTAACTAAATAGTTCCGCAAAACTAACTATTTTTGTAATGTCCAACAATAAAAATGCTATAGATATGAAAACTTATTATTTTTCTCCGGCTAAAATCTCCATATATTCTTTATTTGGATTTTTTTCATTGCTTCTAACTTCTTGTGGTTCATACCAAAATTCATCTTATTATGATAATGATGGAATATATGGTAGTTCAGAACAAAGAGTTGTGACAAACGACCAACAACAAGCAACTAACAAATACCAAGAGTACTTCAGTACACTCAATCAAGAAAACAAAAACAATGAAGTTTTTACTAACGTTGATAATTATTCCACTTACAATGATACGGTAGTTAGAAATGTAAATCAAACCGAAAACACAAACTCTTACTCTGGTTGGGGTTCTAACGGTTCAGAAAATGTAACTGTTAATATTTACGATAACGGTTGGGGTTATGGTGGCTGGAACAACATTTGGTATGGAAATACTTGGGGTTGGAACAATTGGTATGGTCCAGGTTGGGGTTGGAATAATTGGTATGGACCAAGTTGGGGTTGGAATAACTGGTATGGCGCAGGCTGGGGTTGGAATAATTGGGGTTGGAATAATAACTTTTATGGTTTTTATGGCAATGGTTTTTATAATAACAACTACTATGGAAACTACTATTACTCTAACGGAAGAAGAAATTCTAACTATGCAAGTAATGGAGGAATGTATTCTGGTAGAAATTCAGTAAATTCAATAAGAACAAGAAATGAAGTTGCAACTAGAAATTTTAACAACGCTAGAACAACAACTGGTACAAGAAATTACAATAGCGTAACTACACCAAGAAACAACAGCGCAACGAATCCAAGAAGTTACAACAGTACCAATCCACGTACTAACAACTATAATACACCTCGTACGAATACTTACAATACTCCTAGAACCAACAACACACAAAGTACTCCTAGAAGTTATAACAATTCAACACCAAGAACCTATTCGTCTCCACGTTCGTATTCATCTCCTAGTTCAGGTGGTGGAAGCTATGGCGGTGGAAGATCTTCTGGTGGCGGTAGACGATAATATATAGTTAAAATTTTATGAAAAAAATTGTATTATTTGCTTTAGTAAGTTTAAGTTTTTCATTTACTCAAGCACAGGATATAAGCGATGCCTTGCGTTATGCTCAAGATAACCAAACAGGTACCGCAAGATTTAGAGCAATGAGTGGTGCATTTGGAGCATTAGGCGGTGATCTTTCTTCCATTAATATAAATCCAGCAGGATCGGTTATTTTTGCTAATAGCCAAGTTGGAATTACACTTGGAAATTACAACATTAAAAATAATTCTAATTATTTTGGATCTTCTACATCTCAAAATGATTCTAGTTTTGACATAAGTCAAGCTGGTGGTGTCTATGTTTTTGAAAATGTTGATCCTAATAGTTCTTGGAAAAAGTTTGCATTAGCGATGAATTATGAAAACATTAGAAATTTAGACAATTCACTATTTTCAGCGGGTACTAATCCTACAAATTCTATTGACAGCTATTTTTTAAGCTATGCCAACGGAATTCCAACAAGTATTGTGAATGGTAGTGATTTTGGTTATGGAGAATTATTTTATAACGAGCAACAAGCCTATCTTGGCTTTCAAGCATTTGTTGTAAATCCTGTAAATAATAATCCTAACAATACCGCTTACACATCGGGAATAGCACCAGGTGACTTCTATCAAGAATACTCGGTAGTTTCTACTGGTTATAATGGTAAGTTATCTTTTAACGGATCGGGACAATATAAAGACAAGCTGTTTTTTGGTATCAATTTGAATTCCCATTTTGTAGATTACAGACAATCGGCTAGTTTTTTTGAAAGTAACGATAACAATACATCAGCAACTAATTTTGTAGAACGCCTTCGATTTAATAATGATTTGTATACCTATGGAAATGGTTTTTCATTTCAGTTAGGAACTATTTTCAAGGCTACTAAAGAATTTCGTTTAGGTCTTGCCTATGAATCGCCTACTTGGTTGCGTTTGAACGATGAGTTATCACAAAGTATTAGCTCGGTTAGTTCTAGTTCTTCTGGCGAGTTGGCTCCTGATGTGTTTAACCCTCAAATTACAATGGTTTTCGCACCTTATCGACTTCAAACACCTGGAAAATGGACTGGAAGTTTGGCTTATGTATTTGGAAAAAAAGGATTGATCAGTTTTGATTACGCTTTAAAAGATTATAGTAATACCAAATACCGACCAAGTAATGATTTCTCAGCCACTAATAATTTAATGGCAAATGTGTTGGATGTAACTAACGAATTTAGATTGGGTGCCGAATATAAAATTGAAAGAGTGAGTATTCGTGGCGGATATCGATTTGAACAAAGTCCGTACAAGAATGGAAGTACTATTGGTGATTTAACTGGTTATTCTGGTGGTTTAGGATATAATTTTGGATCGACAAAATTGGATCTTGCTTATTCATTTTTCCAACGTGATTATGACAGACAGTTTTTCTCGCAAGGATTTACAGACAGTTCACGAATAAATTCTAAAAACAATACTATCAATTTGACTTTACTGTTTGAATTGTAAAATAAATAAACGGAGCATATAAAACCATTCGTGAATCGGATGGTTTTTTTTTTTGTAAAATCCTTAGTCTTCTAGCCCTGATGGCAATGAAAATCCTAGCCAATTGCGACAGAAATTGGCTAGATTGAAGTGTACAGCAGGAAAAGGGTTTATAGTAATGCGCAAGCCCTATGCTTCAAAAATAAATAATATTGCAATGAGTGTGAATTAAATATCGTAATTTTGCACACTTTCTAAAAATAGAGATACTTTACATATATGAGAACCAAATCGTTAAAGAAAAATAAAATCAACGTAATCACACTAGGTTGTTCTAAAAATGTGTACGACAGCGAGGTTTTGATGGGACAATTACGTGCTAGCGGAAAAGATGTTGTACATGAAGAAGAAGGCAATATTGTGGTTATAAATACCTGTGGATTTATTGATAATGCAAAAGCAGAATCTGTAAATACGATTCTAGAATATGCTGATAAAAAAGAACGAGGAATTGTTGATAAAGTATTTGTAACAGGATGTTTATCGGAACGTTACCGACCTGATTTGGAGAAAGAGATTCCAAATGTGGATCAATATTTTGGAACCACTGAATTGCCAGGTTTGTTAAAAGCACTTGGTGCCGATTATAAACACGAGCTTCTTGGTGAACGATTGACTACTACACCAAAAAATTATGCTTATTTAAAAATTGCTGAAGGTTGCGATAGACCTTGTAGTTTTTGTGCTATTCCACTAATGCGTGGAAAGCATGTTTCTCAAACCATCGAAAAACTGGTAAAAGAAGCTGAAGGTTTGGCTAAAAACGGTGTTAAAGAATTGATTTTAATTGCGCAAGATTTAACGTATTATGGTTTAGATATTTATAAAAAACGTAATCTTGGCGAACTATTAGAAAATCTTGTAAAAGTTGAAGGAATTGAATGGATACGCTTACACTACGCCTTTCCTACTGGTTTTCCTATGGATGTTTTAGAGATTATGAAACGAGAACCGAAGATTTGTAACTATATTGATATTCCGTTACAGCACGTATCGGATTCTATTTTAAAATCGATGCGAAGAGGAACTACGCAAGAAAAGACTACAAAATTGCTAAAAGAATTTCGTGAAGCAGTTCCTGGAATGGCAATTAGAACGACCTTAATTGTTGGATATCCTGGAGAAACTGAAGAAGATTTTAGAATTCTAAAAGATTTTGTACAAGAAATGAAATTTGACAGAATGGGATGTTTTGCCTATTCACACGAAGAAAATACACACGCCTATTTATTAGAAGATGATGTTCCAGATGATGTAAAAAAAGCTAGAGCAGAAGAAATAATGGAGTTACAATCGCAAATTTCTTGGGATTTGAATCAAGAAAAAGTAGGTCAAGTATTTAAATGTATAATTGACAGAAAAGAAGGAAATCATTTCGTTGGAAGAACCGAATTTGACAGTCCAGACGTAGATAACGAAGTTCTAATTGATGCTAGCAAACATTATGTAAAAACAGGAGAATTTGTTAACATCAAAATTATTGAGGCTACCGAATTTGACTTATACGGTGAACCAGCAGTTTAGAATAAACCGTTATTACACAAACATAAAAAAACTCCTAATCGAAAATGATTAGGAGTTTTTTAGTTAACCAACCTTTTATTCAAATCTTTATTTTGCTAGTACAGTACCTTTAAAAGTCAATATTTTTGGAGTATCATCAGCATTTGTAGTTACGGTTACCGTTTTAGAAAAAGTACCGGTTGCCGCAGCATTATAGATAGCTTTTACGTATCCCGATTTACCTGGAGCAATTGGTTCTTTCGAATAATCGGCAGCAGTACAACCACAAGCAGGTTTTACATTAGTAATGATAATTGCTTTATCGCCTGTATTTTTAAATTCAAAATTGATGATTTTAGGTGTTCCTTGCGGTATTGTTCCTACATCAACAGAATCTGATTTCCAATTAATTACTGATGCAACAGAAGTGGTACTTGTAGATTTCGTTGCAACTGGCACAACCGAAAAAGACATTAAACTTACTGTTAAAGCTAGTAAAGAAATTTTAAGTGTTTTCATTTATATAATCGTATTAAAGTTGTAAAATTTAAGTAATTCAATTCTCTTAAACAAAGATACTTTATCGTAATACTACATCTGTTAAGCAATTTCAAATGTTTGTTAATGACATGTTAAGCGCCGATTTTTAAGAAAAAAATGAGTAATATTACACAACGAATTTGATGAAAATAATTTTCAGATTTATTATTAAATGAAAACAAAAAACCTAAATATAATAATTGTTCTTGGTCTGATTGCGACAATAGGAATATTAATTGCGCAGCTACTTTGGACAAAAGAAGCCTTCAATCTTGAAGAGAAAAAGTTCTCTCAAAAAACCCATATTGCCTTACTTGAAGTGGTAAAAAAACTTTATGAAGGAACGAATAGCGAACTCCCAGCTGAAAATCCAATTAGAAAAGTTGCCAACGATTACTACATTGTAAACATAGATAATGATTTTGAACCCGAAATTTTAGAATATTATTTAAAGACCGAATTTGAAAAATTCAATATCGCTACCGATTTTGAATATGCCATGTACAATTGCCAAAGCGATGAAATGGTGTATGGAAATTACATTTCATTGACCGACAAAACCAAAAAGAAAAATTCGGTATATTTTCCTAAACACAAAAATTTAGTTTACTATTTTGCAATACGATTTCCGAACGAAACTAGTTATTTATTCAGTTCCTTGCGGTTTTGGTTTATACTTTCATTTGCCTTAATTATTATTCTATTGGTCTATGTATATTCAATTTACACTATAATTCAACAAAAAAAATATTCGGAATTACAGCGTGATTTCATCAATAACATGACACACGAATTCAAAACACCTTTATCCTCTATATTGCTAGCTTCTAGCTATTTGAAAAAGCAAGAATCCATAAATACAGATGAAAAATTAGAAAAATACACTAATATAATTATAAGTCAGAGTAATAAATTAAACCAACATATTGAAAAGATTTTAAATAGTGCTAAGTCGGATAATTCACCACTAAAAATGGATTGTAAAGAACTTCAAATTCTTCCTATTTTGAATGAAGTTGTCGAAAACATGAAACTGAAACACGACAATCTTACAGTTGAAATTCATACTGAAAAAGATTATACCATAAATGGCGATGCATTTCATTTCACCAATATAATTTACAATCTTCTTGATAATTCTATTAAATACTGTGAAGAATATCCAGTTATAAAAATTAGTATCACGGAAGAAAACAACAAAATTAAACTCAATTTTTCTGATAACGGAATAGGAATTTCAAACAAAAATCTTACTTTTATTTTTGATAAATTTTATCGCATTCCAAGTCTCAAAAGCAATGAAGTAAACGGTTTTGGATTGGGATTGTACTATGTAAAAAAGATTTGTTTACAACATAAATGGAAAATTTTTGCATCAAACAACACGGATAAAGGAATAACAATTTCGATAGTCATTCCGAAATAACATATTAAAAAAATAAAAATGTCTAAATTTAAAATTCTATATGCTGAAGACGATGAAACTCTAGCATTCTTAACCAAAGACAATTTGGAGCAAAATTATAACGTTTCGCATTGTGCAGATGGTAAAGAAGCCTTAGAACTGTTTAAAAAAGAAAGTTTTGACATTTGCATCTTTGATATCATGATGCCTAAAATGGATGGATTTGAACTGGCAGAATCGGTTAGAAAATTAAATGCTGATGTACCAATTATTTTTCTTTCTGCTAAAACTTTAAAAGAAGATCGAATAAAAGGATTGCGAATTGGAGCCGATGATTATCTTGTAAAACCTTTTAGCATTGAAGAATTACAACTCAAAATTGAGATATTTTTAAAGCGGTCACAAAAAAGTGTTTCACAGGACATCTCTAATTATACTGTAGGCAAATATCAATTTGACAATAAAAACTTTATTGTTTTTAATGAAGATGAAAAAATAAGTTTAACCCAGCGTGAATCCGATTTACTAAAACTTTTTCTAGACAATAAAAATGTAGTTTTAAAACGCGAAGAAATTTTAAAATCACTTTGGGGTGACGACGACTATTTTATGGGACGAAGTTTGGACGTTTTTATTTCAAGATTACGAAAAATTTTAGCCAATGAAAAAGAAATAGCAATTGAAAATTTACACGGAATTGGATTTCGATTTTCTGTAAAATAAGCACTAAAAAAAACCGATGCAGTAACATCGGTTTTTATTTATAGTTGTTCTAACTGTATTATTTTTTCTTTTTCGAATTCTTTTTCTTCTTAGCTTTAGCTTTTTTCGCTTTTTCTTTTGCTTTAGAAATTTTGGCTTTCTTTTTTGCCTTTTCTTTTTCTTTAGTCTTCTTTGCTTTAGCTTTTTCCTTTTCTTTTGCCTTTTTTTCTTTAGCTTTAGCTTTTTCCTTAATTGATTTTTTCAAATCTTTCAATTTTTTAACCTTAAATACCTTTTTCATTTCGGCTTCTGGTGGAGTAGTATTTGAGGTTGCATCTTCAATAGAAACTACTTTTACTTCCTCAACAACTGCTGGTTTAACAGCTGCTCTAGTTCTTCTAACAACTGGTTTTGCAGGAGCAACGGTTTCAGAAACAGAAGGTTTTCTTGTAGTTGCTCTAGGTCTTGAAACTCTAGGTTTGGGTGTTACTTCAGCTACTTTAGTAGCAGCAGGAGTTTCTTTAACTGTTTCAGGCGTAACCGTTTCAGGATTTGCGATTGAGTCGATATTCTTTTCTTCGTTAGTATCCATATAGTTATCTTTTAAATTTAACGTAAATAATATGTAAATTTTACGTTAACAAAAGTACGTTAATAATCGATTCGCCAATGTTAAGTTTTGCCTCGAGATGAAAACTTAACATTGGAAACTAAAAAGTAATCTAAAAAAATTATTCTTGAAGTACTCGATTCACTTGCACAAATGAACGGGAATAATAATCTTCTTTGGTAGATGATATAATTACGCCAGAACTTGTAGAAGAATGTATGAATTTGATTTCATCACCATCGGTTTCGGTAACCATTCCTACATGGCTTACACGACCTCTTCCAAAAGTAGCAAAGAAAATCAAGTCGCCTTTTTGCGCTTGAGATTTATCAATTTTTACACCATATCTAGCCATTTCATGAGACGATCTAGGCAATGTCATGTCAATTTCTTTGAACGTTGTAAACATCAATCCTGAGCAATCAAATCCAGCACTTGTTGTGCCACCACTTCGATACCGAGTTCCTAAATGTTCCGATGCCTTTGCAATTAAAAATGCCGCTTTCGACATATTTTCTATTGATAAAGGCTTTATGGGTACAACATCATTTGTAGAAGTAGTATTCTCTGGTACTACTACAATATTATCTTCGGGTTTAGAACCTTTTTTTATTACTAATTCATATCCAATAGGTAAATCAGATCCGATTGAAGGATTTAATTCTTGCAAATCCTTGACAGATACTTTGTATATTCTTGAAATTTTATACAGGGTTTCTTTAGGTACAACTTTATGTGTAAGCGAAACATTTTCTTGAATTTTTTCAGATTTAGTATCGGTAATTATCGCTTGAATTTCTTTCTTATCTTCTTTTTCAACTTTAGGTACTTCGTTATTATTTGGAAGTAGCAATCGAGAACCAACTTTTAAAGTACTAGTTTTTAGTTCTGGATTCAACTCGCAGAGTGCTTCCATAGAAATTTTATATTTCTTTGAAATACTATATATTGTTTCTTTGGCAGTTACAAGATGTGTAGTTGAATTTTTATCTACTTCTGAATTGATATCTTTTTTGTCTTTTAATTTAGATTTTTCGGCAAGTTGACTTTTTTGCTTTGTTTTAAAATTTTTATTAGGGATTTGAACCACAGCTTTTAGTGGTAAAATTGCTCCTTTTAATTTCGGATTAAGTTCAAATACTTCTGCTTCAGTTACATTATATTTTTTGGCAATTAGATAAATGGATTCACCTGACTTTACAGTATGCTTGATAATCTTTTGAGAAAAAGAGTTGAAATTTATTGCGAGTAAAAAAAATAATATAATTTGTAAGGATTTCATAGACAGACTTAATTCTAATTTTATGAAAATTGTTTCGAGTGGTGCAAGATAACAAATACCTGCCTTAACTCAGAACTTTTAACTGTTTTTTAAAAAATAAGTACAATCACGCACAAATTTATTAGTAGTTAAAAATACCAAACTCACTTTTAATTGTAAGCTTTGTAGCATCACTAGCTTCTACTCTTCCAACAATTTGTGCATCTACACCAAAAGATTTTGAAATAGCAATTACATCTGAAGCAAATTCTTCATCAAGGTAAAGTTCCATACGATGACCACAATTAAAAACTTGGTACATTTCTTTCCAATCGGTTTGAGATTGCTCTTGGATAAGCTTAAATAAAGGTGGAACTTCAAACAAATTATCTTTAATTACTTGTACATTTTCTACAAAATGCAACACCTTAGTTTGCGCGCCTCCAGAACAATGCACCATTCCATTAATCTCTTTAGAAGAGTATTTTTCTAGAATCTTTTTTATTATCGGAGCATAGGTTCTTGTTGGAGATAATACTAATTTACCAGCATCCAAAGGAGCATTTTCAACTGAATCGGTAAGTTTTACTTTTCCAGAGTAAATTAAATTTACAGGTACCGAAGCATCATAACTTTCGGGATATTTTGATGCTAAATAATGATCAAAAACATCATGACGTGCCGATGTTAAGCCATTGCTTCCCATTCCGCCGTTATAACTTTTTTCATAATTAGCTTGACCAAACGAGGCCAATCCTACAATAACGTTTCCTGGTTTAATATTGGCATTATCAATTACATTGCTGCGTTTCATTCTTGCAGTAACGGTAGAATCTACAATAATAGTTTTGACCAAATCACCAACATCGGCAGTCTCGCCACCAGTTGAGTGTATTGTAACACCAAATTCTTTGAGTTCTTCAATAAGTTCTTCGGTTCCATTGATTATGGCTGAAAGGACTTCGGCAGGAATTAAATTTTTATTTCTTCCTATTGTTGAGGAGAGTAAAATATTATCGGTAGCGCCAACACACAATAAATCATCGATATTCATGATTAATGCATCTTGTGCAATGCCTTTCCATACAGATAAATCACCAGTTTCTTTCCAATACATGTAAGCTAATGAGGTTTTGGTACCTGCGCCATCAGCATGCATGATTATACAATGATTTTCATCATTGGTAAGATAATCGGGAATTATTTTACAAAAAGCTTTAGGAAATAAACCTTTGTCTATGTTTTTTATGGCATTGTGAACATCTTCTTTGGAAGCAGAAACTCCTCTCAAAGAATAGCGTTGGCTGTTATCAGAACTCATTTTTCTTATTTGTTGTGTGTGCCACAAAGATAATAAAAATTGCCAATTTTAAGTCCCAATAGAAACTTAGATAGGTTTTCAATCGGATTATTTCCAGTCGGGCATGGTGCAATTTTGAAATAACGTTACTCTAGAATTAATAATTCCCATAGTAAATTTTTGAATATTTCGTTGTGATATACCGTCGTTAGAGGTATTTACAAATATTAATTCTGCCTCATTAGGTGAAAATCTAACATCTAAATCGTTAAAACCTGCTGGCTTTTCTACAGGAACTTCGGTGCTATTTCCAGTCGCAAAATTATACATAAATATTCTAGAATCTAATTGTCGGTAATTTCCGTTTTCAAATCCTGAGACATCTCGTGCATAAACTAATTTTTGGTTATTAGCAGACAAATGTATTCCATTTACAGCACCATTTATTCCAGACAAAATTTGCGTTTGCACCTGACCATTAGGCGTAATAGTATAAATTTCTACATTATAACCATTGCTATCGTTAACCTTTAAAACGATAACCGAACCGTCAAAACTCCAATCGCATTCTGTAATAAATTTTCCGTTTGGTGTTTGAAAAATTTCGATTAAACCAGAACCATCAGCATTAATTTGATATAATTTATTAAAATTTGGATACAGTATTTGTGCACCATTATTTTTCCAAGAAAACTTTAGATAATCAAAATTAAATCCAGCAATAGGAACAGTATTCGTTACTTTAAATAAGTTGGAACCATCATTATTCATGGTGTAAATATGATTTTGTGAACCATCCGATTGAATAAAAGCTATTTTTCCTGATTGTATATTTTTTTGAGGACGAAAACTATTTTTATTTGATGATGTAAGTTGCAACTCATTGCCGCTTGCATTAGCCGCAAAAATCACGCTATTGGACTCAATTTTTCTGGTATACAAATATCTTGCATCTGGGAAACCAATAGTTCTAAACGAACTAATCGGACTGTAAACAGCTGGATTAATACCGTCATTAACAATAACTTGCCAAAAATATTTAGTACTATAATTTAAATTTGAAATCGTAAAATTGGTCGTTGTGATGTCTTCAAAAGTTTCAATTTCATCGGTAATATCATTTCGCAAAACTATAGTTGCAGTTATAGGATCGGCATCAGCATCAGATACGGTCCAAGCCAAATTTAAGGTCAAACTTTGATTGGTTGCATTATCCGCCGGTGTTGTTAAAACTGGAACTGTTGGTGCACTATTTCCGGCAGTTGAAACTTTTAATTCATAAACCAATTCTGAAATATTATCATTTGTAACTGTCACTGCTTCAAATTTTGCTACAAAACCATCTTTTCTTGCTTCAAATGAATAATCGCCGGTTACGACATCATTAACTTGAAAATAACCATCGGCATCTGTAAACACGATACTACTATTTGGACTAGATGAAATTCGTACATTTTCGAGTGGTTCAAATGTGTTCTCTTTCACTACTCTACCCTTAACGATACCTTTTCCGTCTGTGCCTATCTTGTCTTCGCTACAAGAAAAAAGCAAAACAAATAGGCTCAACAATAGATATTTTATATAGTGTTTCATAGTATTTTATTTTTGTTTTTTTCCGAAATAATAAATAATTCCAACTCCTAATCGCCAATAATTATCGTTTAGTTTTCCAGATTTGATATCATCTATTCGATCAGTAAATGTGAGATTCTGTTCACCAAAAATCCTCAATCCCATATTCTTAGAACATAAAAATTCCAATCCTGCTCCAAATTGTGTTTTGAAATGTGGATCTTCTAAATAACTCGAAGCTGCGCCACCTATACCCGCATAGAAAAAAGGTGTGATTTTATCTTTAGGTAAAAGAATAAGCTCCGAATTTAGATCAAAAGAACCAAAAGATTTATCGTATCGGTCTTGATTACCCAATCCAAACAATTGAAGTGAAGAGGAAATATTAAAATAAGGATTTAAAAAAAACTTCATTCCAATTTTTCCGAAAGGTCGGGTTAAGGGTAACGCATAATCACTATCGACTTGTGTAATTCCACCAGCAAATTCAATAGCTACTTTTTTTCTAATTGTTGCATTTGTTCTACCATAAAGTAGTGCCGAACTTGCATCGCCTTCTTCTTTTAAATAATTAGCGAAAACATTTACCATTTCTGAGCTTGGAGTTGATGTTTTCCAAATTCCATCTTCAATTCCTTCTATTACTAATGACTGAACGCCTTTTTCTATTGCTTCAGTTACAGCCATATGCATTGGTTCATTTTTAGTATAACCAGTTTCAATTTCCAACAATCTTTTAAAATTAACGTATCTAAAAAGACTTGCATCTATTGCTTGAGATAAAATAGTTTTGGATACATAAACCGTTTTTAAAATTTCACCATTATTGGTAGATACCAATCTTAAATAGATTGAAACCCGATCTTGTCGATATCTTGTTGATGATCCAGCTCCAAAATATCGTGCTCCAAAACCTCCTGTAATTATATTACTATCAAATGATACAATGCCTCCTTCTATTAAAACTCCTGCATACAAAAGTGGTGTTAATTGTATATCATTAGGGTTAGCATTTTTTAGATATTCTTGTCTAGTTGACCGGATAATATTTCTTTCATTCAATAAATTTCCTAAATTTTCTCGTTCAATAGGGATAAACCATTTTGAATCTTCGAGTGCTTTTATTAAGATGGATGTTGCGCCTTGAGTTACTGCTGTACTGAATGTACTTCCAGTTTCAGTAGCTTTATATTGACCCGTTTGATCTCTAAACTTATAAACACCTACAACTACTTTCTCTTTAGGTATTGGTAAATTTTTTAAAAGTTTTGTTGCGCTTGTAGCTTCGCCTAAGGTTGCATCTTGCACATCAATAGGTTGATTAAAATAAGCACCGCAACTAGTAAGTAAAAATAAGGCAGATAGGCAAATGATTTTGATTTTATACATTTATCATGGATTTGGGATGATAACTTGGGTTTCTTCTCCTGTGGTTGTGTCTAAAATATTAATTGTTAAGCCACCAGTAGATTGATAAACTTCTACCGATAAACTTCCAAAAACATAGTTTCCTTCAGAAATTCCTTCTTCACCAAATTGTTGGGTGAATAATGATCGTGAAACTTGATTCAATAACTGATTATTAAGATTTTCAGTAAATCGTTCTATTTCTGTTCGATTATCTTGTGTTGAAGCTTTTTCCTTGTATAAGTTTTGAGACTCTGCTGAGCTAAGCAACCATTGATAGTTAAACGTATCGCCACCAAACGCTGGATTTCGAGGTTTATAGACTAACTCTTGAGAATAGGAAAGTGAAGTTAATAATACTAAAAGTAAAAGTAGGTAGTGTTTCATTGCAGTTAGTATTTAATAATTTGCTGGCTTTGTCTTTCCAAATTTTTAAAATATTTAAATACAGCCAACGAAGTTTCCGACGCCATATAATTTAAATATTCATCGTCTGGTTTTAACAAAAATTCAGAAATAATCTCATTATCAACCGATATTATTAATTTGGTATTTCTAGCAATTGACAATTCTTCGGATACTACTATTATTTTATTACCTTTTTGATTGGTTTTTAAATACTCTGTATAAAACAAATCGTAAAAATCTTTGCCGTTTTTAGTTTTAGTTTCATCCGATATTATTCCGGCTAGTTCGAGCCCATCATTTGGTTTGGGTTGGATATTTTCACTCTTTTTTTTTTCTCCAATAACTACGCGATCTTTACCTATAATAATTCCTTTTTCATCGTAAATTAAAAGTAAAAGAATGATTTCGTCTTCTTTATTTATATTAATCTGAGTTTTAGATAAATCTTTAATTTGTTCCGATTCTAAAGTTTCTCTACCTGATTGAGAATTGGTAGACTGATTTCCTTTTCTGCCTTCATTTTTAATTACAGACAATTTATAAGAAATTGATTTAAAAACATAAGTCAAGTTTTCTGCTGTTGCTTTAATCACGGCTAGATCTTCATTATAACTAACAATAATCTTAGCTTTAACCTCTTTATTCATAGTTTGTGAAAAAGAAATTAAAGGTAGGATTAGTAGTAAGAAAACTAACTGTTTCATAATTTATTTGTTTAAAATAATTACTGAGCCAGAATTGCCTGTTTGGTTGATAGTAAGTTCTTTAGAAATACTGTTTGCACCAATACTTATAATATTTAAATTATTTCCTAATTGTGAAAAATTACTGTTGATTGTACTATTGCTATACAAATTGAAATCAACAACTGAATTATTATTGCCATTTTGTATCACTAATTGATTAACTTGAGTAGCATTTTTATCTAAATAAATGTAGTTTTCATTTCCTAATTGGTTTAATACTACATCCGAATTACTAGATTTAATGGTTGATGATATTGCATTTCCTTCGCCAATTTGTTGAATAAATACACTATTTGATGAATTTAAAGGTACTGTTTCCTGCAAAGGACTGTTTGTCATTGAGGATAACAGATTAAGAGAATTTTGTTTGCCATTAAACGTTAGTGCCAAATCATCAGTTTCCTCTTCTTGAGCATAACTAGAAACTACTGAAATTAGTAGTATTAAAAGTAGCATAACTTGTTTATTAGCTTTCATTATATTGGTAATTAAAAAAAGAAAAGATAGCCTTATACAAGACTACCTTTTCTTTATATTTAAAGCTTAGTTTGATTGAGTAACAACTGAATTATTCATTGCTCCTAATTGAGTAACTGTACTTAAATGCATTCCTCCTGTTTGAGTTGTGATAGCATAGTTATCATTTCCTGTTTGAGTAATAGCAGAGTTGTTAGACATTCCGTTTTGAACTGTCAATGCATCATTGTCATTTCCAACTTGGTTATGGTTTGTTATGTTTCCATTACCTGTTTGAGACTGGCTAGAATAGTTGCTATCTCCGTTTTGTCTAGAATAAGCAAAGTTATTATCTCCAGTTTGAGTTTGAACGATCAAACTATTTTCAGTAGCTGGAGCACCTAAACCTTGATCAGCTTCTGCGCTATTTCCATTACCAGTTTGAGTTTGCGAAGCAGTATTATCACCACCTGCATTTACATCATTTTGATACACTAAAGCATTGTTACCATTACCTGTTTGTAATTGCTCAGAGCTATTTCCAGATTGACCTTGGTAAGCATTTGCTTGGTTTAAATCTCCAATTTGACGTTGTCTAGCATAGTTGTCAGTTCCTGTTTGAGTAATTTGCTCGTAGTTACTGCTACCATTTTGTCTTTGAATAGACTCATGGAAAGTACCGATTTGAGTTGCGAAAGCTGAGTTACCAGGAGATTGGTTTGGTCCAGAAGATTGGAATTGCGTTGCAGAGTTACTGCTACCTGTTTGAGTAATTCTTGCAAAGTTGTTGTCGAATCTTTGAGTTTGTAATGCTGTATTACTATTACCTGATTGTGTAGTATACGCAGTATTATCTTCAGCAAAACCTACACCTTGATCAATAGTAGCATCGTTTAAATCACCAGTTTGCAAAACATTTCCGTAGTTATCATCGCCAGACTGTAACACATCAGAATCGTTTGTAGCACCTGTTTGTACCACTATTGCCTCATTACTAACACCACTTGCAGCAGCATTTAAGCCATTTTGCATAACAAGCGAATTGTTAGCATTTCCAGTTTGAGTAACAGTAGAACCATTTGCAGTTCCAGACTGTTGAACATCGCTCACGTTTGATTGAGCAAGAGCTACTGTTGTAGCAAGCATCGCAGAGATGCAAAAAAACACATTCTTCATAATATAAAAATTTTGGTTAATAAACTTAATAAAATGTGTTAAGTGTTATTTTTAGATTTGGGAACCTTATAAAAATCCTTAGCATTTTAATGTTAAAATTCTATTTGCCAGAAAATTTTAACACTACAAATTTATATAAGAATTATATTCAGAAATACGAATTCGATAAAAAAAATGCTAACAAAATGTATATTTTCGATACAACGATATTTTTCATCGACAAAATACACTTATCCTAATGCTACATCGTTTTTTTTGTAAGAATCATGGTAATCGTATACGTAAAAATACGTAGTCACACAATTGTACCTGCTTTTTGTGGGAAAGAAAACTACATTTCAATTATTAAAATTTCCACTCTTCTATTCTCGTCTTCTTCTTGTGGATTGGCTTCAGGAATTTTGTGAACAGGTCTAGAAACTCCATAACCTTTAAAAGAAAGTCGGTTTCTAGCAATACTATTTTTTATTAGATAATTGTAAACTGCTCGTGCTCGAGCAGAAGAAACTACTTCGTACTCTGCTGCAGATTTACAACAAATATGACCTTGAATTTCAATCTTTAAATTCGGATTCTCCTGCATAACGCACAACAAATCATACAATACCGATTTTGAATTGGGAACAACTGTTGCCGAATTATTGTAAAAATAAATGTTCTTTAATTTAACTAAATCACCTTTTTTAGACGTTTTAAATTTGTCAGAAAGCTTTTCTTCTACCACTACTTTTACTGGTTCTACTTTCTCAGAAAATAAAAGCGTGACTCTTCTATTTTCTTCTTGGTTTTTCGATTGTATAAAGTCCTCACCAAAACCTCTTATTTCAATGTTGTTTGTTACATCTATTCCGCTTTCTTTCAAAAAATTATACACGGTATTTACTCTTTTAAGTGCTAAAGTATCGTTGTAAGAATTGCTACCTTTCCAATCACAAAAACCATAAAGTTTGGTTATCTGATAATTTTTACCTTCGGAAATCCAAGAATTAATTTTCTTAATTGAAGCTTCATTGAGTTCAAATTTATCAAAATCAAAATATAAATCTAATTTTCCTTGCGCGTAATTGGCAAAAGATAAAAGCATGAAAAGAAGATAAATTTTGGATTTCATAGTTAATCATTTTCAAGTATTAAAATTTCTACACGTCTGTTGGCGGCTCGTTCTTCTTCATTTTTTTCTGGAAGAGGATAAATTGGTCGCGAACTTCCAAAACCTTTGTAAGACAAGCGTGATTTATCTACTTTATTATTTATTAAAAAATTGTAAATAGATTTTGCTCTTTGAGTAGACAAATTGGTCCGATCAATTGGCTGACAACATAGATTGCCTTGAATTTCAATTTTTAAATTTGGATTTTGTTCCAACACCAACAGAAGTTCAAACATTTTTACCCGTGATTCATTTACAACGATAAAAGTATTGATAACAAAATTTAAGTTTTCAATTTTTAATTTTTCTCCAGATTTTCCTTTAGTAACTTCTTTCATAAAAGCCACATCAAGTTTCATCTCTTTCTTGCTTCCATCAGGATTTGTAAAAACTAATTTTTCAGGATAGTTGGGTTCAGGTTTAAGTTTTGCAACAACTTCTTTTTTAATTCCTAGAATTTCATCCTCTCGAGGAAAATCTTTTGGAAGGATATAATAAATAGTAACTTTTCTATTTTCAGCTTTATTTACAGCTTGCTTAAAATCTTCTCCATAACTTCGTGATTTAAAATCTTCCCGAATTTTTATTTTAGATTTTACACTGTTTAAAGCAAATGCTACTCGGCGTTGGGCTAAAGTATCGTTGAACGAATTACTTCCGTCTTCATCAGTAAAGCCATTAATTGCTACGATTTTAGAGTCCTTGTTTACACTAATCCAGTTTTGAAATTTTTCGTCTTCAACCTTATTTAGATCGAATTTATTACTTTCAAAATACAAAACAAACTGTTCTTGCGCTTTGGCAAATTGAAATGCAAGCAATACTACACTATATACAATAAGTTTTTTCATATTCATATAACGAAGTTACTTAAAAATAGTTGTAGTTTATCACAATTTATTCCATAAAAAAAGCCATTTGATAATTCAAATGGCTTTTAAAATTTATTTTTTAAAGAAATTATCTTGTAAATAATAATTCTCTGTATTTAGTCAATGTCCAAATTTCGTCGTCTACTAAAAGTTCTAATTTATCGCAGTGTTCACGAATTTCATCAAAATAAGGCTTCACTTTATCACAATACGATTCGGCCATTTTTTGAGCATCAGTCAAGGCATTAGCTTTTTTACGAGCTTCCGTCATTGCTTCTACCTTAGAATTAATTCCTTCGATATGTCCCGAAATTTCTTTGATGATTACAATTTGCTCTTTAGCAATTTTTTCAAAATCTTTTCCGAAAATTTCTTTCAATCCGCGTACGTTTTCAATAAGCGTGTTTTGGTAACGAATTGCAGTCGGAATTACGTGATTACGAGCAATATCGCCTAAAACTCTTCCTTCAATTTGTATTTTTTTAGTGTATTCTTCCAATTCAATCTCGTAACGAGCTTCAACCTCAACGTGGTTCATTACGTTCAAATCTTTAAATAAATCCAATGCTTTTTGCGAAACTTTTGCTTTCAAAGCTGCAGGAGTTGTTTTGTGATTACTCAAACCACGTTTTTTAGCTTCTTGCTCCCAAGCGTCGCTATAACCATCTCCTTCAAAAAGAATATTTTTAGTACCTTTAATATATTCTCTTAAAACATTAAAAATAGCTTCGTCTTTCTTTAAATCTTTAGTTTCAATTAAGCTATCAACCTCTTTTTTAAACTCTTTCAATTGTTTTGCAACGATTGAGTTCAAAGTAGTCATGGCGTTAGCACAGTTTGCAGTTGAACCAACCGCTCTGAATTCGAATTTATTTCCAGTAAATGCAAATGGAGAAGTTCTATTTCTATCGGTATTATCCAACATTACATCTGGAATTTTACCCACAACATTTAATTTTAGGTCGGTTTTTTCTTCTGGAGATAATTTACCTTTAGAAACACCTTCCAATTCGGCTAAAACTTTGGTTAATTGTGCTCCAATAAATACCGAAATAATTGCTGGTGGCGCTTCATTGGCACCCAACCTGTGATCGTTACTTGCTGTTGCAATCGCGGCACGAAGTAATTCTTCATAATCATTTACCGCCTTAATTGTATTGATGAAAAACGATAAAAATTGTAGGTTGCTCATTGGAGTTTTGCTCGGTGAAAGTAAGTTTACTCCAGTATCCGTAGCTAACGACCAGTTGTTATGTTTTCCTGAACCATTAACACCCTTGAATGGTTTTTCGTGGAAAAGTACTTTAAAATCATGACGCTCACCAACTTTAGACATTACATCCATTAATAGTGAATTGTGATCCACAGCTAAATTGGTTTCCTCAAATATTGGAGCCAACTCGAATTGATTTGGAGCAACTTCGTTATGACGTGTTTTTACTGGAATTCCCAACAACATACATTCTTCTTCCAGTTCTCTCATGTAATTTAACGCACGAGACGGAATTGAACCAAAGTAATGATCGTCCAATTGTTGTCCTTTTGCAGAAGTATGTCCCAATAAGGTTCTTCCAGTCATTATCAAATCTGGACGAGAATTTGCTAAAGCAGAATCCACCAAGAAATATTCTTGTTCCCAACCTAAAGTTGCAGTTACTTTTTTAACGTTTTTATCAAAATATTTACATACTTCTGTAGCCGCTTCATCAACAGCATTCAAAGCACGTAAAAGTGGTGTTTTATAATCTAAAGCTTCACCAGTGTAGGAAATGAAAACTGTTGGAATACACAAAGTAGTTCCAAAAATAAAAGCTGGAGAAGTTGGATCCCAAGCTGTATATCCACGAGCTTCAAATGTATTTCTAATTCCACCATTTGGAAATGAAGAAGCATCTGGTTCTTGTTGTACTAATTGACCTCCACCAAATTTTTCAACTGGATCGGAACCATCGTATGAAGTTTCAAAAAACGCATCATGTTTCTCAGCGGTTGTACCAGTTAATGGTTGAAACCAGTGTGTATAATGAGTTACGCCTTTGCTCAAAGCCCACTCTTTCATACCCATTGCAATATAATCGGCTAACTTTCTATCAATTTTAGTTCCGTGTTGTACGGCATCTTTCACACCTTTATAAGCATCTGAAGTTAAATATTGCTTCATTGCTTTGTCATTGAAAACATTTGAACCAAAAAGATCTGATTTTCTTCCAGATTCTTCGAATTTTACAGGCTTTCTACCTGATGCGTCTTTTAATGCTTGGAAACGTAAAGTTGACATAAAAATTAGTTTTAAAATTTGTACCCTATTAATTTGATGCAAATATAATAATTATTCGATTAAAAAATAAGTATACCCTATTTTTTTGAGGGTTATTTTAATAATATTTAATTTTTAATTGTTCGCAATGAATTTTTATTGCCGTTAAAAAGAATTATATTTGCAAGGATATACTAGTTTCAAATTAACCTTTTTTGAAAGCTTGTAATTTTCGTAATTTTAAATTCATAATCTACTAAATATGATAGTTTGGATAATTTTTATTGCAGCCATTTTGGTGTTTTTAGCTTTAGATTTAGGTGTTTTTAATAAAACACCTCATATTATCAGTTCTAAAGAAGCTGGAAAATGGACAGCAATTTGGGTATTTATGTCGTTTGCTTTTTCTGGCGTGATTTATTTATTGTACCAGAACCAAATGATTGGAAATCCTAACAATCTCAAACCAGCTGCTGCTTCTATTAAATTCATAACCGGTTATTTAATAGAATTGTCTTTGAGTGTTGACAATATATTTATTATCGCAATTATATTTTCATCTTTCAAAATTCCGCAGAAATACCAACATCGCGTTCTTTTTTGGGGAATACTTGGCGCTATCGTATTTCGTGGTTTGATGATTTATTTTGGAGTAATCCTTATTAATAAAGTAAGTTGGATGACATATGTATTTGGTGTGTTTTTACTATTCACAGCTGCAAAAATGCTTTTCACCAAAGACGAAGAAGATTTTCAACCTAAAGATTCGTTTATTTATAAAATTTTAGGGAAATTTATACCAATATCCAAACATATTGATGGCGAACATTTTTTTATTAAAGAAAACAATAAAAACCATGCAACACCCTTATTTGTAGCATTAATTGTAATTGAGGTTATGGATATGCTTTTCGCATTGGATAGCGTTCCTGCAATCTTAGCTATTACCTCAGATCCTTTTATAGTTTTTAGCTCTAATATTTTTGCAATTCTTGGTTTGCGTTCCATGTACTTTTTCTTGGCAAATATGTTAGAAAAATTCAGTTATCTAGAATACAGTTTGATTGCAATTTTGAGTTTTGTAGGAATCAAAATGTTAGCACATGACTACATTGAAATTCCTGAATGGGCATCCTTAGCATTTATTGCCCTGTCTTTAACAATTGGAATTTTATACTCATTACACAAAAACAAAAGCGAATTGGAACATAAACCTTCGCGAGATGAAGAATAAAAAAAAGCTGTCAATTGATTTTGACAGCTTTTTGTTTAATACGAACAGTATATTTAAAGTTTGATTTTTTGAATATTTTTATCGTCGATATTGTATTTTTTTATCACTTCGTTATAATTGCTAAACTCGGTTTTAGAAGCAGATTTATTTCCAAAAGAAGCAGGAATCACAACCACTCTCAAAACTTGATTTACTCTAAAATTATTGGATACAGATTCTAAATCGTTTCCTGTTAAGTAAACATTAGAATCAAAACGTGTAAAGTCATAGTTGTAAGCAAAATCTAAAGTCCCATCAGGAAAGTAAAAAGTTTCTGGTAAAAGTTTCCAAACGTCTTCACCTTGATCAACTGCAGACAAGCGGTATACTAAAACCATATCTGATGCAAATATTGGACGAGGAAATTCTAAAAATACACCATAACTAGGACCAACAAAATTTACATTTGAATATTCAAAAACGGTGCTAATAGTATCATTATCAATATCGTCGTCTTGTGTAGTACAGCTGTTTAGCGTTATCATCCCGATAAAAGCTAAAATTAAAGTAAGTTTTTTTCTCATAGTATTATTGTTTTTTTGGTTTTCGTGAATCTTCGGTTTCATTCTATATATTTTTTAGATTTATGATATAAAGATAATAACCAATACTTGTGCCAAACTTTAGTTTTAACAAAAAATTGTACTTTTACCTCATGATAACACCACCAAAATTATATATGGCCATGTTAGGTTGCCGACCTCAAGGCCGATATACAGAGCAACACGACATTTTTTTCGGTATTGGACATTCGTTGAAAGAATTGATACCAACCATGAAAAAATTTTGGCCTGAAGCCAAAGGCAATATTCACATTGATGTGTGGCGCGAAGTAACAGCAGTGGACGGATATACAATTGAAGTGGTTCCAAAAGACGCAGCAAAAACAGAAAATCTAAATTTATTTTTTATTAATCTTGGAGGTTATAAGGAAAATGAATTTGATGAATTTCACTATAAAATTGTTACCGTTGCCGAAAATCTATCGGAAGCTATAAAAAAAGCTAAAGCAACTTCATTTTATAAACATTGTGGTTTTAAAGGAGCAACCTCTCACATAGACGATAAATTTGGAATTGATGTAGACGATATTTTCACCGTTAAGGAAATATTAAGTCCAATCTTTACCGATCATTACGACTTACTAATAACTAAAAATAATACAGACAGCAAAGAAGATGAATTACATATTGGCTATTTAAAACTAGCGAAAATTGAATGAGGATTTCCTTAAAAAAAATTAACTTTTTGCTAAACCTTTATTATTTAAAATAGTGTAACTTTAGAGTATGGGAAGAAATAACGAGCGAAACATTAAAAAGCATAACGATAAACTTCACAAAGAACAAGATAAAGCGAAAGCTAAGAAAGTACTGCGTGAAGAAAAATTGAAAGAAATTGCACGAAAGTTTAACGATGCTAAACAATAATGACCTATGACTATTTGCTATTGTGGAAATCACCTATCGTTTGAAGAATGTTGTAAACCTTACATTACAGGTTTAAAAAATGCACCAACAGCAGAAGCATTAATGCGTTCTAGATACAGTGCTTACGCTACAGCTGCAATTGATTATTTAGTTAAAACCACTCATAGTTCGACACGAAAAAATCATAAAAAATCTGAAATTGAAAGTTGGTCAAAATGTAACAAATGGCTGAAATTAGAACTTCTTGAAGTAACCGAATCTACTGTTGCATTCAAGGCCTATTTTTTAGACAATCGATTGAAAGAGCAAATCCATCAGGAACATTCAAATTTTATATTTGAAAATGACAAATGGTTTTATGTTGATGGAGTTTATTGATGATCAGATTTTTTTAATCGGAATCCAAATTTCTTCTTCCGAATTACTATCATTATTTTTATATTTATCTCCTAAAATTTCAAATTGCGGACGATTATCTAATTCATATTCTGAGTTTGGCAACCATTCGGTATAAATTGAATTGAAAAAAGCAGCGGCATTTTTTTGATCACCTTTGTAATTAAAAACGGCATACAATCCCTCCTCAATTTCTAAAATTTCCATATCATCTGGAACCGAATCAAAATTGGAAACTGCAACTGCAGCCCATTTCACAAAATGTGTAGTAGGTTGAAAATCAAAATTATCTGGATTGATTTGGATGTTATACAATTCTGAACCTATACTATTTGAAATTTCTTTTCGTCTTGGCATAAAACTACTCCATAATTCGAATACACGATAATCAGCATAAGTAAACGAACTATTTTTACCTATGAAATTTGTCTTTGGGAACGTTTTTATTGTTGGCTTCATTCTTCAAAAATAAAAAAACCTTTCAATATCGAAAGGTTTTCTTGGTTTTTTATAACGATCCGTTACTTTTTAAAATTTTACTGAAAAACAAAAGATGATATGGTAACGCGTTGTCCCAATATTCCCAAGTATGCGCACCAGGTCTTTCGGTATATTCATGTGGAATTTTGTTATAGAGTAATCTTCGACGCAGTTCTCTGTTGCTTTCAATTAAAAAATCATCAACACCACAATCGATGATTAATGGCATTTTGTTATTTTTAAATAAATCAATTTTTTCTACAACTGCATATCTTTTATACGCAGCTGGCGATGTAACTTCGTCACCTAAAATTGGTCCAAATAACGTTTTGGTGCGTTCAATACCTTCAGGATTTAGCATGATATTCATATCCACTGCGCCACTCATACTTCCTGCTGCACAAAAAAGTTCAGGATGTTTGCTCGATAAGTACAAAGCACCATGTCCGCCCATAGAGAGTCCGGTTATAACACGTCCATTTTTAGTAGCAATTGTTCGGTAAGTTGCATCTACTTTTTGAATAACTTCTTGCGTTATGAAAGTTTCAAATTGGCTTTCTTTATTCACTGGACTATCAATATAAAAACTAAATGTTTCACCTTCGGGCATTACAATTATCATGTTGTATTGATCGGCTAAGTCGGTTACCAAATTTTTATTTGGTGTACTTTTTAACCAATCACGAAAATGACCATAAGCACCATGAAGTAAATACAAAACAGGATAATTCGTTTTTCCTTTTGCGTACGAATTTGGAGTAACAACAGCAGCATTGTAGGATTTATTCATTGCTTTACTTACAATTTGGAGTGTATCCACTTTGGCCGCAAAAGTTACATTACTTAGAAAAAGAATTAGAGCTACTGCTAAATAGTATTTTTTCATGATTGATATTTTTTTATAAATATATAGATTTTTTTTTAATGGTAATTTTATAACGTTACATCTTTACTATATAATGACTTACTACATTGTTCTTGGTAATTTTACCAAACACTATTCAAAACAAAACATTATGAAAATCGAAAAAATTCTAGGAACAGTATTAATCTTAATTTCACTTTATGTTGGTTATTTAGGAATCGATAAAGTTTCCAACAACAGTAAAGAAGTCAAAGTTTTAGGATTAGAAATAGATGCTTCAAACGAATCTGGGAAAGAAAAAGGATATCTGTTTATTGGTCTTGCTGTGGTACTTTTCGCCGGCGGATTGTATTCTATAAATAAAAAATAAAATTTATAAATGAAGACCTTCATTATTGAAGGTCTTTATTTCTATTTAATCTTCTTAAATTTTAAAAAATTGATATCTTCTATTTGTACCACTATATAGCTATTATTTATTAATTAAAATTATAGGCTAGCATAATTTCAAAACGAAAAAGATCGGTAGTAAACGAATCATTCCTATTGAACTGTGTTGGAACAACATACTCTGTATATCTATTTTTCTTCCCAAATAAATATCCAATTTGCGTATCAATAGTCCATTTTTTAGATTCTCCTAAAACGAATAAAGTTCCAATTGCTGGTCCAAACAAATTATATTTAGTTTCTCGATGATAATAATCGTGAGGATAATTTCTATCATTATCAACAGTTCTTTTACCATTTTTATAAGATGTAGAAACATATGGTACTACTAGTTTTTCTTTAAGAAAATTGAAATCAAAATAATATTTATACTCAATAATAAATGAAATATCTTTGTCATAAGTGTAGTCTATTGATTCATAATTATTTGCTGTATCTTCTCTATGCGGCGTAAAAACATTGTAAATAAATTTGACTCCGAGTGATTGATTTTTTAAAAATCCTTTCTCCAAACCAACAATTGAACCAAAACCACCATCTAACAAATTTAAATAAGCACATCCTTTAACAGCAAATGTGTTACTAGAATTTTCTCTACTAAAAGGTGTTTGAGCAAAAGAAAATGAAGTTATAAAAATCAAAAAGTATTTATACATAGATGTTATTTGATTTAAACAAATCTAAATAATTTATAATAAAAAACCTTCCATTTCTGAAAGGTCTTTTGTCTATTTTTTTTCTAAATTATTTATTACATATTTCTTCTATACTGACCACCAACTTCAAACAATCCATTAGTGATTTGACCTAACGAACAAACTTTGGTTGCGTCCATTAATAATTCGAACAGGTTTTCGTTTTTGATGGCTGCCGTTTGTAATAATTCTATTTGTTCGGCAACTTTATCAGCACTTGATTTTTGTAAATTGGTCAACATATCTATTTGATATTGCTTCTCCTCTTCTGTCGCACGAATAACTTCTGCTGGAATTACCGTAGGTGAACCTTTAGAACTCAAGAACGTATTGACACCAATAATTGGGAATTCACCCGTATGTTTCAACGTTTCGTAGTACAACGACTCTTCTTGAATTTTACTTCTTTGGTACATGGTTTCCATTGCGCCTAAAACTCCTCCACGCTCTGTTATTCTGTCAAATTCTTGCAAAACTGCATCTTCCACTAAATCGGTTAATTCCTCAATAATGAACGAACCTTGAATTGGATTTTCGTTTTTCGCCAAACCTAATTCTTTATTGATAATCAACTGGATCGCCATTGCTCTACGAACCGATTCTTCCGTTGGAGTTGTAATTGCTTCGTCATATGCATTGGTATGCAACGAGTTACAGTTGTCATAAATTGCATACAACGCTTGTAAGGTCGTACGAATATCGTTGAAATCAATTTCTTGTGCGTGTAACGAACGACCAGATGTTTGAATATGGTATTTCAACATTTGCGCTCTTTCGTTGGCACCGTATTTATTTTTCATGGCTTTCGCCCAAATTTTACGCGCCACACGACCAATCACAGCATATTCTGGATCGATTCCGTTTGAGAAAAAGAAGGATAAATTTGGTCCAAAGTCGTTGATGTTCATGCCACGACTTAAATAATATTCCACGTAAGTGAAACCATTAGAAAGTGTAAAAGCCAACTGCGTTATAGGATTTGCTCCAGCTTCGGCAATATGATAACCCGAAATTGAAACTGAATAGAAATTACGAACATTCTGCTTGATGAAATATTCTTGGACGTCACCCATTAATCGCAAGGCAAATTCTGTAGAAAAAATACACGTATTCTGCGCTTGATCTTCCTTTAAAATATCTGCTTGAACCGTTCCACGAACTTGTGCTAATGTTTTAATTTTGATATCGTTGTAAACATCCAAAGGTAAAACTTGATCTCCACTTACTCCCAAAAGCATCAAACCTAAACCATTATTTCCATCTGGCAAATCACCTTGGTATTTTGGTCGGATAGTACCTTTTTTCTTGTAAATTTCGTTGATGGTATTTTCAACTTCGTCTTCAAGACTGTTTTCGATAATGTATTTTTCACAATTCTGATCGATGGCAGCATTCATGAAAAACCCAAGTAACATTGGTGCTGGACCATTAATTGTCATCGAAACCGAAGTTAACGGATGACTCAAATCAAATCCTGAATACAATTTTTTAGCATCGTCCAAACAACAAATTGAAACTCCGGCATTACCGATTTTTCCATAAATATCAGGACGAATATGTGGATCGTTTCCGTATAAAGTTACAGAGTCAAAAGCTGTAGAAAGACGTTTTGCTGGCAATCCAGCAGAAACATAATGAAAACGTTTGTTGGTACGTTCTGGCCCGCCTTCACCAGCAAACATTCGGCTTGGATCTTCACCTTCTCGCTTAAACGGATACAATCCTGATGCAAATGGAAATTCTCCTGGAACATTTTCTTGTAAATTCCATTTTAAAATATCACCCCAAGCTTGGTACTTTGGTAACGATATTTTCGGAATTTGAGAATGTGATAAACTTTCGGTGTGTGTAGCAATTTTGATTTCCTTATCGCGAACTTTAAAACTATAAAACGGATTTTTGTATTTAGCTACTTTTTCATCCCAAGTAAGAATCACTTCCCAATTGTAAGGATCCAAATTCATTTTTACTCGGTCGAATTCTTTTACCAAAAGATTTAAAAATTCGTTTCTATTTTCATCTTTTGAATGCAGAATTGTTTCTTCGATTCCGGCTTTTGTTAACGTTGGTTTGCTTCCAAAAACGGTTTCGATGGTTTTGTAGATTCCGTATAATTTTTGTGCTACCTCAACTTGAGAAAGTGCAACTTCGTCGTATTTTCTATTATTTTCTGCAATTTCAGATAAATAACGCGTTCTGTGTGGCGGAATTACAAATATCTTCTCGCTCATTTCACGCGTAATTTCGAACGTCGATTTTAAATCGGCTCCGGTTTTTTCTACAATTTTATCCATGATAGATTTGTAGAGCGTGTTCATACCTGGGTCATTAAATTGTGACGCGATAGTTCCAAAAATTGGCATCGTATCTACATTTTCATCCCACAAATTATGATTGCGCTGGTATTGTTTTTTAACATCACGGATGGCATCTAAAGCACCACGCTTGTCAAATTTATTTAATGCTACTAAATCGGCAAAATCCAACATATCGATTTTTTCCAATTGCGTTGCAGCGCCGAATTCTGGTGTCATAACATATAGCGAAACATCCGAGTGATCCATAATTTCGGTATCACTTTGACCAATTCCTGAAGTTTCTAAAATGATGATATCGTATTTTGCAGCTTTCAAAACTTCAATCGCTTCGTTTACATACTTCGACAAAGCCAAATTCGATTGACGTGTTGCCAACGATCGCATGTATACTCTAGAATTATTGATAGCATTCATACGAATTCTATCGCCCAAAAGTGCGCCACCAGTTTTACGTTTTGATGGATCGACAGAAATTAGTCCGATGGTTTTCTCTGGAAAATCGATTAAAAATCGTCTTACTAATTCGTCTACTAATGATGATTTTCCTGCGCCACCAGTTCCTGTAATTCCTAGAACCGGAATTTTATTGGTTTCATTTTTCTTGTGAATTTCATCAAAAGCCGCTTTTGCAATTTCAGGAAAATTCTCTGCTGCTGAAATTAATCGTGCAATTGCAGTTGGATTTTTATCTTCAATATGGGCTAATTCATCAGTTAGTTTATCACCAATTGGATAATCGGAACGCTGTACTAAATCGTTAATCATTCCTTGCAATCCCATGGCACGACCATCATCTGGCGAATAAATTCTTTCGATGCCGTATTCGTGTAATTCTGAAATTTCAGATGGCAAAATAACGCCGCCACCGCCACCAAAAATCTTGATATGACCTGCTCCTTTTTCTTTTAGCAAATCGTAGATATATTTGAAATATTCATTATGTCCGCCTTGATACGATGTCATTGCAATGGCATTGGCATCTTCTTGAATTGCAGTATTTACAACTTCTTCAACACTTCTATCGTGACCAAGGTGAATAACTTCAACACCTGTTGATTGAATAATTCGACGCATGATATTTATGGCAGCATCGTGACCATCAAAAAGTGATGCAGCAGTAACAATTCTTACTTTATTTTTAGGAATATAAGGAGTTTGTGGTTCCATTTGTAATTTTTAATCGATTTTAGGTGTGCAATTTACGAATTTAATAATTTTTATAGTGATTTATCAAATGGAATTTACTGGAAAGTTTCAGTATTAAACAAAAATCTTTGTTAACAAAGAAGCGCGCTTGAATTTGAGGCATTATATTTGTATTGCAAGTAAAAAAAAATTGACATGAAAAAAATTATTTTATTGCTGTTAACAGCAACTTCATTTTCTGGATGTGCTGAAATGCAACAAATTGGAAATCAATTGCCAGGAATTTTAAATCAAGGTAACGTTGATATTGCTGGTGGATTAAAAGAAGCCTTAAATAATGGAATTGAAAAACAAGTTGTAAAATTGACCGCTGTAGATGGATTTTACAAAAACGAAGCTGTAAAAATTCTAATGCCAGAAGAACTTAAAAAGGTAGATCAAGCGCTTCGTCGCATTGGCTTATCTTCTTTAGCAGATGAAGGTCAGAAAATGCTAAATCGCGCTGCAGAAGATGCGGTTAAAGAAGCAACTCCAATATTTGTAAGCGCCATAAAGGGAATGAGTTTTACCGATGCCAAAACGATTTTGCTAGGAAATGAAAGTGCTGCTACTTCGTATTTACAAAATAGTACCACTACCGCTTTGTATGGAAAATTTAATCCAGTTATTAAAAATTCTTTTGCGAAAGTTGGTGCCGATAAAGTTTGGGCAAACATAATTTCTAAATACAATGCACTTCCTTTAGTTAAAAAAGTGAATCCCGACTTAACCGATTACACCACTACAAAAGCCTTAGAAGGTGTTTTTAAAATGGTTGCTGTTGAGGAAAAAAACATTCGAACCAATATTAATGCTAGAAGTTCAGACTTGTTAAAGAAAGTCTTTGCTATGCAGGATAAGAAATAATTTTTTATAGAGTTGCAAATTTCTAATCTTTTATATAGTAATTTGCAACTTCTTCTTTTATAAAAATGAATTCAGAAAACATACTTTCAACTTCTAATTTAAGCATTGGTTATAAAACTAAAAATGCCGAAAATAGTATTGCTTCGAATCTAAATTTAAATTTGCAAGTAGGAAAACTTATTAGCCTAGTTGGTGCCAATGGTATAGGAAAATCAACGCTATTGAGAACATTAACAGGCATTCAAAAACCATTGTCTGGAACTATTTTCCTTAATACAAAAGATATTCAAAACTATACTACAATTGAATTGGCACAAAATTTAAGTGTTGTTTTAACCGAAAAATTACCCACTAGTAATTTAACCGTTTTCGACTTAATTGCCTTGGGAAGACAACCTTACACTGATTGGCTAGGCAAGCTATCAGATGAAGATGTAACCAAAATAAATACAGCAATATCTTTGACTGAAATTGCTCATTTATCTAATAAAAAATATCATGAAATAAGTGATGGACAGCTTCAAAAAGTTTTGATTGCTAGAGCTTTAGCACAAGACACTCCTTTAATAATATTAGACGAGCCAACAACTCACTTGGATTTATTGCACAAGGTTTCAGTATTCAAACTTTTGAAAAAACTTTCTCAAGAAACTCAAAAATGTATTTTATTTTCTACACATGATATTGATTTAGCTATTCAATTATCGGATGAAATGATTGTGATGACCGAAAATTCAATGCATCACGACCAACCGTGTAACTTAATTTCTGATGGTGTTTTTGATACACTTTTCAAAAATGAAAATATATTTTTTGATGCTTCAAAAGGAAAATTTATTGTAAACTAATTTGCCTTTTGGCTTCTCCAACTACAAAAGCAACAGAATTGGCAATATTAAAACTTCGAATTAATTTACTCATCGGAATGGTTAAATGATTTTCAAAAAGCGATAAAACTTCTTGACTTAAACCAACGCTTTCTTTTCCAAAAACCAACCAATCACCGTCTCTGAATTGATTTTCATAAATAGATTGTGTGGCATGTGAACTCATCAAAAACACCCGAGACGCATCTGGAATTACCTCCATCCATTCTGAAATATTTTGGTACTCTGTAACATCTAGATGAACCCAATAATCTAAACCCGATCGCTTAAGGTTTTTATCGTTTATAACAAATCCAAACGGATGTATTAAATGCAATCTACTTTCTGTACCCACGCACAAACGACCAATGTTTCCTGTGTTATTCGGAATTTCTGGCTCAACCAAAACTATATTTAACATTCTAAATTTTTTATTTTAATGATCTAATTATTTATAATTCGAAATCGGTTACTTCTAGAACTTCACCAGGTTTTAAATCGTTTAAACCTACATTTCCAATTCGTATTCGAAGTAATCTTAAAGTTGGAAATCCAACGGCAGAAGTCATTTTTCTCACTTGTCTAAATTTACCTTCTCTAATTGTTATGGAAAGCCATGAAGTTGGTCCGTGACGATCATCTCGTATTTTTTTTGCTCTTTCGGGAAAACTTGGAGTTGTTTCTAAACGATGAGCTTTACATTTTTTAGTTACATACTTTTTACCATTAAAACCTATTTCAACGCCTGCTTGTAAAAGATCGATAGCTTCCTGAGAGATAACTCCATCAACTTGAACATAATATTCCTTTTCAACTTTTTTACTACGAACCATTTCGCTCATCATTCCATCAGTAGTTAGCAATAACAAACCCTCAGAATCTTCATCTAATCGTCCGATAGCCATTGTGTTTTCAGGAAAATCATACAACTCACCAAGTAATTTTTTAGGACGCTTTAATTCATAAATAAACTGTGATAAAAATCCGTAGGGTTTAAATAGGATAAAATGCCTGGAATGACTCACTTTTCTAAAGTTTATAGTTACATTATGAACTTACTTTTAGTTAAATTTTACTTAACAAAAAATATGAATTATGTAAATCTAAGTTAAAATTATATAAATACAAAAAACAAAAATAACGCTAATTTTACGATATAAATAATTTAAAATTGCGACGCTATGAAAACTTTAATTTTATTTTTATCTGTGTTTTTTTTAATGGTATTTGGATATGTTTTCACGAATAACATCCAAGATTCTAACGATACCAATTATTTGATTTTTATGGCGCTATTAATTATTTCAATGTTAATATGTATTGTGGTATTTATTCTTAATTTTCCTAATATCAATAGAAATAAAAGACGATTAAAATCCTTAATTTACAACAGTTATTCGGAAAGAAGAGTTAAAAATGATGGTTTTGACAAACAGTATTCTTATATCAACAATTAACCGGTTTTATGAATAGTTTTTTTATATTTACCTTTTAAAAAATCATTCATGAACGCCACGATTTTAACAATTATCGTATTTGTAATTGCATTATTTATTGGGATTCTTTTTGGAAAATTATTTTTTACTGCATCTTCAAAATCAGATAAAATTTCGCTTGAAGAAAGAACCAATGGATTGTTGGCGCAAATAAATCAGTTAAAAGAGCACTTTCAAAACGAAAGAAATCAATTTGAAAAACAAATTGAAGCCGACAAATTGCACTACGAACGATTACTTGTAGTTTCTAACTCCGAGAAAGAAACTATTCGAAACGAGAAAGAATCATTAGCGATTCAATTGTCAAAAAAAGAAACCGATTTCGAAAATCTTTGGGAACGAAACAAAGAACAAAAGCAAGAAGTAGAACAGCTTCAAGAAAAATTTAGTAAAGAATTTGAAAATTTGGCTAACAAAATTCTAGAAGAAAAAACCAATAAATTTACCGAACAAAATAAAGAAAATTTAAAAAACATTTTGTCGCCTTTGCAAGACAAAATTCATTTATTTGAAAAAAAGGTAGAAGACACTCACAAAGAAAGCATTGATTATCACGCAGCATTGCGCCAACAGATTATTGGTCTTCGTGATATGAACGAACAGATGAGTAAAGAAACTTTAAATCTTACCAAAGCTCTGAAAGGCGATTCTAAGATGCAAGGCAATTGGGGTGAATTGGTATTGGAACGCGTTTTAGAAAAATCGGGTTTAGAAAAAAATAGAGAATACTTTGTACAGCAAAGTCATGTTGCAGAAAATGGAACCAGAGTTTTCCCTGATGTAGTGCTTAATCTACCAGATGGTAAAAAAATGATAGTCGACTCGAAAGTAACTTTAACCGCTTACGAACGTTATATAAATGAAGAAGATGGTACTTTAAAAAATTCGTATTTGAGAGAACATGTACTTTCGATCAACCGACATGTAGAACAATTGGGCAACAAAAATTATCATGATTTATATCAAATGGAAAGCCCTGATTTCGTGCTACTTTTTATCCCTATTGAATCGGCTTTTGCAATTGCTCTAAACGAAGATACTACATTGTACAATAAAGCATTCGAAAAAAACATAATTATTGTAACACCATCAACATTGCTGGCTACACTTCGCACTATTGACAGTATGTGGACCAATCAAAAACAACAAGAAAATGCTATTGAAATTGCTAGACAAGCTGGCGCTTTGTATGACAAATTTGAAGGATTTGTATTAGATTTAGTCAAAATAGGCAAAAAAATGGATGAAGCCAAAGTAGAATATCAAGGTGCAATGAACAAGCTTGTAGATGGAAAGGGAAATCTTATTACAAGCGTAGAAAAATTAAAAAAAATGGGTGCTAAAGCAAAAAAAGCATTACCCGATAATATTATAAATAGAGCTACAATATTAGAAAATGAATTAACCGAATCTGAAAAAATTTCAGAATAATAAATACAAATACTATGTTACGAAAAATCATGTTTTATGCAGTACTAGCTGTTTCAATTGTATCTATTGCTTATTTTGCATTTGTGTACTATGCCACATACAGTGAAGGAGTTAGAAGTGGCGAATTAATAAAAATAAGCAGTAAAGGTTATGTTTTTAAAACTTGGGAAGGCGAAATAAGCCAAGGAATTTCTGGTGCACAAATATTCAAATTTTCAGTACTAGATAGTGAGCAAAAAGTAATTGACGATTTAAAAACACTGCAAGGTCAATATGTAAAAGTATCCTACAAAGAACGGTACCGAACGTTTCCTTGGTGGGGTGATACGCATTATTACATTACCTCAGTTGAAAAAGAAAAATCACCATTCAATTTTAAATAAGTTCTATGTCGGAATTTAAAACAGTACAATCTTCAAAAATTACAATATCAGAATTAATGTTGCCATCGCATACCAACTTTTCTGGAAAAATTCACGGTGGTTATATATTGTCATTGTTAGATCAAATAGCTTTTGCTTGTGCGAGCAAATATTCGGGTAACTATTGTGTAACAGCATCTGTTGATACCGTAGATTTTTTAAACCCAATAGAAGTTGGCGAACTTGTGACTATGAAAGCGAGTGTAAACTATGTGGGAAATAGTTCAATGATTGTGGGTATCAAAGTGGATGCTGAGAACATTCAAAGTGGAAAAATAAAACACTGCAACTCTAGTTACTTTACAATGGTTGCTAAAGATGAAAATGGCAAAAATATTCGAGTTCCAAAATTAATATTATCCAACTTTGAAGAAGTCCGTCGTTTTTATAATTGTGTCAAACAAATTGCTCTAAAAAAAGATAGAAATCTTCATGAAGAGATTTTTGATTACAAATCGGAAGAAGCCATAGCAAATCTTTCAAAGTACAATGTGAAAGTTGCTGTTTTTTAAGTTTTTTATGAGATATTTCGGAACAATTGTGATAATAAAATAAGTTAATCTAATTATTTTTAACAACTTAAGATTTTTTTTATATTTTTGGCTAATTCAAACCAAAACTATGAAGAAATATTACTTATTGGCACTAGTGCTATTTTTTTTAACCACATTAATAATTTCATGTACCGATTCTGAAAATGATGACGATTATGTAGAAGTATCTCCAGTAACAGTTGACCTTACGCAAGTTCCTTACCCGAAACTATCTGATTATCATTTTTTTGATGGAGAAATGAAAAATCAAAATCCTTCTTTAAATGTGCTTCCTTATGAACCAGCGAGTTCACTATTTACAGATTATGCTAAGAAAAAACGCTTCGTTTGGATGCCAGACGGAACTACATCAACATTTAATGGTGATGAAAAAACGCTTGAGCTTCCTGTTGGCGCAGCTTTAATCAAAACATTTTATTACGATAACGTTCAAAATATAACACCTGTTGGAGGAACTAGAATCATTGAAACTAGAATCATGATTCGAAAAACTTCGGGTTGGATATTTGCCGATTATATTTGGAATGCAGAACAAACAGAAGCCTTTTACAGTTTAGAAGGAAGTTTTACTGAGGTTTCATGGAAAGATGAAAACAATGTAGTGAAGAGTGCTAATTATAGAATACCTAACGAAGTTCAATGCATCATTTGTCATAAAACCAATAAAGTTATCAATGGAGTTACCACGGCAGTTAATGTACCAATAGGCATAAAGCCGCAAAACTTAAACTTTAGTAAAAACTATGGTTCAACTAACGTAAATCAGTTAACTAAATGGATTCAAGAAGGATATCTTACTGATAATTTCGCATTACCATCAGCACAAAACACTACTGTTGATTACAAAGACACCTCTAAATCTATCGAACTTAGAGCAAGATCTTATGTAGATATAAATTGTGCGCATTGCCACCAAACCGATCATCATTGTGATTATAGACCAATGCGATTTTCATTTAAAGAAACAGGCGAACCTAATGGCGTAGGAAATACTAATATGGGAGTTTGCGTTACAACACAAGATTTACAAGATTTTCCACCAGCACTTAGTTCAATAGTAAAACCAGGGAATATTGATCGTTCAATGTTGTATTACAGATTGAATACAGATAATGAAAATTACAGAATGCCTTTGCACGGAAGAACCATTATTCATGAAGAAGGCGTTGCACTAATTGAACAATGGATCAACTCATTACAAGCTTGCCCTTAACCTAACCCAAAATAATAAACCAACCTTATGAAAAAAATTACTTTACTAATTTGTTTACTTTTTTTAGTACAAATTTCAAAAGCACAAAATACCTGTAGTACTTCGCAAGCTATAACAACAGCTGGAATATTTGCTGTTGGTGTAATTAATGGTACTCAAGTTCCATCACCGTTGTGTGATGCGTCAAATGGTGCTATACCTGCTGCCAATATTCCTGCAGGCGAATGGTATGCCTACACACCTTCGCAAAATTATACTGTTACTGTAACTACAGACATCGCAGCAAATACACCACGAAAAGACACAAGGTTTCACGTTTACACAGGTACATGTAGCAACCTAGTGTGTTATTCAGGTGATGATGACACAGGATCCAATTATTCATCAGTAGCAACATTTAATGTAATTGCTGGAACAACCTACTACATTGCTTTTGACAACCGATGGTTAAATACCAGTAGCAATACAGGATTTTCATTTCAATTAATTCAAAATCCATTTGTAGCTCCTATCCCTACTCCAATTACCTACACTACACAAACTGTCAATACAATCAACAGTACCTATAATTTGGGAGTCGTAGATATGAATAACGACCATAAAGATGATATCGTTGGAGTTAGTTCTAATAATTTAAGAATCCATTATCAAGTACCAACTGCAGGTAGTTTCACTCCAACCGATTTTGCATTTACAAATGTGAGTAATATGCCCAATTGGAGTTTGGCTGCTGGAGATTACAATAAAGATGGGTATAATGACATCGTTCTTGGTGGTGGAAGTGGTTTATCGATATTAAGATCTAACAGTACGGGTACTGCTTACACCGGAATTACACCTGGTCAATACATTTTTTGTCAAAGAACAAATTTTGCTGATTTAAATAATGATGGAAATTTAGATATTTTTTCATGCCATGATATTGCACCAAATGTTTATTACTTAAACGATGCATCTGGAAATTTAACTCATTACCAATCATCAGTTACTCCTGGAGCAATGAGTATTGGATCAGGAGGCGGAAATTACGCCACACTTTTTACCGATTTTGACAATGATGGTGATTCTGATGTTTTTATTTCAAAATGTTCTGGACCACCATGCGAACTTCATCGAAATGACGGAAACGGAGTTTACACCAATATTTCTGCAATTGCTCAAATAAATGTAACACCGATACAAACATGGTCGTCTGCAATTGCCGATTTTGATAATGACGGCGATATGGATATTATTATTACAGCAAGTGCTGGAACACATCGTTATTTTAGAAACAATTTAAATACATCCAATAGTGTTGAAGAAGCTTACAGTAATATTACTGCTGGAAGTGGATGGGATACAAATGCATCGGTAAACATTGACAATATTGCTTACGATTTTGATAACAACGGATTTGTAGATGTTCTTGGTGCAAGCGGAAAAATAATGTTCAACCAAGGCAACAGTACTTTTGCACCGGTAAATTATAGTGGAATTAGCGTTGGTGCAGTTGGAGATTTAAACAATGATGGATTTATAGATTTCCTAAACGGTTCAACTATAAGATATGCCGTTCCAAATGCTAATAATTGGATAAAAGTAGCTCTTAATGGAGTTCAAAGTAACAAAAACGGAATTGGAGCTAGAGTTGCTATTTATGGTGCTTGGGGCAAACAAATAAGAGATATAAGAAGTGGTGAAGGATTTAAATACATGAGTTCATTGAATGCGCATTTTGGCTTAGGAACATCAAATAGTATTAGTCAAATAGTCATTACTTGGCCATCAGGAATTGTAGATACAATTGTAAATCCGAGTATAAATCAAACTTTACTTGTTAACGAAGGTTCAACACTTAACAATTCAAATTTTGCAATAAATAATAGTATAATTTATCCAAATCCAGCAAAAGATAGTATATCAGTTCAATTACCAAACTCAGCAACTATTTCTTCAATTCAAATTATGGATTTATTAGGGAAAACTATTGCTAAACCAAGTTTAGATAATAACAGTATATCTGTTCAAGACTTAAGTATTGGCACCTATATTTTAGTTATTAAAGATGTTGATGGCTTATCGTACTCTCAAAAATTCATAAAAGAATAACTAAAAGTAATTACAATAAAAAAGTCCCATCAATTTTAAATATTGATGGGACTTTTTTTAACTCAATTATATTAAAATACTCTAGCCAAGTTGAATCCGAAAAATACATCACCTTTAGTCCAATCTCCCGTAGTTTGACCTAAATATCCTGCTTCATGAATTCCTTGAGAGCTTGTAAAGTGCATTTGAAAAACGTGGCCACCAGTTTCTAAATCAAAACCTATAGATAGTGGATTCTTGTAAACAGAATTTGATGCACGATTCAAATGTGCAGCATAATCAATATTTAAAGACCATCTTTTTGTCAATTTGTATCTTCCTCCAAGACCAATGGCATATTGTGAGTTATCTTGTTCGTCGTTATCCACAAAGTTTTCATGAAAAAAAGTTGGAGCAACTTCTAGCGATAATTTTTCAGAAAATTTTCTTGAAATTAGCAATTGTGATACATAAATCAATCGGTTGTCAAAAGTTAATTTTGGATAAAGACTTTCTTTCAATGTATTGTTTATTGCCAAACTGTTAAACCCAACAACAGATACTGGAAAACCATCTTTAACTTGACTTTTTAAATTGTATTTTACAGAAAAATCATAAGCTAACTCATTTCTTGCTCCACTAATAGTCAACCATTCGGTTAAACCATACAAAAATTTTATTTGAGTGTTCGCATTATCTAAACCATAAAATCCTTCAAATCCATCTTTTACCGAACCAAAACGATGCGCAACTATAAAATACAAATCACCTTTAGCTGCTAACTTTGTAGATTCTAAATTTACAATTTTCAAACCTTTAAAGGCTGATGAAACATTTTCCTTAACACTTGTAGAGTCAACACCAGCAAGCAGGTCTTCTTGTGAAAAAGACAAAAAAGGAATTAATAATAATAACGATACGATTTTTTTCATGATACTTATTTATAAGCTTAAACTAATTATATACTACTTTACAACACTAATTTGATCTAATTTAAATTCTTCTAGCAAATCATCAAAACCGATAAATCTACCTTTAATTTTAACAACTTTTCCAACTGCAAGATCTGTTGGTAACGATTCGTTAAAAGTTCCATACAATTTGTCATCTAGAACGATACCTTTAGTTTCAGTATCTACATTGGTAATTTTTCCTACAACTTCAATTGTTTTATCTTGGTATTTTAGATTAGCAATGCTATCATTTTCTAAAAATTCAGTTTTTAATTTTAAAACTGTAATTTCAAAATCTGACTTTTCTGTAGCAATATTTCGATGGTCTTTATAAGCATATAAATAAACTAGAGTTCCTACAAAAATTAAAAAAATTACTACTAAACCTATTTTTTTCTTCATATTGCTGTGAATTATTTTATACAATGAGTTACGAAAATTTTTTAGTTTTGGATTTTAAGCATTTTCAAACAATTTCATTTAAATACTTAATAAATAAAACTAAAAAGAAAATGTTTACGTAATTGTATCATATAAATACTTAGTAAAAGTATTTAAAATTTTAAAATATTTTTATACTTTTAAATAAAATTGCAATTAGTACTAAATCTGATAAATAAAAAAAATACTATGAAATTTAAAATTCTTTTCTCGACAATAATTTTAGCTACCGCTTTTTCAAGTTGTACTAACGATAGCGTTGATGATTTAATAGGTGATACCGTTATCACTGGCGAAGTAAAATACACCCAAAATGTTAAATCTATAATTGACAATAATTGTATTTCTTGCCATGGTGCAGTTCCAACTAATGGTGCGCCAATGCCATTAGTTACCTATGCACAAGTGAAAGATGCCTACGAAAATAGAGGATTACTTGATAGAATGCAACGTCAAAACGGAGATGGATTATTAATGCCACAAGGCGGACCACGATTACCACAAAGTACTATCGACGTAATAGTTCAATGGAATGCAGACGGATTACAAGAATAAATTTTTAAAAAAAAAGCTATGAAAAAAATAAGTTTAATCCTAAGTTTATTCTTAGTTAGTACCTTGGCTATCGCGCAAGATAAGTTAATGTCTAAATCGGGTAAGATAACGCTAGAAGCATCTGTACCAGCATTTGAAGAAATTAAAGCAACAAACAATGGCGTAACCGTAGTTTTGAACCCAAAAACTGGAGAAATTGCAAGTTTAGCCTTAATGAAGGGCTTTCGATTTAAAATTGCATTGATGGAAGAACATTTCAACGAAAATTATGTAGAAAGCGATAAATATCCAAAAGCTACTTTTAAAGGTAAAATTGATAATTTTGATGCCACTGCATTAACCACCACTGCCAAAGATTATACTATAAAAGGTAAGATGGAAATACATGGAAAAACTAAAGACATTACAGTAATTGCCAAAATAAAAAAGACCGATGCTGGAATCGAAATTGTATCGAACTTTTCAATATTAGCAAGTGATTATGATATTAAAATACCATCAGTAGTTAAAAATAAAGTTTCTAATAAAATAAATTTAAAATTAGAAGCCACAGTCAAATAATAGTAAACCTCCTTTTTAGGAGGTTTTTTTATAAATCTACTTTCTTAAAAGAATTCAATTTATCCAAATCAATAATAGTTACGGTATTGGCATTGTTCTCAAAATACATTACATCAAACTTTGCACCGTACACAACTTCATCAAAAATATAAGAAGTACTAGCTGCAACTGTAGTGCAAAACATATCATCAAACGTTTTGATAAAAACCATAATTTCACCCTCAATCGATTTAAAATCAGATTCAGAAAAACCATAAAACGGACTACTTTCCACAATCGGATGCACCAATGTCCAACTCAAAGTTAATGCATTAATTTTATGCAATTCTAAATCGAGCGTATAAAATTTATTAACCATTTTCCCATTTTCCTCAACCACCATCCCCAGCGTTATTTTGGCTTCAGCATCAGTAAAATTGGTGTTTTTGTAAGGAGCCAATCGCACCATCAATGCCCTTCCATCTTTGTAAGGTGCAATAATTGCATTATGAGAAAACTTTAGAAAAGCAATTGGTCGGCTAAACCTTCCAAAAAACAGTCCTGTTGCTATCGCAAAACTCAATAAACCAACTAATGCTTCCACTGCAGACAAAGCACTGGTTAAAAATCCGTTCGGACTTATATGACCATAACCCACAGTAGTAAAGGTTTGCGCACTAAAAAAATAAGCCTTACCAAACTTTACTATTTCAGAACCAGAAGTGTCAATACCGCTTAAATATTCAATTCCGATTGCAAAATATATACTTGCAAAAACAAAATTTACGGCAATATAAAAACTCAACAATATCAACAAAAACTTCCAAGCTGGCAACGAAATCATCGTATGGTACCAACTAATTCTGGCAAGAAAGTTCATACCTCTCTTTTCAATATTGGCCGAACCATCTTTATTCAAAAATCGACCACCATAACTTTGAGCATTGGTTCCAAAGCCAGTATTTTCATCGGCTTTAGCTTTACCATTAATTTTTTTCAATATCGCCATTGTACTATTTTTATTAGAAGTCAATCCAGCTTTTCGCTACAAGCATTTGTCTTAAAACTGCATTTTGTAAGCTGCAACAAGAGCTTCCGTTGGTCGCTTTGTTACAGCAACAAAAATAGCAATTTTAAAACAAATGGCTTTTCACTGCAATCTGGGCTAAACAAGAGCAATGTTTGGGCAAAATTCAGTACATTTGAGCATAAGTAAAACCCTATGAATACAAAAAATGATTTAAAATTTGCAGTACTAATTGATGCCGACAATGTACCGTATGCAAACGTAAAAGAAATGTTCGAAGAAATTGCAAAATACGGCACGCCAACATTTAAACGAATCTATGCCGATTGGACCAAACCTACTGTTTCTGGTTGGAAAAAAGTACTATTGGAAAACGCGATAACACCCATTCAACAATACAGTTATTCAACAGGAAAAAATGCCAGCGACAGTGCATTAATCATAGATGCAATGGATATTTTATATACCGGTAAAGTAGACGGTTTTTGTATAGTTTCTAGCGATTCCGACTTTACAAGACTTGCAACCAGACTTAGAGAAGCAGGAATGAAAGTAATAGGAATAGGAGAAAAGAAAACCCTAACACCTTTTATTACCGCGTGCGATAAATTTATTTACATCGAAATATTAAATAAAAATGAGCCTGAAGCCTTAACCGAAAACAACAATCCTAAAACAACAGTCAAAGCCAAGCAAAACAATCCGATTAGCAAAATTGACCCTAAAATAATCAAATTATTTTCGGATAGTATCTCCGACCTAGAAGATGAAAACGGCTGGGCGTTTCTGGGAGATTTAGGAAATTTGATGTTAAAAAAGAAACCCGATTTTGACTCTAGAAATTATGGCTTTCCTAAAATGTTAGCCTTACTTAGAAGCATGAATAAATTCGAAATAGACGAACGAGATAGCGGTAAAAACAATATCAAACACATCTATGTCAAGAGAAAACATTAGCCCGAAAATAAAAATATAACAACTTAAAGATAAGTTAAAAACTAATTTAAGAAAGTAAAAAAAATGTACTTTTAATAAAAAAATATTATGAAAAAAATTATTCTTCTTTCGGCAATTGCAGTAGCAATTATAGTAGCCTGTAAATCAGGTACTGAAACCAAAGCTAATGCAATAACAATTAATTTAGAATCCAAAAGCAAAAGCAATGTTACTGGTACCGCTACATTTTTTGAAAAAGATGGCAAAGTAGTTTTAGAAGCAAAAATTTCTGGATTACAACCAGGAACACATGCAATTCATATTCATGAAAAGGCCGATTGTTCTGCCGCAGATGCTACAAGCGCTGGAGGACATTGGAATCCAACCTTTAAAAAACATGGAAAATGGGGTGAAGCCGAACATCATAAAGGTGATATTGGAAATTTTACTACCGATCAATATGGTCAAGGAACAGTATCGTTCAGTACAGACGAATGGTGCATAGGTTGTGGAGATGCCAACAAAGATATACTAGGAAAAGGCTTAATAGTACATGCCGATCCTGACGATTTTACATCGCAACCAACAGGAAATGCTGGTGCTAGAGTTGCTTGTGCAGGAATAATAAAATAAGTATTACTTTTGGTTAAAAATTAAGGTATGCCAATTTTTTAGCATACCTTTTTTAATGAATTGAATGGAAGAAAAACAACTTTTATACTTTAAAAACTCGCAAGAATGGCGACTTTGGCTGCATGAAAATCACAATTCCTGCAAAGGTGTCTATCTACTTTTCTACAAAGTTAGTAGCACAAATGAAAGCATGCGATGGGAAGAAGCCGTACAAGTAGCAATATGTTACGGTTGGATTGACTCTACAGTTCGAAAAATTGATGATGAAAAACGAAAGCAACTTTTCACACCTAGAAAGGATAAAAGCGTTTGGAGCAAACTCAATAAAAGCTATATAGAAAAACTACTTCAAGAGAATCTTATTCATGAAAGTGGGTTACAAAAAATAGAAATTGCTAAAAAAAATGGTTCATGGCATTCTCTTGATGCAGTTGAAAGCCTAAGTATTCCTGCTGATTTAGAAAAGGCTTTTCAAGAAAACGAAGCTGCCTATTCAAATTATACTAATTTTAGTCCTTCGTACAGAAAAAGCTATTTATACTGGTTAAATCAGGCCAAAAGAGAAGAAACAAGAACTGCAAGAATTTCAGAAATCATTAGACTTTGCGAACAAAATAGCAAATCGAGACCTTAAATTATTTTTACGTTATTTTAATCAAAAAAGTCTAATGCCTAATAAATTTTCACGAATTTTGTCTCGATATTTTCTTTATAAAATTACACGATGATTAACCCGTCGGCAAATGGCTGGATAGATAAATTTTTTTTGGAGCAAGGACAGCATGTTTTGTCCGAAAATCATCTGTCTTTTTACGAACAAATAAGAAAAACTGGTTTTATCTACGGTCATATTATCAGCATCAATACACCTACTCCAATTGATATTTCACAATGGAAAAGCGATGAAATTTCTAAAGTAGCTTTGGTAAACACCTTATATTCTGTTTATTGTTTTGCAAATCAAGATGCTAATCCTAGTCTTTTTATAGAAAAAACAGTTGCGTTTTATAATGAAATGAATCAAAAAGAATTTTCGTTTTTTAAAAACATTATTCCCTCTAATGCTTCCAATAAACTTGAAAGTCTGATTAATGATCGAGTTCAAACAAATAAAGATATTATTAGCAAAAATTTTTCGCATATCCTTACCAATGCATTATTATTTGTAGATGTTTTAGCGTACAATAAATTTCTCATCCACAATCAAATACCCGAAAAATATCTCAAAAAAACAGAAGAAATCATTTTGAGTATTGTATCGCTATCATTACAACTCAAGACTAAAAAATCTAATACCGATGATTTACTAATAAAACTTTTTGAAGCATCTGTAAGGTATACGAAATTTTCGGATTTAAACAAATCGTCTGATTTAGATAGTCTACCATTGCACTATTTCACCGAAGATTTTGAAAAGTACTATTTGTTAGATATGGCTGGAATGGCATTATGGAACGATGGCATTATCGAAAACGACGAAATTTACTTTCTGCACAAGTTGGGAGAAAAACTTGAATTATCAAGTCAATTTATTGATTATAGTATTGAAACCACAAGTGAATTTATTTCAACAAATAAGAAAGACATTCAATATTTTAATTATTCCAATCCGGTAAAACATTTTTACGAGCAAACCACGCATGGTGTTGAAATTCTTATAAAAAGAAACAGCAAACGACTTTTGAAAGAACTTTCTGAAAGTAAAGAATTGGTATCACTTTTGGCAAAATCGACTCATAGAGATTTGAGTAAAGAAGAAAAAAAGAAAGTAAAAAAACAATTGTTAGACGTGTGCAAAAGCATTCCATCGTTAACTATTTTTTTACTTCCTGGTGGTGGCTTGTTGCTGCCTTTATTAGTAAAATTTATTCCGCAATTATTACCGTCAGCATTTAATGAAAATCTTGATGATTAAAATTTAAGTTGATACACAGTATCCAAATCTACATTCGAACTTATATTTACATCCAAATCGGTTACATAACCTGAATTTAATCCGTAGGCCCAACCATGCAATGTAAGTTCTTGTCCGTTTCTCCAAGCACTTTGAACTATTGATGTTTTGGCTAAATCAAAAACCTGCTCTTTTACGTTCAACTCTACAAATTTGTTAAAACGCTCCTCTTCATCTTCAAAAGAATCTAAGTAGGTATTGTGTAATCTGTACACATCTTTTATATGTCGAATCCAATTGTCAATAATTCCAATAGAATCATTTCCCATTGCAGCTTTTACACCACCGCAACCATAATGACCGCAAACTAAAACGTGTTTTACTTTTAAAACATTTACAGCATAATCTAATACGCTTAGCATATTCATATCACTATGAACTACCATATTGGCAATATTTCTATGTACAAAAACTTCGCCGGGTTTTGCGCCAATAATCTCGTTTGCTGGTACACGACTATCTGAACAACCTATCCAAAGCAAATGTGGATTTTGCCCTTTGGCTAAATCTTTAAAGTAATCTTTATCAACTTCAAGCTGATTTTCAACCCAAGTTTTGTTATTATCTAATATTTTTTTATAAAAATCACTCATCGATGTTTGATTAATTTTAGTGCTTAAAACTTCTGTTTTTTTGTAACTCAAATATACTATTAAAAAAACCATTAATCAAATAGTTAGAACTAATGATTAATGGCTTCTAAGAAAGTACTATGAGCAATTAATGCTTTAACTCTGCTACTGAAAAATTAGGATTTTTGTCGTCTTTAATATAAGATACGTCATCATAAAAAGTAACTTCACCAGTTTCGATATTGTGCATTGCACCCACTACACCAATCGCGCCACTTTCAATCATTTGCTCTAAAATAAAACTACGCTCTATGATGTTTTTTACACTTCGCTTTACATTAATTTGAGAAACATTTTCAACAAATACCCCATTTTTAGAGGTTCTATCTTCTGCAACTGTTTTTTCTTCATAAACAGCTGGTTGAATTTTAGATAACAATTCGGTTAAATTTCCCATTTCAACATGATCACAAGCACCTTTTATAGCGCCACATTTACTATGCCCAAGTACTACAATTAGTTTTGAACCAGCTACTTTACAAGCAAACTCCATGCTTCCAAGTATATCTGCGTTAACAATATTTCCTGCAATTCTTACAGAAAAAATATCACCTAAGCCTTGATCAAAAATTAATTCGGCCGATGTTCTACTGTCGATACAACTTAAAATTATAGCAAATGGCCATTGACCATCTCTTGTGTCATTAACTTGTTCAAGTAAATCGCGGCGAGCTTGAAGATTTTTTATAAATCTTTGGTTTCCATCTTGTAAAATTTCTAAAGCTTTTCTTGGTGTGATTGAAGATTGTAACTCTTTATTTAATGTTTTCATTTTTTATTCGTTTAAATCAGTATTTTTATTTATTTCAACTTTAATTGTTTGTCTCTTTAGAGCATCATATTTATGCTCGTAGGTGACTGTATTTTTAAAACCTTCGCTATTTTCAAGATTGTAAGCATCTTTAAATCCGATAAGTTTTACTTTAATATTTTCATCTTTGGCTCTAAACTTTTTGAATTCTTTAATTAAATCTAACACATCGTGCGCAATATATACGGTATCAGATGCATTTATAACAACTTTGGAATTTTCGGGTATTGATAACAATGTAGTTTTTATTGCCGACTTGTTCAAGAAAGAAACTTCCTGAGCCAAATCGATATGAATTACATCTCCATCGGTGTATTCTTCTTTGGTAAATTTGTAGGCGCGTTTTGCATTTCCAATCAAAATAAAAATTACATTAACAACCATTCCAAGCGCAACTCCTTTTAACAAATCGGTCAAAACAACTGCCACAAAGGTTAAAATAAAAGGTATAAATTGATATATTTTATCTTTTTGCCAAAAGTGTTTCACCGTTTTTGGACTAGCAAGTTTGTAGCCAACCAATAGCAAAATTGCTGCTAAAGTTGCATAAGGAATTTTATTTAACACAACCGGAATTGCCAAAACACTTATCAATAACAAAACGCCATGAATGATTGTTGACATTTTAGATTTTGCTCCAGCATTACTATTGGCAGAGGTTCTAACTACAACCGAAGTCATTGGTAAACCACCTAATAGAGCACTGATAAGATTACCTAAACCTTGTGCTTTCAACTCAATATTGGTATCTGAATAGCGTTTTTGAACATCCATTTTGTCGGCTGCTTCAATACATAACAACGTTTCTATAGAAGCTACTACTGCAATTGTACCAGCAACAAACCATACTTTGGGATTTATAATTGCGGTGAAATCGGGAACAACTATAATATTTTGAAGCTCACTTAAAGATTGAGGAACAGGTAAATTCACTAAATGCTCTTTAGAAATTGCTAAAGAACTTCCAGTTCTTACAAAATATTCATTCAGTAGAATACCAACAATTACGGCAACTAATGCTCCTGGAACAACTTTTAACTTTTTTAGAAAATCAATTTTTGTCCATGAAATTAATATTGCCAAAGAGATGAGAGTAATTACTACCGAACCCACTTGCATATAATCAAAAACTGAAAACAATTCTGAAAATGTATTTTTACCATCTACTTGAGAAAAAGCTTCATCACCTTCAAAATCAGAATCTAAACCTACCGCATGTGGAATTTGTTTTAAAATTATAATCAATCCAATACCGGCTAGCATACCTTCAATAACATTACTTGGAAAGTAGTTGGAAATAGTTCCAGCCTTAATAAAACCAAGAATTAATTGAAAAATTCCAGCTAAAAAAACTGCCAAAAGAAAGGCGTTGAATGATCCTAAATCGGTAATAGCGGTTAAAACAATTGCAGTTAATCCTGCTGCTGGTCCAGAAACACTAAGATGCGATGTACTTAGATATCCTACAACAATACCTCCAACAACTCCAGAAATTATTCCTGCAAAAAGTGGTGCGCCCGAAGCCAATGCTATTCCCAAACACAATGGAAGTGCCACCAAAAAAACCACTAAACCCGATGCAAAATCAGATTTAAGGTTAGAAAAAAGATTTATTTTTTTTGTCATACCTAAAAATTTAATACAAAGAAACAACTTCACACAATGTGAAATTTATAAACGTAAACTTGTACTAAGCCATTTTAGGCGGTGGAATCAAAATTTCTTTAGATATCAATCTTAAATTAGATTGGTACCCGCTAAAAATCCTAATTTTTGAAGTGTATGAATAATTGATAAGGTCAAACGAATAACATTCTTTAATTTCGGCTTTTATTTCTTTGTGTATTTCTTCTTCGGCGCTTGAATAAAAAGCAGAAACGTCCGATTTCTTTTCTATTAAGGTCACAATAGTAGGAACAGCTAGAAAAGATACAAAAAGAAACAACAAAATGTTAGCCACTAATTTCATAAAGCAAAAATAGTTTTTAAAAGCGCTTTCTATTTACCATTACATTAAATTTAACAACCAATTATTTTAATGATTCTCCGAGCCAAGCGTTCATCATCCAAATTGTTTTTTCTTGTTCTTTGATAAAATCACTCATCATCGAATTGGTACCTTCATCATCAATAGCACCCGAATTGGATAATATAATACGCTCTATTTGTAATAACTGCGAAAGTGAACTTACAATAAGCTTAATTGCTTCTTCATCTTGATGAATGTTTTTACCTATTGCTAGTTTATTATTTTTTATATAATCATCGAAAGTATGCAATGGCGTACCTCCTAATGTCAAAACTCGTTCTGCAATTAAATCAATTTTTAATTGACTGTCGTTATACAATTCTTCAAATTTTACATGTAAATCAAAAAAACGTTTGCCGCGAATATTCCAATGCAAACCACGCAAATTCTGATAATAAATTTGAAAATTAGACAGCAAATTATTCAATTCAACCACTAATTGTTCAGTCTCTTTTTGAGGCAAACCTAAAGCGTTCATATTTCTATTAATTTTTATCAAACTTACAATAAAAATTGTAAATTTTACTATAAGATAAATTGATAGTTTTTATATTTGCATAAAATAGAATTATAAATGACAATTACTCAATTACAATATGTTTTGGCAGTAGCCGAATACAAAAACTTTACTTTAGCAGCCGAAAAATGTTTTGTTACGCAACCAACTTTGAGTATGCAAATTCAAAAAATCGAGGAAGAACTTGGTATTCAAATTTTTGACCGAACTAAAAAGCCAATTCAGCTTACCGATATTGGACAAAAAATAGTTAATCAAGCCAAAAATATTGTAAACGAAGCAGATCGAATTCACGACATTGTACAACACCAAAAAGGGTACGTTGGTGGTGAATTTAGAATCGGAATAATTCCAACAATTATGCCGACACTTTTACCCATGTTTTTGAATAATTTTATAAAAAAATATCCAAAAGTTAAACTGATTATTGAGGAATTAAATACCGATGAAATTATTTCTAAACTCAACAACGGACATCTTGACGCAGCCATTGCAGCAACTCCTTTAAACGAAGAAAAAATAAAAGAAGTTGTTTTGTATTTCGAACCGTTTGTAGCCTATATTCCAGAAAATCACGCTTCTTATAACAAACCAGAAATTGAGGTTTCAGATTTAAATTTGGATGAAATTCTATTACTTCAAGACGGACATTGTTTTAGAGACGGCATTTTAAATTTATGTAAAAATGGTGGTAACGCTGATAACGGACATTTTCAATTAGAAAGTGGTAGTTTTGAAACACTTATTAAACTTGCCGACGAAGGATTAGGAATTACCCTATTGCCATTTTTGCACACACTAGATTTAAATGAAAAAGACAAAAATAAAATTCGCCATTTTAAAGAACCAAAACCTGCACGAGAAGTTAGTTTAATTTATCCTAAAACAGAACTTAAAATTCATATAATTGATGCATTACGAAGTACTATTGCAGGAGTTATAAAAGGTGCAATCGTATTTCAGAATGTAGAAATTATTAGTCCTAAACCCATTAAATAATGGTAGTAAAATAAAAAAGGAACCGTTTAAGTTCCTTTAGTTTTTATTTATTAACAATCAGTAAACATTGATTTAATTCGGGCTTTTCCTTAACAAAATTTACCAACCAAATGGTTAATTCTTCTATTTCATAAGGCAAAAGCAACTTGACAGCTTTTTCTAATTCTTTACAAAAAAGTTTAGTGTCAAAGCTAACTCTTTCTAAAACCGATTTAGAATAATCGTAGATTAATCTGGACATAGATTTGATATTTTTTTGGTTTGCTTAGTCTTGGTAAGAGAACGTTGTTTTATAGTTTATCAAATTTAAAAAATAGTTTTTGTCAAAAACATAATACTACGTTAAAATTCTATTTGCACTACTGTTAAAGTTTTTTAGCCCTAAGCATTTCTCTCTTTCCCGGTGCGCCAGGTAATTTTTCTACAGAAAACCCTGACGATATCATCGCATTTTTTATTGATGTTCTGCAAGCATAGGTTACCAAAACTCCATCTTTTTTTAATGCTTTGTACATGATCTGAAAAATTTCTTCCGACCACAATTCGGGTTGAACGGCAAATCCGAATGCATCAAAATAAATTAAATCATATTGTTCCACATCAGTAATATCTTCAAAACGTTGTTCTCGTTTAGTTAAGCGAAAATTGTCTGAAATTAGGTGTTTTTCTTCCCAAGTAGTGTGGTGCATTTTCAGAAAAAAATCCAACTGATTATCCGCTTTAAGTTCGGATACAAAATTCATTTGCGCAACTTCTTCAGCAGCTACAGGATAGGCTTCTACACCAACATAATCAATTTTCTGATTCAATTTATTGGCTTCTAAAAAGGTAATAAAAGCATTTAAACCAGTACCAAAACCTATTTCTAAAATAGAAACGGATTTTCCTTCAAATAAAGAAAATCCGCTTTTTATAAAAACATGATACGCTTCTCGAATAGCGCCATGTTTAGAATGATAACTCTCGTTGAGTTCAGGAATATGTATTGTTGTTGAACCGTCACGCGTTATTTTTATTTCTCTTAGCATAATTTTGTAACGTACAATTACTTTAAATACAATTTTTTAATCTTAGGAATTGGACCGCCACATTTATTTTCATGACAAGTAATACAAGCATCAACCCCGGCATTATAATTCTTTTTTTGATTTTCTAAATCAGAATATAATTTCTTTTGTGATTCAATATAAAGTTTGGCATTGGTTTTAAAAAAAAGATCATTATCAGTCGAATCTGTAAACTTAGCCGTATGAATTTTCATGTAGTAATCAGGAAATTCGCCTAGCGCTTCGCCTTTAGCAATTTTTTCTTTTACACTCAAATTTTGAACATACATTTGTTCCATCAATCCGGCCATTTCCGACATGGTGTACATCTCAAATTCTTTACTTGTTGTAGTATCCGATTGTATAGAATCTTTATTATCATTGGCAATCACCGCTTCTTTTTTCTGACAAGAAAAAGATAATAATACAACAAAAATTATCAAAAATAGCTTTCTCATTAAGATTATGATTTCTTAATTAAAACACCTGTTGCTTTGAAAGAATACGTGATTTCAGGTTTTTTAATTTTATTGATTTCAGCTTGCGATTTTCCAGCATCTTTTGCATAATGTTTCAATTCATCAACAGAAACCACATCTATAAAAGCGATTCCATTTATAATTGCTTCAGAATTGTCGGCATTTAAAGGCACGAAAAAACCATAGTCTTTAAATTTTACGAATGACTGTTGGTTTTCTGTTAAGTCCATTTGCATCCAACATCCTTTTTTCTTACAAACTTCTTTTATATTTGATTTAAACTTTACTTGTATGGAATCGCCTTTTTTAAGTGTCTTGTATTTTTTAAGCATTTCCTTGTTAGTCAAAACTTTAGTAGGCTCAAATTTATCTCCAAATAACGCATAATCTTTAACGTTTACAGTTGTAGCCTTTGCTTGAGAAAAACCATTTAATCCAATTGCCATAACAATTGAAACTATCATAAGTTGTAATTTTTTCATTTTAAAAGTTTTAAATTTTAATATCCGACAAAAATAATGAGTTATTGAAAACATTCGATTAAAAAAGCATCTTTTTTTTATATTCTTTAACAAATACTTACTTTTTAAAGAAAACATTTATTAGATTGTAAAAAAGGATTAATTAAATCAAATTTGATTAAAAGTACATACATTTTTTTAGTAGTTTAGCCAAAATTAATACACAACTTTATAAACTAATAAAGTTTATTTTCAAACTATTGAAAATCAATGTTTTAAATAAATTTTATCTAAAAATAACTTAGTAAATGAGTTTAAAAACTACGCTCGAAATCGATATAGTTAAAGCTACTTCATCAAAAATTGATTCGGTAGATTTTGAAAATCTAGCTTTTGGAAATGTATTTACAGATCACATGTTGGTTTGTGATTTCAAAGAAGGAAAATGGCACAAACCTGAAATTAAACCCTATGCGCCATTCTTAATTGATCCGTCTGCCAAAGTATTTCATTACGGACAAGCCATTTTTGAAGGAATGAAAGCCTATAAAGACGAGAATGATGCTGTATGGCTTTTTAGACCTGACGAAAACTTTACTCGATTCAACAATTCGGCCAAGCGTATGGCGATGCCAGAAGTACCACATGACGTATTTATTGAAGGACTAAAAACCATTTTAGAAATCGATAAAGAATGGGTTAAAAAAGGTATTGGAAATACATTATATATAAGACCGTTTATGATTGCAGTTGGTTCTGGCGTAATTGCACAGCCATCAACGCAATACCGTTTTATGATTATTCTTTCTCCTGCAAAATCGTATTATTCTGGTGAAGTGAAAGTGATTATTGCTGAACATTTTTCACGCGCTGCTAATGGTGGAATTGGAGCTGCAAAAGCGGCTGGAAATTATTCTGCTCAATTTTATCCTACCAAATTGGCAAATGATAAAGGTTTCCAACAAATTATTTGGACCGATGATGCAACACATACCAAGCTAGAAGAAGCTGGAACAATGAACGTTTTTTTTAGAATAAATGATACTTTATTGACAGCACCAACAAGCGAACGAATTTTAGATGGTGTAACAAGAAAAAGTTTGATAGACTTAGCCAAACGTGAAGGAATTGACGTAGAAGTGCGTTCGGTATTGGTAGAAGAACTTGTAGAAGCAGCTAAAAATGGCTCGTTAAAAGAAATATTTGGCGCAGGAACTGCAGCTGTAGTAAACCCAATTACTGGATTTTCATATCAAAATACGTATTACGAATTGCCTAAACTAGAAGATTCAATTGCTTTACAATTAAAAGATAAGCTTACAAAAATACAATACAAACTTGCAGAAGACACCTTCGGTTGGACAGTTGAAGTATAATTTATTGTGAACTACTAAATAAAAAAATCGATTGTCATTTGGCAATCGATTTTTTTTCGTGGAAGTATGAACTATTATTTTAAAATAGCGTCAAAATTTGGCTTGAAGTAATTTGGCCCTTTCATAACTTTACCATCTTCTCGATAAATAGGTTTTCCATTTTCATCAAGTTTACTCATATTACTTCTCTGAATTTCGTCGAAAACCGCTTCAATTTTATCTTGTAAACCATGTTCTATAATAGTTCCACAAAGGATATAAAGCATGTCGCCAAGTGCATCGGCTATTTCAACAATATCATTATTCTGCACTGCTTCAAGATATTCTTCATTTTCTTCTTTCATCAAATTGTAACGAAGCATATTGATGTTTGAACCCAAATCGGCTTTTAAAGTTTCAGAAACACCTATACCAAAAGCAGTATGGAATTCTTTAACGGAGTTAATTTGTTTTTGCATTTTTATTAATTTATTGTGACTGCAAAGTACAAATTTTGATTTCAAAATAGTAAATTTGTTGAAAAATTAGCAATTATGTTTACAACTGGGCAATGGATTTTTGCAGCACTTTTTTTAATAGCGTTTGTTATTGCAATGATAATAGCATACGGTAAAGACAAAGTATTACACAGCCAATTTTATAAAGGGAATTATAAAATATTACTAGGTTTCTTCGGATTTATTATGCTTTTATTTTTGATAAAAATCTTCTTTAAACATTAAAATTATCAGATTGTATTACAAACGTTTAACTACAAAATAATTTTACTATTTTTACCACAACAATTTTAGTTTGAGATTAAAGATGAGAATCCTAAAATATATTTTATTACTTGTTTTATTATTACTAATAGGATTAACCGTTTTTGTATCAACCCAAAAAGCCGATTACAATGTTACCGCAAGCAAAGTAATTAATACTCCAAAAAGTACACTGTATAGTTACATAAACGACTACAGAAATTGGGAATCATTCGAAACTAAATTAATTTCAGACCAATCGATTACTTATAATTATCCAGAAATCACCTCGGGAAAAGGAGCTTCTTTTTCTTGGAAAGGTTCAACCGATGGAAAAATGAAAACGCTGTTTACAAAAGAAAACGACAGCATTTTTATAAATAAATACGAAAATGGTGAAAAAAGTGAAGTTACTTTAAAATTTAAAGACACCATTGGAGGAACTAAAGTTACTTGGCAAAGCAAAGGAAAACTTGACTTTAAAAGTAAAATACTATCTTTTTTTAACGGAGGAATCAACTCTGTAGTAGGTAACCAAAATGAATTAAGTTTAGAAAATTTAAATAAAAGCTTAAACTACGAATTAAACACATTTAGTATCAAAGTTAATGGTATTGTAAATCGTTCAGCTACATTCTATCTCAAACAATCCATAGTTTCTAGAGAAAAAAATGTAAATAAAAACATTAAAATTTTACTACCTCGTATGACCAAATTTGTCGAAAAAAATAAAATTGCCACCAACGGTAAACCATTTATTTTATACACAAAATATGATCGAATTAATGATTTAATAGGACTTTCGGTTTGTATTCCAGTTCGCGATTCAATATTTATATCGGCAGGAAGCGATATGCAATCAGGACAACTACCAGCTTATTCTGCTTTAAAAACTACACTTACTGGCGATTACAGCCATTCTCAGAAAGTATGGAAAAAAGGATATGAGTATTTGATGAAAAACAAATTGGAGCGAAATACTACATTACAAATCATTGAAGTATATACTAAAAACAGTCTAGATGCAAAAGCTCCATCTAAATGGATAACAGAAACTTACATTCCGATTGTTCCAAAAACAGTAGCTCCAAAACCAAGTTACAGAAAGCTTGTAGATTCAACTGCAACTAAGCCAATCGTTCGTTCAGAAAGCACTTCGGTAACACCCTAAGTTAAGTTTAAAATATAACGAGCAAGTTGTAAAAAAACCTTTTACCTTCTTAAAAGATAAAATTTTGTTTTGGATTAAACCTTTTAAACTATCTTTATTCTAATTGATAAATGGTTTTAGCTTGCAAGACGAAAAAGATTTTATAAAAGAGTTGCTCGATGTGAAAACGCAAAATGTTGCGTTTCAAAAATTGGTACGCGATTTTCAAAAACCATTATACAATCATATTCGAGGAATTGTTTTGAACCATGACGATGCCGATGATGTTTTGCAAAACACATTTATTAAAGTGTTTCAATATTTAAAAAATTTTAAAGGTGATAGCAAACTTTTCTCATGGATGTATCGCATAGCTACCAACGAAGCAATAACTTTTATAAACAGCAAAGCCAAACGAAACGGAACAACAAGCGAAGCATTACAAACAAAAATTGTAGAAAATTTACAATCGGATGTTTATTTTGACGGAAATGAAATTCAGTTAAAATTACAAAAAGCCATTATTACTTTACCAGAAAAACAACAATTGGTCTTTAAAATGAAATATTTTGAAGAACTAAAGTACGAAGATATGTCGGAAATTTTAGGAACTTCAGTTGGTGCGCTCAAAGCGTCGTATCACATAGCTGTGAAAAAAATTGAAGAATATATGAAACACGATTAAACCTTTTAGAAATGAAAATGTCTTACAGATATGAATGATTTTAATTTAAACACCAATCCAAAAATAACGTCAGGTTTTACCACACCTGATAATTATTTCGAAAATTTCAACGACCGATTAATGGGTAAATTGCCAACGCATGAACCTAAAGTTATTTCGTTTTATGCTAAAAACAGAAATTGGTTTTACTCGGCAGCGGCAATATTGGTTATAGCATTTACCATTCCAGTAATGAATTTATGGAAAACCGACACGGAGATTTCTTATACTACCGAAATTGAAAATTATATTACAAATCATTCTACAATAACCGATGATGATTTAGTAAATTTATTAGACGAAGAAGATATTGCTAAACTAAAATCAGAAACTTCTATTGATGTTTCGCAAGAAGATATATTGTCTGAAAATACCAATGTGGAAGAATACATTTTAAACTAATATTATAAAAATGAAAAAAATCAAATACATAAGTTTCCTATTTCTTTTGTTAACGCTGACGGCTTTTGCTCAACCAGCAAACCGATTGAAAGAACGATTCAATCAAAAAAAGGAACAAATAAAATCGTTAAAAGTAGCTTTTATTACAAATGAGTTGAGCTTAACACCCGAAGAATCAGCTAAATTTTGGCCGTTATACAACGCTTTTGAAGATAAACAACACGAGATAAGAAAAGTAAAACTGAAAAATCTACTCGATAAAACTGATGATTCATCATTAGATAAATTATCTGAAAAAGAAGCAAGTGCTATTTTATCGCAATTAGAAAATACCGATGAAGAACTATTTTTATTAAAAAAGAAGTTTATTTCTAGTTTAAAAGGAGTTTTACCAAGTGTAAAAATTTTAAAACTTAAAAAAGCCGAAGAAGATTTCAGTCGAAAACTATTACAGCAGTATCGCGATAAAAAAGTAGGTAGATAGTTTTAGGATTAGATTTACAGAGTTTACAAATAAAAAAAAATGCCAACTTCTAAATTTATAGTAGAGTTGGCGATTTTTTTTAGTGTAATTCAAGTTTTATTGAAACTCAAGTTTTATAATTTTGTCTTTTCCAGCTGCAATTGCTGTGTTTTCATCTACAAATCTAATAGTGTATAAACTAGAATCTTTAAGTAACATTTTCCAATTTGCGCCACCGTCTTTAGAATAATACAATCCGCTTGCGCCAACACTTACCAATTGTTTTCCTTTACTTTTAGGTACAAATTGAACACAAGAAGCATATCCAAATCCTTGTTTTTCGGCAACCAATTTCCATGTTTTTCCACCATCTTTCGTAATGGCTTTATTTTGAAAATTTTGATTCAGTTTATCATAATTTCCGCCTGCCACAAATCCGATTTTAGAATCATAAAAATCGGCAGTAAAAATTCCGGTCATCGCTTCACCTTGCACAATTGGAGTATCATAAACTTTCCATGATTTTCCTTTATCAGAAGAAATGAAAACTCGAGACTTTTTTCCACCCGAAACAACCCAAGTCAAATTTCCTTTAATAACGATATTAGTATTGCTTGCTGCAAATGCTGCTTCACCATCTTCTATTTTTGGCAATGTATCGCATGGTACTTTATTCCAAGTTTTACCGCCATCGCGTGTTATAATAATACACATGCAGCTTTCTATTGGATCACCAATTGCGATTCCTTCGTTATCATTCCAAAATTGCATACTGTCGTAAAAAACCTTATCGTTTTTTTCTTCGTACACCAATTCTTTCTTGTTCAAATCTTTTGAAAATTTATAAAGCAATGCAGGATTTCCTACATTTACAACAAATATTGAGTTGGTAGTTTGAGCAATACTTCTAAACTCCATTTTTATTCCATCTTTAGAAATCTCTCGTTGCATTTTACTTGCATCGGTCAAACTCAAGTAACCTACTCTATTTTTATCGGCTGCATACCAAACTTTATCTATAGCAACCGTTATAGGACGGATACTGATTTTATCTATTAAAATAGTATCAACTTTCACCGAAGTAAACTCTTTGGATGAATTTTCTGGCTTTGCAGATTTGCACGAAACCAATACAATGGCAAGAACTACTATATAAATACTTTTCTTCATTATTTTAATTTTAGAAAGCGAAGATACAAATACTATTTGTTAATGATTTGTAAATAAGAATTCTTGGCACAGATATTGGTTTATTGATTAAAAAGAATCCAATAAAAAAACTAAAATAGAGTATTATGAAAACTAAATTATTTTTTTCGTCGCTGATGAGTTTGCTTTTCGCAAGTTCCATTATAGCACAAGATAGAACTACAGTTAATGCAACAAGTTCTGAAATAAGTGACAACCTTGATTTGAGAGCAGTTGCTTCTATATTTGGTGATTCTAGAGATTTAGAAGATTTTGAAAATCGACTGAATGATCCTAAAATGCAGATTTCAAATTTAGATTTGAATGGAGACAATCAAGTAGATTATTTACGTGTAATTGAATCTGTAGAAGGTAATGCGCATTTAATCGTGGTTCAAGCAGTATTAGGTCGTGATGTTTTTCAAGATGTTGCTACTGTTGAAGTTGAAAAAGATAGAAACAACCGAATTCAAGTTCAAGTTGTTGGTGATGTATACATGTATGGAAGCAATTATATTTACGAACCTGTTTATGTTTCGACACCTGTAATTTACACCCATTTTTGGACACCTAGATACAGACCGTATTGCTCTAGTTTTTATTGGGGTTACTATCCAAGCTATTACACATTTTGGAATCCGTATCCAGTTTTTAGATACCGTCACAATGTTGGTGTTTGGATAAATTTCAACCACAGTTACAATTATTCTTACAACAGAAGATGTCAAGTAGCTTACAATAATTATTATGGAAGAAGAAGTAATGGTTATGAAAGACAATATCCTAATCGTTCTTTTGCAAGCAGAAATTCTGGTTACAGCAACCGTCGTGAACTTGAAGTAGCAAGACCTAGCAGAGATGTTGCTTACAATTCATCTAGAAACAATAGTTCAAATAGAGGAAATAATTCTATTGCAACACCAAGAACGACTTCAAGTAGAGATAATGTTGGTACAAATCCAAGAAGTACTTCGCCAAGAACTAACCCTGTTAGAAATAATAGCGATGCTACACCAAGATCAACCTCTGTAGTAACTCCAAGATCGTCACAACAATCTGGAAACTACAGCAATCCGAGAAGTGTTTCTAGTCCAAGAGAGAATAGTACTACTGTTGGAACACCTAGAAGTAGTTCAGCAACACCAAGAAGTTATGAAACCAACACTAGACCTTCATCGAGTGCTTCGTCACCGAGAATGTCACCACAGCGAGAAAATGCAAGTGCAACAAGATCGAATACTTCGCAAAGAAGTTCAACATCAGTAGCCACACAACGTTCATCCGAATCTAGAGGAGGAAATAATAACAGATCATCAAGAGGTAACTCTGAATCTCGAGGTGGAAGAAGATAATCAACTTACTTAAATTTAAGAAGCATCGAAAAATATTCGATGCTTTTTTTATTTCAATTATTTAAAAATGATACCTTTGTACTCTTTTAATAAAATTATATGAGTTCTCATAGTCATAATCAACTTCACACCAAACTTTCAGCCGCAGGTTTATTAATCACTTTAGGAATTATTTACGGAGATATTGGAACTTCGCCACTATATGTAATGAAAGCTATTATTGGTGATAGTGCCATCAGTAAAGATCTTATACTTGGAGGCTTGTCTTGTATCTTTTGGACATTAACACTCCAAACAACACTTAAATATGTATTGATCACTTTAAGTGCAGACAACCATGGTGAAGGAGGAATTTTCGCTTTGTATGCTTTAGTAAAAAGAACCAAAATTCAATGGCTTATTGTTCCAGCAATTATTGGAGGAAGTGCTTTGCTCGCAGATGGAATTATTACGCCGCCAATTTCGGTATCTTCAGCTGTTGAAGGACTGCGAATTTTCAAACCAGATATTCCAACAATTCCAATTGTTATTGCCATTTTATTCATCTTGTTTACAATTCAACAATTTGGAACAAAACTAGTCGGTAAATTTTTTGCTCCTATGATGCTGGTTTGGTTTTCGATGTTAGCGATTTTAGGAATCATTCAAATGTCGACTAATTTAGAAGTATTCAACGCGTTAAATCCGTATTATGCCTATCATCTATTAACATCCGATGTAAGTGATCAAGGATTTTTTATTCTTGGTGCCGTTTTTTTATGTACCACTGGAGCAGAAGCATTATATTCTGACATGGGTCATTGCGGACGAAAAAATATTCGCATCAGTTGGATTTTTGTAAAATCGGCTTTAGTATTAAATTACTTTGGACAAGGTGCTTACCTATTATTACACGATGGTAAAACACTAGAACAACTAGGAAGTAATAATCCAAATCCGTTCTATTTAATAATGCCAGATTGGTTTCAACCTATTGGAATTGTAGTCGCAACATTAGCAGCAGTTATCGCATCTCAAGCTTTAATTAGTGGTTCTTTTACACTAATAAACGAAGCAATGCGACTAAATTTCTGGCCAAAAGTTAAAATTAAATTTCCTACTGATGTCAAAGGTCAATTATACATACCATCAATCAACTGGCTTTTATTTCTAGGTTGCGTTGGTATAGTATTGTACTTTAAAGAATCTAGTAATATGGAACATGCCTATGGTTTAGCCATAGTACTTTGCATGATTATGACCACTATATTACTGAATTATTATCTGATAATGAAAAGAGTAAAATGGTATTTTATTGCACCATTGATTCTATTATATCTTACCATTGAATTTAGCTTTTTAGCTGCAAATATTGTAAAATTCATGGACGGTGGTTTTGTAACTTTGTTTATCGCACTTTCTTTAATAGGTGTAATGTCTACTTGGTATTTGGCTAAAAAAATCAGTAAAGCCTACACTAAAATTGTCAAAATTAACGATTACAAAAAAGTATTAGCCGAGTTGAGTGTTGATTTATCTATACCTAAATATGCAACACACTTAGTTTACATGACCAACGCCAACAGAACTGACGAAATTGAAGAAAAAGTAATGTACTCCATACTTCAAAAGCGTCCAAAAAGAGCCGATATTTATTGGTTTGTTCACGTAAACATCTTAAATGAACCTTACAAAAAAGAGTTTAGAGTAACTCCAATTGTGGTAGACGACATATACAGAGTAGATTTCTACTTAGGATTTAGAGAACCTACCAAGATCAATTTAATGTTCAAAGAAGTGATTAAAGATATGGTTAAAAACGGCGAAATGGATATAACTAGTCGTTACGAATCATTAAATAAAAACAATATTATAGGTGATTTCAAATTTGTATTATCAGAAAAATTTCTTTCAAATGATAGTGATTTAACCTTCTTTGAGAAAGTAGTAATGAATACCTATTTTTTAATTAAAAAATTCAGTTTGTCAGAACAAAACGGATTTGGATTGGACAACAGTTCAGTAAAAGTTGAACAATTCCCGATGGTTCTTCATGCACCTGAAATTATCAATATGAAACGTATAGAATGTACTAAAATAAATTAAGTAACCCTATAAAAAACAATACGATAGAAGTATTCTAGAAAACTTAAAAGGTTTTATTAGAATACTTCTTTGTTTCTATAAAAAAGCAATACCTTTGCACGCTGATTTTTAAAACCATGAGATTACACCGAAATTTAGTTTATACTACAATTGACTCGTTAAATGCAATTTTTAACGAAGGCGAATATGCCGATAAAGTTGTAGCAAGAGCATTAAAAAAAGACAAACGTTGGGGAAGTTCCGACCGAAAATTTGTTGCCGAAACTATTTACGAAATAGTACGATGGAAACGATTATATGCAGAAATTGCAGAAGTTAAAGAACCTTATGACCGTGATAATATTTGGAGAATGTTTGCTACATGGGCTGTTCTAAGAGGTTATCCAATTCCAGATTGGAGACAATTAGAAGGAACTCCAGAACGAAAAATAAAAGGACGATTTGACGAACTATCTAAAAAAAGAGCCTTGCGCGAATCTATTCCAGATTGGATGGATGAACTTGGCGTGAAAGAATTAGGCGAAGCAGTTTGGACTAAAGAAATAGCAGCGCAAAACCAACAGGCAAAGGTAATTCTTAGAGTAAATACTTTAAAAACTACTAAAGAACAACTTCGAGCGCTGTTGATGGATTTAAATATTGAAACAGAATATATTAAAGACAATAATGATGCTTTAGTTTTAAAAGAAAGAGCTAATGTATTTTTAACCGATGCATTTAAGCAAGGTTTTTTCGAAGTTCAAGATGCATCATCACAACTGGTGGCTGCTTTTTTAGATGTAAAACCTGGAATGCGTGTTGTTGATACTTGTGCTGGCGCAGGTGGAAAAACATTGCACATGGCAGCATTAATGGAAAACAAAGGACAGTTAATTGCAATGGATTTATACGAAAGTAAACTAAAACAATTAAAACTTCGAGCCAAAAGAAACGGCGCTTTTAATATTGAATACAAAATTATAGACTCTACCAAAGTAATCAAAAAGCTTCACGAAAAGGCAGATCGAGTTTTAATCGATGCGCCTTGTAGCGGATTGGGAGTTTTAAAAAGAAACCCTGATGCCAAATGGAAACTACAACCTGAATTCATCGAGAATATCAAAAAAATTCAATCAGAAGTTTTAGAAAGTTATTCCAAAATTGTAAAACCAGGAGGAAAACTTGTTTATGCAACTTGTTCCGTGTTACCATCTGAAAATCAGGAACAAATTAAGCGTTTCTTAACTACAGATATTGGCAAAAGTTTTACCTTTGTAAAAGATGCTAAACTATTAGCTTCAGAATCAGGGTTTGACGGATTTTATATGGCTTTATTAGAAAGAAAATTATAAATAAAATTTTATGAAAAAGATTTACTCCATTGCGTTTTTACTTATTACCCTAATAAGTTTTGCACAAGCACCAGCAAACTACTACAACAATGCTACAGGCACAGGTTATGCTTTGAAAACACAGCTTAAAAACATCATAACTAATGGACATTCAGATCAAGGTTATGGCTCGTTGTGGAACTTATATACAACTCCAGCATTTCGTGACAATATTTATGAAAACGACGGATCATTGTTAGACTATTATTCTGAAAATCCAACTGGTCTAGACGCTTACAATTTTACATCTACCTCACAACAATGTGGAAATTATTCTGGTGAAGGAGATTGTTATAATAGAGAACATTTAATCCCACAATCTTATTTTGATAATTTTCAAGTAGATCCAATGAAAAATGACCCATTCCATGTCGTTCCTTCAGATGGAAAAGTAAATGGTGATCGAAATAATCTTGCTTTCGGAGTGGTTGCATCTGGAACTTACACATCGGCAAATGGATCTAAAAGAGGTCCAAATACGGTTAATGGATTTTCAAATTATTCAAGCACAGTTTTCGAACCAATCAATGAATTTAAAGGAGATATTGCACGAAGTTTCTTTTACTTTGCTACCCGTTATGAGGATTTAATGGATAACTTTTACACTGCCGCTAACAGCGCAACGTGTCAAGCAAAAAGTATGTTTGATGGTAGTACCAATAAAGTTTTTTCAGATGATTTTATACTTTTACTAATTAAATGGCACAAGCAAGATCCAGTATCTGCTAAGGAGATAGCCAAAAATAACGCAATTTTTGCTTATCAAGGAAACAGAAATCCTTTTATAGACAATCCTAATTATGTATGTGCAATATGGTCTACACAATGTACAACAGTAGACAATTTATCTACTAATGACTTTAACTATTTTGCAAATGTATCGGTATATCCTAATCCATCAAATGATGGCAAGATTACTATTGAAACTGAAACAATAGTTGATGATATTCAATTAATCAATATTAACGGACAAATTGTAATGGAAGTACAAAAACCAACATTTAATGGTTCTACTTACACTTTAGAAAATTTACCAAAAGGGTTTTACTTCTTGAAGCTAACTTCAGAAAATCAATCAGTTATTAAAAAAGTAATTGTAAATTAAATCCAAAAACAAAAAGTACAGAAAACCTCTCAGAATTCAATTTTGAGAGGTTTTTTTTTGACCTTTAATCAAAGATCTAACAATTTTATAATTTAAGAAAAGTTTATTTTAACAACTGTTAATAATAAAGAGCCATCCAATAGTTTTATTTTTACGTATATAATTTCTAAATCTTTAAAACTAAAAACTATGAGCTTAACGCTACAACAAGCAGAAGCTGCTATTGCCGCAGCAAAAATAAAAGCAGCTGAAATCAATACAAAAATGGACATTTGCGTTGTTGATGCAGGTGCCAACTTAACAGCATTTTCAAGAATGGATGGCGCGTGGATTGGATCAATCGATATCAGTCATAAAAAGGCTAAAACAGCAGCTTTTTTTACAATGGATACCGCAGATTTGAGCGCAGCAGTTCAACCTGGCGCACCGCTATATAATATTGAACATTCTAATGGTGGCTTAATTACTTTTCCAGGTGGTGTTGTAATTAAAAATGCAAATGGTGAAGTTATCGGTGCTATCGGAGTTTCTGGTAGTTCAGTTGAAAATGATCATGAAGTAGCCGTTGCCGGAGCAAACGCAGTTAAATAATCTAAAAAAAATAAAATGGAAAAATTTGCATTATTAGCTCGATTAGAGGCAAAACCAGGTAAAGAAAACGAAGTTTCTGACTTTTTAAAAAGCGCATTACCTTTAGCTATAGATGAACCTGAAACTATCAAATGGTATGCATGGCAAATCAATGAATCAACCTTTGGAATATTTGATACTTTCGAAACTGAAGAAGGAAGAAAGGCACATTTATCAGGAAAAATTGCCGCTGCATTAATGGCGCATGCAGGAGAATTGTTATCGAAAGAACCAACAATTGAATTTTTAGACTTACTTGCAGTAAAGTAATTCTATCAAATAAAAGCAAAAGCCAGATAATTAGTTTTATCTGGCTTTTTTATTTAAATTTAGTATCTCAAAAGAACTATTAAAATGACAACCTTGGAAACTATTTTAAAAAAAATTGAAAATGTAAAAGTAATTGATGCCTCAATTGATTACAAAAAATATACACCAATAGATTTATCAATTTCAAATAAAGTACTCTTAAATAAAAATCTGAAAACTGCTTCTGATTTTGAAAACTATATCGAAAATTTTCTTACTGAAGCAAATGCAGAAGTAGCATATGGCGGCTATAATGAACACAGAAATTTATATCAAAGAAGCACCATTTTTAAAGATTCCACTACCGATGAACGAAATATTCATATTGGTTTAGACTTATGGATTAATGTTCCTACCAACGTTTTAGCTGCTTTAGATGGTTCTGTTCACAGTTTCAAATACAATGAAGGACTAGGAAATTATGGTCCAACTATTATTTTAGAACATCAAATTGATGATTTTTTATTTTACACACTTTACGGACACTTAGCAAAAGAGAGCATTCAAAATTTAAAAATTGGTCAAAAATTTAAGAAAGGTGAAAGTATAGCAGAATTAGGAAGTGCCAATGTGAACGGAGATTATGCACCGCACCTACATTTCCAAATTATTAAGGATTTGCAGGGTAATAATGGTGATTATCCAGGAGTTTGTGCTGCAAAAGATTTAGAATTTTATTTAGAAAACTGTCCCGATCCAACTATTTTATTAAAAATAGTTTAACATTTACAAGACAATAATTACCTAAACAAAATGTTATTTTAAAAAAATACTATGAAAAAACTTATAGCCTTACTTTTAGTTTTAACAATTCTATCGTGTAAAAGTAAAAATCCTTCAACGATGTCTGCTGCCGAATTAGACAAATATGAAGCAAAAAGATATAAAACTTTTGACATAAAAGATGTTGAAGATATCAAAAAAAATAGAGCTTATGAACTAGGAAAACGACTTATGGAAACTTGCAACACATCCAAGTTTAAAAGTTTTAATTCTACTGAAGCAACTGAAAGCGTGATCAAAAATGCTACTATTGAAAAAGTTTCAAAAACGTGTCAAAGGATAAATGCAAGAAACGGAAAATTCCTTGAATTGAATTTAATAGAAGTTGTTCAAGACAAAGAAACTGATGATTTTATTTTTAAATACAATATCAAATACGAGAAAAAATACTTTCAAAGAGAATTAAAAATTGTGGTAAATAATGACAACAAAGTGTCTTCAATTAGCACTAAAGAAGTCTCGAAAAAACCAATGTAAAATTGAAAATTATTTTGAAAAATCATCAAAATTAAAACCCCAATTTAGTTCTTTTTTATATTCCAAATTTCCATTAAAAACTACTAACGGACAATCAAAATTATTGGTGTACAAACCTCCAGTACCTAATCCTTGTGGCATCGAATTGTGTTGCAAAAATGTCCATTGTGCTATTGCATTTAAACCAATATTACTTTCCAACGCAGAGGTAATCCACCAACCAATTTGATGTTTTTCAGCTAGCAAAATCCATTCTTTAGTGCCTCGAAATCCGCCTACAAAACTTGGTTTCAAAATGATGTATTGCGGCTTAATTTTCATTAGTAATTCCTCTTTTTCTTGTAAAGTGAATATGCCAATAAGTTCTTCGTCTAGTGCAATAGGAATTGGTGTTGATTTACACAGCTCTGACATACTGTCAGTGTTGTTTTTCGCAATAGGTTGTTCAATACTATGTAATTCGTAACCAGATAATTGATTCAGTTTATCTAAAGCTTCATTTTCATCAAAAGCACCATTGGCATCCACCCGAATTTCAATTGTCTTACTATCAAAATGTTGTCTAATAAACCGTAATAAATCGAGTTCTTTTTGAAAATCTATTGCTCCAATTTTGAGTTTTATGCAAGAAAATCCTTGTACTAATTTTTCTTCTATTTGCTGCTTCATAAAAGCCTCATTTCCCATCCAAACCAATCCGTTAATTAAGATGTTTTTTTTGCCATCAGTAAAGCCAGAAGGAAATAGTAAAAAAGGCGATTCCGACTCCAATGATTGAAACGCCATTTCCACACCAAACTGAATCGATGGAAATTCTAAAAGTGCTTCCCAAAGTTGTTCTTTTCCCAAATGAATATTGTTGCAAGTCCATTGCAATTTCGCTTCATAATCTGGTCGATCATCACAACTCAATCCGCGTAAAATTCCGCACTCGCCAATACCCTTTTTACCTTCGTTTTCTAAGATAATAAACCACGTTTCTTTCTCGTTTAGAATTCCTCTTGAAGTACCTGAAGGACGTTTAAAATTTAAAATATATTGATGATAGGTTGCCGTCATTTAATTTAGAAAATTATGTTGGTCAGTTTACTATTGATAAAAAATTGCATGCTAATTTTGAAAATAATTAATCCAAAATTTTGGTTATTTTTTTAAAATCATCTGCTGGAAAATTATATTTTTTGAATAAATCAAAATCTTTTTGAGTTTGCTCTTTCCAACTTGTTTTAGCATTTACATTTTGATTTTTATATTTTTTATGAATTTCTTTCGCGTCAGAAATCCGATTGGTAAATAAATATAAGTGTGCTAAATTTAACTGTAAATTTATTTCAGTAGCATCCAATTCAATTCCGATTTGAAATGCCTTCTCAGCTTTGTCAAATTGTTTTGAAAACAGATAATAATCACCAAGGGCACAAAAATCCATTGCAACTGCTCTATTTTTATCGATAATATCTTCTTGAAGTACCTTTATAGCTTTATCAAAATCGCCTTTTAAAAAAGCTGTATACGAAGCATCGCGATAAAGATTATACAATTGTTTTACTTCTCCTGTTTTTTTCAATGCTTCTTCCGTAATTCTATCAGTTACAACATTTTTTTCTTGGCTTAATAAACTTGTAAATTCTTTATACGTATATTTTTGCAAAATAGCCTCAAGAAAATTGGCCGAAAACGCTTCTTTTTTGCTAAGTGACGCATACACTTTTAGCGTTTTACTATAATTTATAATTTCCTGTTTGGCTTCAATATTCCAACCGCGATTGAGTTTTTTATTCACCCAAGGCACAATTTCAATGATAATTTTTTGATTCATTACCCAATTATCACTTTCAAAAGTGAACCAAAGATGTTGGGTTTTAGAAGAAATACAATTTCCAGATAATAATTTGGCTTCTTTATTAATTGGTTTGTCTTGAACAAAGCAAGCATTATTTGGCTTATTGGATTTAATGTAATTTTCAGCATCACTATTTGAAGTAAAAATAGCATACTTACATTTGTCATCACCAGAAATGGTTGATAATAAAAATACTGCTCCTGCAGTTCCTTGACTAATACCTGTTGGATCGGGAATCGATTTTAAAACCGAAACCAAACTACTAGAAAGTTTTTGATTGTCGTCCAACAAGGTTATTCTATACACAACTTCGGTTGTTCCAACTGGAAATTCTTGCGATTTAATGGATTTTTTCTCACCTGCACGCAACGAAATGGTTTCTGTGGTTATTCTTATGTTGTCCCAGTAACCTTCAGCTGATTGTGAATAGGAATTGAAAGTAAAAACAAGCAAAACAGCAACTATAATTTTTTTAACCATTCGATTTTAATTTTTTTGTAAAATTAAGCTCAAAATGAATGCCAAAAAAATAATAGTTTATATTTCGAAATCTTTTTTAATTTCTTTAATAGCTTTTTCAACTTGCGACGCTATACTTTCAAAAGTAGCGGCAATTTCTTTACGTTTACCTTCGGCACGAGTCCAAGCTTCTACCTGAAGAATTTCCTCATACGCCATTGTCATTCCTAGTAAATCTAGTGTTGGTTTTATCTTATGCGCATAGGCATAAGCTTGTTTGTGATCTTTAATCTTTATACCAAGTTCAATTTGTTTTAAATCTTGAGGCACTTCGGTAACGAAAAGTGTGATGATTTGCATTACAAACTCCGGATCGTTATCTGAAAGAGCGTAAACTTTTGCTAGGTTATAATTTATTGCCATTACTTTACTTGTATTCTAAATAATTTTTTGTTTTCGATAAATCCTTCTAAAATGTCGTTTGGCTTAACTGCATTAACGCCTTCCGGTGTTCCTGTAAATACTATATCACCTTTTTTAAGCGTGAAATATTGAGAAACGTAAGCAATAAGTTCATCAATTTTCCACAACATATGGCTTGTATTCCCTTTTTGAACCACATTTCCGTTGTTTGTCAATTCAAAGTTAATATTTTCCAAAGAACTAAAATCTTTTTTCGATAAAAAGTCTCCTATAACCGCTGAACCGTCAAAAGCTTTTGCTTTTTCCCAAGGCAAACCTTTCTCTTTAAGTTTGCTTTGAAGATCACGTGCTGTAAAATCGATTCCTAATCCAATTTCGTCATAATAATTATGTGCAAATTTGGCGTCGATGTACTTTCCAACTTTATTTATTTTTACCAAAATTTCAACTTCGTGATGCACATCATTGGTAAATTCTGGAATTACAAAAGGATGCTGTTTTAAAAGAATTGCCGAATCTGGTTTAAGAAATACAACAGGTTCGTCTGGTCTTTCGTTTTGAAGCTCTTCAATGTGCTTGGTGTAATTTCGTCCGATGCAGATTATTTTCATGCTTATATTGTTGAAAGAAGGTTGTAGGAAGATGGAAAAAAACTCCGACCTTCTGACATCTTACTTCTAACTTTTTGTGTTTAATTTTCTTAATTTGATAGCCGTAAGTACTTTTTTAGTGTACAACGGAAAATCGGCTCCTTGAATCCAACCATAATAACCTGGTTCTTTTTCAAGCACCTCTTCTACAAGCTGACCTTTATTTTTTCCAAAAGTAAAAATTTCTTTTCCTTCATTATTCAAGGCGATGAAACCTGCAAAATCAACTGATTTTTTACGCGTTGTAAATTCAGATAATGATTTCATATCATTTTCCAAATCATCATATCGGTCTAATTGAGCTTTTAGAATTTCATAGGTTGCCATTGTATCGGCTTCGGCAGAATGGGCGTTTTCTAAACTTTTTCCACAATAAAATTTAAGTGCTGCGCTTAAGGTACGTTCTTCTTTTTTATGGAAAATGGTTTGAACATCAACCGAAACTCGGTTTTTCATATCAAAATCAACCTCAGCACGAAGCAATTCTTCGGCTAGAAGTGGAATATCAAATCGATCAGAATTAAATCCTGCTAAATCAGAATCCTTAATCATGTTATGAATTTGCGATGCCAATTCTTTAAAAGTAGGTTCGTTCGCCACTTTTTCGTTGGTTATTCCGTGAACAGCCGTTGTGACTGCAGGAATTGGAATTGTTGGATTTACAAGCCAAGTTTTGCTTTCTTTATTTCCGTTTGGATATACTTTGAAAATTGAGATTTCCACAATTCTATCTTTTGCCACTTCTATTCCGGTGGTTTCAAGATCGAAAAAGCATATTGGTCTTGTGAGTTTAAGTTCCATTAATAATTTATTAAAGTTGACAAATATAAAATTTTGTTGTTACCGTTTATCGAAATTTAAATAAAGATTTTATTAAAATCAAAAAACCCTTTCAGATGTTCTAACACTGAAAGGGTTACTTTATTTTTTTCTGAAATTAATATTCTCTATTCACATCAAATGCTTCTAAATATTCTGCCACTCGCTTTACGAAACTTCCGCCAAGCGCACCATCTACAACACGATGATCATAAGAATGTGACAAGAACATTTTTTGACGGATTCCGATAAAATCACCTTCTGGAGTTTCGATAACTGCTGGCACTTTTCTGATGGCACCAAGAGCTAGAATTCCGACCTGTGGCTGATTGATAATTGGAGTGCCGAATACCGATCCAAATGTACCAACATTGGTAACTGTATAGGTTCCGCCTTGTGTATCGTCTGGTTTTAATTTTCCTGCTTTGGCTCTGTTTCCTAAATCATTAACAGCTTTTGCCATTCCAACAAGGTTTAATTGGTCAGCATTTTTTATAACAGGTACAATTAAGTTTCCGTTTGGTAATGCCGCAGCCATTCCTAAATTGATGTTTTTCTTTTTGATAATGTAATCGCCATCAACCGAAATATTTAACCCTGGATAATCTTTCAATGCTTTGGCAACCGCTTCCATAAAAATTGGTGTAAAAGTCAATTTCTCACCTTCACGTTTTTCAAAAGCATCTTTAACTTTATTTCTCCATTTCACAATATTGGTAACATCAACTTCAATAAACGACTGCACGTGTGCCGAAGTTTGAACCGAAGCCACCATGTAACCAGAAATTAGCTTTCGCATTCGGTCCATTTCGATAATTTCGTCGCCACCGTTTACAGAAACCGGAACCGCTTGTGCTGCTGGTTGCATGCTTGTAACAAACGGCTGTTGCACTGCAACTTTTGGACTTTCGACTTTCGACTTTCGACTTTCAACAAAATTTAATATATCTTCTTTGGTAACGCGTCCTTCTTTTCCTGAACCAGAAATACTTTCTAATTCAGCTATTGAAACGCCTTCTTCTTTAGCAATATTTTTTACTAATGGCGAAAAGAATTTATCTGAATCGGCAAAGTTTTGCGGAACAGAAACTGCTTCTTTGGCAACATCAACTGTTTTTTCTACTGCTGCAATTGTTGCTTGTGGTACTTCTTCTACTTTGGTAGATTCTGCTTTAATCTCAACAGTTCCGCCTTCAGTTTCTATTATTGCAATAGTTTGTCCAACTTGAACTAAGTCGTCTTTACCAAAAAGTTTTTCTACTAAAATTCCGGCAACTTCGCTTGGCACTTCGCTGTCAACTTTATCTGTGGCGATTTCTAGAACGGCTTCGTCCATTTCTATTCTATCGCCTACTTCTTTTAACCAATTGGTAATTGTTGCTTCTGCAACGCTTTCTCCCATTTTTGGAAGTTTTAATTCAAACTTTGCCATATATGTAAACTAAAGTTGTGTTTTTATAATCTGATTGCAAAATTAGTAATTTTATCTTCATTTCACGAAGAATATACTAATTTTTTACGTGTATTACTTCTCCTCTATCTATTGAATTATTACTTCCTATTAGATAATTTGAAGTAGAAATATAGTTTTTAAATGTTAAATTTTTATCGTTATTCGTATTCATGAAATTAATTATCTCCTTATTACTTAAAAAATTAGTGTCAAAAATAACTTCAATATTTTTAGAAAAATCATTATTAAAATCATCTAAAACATCCAAAATTACAACTTTATTACTCAATTTTAAATCAAATGACTTATTAGTAACAAAAATATATTCGTCAATATTTTTCTTAACTATTTTTGATTGATTTTTTTTGATTAACGAAAAGATAAAAGTTCCAAATTTCATGAAAATGGTAAAAATTTCAGATTTCTTGAAGTGCTTTTTATAGAAAAATTGCATCGCTTCTTGAAAACGTTTCATGTACTTTTCGTCACGCACAGTACTTTCTCCTTTATAATGAATAACTGTAGTTTCATGGAAATAATAATTGAATTTCCCTTTTTGCAACGCCATGTAACTTAAATCAATATCGTCGGAATACATAAAGCAATTTTCGTCGAATCCGCCAATTTCATTATATAACTCGCGTTTCATAACCATAAATGCACCAACAAGAATATCCACTTTTCCGGATTGATTTTCGGCTATATGTTGGGCATAATATTTTCCAAAAAGATTTGAAATTTTATACAATCCGAAGATTTTTGTGAAAGCTACCCATGGTGTCGGAACTCCGCGTTTGGATTCGGGTAGAAAATTTCCTGTTCCGTCGATTAGCTTACAACCTATAATTCCAGTGTTGAGTTTCCAGTTTTTAGTATTCAGTATTTTAATAAAAGTATCTTCTGCAACAACTGTATCGGGATTTAAAATGCAAATGTATTCGCCTTTGGCTTGTGCAACGCCAATGTTATTTCCTTTTGGGAAACCTAGATTTTCTTTGTTTTCAATCAGCTTTATATTTGGAAACAACTCTTTCATCATTGGGCAGCTATCGTCAGAGGAATTGTTGTCGATTACAATAATTTCGCCATCAATGGTTGAAAGCGCTTTTAGAACACTTAAAACGCATTGCTCTAGAAAATAGCGAACGTTATAATTTAGGATGATTACGGATAGTTGCATTGGACAAATTTAAAGCAACTTATTTAATTCTTCAGGATTTTTTTGATTGTTGAAAAAAAAGTGAAGTTCTATAATTTTTTGATCAGAATTGAAACTGTAATACAAAGTTGTTTGCTTAGAAATAATTAGGTAATATACTTTCAGAGTTTTACTATAAATACCAATTTTAGGATTAATTGACAATCTACCCAAATTTTCTTCAACTAAACCACTAAACTTTTTTACCTCATTGAAATTCCACTTAAATAAAATATAATTGATTTCTTCTTCAAGAGTTATTTGGGCTTTTATATCCCAAATTATGTCATAAATCATTTTAAAAAAGGGTATTTTTCTTTTAAGTTTTTGATCACAACTTCATGTGGAATTCCTTTTCCCTCTTTCAAATCTTGTTTAGACTTCTCAATTACTTTGGCGAAAAGTGGATGGTCTTCGATGTTTGCATAAGTTTTCTCGGAAGAATAATCCGTGATGGGTTCTTCAAACTTTTGTAAATCTAACTTTGTGTCTTTTTTTTTCGAATTATCGCTCATGGCAAATAGTTTTGAATTTCAAATATACAAATTAAATTTACTGCTGTTTTGAAAACTGAAACAAAAATGCAATACAAAAACTATCTAGCCCTGATTGAAACGGTAGCTCGCGATTTTTATCGCGACTACAAGTGTAAAGCAGGAAAATGGCTTGCTGATAAGTCCCGAACCATTTGCTCCTGAAACAATTCGTAACTCGTAATTTTTAATTCGTAATTTATAGCTTACTTTTGCAAAAAAAAATACTGTTGTGAATTACCTTTCTGTAGAAAATATATCAAAATCTTTTGGCGAACGAACCTTGTTTAAGGACATTTCGTTAGGAATAAATAAAGACCAAAAAATTGCGTTTATTGCCAAAAATGGCTCGGGCAAAACCCAAATAATGAAAATTATTAATGGCGACGACACGCCTGATACTGGTCAAGTTGTGATTAGAAAAGATATTAAAATGTCGTTTTTATCTCAAGTTCCGCAGTTGCAAGATGAGTTGACGGTTGAAGAAAGTATTTTTGCAAGTGATAACGAAATTTTACACGTAATTGAGCGTTACGAAAAAGCCTTGGAAAACCCAGAAGATAGTGAAGCTTATGAAAAAGCGTTTGACGATATGGATCGTTTTAACGCTTGGGATTTTGAAACGCAATTCAAACAAATTTTATTCAAATTGAAGTTGGAAGATTTCAAATTGAAGGTTAAAAACATGTCTGGTGGACAGAAAAAACGTCTTTCGTTGGCCATAATTCTAATCAATAAACCTGATTTACTGATTTTGGATGAACCTACCAATCACTTGGATTTGGAAATGATTGAATGGTTGGAAAGTTATTTTGCTAAAGAAAATGTTACGTTGTTTATGGTTACGCACGACCGCTTCTTTTTGGAACGTGTTTGTAACGAAATTGTAGAACTAGACAACGGAAAATTATACAGTTACAAAGGAAATTACTCGTATTATTTAGAGAAAAAAGAAGAACGTTTGGCGTCGGAAAATGCTTCAATTGATAAAGCACAAAATCTTTTCGTGAAAGAATTGGCTTGGATGCGAAGACAACCAAAAGCGCGAACTACCAAATCAAAATCGCGTCAAGATGACTTTTACGTGATTAAAGAAAAAGCAGAAAGCCGACGAAGAGAAAATAAAATCGAACTTGAAATTAATATGGAACGTCTTGGAAGCAAGATCATTGAGTTGCATAAAATTTCTAAAAAGTTTGGTGATAAAAAGATTTTAGAGAATTTTAGTTTTGATTTTCAGCGTGGTGCACGAATTGGTATAATTGGTAAAAACGGAACTGGAAAATCTACTTTTCTAAATCTGTTGACTCAAACCATTCCTGCAGATTCAGGAAAAGTGGTAATGGGTGAAACAATTAAAATTGGATATTATACACAAAGCGGAATTAATCCGAAACCGGGACAACGCGTTATTGATATTATCAAGGAATACGGTGAATATATTCCGTTGATGAAAGGGAAATTGATTTCGGCAAGTCAATTGTTGGAACGCTTTTTATTTGACAGTAAAAAACAATATGATTTTGTAGAAAAACTTTCTGGTGGTGAATTGAAACGATTGTATTTATGTACCGTTTTGATTCAGAATCCGAATTTCTTGATTTTAGATGAGCCGACGAATGATTTAGATATCGTAACTTTAAATGTGCTAGAAAGTTTCTTATTGGATTTTCCAGGTTGTTTGCTCGTGGTTTCGCACGATAGGTATTTCATGGATAAAATTGTTGATGATTTATTCGTTTTTAGAGGTGACGGAATTGTAGAAAACTTTCCAGGAAATTACTCCGATTTTAGAGCTTATGAAGATTCGGCTGAGCCAGCAAATAAAGACGATAACAAGGAAAAGAACAATTGGAAACAGGCAAAAACTATTTCGGCAGGATTGAATTTTAACGAGCAGAAAGAATTCAATAAAATTGAAAAAGAAATTAAAGATTTAGAACACCAAAAGAAACAAATTGAACAATTATTTTCTGACGGAAAAGTAGCTGATAACGAAATTGAAGCGAAAGCTTTAGAACTTCAAAAAGTAATAAATTTAAAAGAAGAAAAGGAAGAACGTTGGTTTGAATTATCTTCGAAAATGGAATAAATTATTTCAATAAGATTCGCAAAGTTATTACAAAATCTCACAAAGAAAATGAGATTGAATTAGACAGATTATGGTAACTTTGTGTATCTCTGTGATATCTTCGTGTAACTTTGTGTAATAAAAAAATTTGCTACAATCTATAAAATCATACCTAAAATTCATTTGGAACTCCAAGAATCAACACGGAGTGCATTCGCCGTTTGTTTACAATTTGGTCACTAAATGTTTTTATGATAAAAAGAAGTATAATGAGTATTCCATATTAAAAGATTACAGAAATTCACTTTTACAAAATAAAAGAACGATTGAAGTAATTGATTTTGGTGCTGGTTCACGAATTTTTAAAAGTACTACTCGACCAATCAATCAAATTGCTAAAAATGCTGGAATATCATCGAAAAGAGCCAAATTATTATTTAGAATTGTCCGCTATTTTCAGCCCGAAAACATTCTTGAAATAGGAACTTCATTAGGATTAGCTACTTCTACTCTATCTTTAGGACTCGAGTCGAAAACGAACAGAGCGAAGCTAAAAAATAATTCAAAAGTTATTACTTTAGAAGGTTGTCCAAATACAATTAATCAATGTCAATTGCAATTACAAAAATTCAATATCAATAATGTTGAATGCGTAAATACCAAATTTGAAGAGTATCTAAAAAACCTACAACCTACAACCTACAAATTAGTTTACTTCGACGGCAACCATTCCAAAAAAGCAACTTTAGAGTATTTTGAACTATTACTTCCAACAATTACAAATGATACTGTATGGATTTTTGATGATATTCATTGGAGTAAAGATATGGAAGAAGCTTGGGAAATTATAAAAATTCATCCAAAAGTTACCGTTACTATTGATACTTTTCAATGGGGAATTGTTTTTTTTAGATTCGAACAAGTGAAAGAACATTTTGTGATTAGAACATAAAAAAAGACAACCATTTCTGATTGCCTTTTCTCAAATTTATAGTTGTTTGTTATTCTTTAGCCGCAGCATTTTCTTCCGATTTAGCACCAATTCTATTAACTTTAAACATTGGAGCAAATTTGAATTTGATTGATGCAATTTTACCATTATCCTCAGAAGATAATCCTTCTTTCTCAACAGTATTTTTTCTTGTATCTAATGCTTCATACATCAACTTAATTTCATCATAATCTTCTCTAGAGAAATTCTCTTTATTATCTTTATATGATTGGAAAAATGTTTCGTAAGTAGCCAAGATATTATCTTTATTTACCCAAGCAAAACTCATATCATCGCCTATTTTTCCAGCTCCAAATAATTTATCTCTTAAAGTTTGTTTAGGATTTGTAGCTGCTTTTTTAGCTTCCATTTTAGCCACAACACCAGCTTTAACTTCTTCATACCTTGCATTTACAGCATCATATTGCTCTTGCGTTTTAACTCTAACGTCTTCGTTTAAAGCTGCTAAAGCATCATTTGCTTCGCTAGTTCTTGTTTCATAACTCATCGCAATGGCATCCCAATTAGTTTCTAAATCATCAGCAGTTGCAGTTTTTAAAGAATCTACATATTTTTCTAAAGCTGCAATTTTTTTATCCGCTTCATCTTTTTTCTCGTCTTTACAAGAAACCATTCCTAATACGATCATTGAAAACAATCCGAATTTTAAAATACCTTTTTTCATAATAAATTTAGTTTTATTGATTAGTTAAATTTTACATTACAAACTTACGTGCAACATCAATCCACCGTGTTACACATTTTAATTAAACATTTACATAATTATGACATAATAATTTTTCAACTTTGTAACGTTCAGAAAATAAATGATACTAATACAATTGTTAATCTATTATATATGTCAAATTCACTCATCAATATTTCCAACATCAAAAGAGATTTCGTATTGGGAACCGAAATAATAAATGTTTTAAAAGGAATCGATTTACAAATAAATAAAGGCGAATATGTAGCGCTCATGGGACCATCAGGTTCAGGAAAATCTACTTTAATGAACCTTTTAGGATGCCTTGATACACCAACGTCAGGATCGTACATACTGAACGGAAAAGACGTTTCTAAAATGAATGATGACGAACTGGCGGAAATACGTAACAAGGAAATTGGTTTCGTTTTCCAAACGTTCAATTTGCTACCAAGAACCACCGCTTTAGACAACGTTGCTTTGCCAATGGTTTACGCTGGATATTCCAAATCGGAACGAAATATTCGTGCTACAGAAGTTTTAACACAGGTAAACCTTTCTGATAGAATGGATCACCAACCCAACCAACTTTCTGGAGGACAACGCCAGCGAGTAGCTGTTGCAAGAGCATTGGTAAACCGACCTTCTATAATACTAGCCGATGAGCCAACAGGAAATCTAGACAGTAAAACCTCGGTCGAAATCATGAAGCTTTTTGGCGACATTCACGCCAACGGAAATACCGTAATCTTAGTAACTCACGAGGAAGAAATTGCCGAATATGCACACCGAGTTATTCGACTGCGCGATGGATTGATAGAAAGCGATATGCAAAACCAACATATTAAAAAATAATTCTTGAAGTCAAGGTGTAACTCTTTAAATATAATAGTAATTCCAGCTTTTATTTCATATTTTACAATTAAAAAAAGGAATATTATTTAGTTAAACGAGGTTCAATAGACACCGTTAAAATGAAAGCTTTATAAAGAAATCCAGGCTACAAACAATCCATTCTATTTTAACAAAAAATAAAAAAATCTAAGTAACTTAGCCAACTTTACTTCTTAGAATCGAAAAAAATGAAAGTATATACCAAAACTGGTGACAATGGAACTACAGCACTATTTGGAGGAACAAGAGTTCCAAAAGATCACGCTAGAATAGAAAGTTATGGAACTGTCGACGAATTGAATTCGCACATAGGTTTAATTCGTGATCAAGAAATGAACCAACACTACAAAGAAATTTTAATAGAAATTCAGGATAGATTGTTTACTGTTGGCGCAATTCTGGCAACACCACCAGAAAAAGAACTATTAAAAAATGGCGAGAAACGATTGCAAAATCTCGGGATTATCGACTCAGACATCGAACTTCTAGAAAACGAAATCGATGCTATGGAAGATGCGCTTCCGCAAATGACACACTTTATACTTCCAGGCGGACACACAACTGTGTCATATTGTCACATTGCTCGCTGCGTTTGCCGTCGCGCCGAGCGTCTATCAGTACATTTAAGTCATAATGAACCTGTTCCAGATACCGCAATTAAATACCTAAACCGACTTTCTGACTACCTTTTTGTATTGGCACGAAAGTTGTCCCACGATTTAAACGCTAACGAAGTTCAATGGATTCCAAGAAAATAGAAGTCAAAATTTCAGAAGCCAGAAAAGCAGTAATGTAAGTAACGATTTTTTAGTGAAAATCTAAAATCTGTAGTCAAAAATCTGTAATCATAAAAGACGTTCTTAAACTTATTTGAAAATAAATCAAAAAAAACTTGACTTTTTCAGTAAAAAATTTATTTTTGCACAAACTAAAACCCGAAAGAAGATGTATTGGACATTAGAATTAGCATCTTATTTGAGCGATGCACCGTGGCCAGCAACCAAAGATGAACTTATTGACTATGCAATTAGAGCTGGTGCGCCACTCGAAGTAGTTGAAAACCTGCAATCTATAGAAGATGAAGGTGAAATATATGAATCAATGGAAGAAATTTGGCCAGATTATCCAACCGACGAAGATTATCTTTGGAACGAGGATGAATATTAAAAAATAGACAACCACAACAGAAAAAAGTCTCCTGAGAGGCTTTTTTTTTGTTTAAATTTACATACCGAATTAAAAATTATAAATTAACACAGTTATGAGTTTCATAAACAGCATACTTAAAGCATTTGTTGGCGATAAATCTGAGAAAGATGTAAAGTCAATTCAACCTTTGGTAACCAAAATAAAATCATTCGAAAGCACATTGTCTTCCTTATCACATGATGATTTGAGAGCAAAAACTGCCGAATTTAAAGCTAAAATTAAATCGGCAAGAGCCGAAAAAGATGCTGCCATTGCAGCTAAAAAATTGCAAGCTGAAAATACGCCAGATATAGACGATAGAGAAGAAATTTATAACGCAATTGATACTTTAGAAAAAGAAGCGTATGAAATTTCTGAAAAAGTATTGATGGATATTTTGCCAGAGGCTTTTGCTGTTGTTAAAGAAACTGCAAAACGTTTTAAAGACAACACCACAATTACTGTAACTTCAACCGAAAAAGACAGAGAACTTTCGGCTACAAAACCATACATTACTATTGTTGGTGACCAAACGAATTGGGCAAACACCTGGAATGCTGCTGGAAAAGAAATTACTTGGGATATGATTCACTACGACGTTCAGCTTATTGGCGGTATCGTATTGCATCAAGGTAAAATTTCTGAAATGCAAACGGGTGAAGGTAAAACTCTTGTGGCAACGCTTCCACTCTATTTAAATGCTTTGACAGGAAATGGCGTTCACTTGGTAACTGTGAATGATTATCTTGCACGTCGTGATAGTACTTGGAAAGCACCATTATTTGAATTTCATGGCTTAACAGTAGATTGTATTGATAACCACCAGCCTAATTCTGACGCAAGAAGAAAAGCCTACGAAGCTGATATTACCTATGGAACTAACAACGAATTTGGTTTTGATTACCTTCGTGATAATATGGCTAATGCTCCTGAAGATTTAGTTCAAAGAAAGCACAACTACGCTATAGTCGATGAGGTCGATTCGGTTTTAATTGATGATGCAAGAACACCATTAATAATTTCTGGTCCGGTTCCAGATGGCGATCGTCATGAATTTACAGAATTGAAACCAAAAATAGAAAACCTTTTCAACTTACAAAGACAGTTGGCAAACGGATTCCTAACCGAAGCCAAACGTTTAATAAAAGAAGGAAATACTAAAGATGGTGGATTTCAATTACTAAGAGCATACCGCTCTTTACCAAGAAACAAAGCATTGATTAAATTTTTAAGTGAAGAAGGAATCAAACAACTACTTCAGAAAACTGAAAATCAATACATGCAAGACAACAACCGCGAAATGCCAAAGGTAGATGAAGCGTTGTACTTTGTAATTGAAGAAAAAAACAACCAAGTGGAATTAACCGATAATGGAATTAAATTTTTATCAAAAGATACTGATGATAATTTCTTCGTTTTACCAGATATCGGAACTGAAATTGCAAATATCGAAAAGCAAAATCTTGACAAAGATGTTGAAGCAGAAGCAAAAGAAAAATTGTTTCAAGATTTCGGAATTAAGTCGGAAAGAATTCACACGCTAACGCAATTGCTAAAAGCATATACAATCTTTGAAAAAGATACCGAATATGTAATTATGGACAACAAAGTAATGATTGTCGATGAGCAAACAGGTCGTATTATGGATGGTCGCCGTTATTCTGACGGATTGCATCAAGCCATTGAAGCCAAAGAAAATGTTACAATTGAAGCTGCAACACAAACATTTGCAACTATTACGCTTCAAAATTACTTTAGAATGTACAACAAACTTGCGGGTATGACCGGAACGGCAACCACCGAAGCAAGCGAATTTTGGCAGATATACAAACTTGATGTTGTAGAAATTCCAACCAACCGGGGAATGTCGCGTCAAGATAAAGAAGATTTAATTTACCGTTCGGTTCGTGAGAAATTCAATGCCGTTATCGAAGATGTTACACAACTTTCTGCATCAGGCAGACCAGTATTAATTGGAACAACCTCGGTAGAAATTTCAGAATTACTAAGTCGAATGTTAAAAATGCGTGGTGTAACACACAATGTATTGAATGCTAAAATGCACAAGCAAGAAGCGCAAATTGTGGAAGAAGCAGGAAAATCTGGTGTAGTAACAATTGCAACCAACATGGCTGGTCGTGGAACTGATATCAAGCTTTCTCCAGAAGTAAAAGCTGCTGGTGGATTGGCAATTATTGGTACAGAACGTCACGATTCGCGTCGTGTTGACCGTCAGTTGCGAGGTCGTGCTGGTCGTCAAGGTGATCCAGGAAGTTCGCAATTTTATGTTTCATTAGAAGATAATTTAATGCGTCTTTTTGGTTCTGACAGAGTTGCCAAAGTTATGGACAGAATGGGATTGAAAGAAGGTGAAGTAATTCAGCATTCTATGATGACCAAGTCGATAGAACGTGCTCAGAAAAAAGTAGAAGAAAACAATTTCGGTACGCGTAAGCGTTTGCTAGAATATGATGATGTTATGAATGCACAACGTGAAGTAGTGTATAAACGTCGTCGTCATGCTTTGCACGGAGAACGATTGAAGTTAGACATCGCTAACATGATGTACGATACTTGCGAAGTAATTGTTGCCGATAATAAAGGAAGAAACGATTTCAAGAATTTTGAATTCGAATTAATTCGTTATTTTTCAATGACATCACCAGTTTCAGAATCTGATTTTTCTAAATTATCAGAAATGGAACTTACTGGAAAAGTATACAAAGCAGCATTACAATATTATACAGAAAAAACCGAAAGAAGTGCGCGAGAAGCTTATCCGATAGTTCAAAATGTATTTGAAAATGAAGGTAATAAATTCGAAAGAATCATTGTACCATTTTCAGATGGAATTAAAACGTTAAATGTAGTTACAAATCTTAAAAAAGCATACGAAACCAATGGTTTACAATTGGTAGCCGATTTTGAAAAGAACATTACATTAGCAATTGTTGACGAAGCTTGGAAAAAACATTTACGTAAAATGGACGAGTTGAAACAATCAGTGCAATTGGCCGTTCACGAACAAAAAGATCCTTTACTAATTTACAAATTAGAAGCATTTAAATTGTTTAGAAACATGCTTGATGGTGTAAATAAAGAAGTAATTTCGTTTCTTTTTAAAGGAGATTTGCCTCAGCAAAACACAATTCAAGAAGCTAGAGAAATTAAACAAAAAGAAAATTATACAACAAGCAAAGACGAAGTTTTAAATTCGGATGAACTGGCAGCGCAAAATCGTGAAGCAGGACAAACTCAACAACGTCAAGTTACTGAAACGATAGTTAGAGAAACACCAAAAATTAACCGAAACGACACTGTAAAAGTTCAAGAAGTTTCTTCAGGAAGAATTGAAGAAATGAAATTTAAAAAAGCAGAAAGCCTTTTGGCTAGTGGTCAATGGGTATTGGTGAATTAAAATAAACACAATTTTTATAGAAAATCCTCAATTGTAAATCAATTGGGGATTTTTTTATGATTTCAATTGACAAAAGCCATCTTGAAAATATAAATTCGTACCTTACAATAAAAATTATGAAAAAGGCACTTTGGTTTTTAATGATAATTCTATGGTTTGTTGCGTTAGCACTGTTAATTGTATCATTAACCGACTTATACCCTAATAATCCTTTTCAACGACACCGATTAGCAATTGGTTGTAGTTTCATCGTAATTTCCGAATTTAATCGGAGATTGTATGGTAAGATGTATCCTTAATTTACGTTTAAAAAAAGTATAAATTTTACTGCAAAAGCTAACATTCTTCTGAAATCTATCTCAAGAATGTTAGCTTTTATGTTTATTAAAGACATTATACTGCTATAATTCGAAAAAAGTAAATTTATTAGTCTACTAAATCGATAGACTAAATATTTTTATTTAAATTCGCATCATATTTTTATACTCATTAATGATTAGAACTTTAAAAAATTTATTTCTATTATTACTTTTATTAAATAGTATAAGTGTTAAATCGCAAAACAAACAAGTTACAAATCAGAGTTTGTATTGGATGCGCTATTATAATCAATTGAGTTTAAACGAAAATTGGACATGGCACAACGAAATAGACGAACGCCGATTTTTGATAAATAATAAGCACCAACATTTCATCATGCATTCCCGAATACATTATAAATTTTATAAAAATGCGGACGTAGCTTTAGGATTTACCTATTCGCTTCAAGAGCCACAAGAACCTTATTCGGAGTCAACTTTAACGATTCCTGAATTGAGAATTGTTCAAGAAATAAATCAAAATACTACCATTACAAGCAAATTTTCAATTCAGCACAGAATCCGAATTGACGAACGCTTTTTTAGGAAAAATGATGGTACAGAATTGCTAAAAGGTTATGATTTTAATTTCAGATTTAGATATCGTTTTCAAGCTTCATACAAGTTAATTGAATACGAAAATAAAAATACTACAACGTTAAAAATGGCAGATGAAATAATGATCAATGCTGGAAAAAATATTGTTTACAACCATTTTGATCAAAACCGAATTTACGCTGCTGTTGAACAAGGGTTATCTAAAAACACATCCGTGGAACTTGGCTATATGTATTGGTACCAACAAAGAGTATCGGGTTACCAGTTTTTCGACCGAGATATTATAAGACTAACATTTTATCATAAAATAAAAATTTAATAGAATGAATACAGAAAATTTGAAACAAATAGAGCTTTCTGAAAATCAGCAAAAATTAAGTAAAAGCCTTTGGTATATAATTCCAATCGTGCTCTTATTAAGTTTATTACTTATTGTGTTGATCAATTATCAAGATCAATTTACTTTAGAGAAAATACAAAATGGTTTAAACTCAGAATTTTTACTATTCTTACTCATAGGAATTTTTGCTCAATTGGTTGATAGCACTTTAGGAATGGGATATGGAGTTACTTCAACATCTTTTTTACTTACATTTGGAGTTAGCCCAGCAACAAGTAGTATGGGGGTTCATGTAGCCGAAATGTTTACCACTGGCGCATCAGCTATTTCTCATTATAAATTTAAAAACATCAATAAAAAATTGGTTTTGAACTTAGTTATTCCTGGTGTAATTGGATCAATTTTAGGCGCCTATCTTTTATCTGATGTTATTGATGGTAACGCAATCAAACCCTATATAGCAATTTACATGATTATTTTAGCCCTAGTAATTATTATTAAAGGTTTACGAAAAAGCATCAAAAAAAGAAAAACAAAACGTCTGGGTTCTTTAGCTTTATTTGGAGGATTTATGGATTCTGTTGGTGGTGGTGGTTGGGGACCAATTGTAACGTCAACCCTTATGGGACAAGGCAGAAATCCTAGATATACAATAGGATCGGTTAATACAGCGGAATTTGCCATTTCGTTTGCAAGCGGAATTACCTTCATACTTTTTGACGGAATTAGCGGATGGAAAGTCATTGCTGGCTTAATAATTGGAGGTGTAATTGCTGCGCCAATTGGTGCTTATTTGGTAAATAAGATTCCACGTAAATCACTTACGATTTTAATTGGAATGTTACTGATAGTTTTGAGTTTAAAAACTTTGATTAAGTATTTTTAGAGATAATAACTTTGAAATCAAAGGTTAATCAAACTCAAATATTGATCATAAAATACATCAATACTAGTTACAATACAAAGAGTAAAACGCTTTTTATAGTAACATTCCAACAGCAAAACCATTTGAAAATTAAAAGAAAAAATTATAATTTATCTTTCAAATATTTAGCTGTTACCGATTTTTTGTTTTTCACAATATCCTCTGGTGTACCTACTGCTAATAATTGACCTCCATTTTCACCTCCTTCTGGACCTAAATCTATAATCCAATCGGCACATTTTATCAAATCTAAATTGTGTTCAACCACTAAAATAGAATGTCCTTTATCAATTAAAGCATCGAATGAAGCCAATAACTTTTTAATATCATGAAAATGCAAGCCCGTAGTTGGTTCATCAAATACGAATAGTGCTTTCTCTTTAGTGTTTCCCTTTACAAGAAATGACGCAAGCTTGATGCGCTGCGCTTCACCACCAGAAAGCGTTGATGACGATTGACCTAACTGTACATAACCCAAACCTACATCTTGCAAAGGTTGTAATTTTTGCGTGATTTTAGTTTGCTTGTGTTCATTAAAAAATAAGATAGCATCATCTATGGTCATTGTCAAAATATCGTCAATATTTTTCTCTTCAAATTTGACTTCTAAAATTTCTTTCTTGAAGCGCTTTCCGCCACAAGTTTCGCATGGTAGTTCAACATCAGCCATAAAAACCATTTCAACATTGATACTACCGTCACCTTTACAGGTTTCACAACGACCGCCGTCTACATTAAACGAAAAGTGTTTTGGTAAATAACCTCTAATCTTTGATAATTTTTCTTTGGCAAACAAATCTCGAATTTCGTCGTAAGCTTTTATATAAGTCACCGGATTAGAACGTGAACTTCTTCCAATTGGATTTTGATCAACATATTCGATATGGTGAATTCTGTGATAATGACCTTGCATATCGGTAAATTGACCGGCTTTTTCGCCTACTCCTTCCAATCGTTTTTGGATGGCCGGAAATAATATTTTTTTAACCAACGTACTCTTCCCGCTTCCTGAAACTCCTGTTATTACAGTTAAACATTCAAGTGGAAAGCGAACGTCTAAATTTTGTAAATTGTTTTCTCTTGCACCAAGTATATCAATATAAGTAGACCATTTTCTTCTTGCTCTTGGCACTTTAATTTCTAAAGCTCCGTTTAAATATTGAGCTGTTAGCGAATTGGATTGTAAAATTTCTTCAAAGGTTCCTTGGGCTACTAAGTTTCCTCCATGCGTTCCTGCCTCAGGCCCAATATCTATAATCATATCGGCTTGCTTCATGATATCTTCATCGTGCTCTACTACAATGACAGTGTTTCCTAAATCACGAAGATTTTTTAATACCTCTATTAATAATTCGGTGTCTTTAGGATGCAAACCTATACTTGGCTCATCTAAAATGTACATGGATCCAACCAAGCTACTTCCTAACGAAGTGGCCAAATTAATACGTTGAGATTCTCCTCCAGAAAGCGTTGCTGAATTTCGGTTTAATGTTAAATATTCTAATCCAACATTACTTAGAAAGGCCAATCTACTATTAATTTCGATTAATAATCGCTTAGCAACAGTTGTATCGTAATCTGATAACTGTAAATCGGCGAAAAATGGAATTAACTTTTTAATAGATAAATCCACCAAATCTGAAATAGTTTTTCCTCCAACTTGAATATAATTTGCTTCGGGACGCAGACGCTTTCCTTTGCATACATTACATTTGGTTTTACCGCGGTAACGAGAAAGCATAACGCGATTTTGAATTTTATAATTTTTTTCTTCTAATTCTTTAAAAAAATCATTCAGTCCAGTAAAATAGTGATTGCCTTTCCAAATCAAATCTTTTTGCGAGTCGGTCAATTCAAAATAAGGTTTGTGAATTGGAAAGTCAAATTTATACGCTTTGTTAACCAATTCATCTCGATACCAACCCATACTTTCTCCACGCCAAGGAAATATTGCATTTTCGAAGATTGATAAAGCTGTATTTGGAATTACTAAATCTTCATCTATTCCGATAATATTTCCATATCCTTCACAAGTAGGGCACGCACCATAAGGATTATTGAAACTAAAAAGATGCACATTAGGCTCTAGAAAGGTCATTCCATCTAACTCAAAATTAGAACTAAATTCCAACCGATTATTAGAACCAATTTCCTGAAGATAACATTCACCTTTACCCTCAAAAAAAGCAGTTTGTACCGCATCAGATAATCGATTATAAAAATCTTCATTATCAATAGTATCTTCACTAATCACTATTCTATCAATTATTAGCAAAGTATTTTTCAATGTCGGCTTTACTTCATCCAAAGAATCTAAACGCACCATTATATTATCAACAAGAATTCTAGCAAAACCTTGCTGTAAAAGTACTTTGAGCTTATCTTCAAACTTCCTTCCTTTTTCTAAATATATTGGAGCAAGAAGCAACCATTTACTCCCTAATTCAAATGATTTAACTTTGGTGACAACATCTGTAACGGTATCTTTTTTAACCTGATTACCAGAAACTGGTGAAATTGTTTTACCAATTCGAGCAAAAAGAAGTTTTAGATAATCATAAATTTCGGTAGAAGTTCCAACGGTTGACCTAGCATTAGTGGTATTCACTTTTTGCTCGATAGCAATAGCCGGAGCAATACCTTTAATGTATTCAACTTTGGGTTTATCTAGTCTTCCAAGAAACTGACGCGCATAAGAAGACAAACTTTCCACATACCTGCGTTGACCTTCAGCATATAAAGTATCAAAGGCAAGCGATGATTTTCCAGAACCTGATAAGCCAGTTATGACAACCAACTTATTTCTTGGAATTGCAACATCCAAATCCTTCAGATTATGAATTGCTGCACCTTTAATTAAAATATTCTTTTTAGGCTCGAGAGTCGATATATCTTTAGTAATCATAATGTTTTTTTGCTAAAGACAAAGATAATCAATTCTACTATGAGAAATTGTACATAAAAAGGCGTTTGAACAATATTTTTTAAGAAAAATACAATTCTTAATTTACTATTTTTTGATACTATTTTTTAACAATCATCAACCATATATGTTATAATTTTATAAAATTGATTTTAAAAACTATTGCGATTTGTTAATAGAATTGAAAATTACCTATACATTACCTCTACAAGTAATTCTCAGAAGCAAATAACTCACACATGAAAAAAAAGAAAGAATCATTGAAAATGCCTTATTTCAATCGATTTAGCTTCATTTTAGTTTGTATAGTTTTTATATAGTTAAACAAAAAACTAATACATAATTGTTGTTTTAAATTTGATAATCAACTAAATCTATTTTATTATGAAAAAAATTACTCTTTTTATTAGTTTAATGGCAGCATCATTTGGGTTTTCCCAGACACTGCCTTTTAACTTTAGCACTGCCAATCAATTGATGACTGGAGACGGATGTGTAACATCACTAACAACCGATGCTGGTGACGCGGTAATGCAAGTAATTGGAGGCGGTCAGCCTTTTGACAATGCACAAATTGTTCTTGCACAAAACGTAAATTTATCAAACGATGCTAACAACACCATTACTTTCAGAATTAAACCAGTAAATGGTACGGGAAGTGGAAGTCATTTACTTAAATTTGAAAACGGAGTTGGCGGACCAGTAAATACTGAATTACCTTTTACAACTACTGGAACAGCTTGGCAAAACATCACCATAAATTTTGGAGCTGGTTTAGGAAACTACCCAAAAATGGTAATCTTTACAGACTTTAATAATTCTTCGGTAGATACTTATTTAATTGATGACATTGCTGGCGGAACAAACATTGCTCCACCACCACCATTACCAACACCATCTGGACCAGCGCCTGTTCCTACAATTGCAGCTTCTCAGGTAATTAGTATGTATGGTGAAACATATCCTAACACTTTTCAATATTCATTTGGAAGTGTAGCTGGAGAACCAGATTTAGATCCTTCTGCCAATACTAATCTAGCGTTACAATTCAATTTTAACGTTGCAGGTTTTGGTGCTGGTTATGCACAAACAAATGTTTCGACTATGCAATTTGTACATTTTGACTATTGGACAACTAATGCTACAACTTTTAGTTTGTATTTAATTTCTAACTCTCCAGTGACTGAAAAAATTTATACCATTTCAGTAAACGAACCTATTGTTTTAAATACTTGGAAAAGTGTAAACATTCCACTATCATTTTTTACAAACCAAGGGTTTAATCCTGCAACGTGGTTTCAATATAAATTTGACGTTCCTACCGGAATCACACCAGGTACAGTTTACATTGATAATGTGTATTTTACTAGCGCACCGCTTAGTGTAAGTAATTTTGATACAACTAAATTTAAAGTATATCCAAATCCAGCTACAAACGAATTGACTATCGAAAATTCAGATTCAATTTCGGGAATTTCTATTTTTAATACGTTAGGACAAGAAGTTTTAACAAGATCTTCAAGCGCTTCAGTTGAAACTTTTTCTATAGCTAACTTACAAAATGGTGTTTATATTGTAAAAGTTAGCACAGCAGGTAATACTTATTCTCAACGCTTTATAAAAAAATAATTTTATACTATTTTTATTAATAAAACACGTTCATATTTGGACGTGTTTTTTTGTGCTATTTTTTAGAAAATTATAGTATATTTAACGTTTAAAAATTAAAAAAATTGTCAAAATATATCACTTCATTTCTCTGTCTATTCTTTTTAATTGGTTTTTCGCAAGAATTACCTCCAATAGTGAAATATCCTTCATCTACTTATGGTGCTGGAAATCAGAATTGGATGATTTCTCAAGACAAGAACAATTTTATTTTTTTCGCCAACAATGAAGGACTTTTAGAATATAATGGTTCAAATTGGACATTATATCCTTCACCAAACGAAACGATAATTCGATCGGTGAAAGTAATTGAAAATAAGATTTACACAGGATGTTACATGGAGTTTGGCTACTGGAGCAGGCTTGCAAATAATAAACTAAAATACACTTCACTAAGTAAACTTATAAAAACAAAAATTCAAGATGACGAACAATTTTGGAACATACTGCATTACGAACAATGGGTAGTATTTCAATCGCTCAGCAGGATATTTATTTATGATACTAAAGCAAAAACTTTCAAAATAATAACACCAAAAAATACTATTTTAAAATCATACAGTACTGCAAATGCTATTTATTTCCAAACTGTAAATGGCGGCTTATATGAAATTGAGAACGGAAATAGCAAACTAGTATCGGATAATCTGGTCATAAGGTCAAATAAAATAGTTAATGTTTTTCCAATTGATGAAGGACTTTTATTACAAACACAGCTTAATGGATTTTATAAATTAATTCAAAATACTATTACAAAATTCACTACCGATGCAGATGCTCAAATCGCAGCAAGTAGTATTTATAGCAGCCAATTATTATCAGATGGTAGCTTTGCCTTGGGAACTGTATCAAACGGAATATTTATCTTATCCAATGATGGAAAACTAAAATACCATATTACTCAAAACAAAGGTTTAAGTAACAACACAGCTTTATCTTTATTTGAAGATGTCGATAAGAATTTATGGATCGGCTTGGACAATGGCATCAACTGCATCAATCTTCAATCGCCTGTAAAAACTTTTTCTGACGATACGGGAATACTTGGAACAGTTTACGCCTCAAAACTTTACCAAGGAAAATTATATATTGGAACCAATCAGGGATTGTTTTTCAAAAATTATTTAAGTTCGGATTCCTTTCAACTAATTGCTGGAACTAAAGGTCAAGTTTGGTCGTTATTTGAGTACAATGGATCACTATTTTGTGGACACGACTCAGGAACCTTCGTAGTTTCAAATAATGTTGCCAAAAATATTTTTAACAATTCTGGTACGTGGAAATTTGAATCGATTCCAAATAAACCTAATCTACTTTTACAAGGAAATTATGACGGAATATCCGTATTAGAAAAAGTAAATAATCAGTGGATTTATCGTAATAAAATATCAGGTTTCAACTATTCGTCTAAATATTTTGAACTTTCAAATTATAACGAAATTTATGTAAGTCACGAATACAAAGGAATTTATAGTTTTAAAGTTGATGCGTCTTTTTTAAAAGCATCTGCGGTAAAAACATTTGCTGCACCAACTAAAGGAAAGAATGCTAGTTTAACAAAGTTCAACAACAACATTTATTATGCTTATAAAGAAGGTATTTTTAAGCTAAATCAAAAGTCAAAAAAGTTCGAAAAAGACATGCAATTGAGCGCCATTTTTGAAAAAGACGAATACACCTCAGGTAAATTAATAGTTGATGATTCTAATAAAATCTGGATTTTTTCTAAAAATTACCTAAACTATTTTACGCAGAGCAAATTAAGTTATCAACTTAAAGCCAACCCTATCCCTATTCCCTCTTCATTAACAAACTCTATGTTGGGTTATGAAAATATCACACAACTATCCAACTCTGTATATTTAATTGGCACTACCGATGGTTATTACACGATTAACATTAATGATTTGAGCTTTAAAAACTACAGCGTATCGATAGCTAATGTTTCTGTAAACAAACTAAACGAAAAATATTCAGACTTTTCAATCAATTCGGAAGGCGAATTTAAATACGACCAAAATAATATAACAATTAATTATACTGTACCAGAATATAACAAATATATAAATTCTGAATATCAGTATTTACTTGAAGATGTACAAAATGAATGGAGCGATTGGAACGCAAGATCATCGGTAAATTTCAAAAATCTAGCGCCAGGCGATTATGTTTTTAAAGTACGAGCCAAAGTTGCTAACTCAGCGCCAGAAAATAGTGCAGTGTACAAGTTCACAATATTAAAACCTTGGTATTCTACTAACTTTGCGATAATTATTTATTTAATCTTAGCTTTAATAGCCGCATATTATATAAATGAGACCTATAAAAAGTTTTATTTAAAACAAGAACAAAAATTAATAGAAGAGAACAATTTACTTCTTGAAATTAAAGAATTAGAAACTGAACAACAACTTATGAAACTTCGTAATGAGCAACTTTCACAAGATGTTGATACTAAAAACAGAGAGCTTGCTGTTTCAACTATGAGTTTGATTAAGAAAAATGAGCTTTTATCACTTATTAAAGAAGATTTGAAAAAGACTTCAGACGATTCTTCTACAAATAAGAATATTAATATAAAATCTGTTATATCGACCATCAGTAAAAACATTTCCGAAGAAGATACTTGGAATGTATTTAAAGAAGCATTCGATAATGCTGATAAAGACTTTTTAAAGAAAATAAAAGCTGCTCATCCATTATTAACTCCAAACGATTTGCGATTGTGTGCTTACTTAAGATTAAACCTATCTTCTAAAGAAATTGCCCCATTGTTAAATATTTCTGTAAGAAGTATCGAAATTAAACGATATCGTTTGCGTAAAAAAATGGAATTACCTCACGAAAAAGGACTTGTTGAGTACATTTTATCGATATAAATTGATGTATTATTTCTAAATTTACCTATACAATACCTCAACAACATCGTTTGCGAAAGCCTTATTCTACATTTAAATCTACTGTTTTGTGTTAATTTAAGTTATCATAATATCTTGTTAATACTGACAGTTTTTAGCAATAATGAAAAAAATGACGCCTTTTTTTAAATTGTATGTTTTTTGTTGTAGTTAATTTTTACAAAAGTCACCATCTAAAAATTAATTTTATGGTTCTAAAAAATCTAACTAATTATGAAAAACAATTTTCTCGTATTAACCTTATTTCTAATCTCCGCATTAGGTTTTGCACAAACCTATGAAGTAAAAGGAAAAGTGGTTGATTCTAAATCTAATTTTCCATTACCAAGTGTAAACATCAATGTCGTCAATGCTACCCAAAGTGCTAGCACAGATATTGATGGGAATTTTAAAATTTCAAATATTGAATCTGGATCGACACTAGTTTTTTCTTATGTAGGTTATAAAGATTACCGTGTAAAAGTCACAAAAAACGAAACCATCAGCATTTCATTACAAGAAGATGCAAACACACTTGAAGAAGTTGTTGTAATAGGATATGGTAGCAAAAAGAAAAGAGATGTTTCTGGAGCTATCAGCCTAGTATCAAGTAAAACCATTGACCAAATCCAACCAGTTAAGGTGGAACAAGCCTTACAAGGTACAGTTGCAGGTGTAACCGTAACCGGTTCGGGTGGAGCACCAGGTGCTGGATTTAATATCCGTATTAGAGGTGTATCATCAAATGGTGATAACAGACCGTTAATTTTAATTGATGGATATATAGGTAACTTAGATTTGTTAAATCCTAGCGATGTGGAAAGCATTACAGTACTTAAAGATGCTCAGGCAGGAATATATGGAACCGCTGGTGCAAATGGTGTGATTTTAGTTAAGACCAAAAATGGTCAAAAAAACAGCAAGACTAAAGTATCTTATAATACCTATACAGGCGTTCAAGAAACTAGTCGAAAAATGAAGTTGTTAAACGCTACCGAATATGCATTGCTACTAAACGAGAGCTATGCTAATGGTGGACAAGCATTACCTTTTCCTAATGCATCTGGTTTAGGCAAAGGAACCGATTGGCAAGACGAAGTTTTTTCATCAGCTCCTATTAGAAATCATGATTTTTCAATTTCTGGAGGATCAGATAAAATAACGTATGCGCTTAGCGCTTCTGATTTAACTCAACAAGGAATCGTAGGAGGTAGTAAATCAGATTTCAAGAGAAACACAGCTAGCCTATCACTTGGAATTGATTTGTCAAGTAAATTTAAGTTATCGTCAAACTTTATTTACACTTTTGTAGATAGAGACGCTTTAAATGAAGGTGGTTTAGGATCTGTGCTATTTAATGCTTTAAATGTTCCTTCTACAATACCTGTAAATGATGCTAACGGCGATTATTCTTTAGTTCCAAGCACAACTGGATTTGGTATTGAAATAATAAATCCTTTAGCTCAAATTGACAATACATTCAACGATTACAAGCTTAAAAAATTGAATGGTGGTTTAACGTTAGATTACGATGTTATTACAAATTTAAAACTAACTGGTCGAATTGGATTCAATACTGCGAACTCAAATTCGAAATCATTTGCAAAACAAGTTAGTTATGGTGGTAAAGTATTTGACGTAACAAGAAGTAGTGTGTCGCAAAACAAGGTAAATGATAACGACTATACATTCGATTTGTATGGTACCTACCAAAAGAAATTTTTTACCAATCATGATGTAAAGGTAACTGTTGGTACTACAATATTTAATTCGTTTGGTTCGGGATTGTTTGCTACCGGTTATGATGTTCCTAACAATTCTTGGGAAAATGCAGACATTAGTTTAGCATTAGGTACAAGCTTAACTGGTGGTAGAGATGTTGGCTCTTACGAGTATGATTTTAGAAGATTGTCACACTTTGGAAGATTAGAATACGATTTTAAAGGAAAATATTTGTTTTCAGCGATGCTACGACGTGATGTTTCCCTTAGATTTGGCCCAGACAATCGTGTAGGAGTTTTTCCTTCGGCAACAGCAGCTTGGATTATCTCTGACGAAGGATTCTTTAAAAAAGACAGTTTTATTAATTTTTTAAAGTTTAGAACTAGTTACGGTTTGTTAGGAAACGATTTAATCCAGGACTACAGATATCGTGGATTATTAAATGGAGAGGCTACTTATGTATTCAATGGTACTTTGGTGAACGGTACAGCAATTGGTGTACTTCCAAATCCTGCAATAAAATGGGAAGCTGACGAAAAGTTCAATGCTGGTTTGGACATTAAATTATTTAATAAAAAAGTTGATGTTACCGTAGATGCTTTTAAAAACACAAGAAAGGATTTATTAGTACCTAATGCTCCAGTTTCAGGTATTACAGGCGTATATGCTCCAGGTTCTGGATCACCAACTATTAATGCAGGAACAGTAAGAAATCAAGGATTAGAATTTTCAATCAATTATGCTGACAAAATTTCAAAAGACTTGACATTCAGTCTTGGTTATAATATTTCGACTATCGACAACGAAGTTCTAGAAGTAAAAAACAGTACTGGAATATTAGAAGGAGGTGCTTTTGGCATCGGTCAACTTGCACCAGCAAGAATGCAAGCTGGTTACAGTATCGGATATTTTTACGGATTGCAAGCAGATGGCATTTTCCAAAATCAAGCCGAAGTTGACGCACATCCAACGCAAAGTAGCTTAGTTGGAACTCCATCAAGCGTGGGAGATATTAGATTTAAGGACATTAACAAGGATGGTAAAATTGATTTTAACGATAGAACTGATATTGGAGATCCAATTGCTGATATTACAATGGGATTCAATTTTAGCTTAAACTATAAAAGCTTCGATTTAGTAGCGTACTCTTATGCTTCATTAGGAAATGATATGGTAAGAAATTACGAAAGAAATGTACCCAACGCAAACCGTTTAAATTATGTTCTTGACAGATGGACTGGTGAAGGTACAAGTAATACAGTTCCAAGAGTTACAACTGGTGCAACTAACAATAATTTATTCTCAAGCTATTTTGTGGAAGATGCTTCATTTTTGAGAATACAAACTGTTACCTTAGGTTATACTTTAAACAAAAAAGTTTCAGAAAAAATAGGTATTTCTAAATTCAGATTGTACACAACAGTAAATAATTTATACACATTTACAAAATATAGAGGTTTTGACCCAACTGCAAATGATGGAAACCCTGTTGGTGGAGGAATTGATTACGGATTCTATCCTGCTCCAAAAACATTTTTAGTAGGAATGAACTTAAACTTTTAAAAAATACAAAATGAAAAAAAATATTTTAAAAACCTTATTTGTTGTTGTATTTTTAACAACAGTCTCTACATCATGTGACGATTCATTTATCGATGATGCCAAACTATATAGTATTGATAGCGAAACCTACTTTAACAATGAAGCTGAATACAATCAGGCGCTTATTGCAGCTTACGATTTATTACAGTCTTCCTATGTAAATGTTTTATTAGGCGAAATTGCATCAGACAATACGGCCTCTGGTGGCGAAAGTGCTAATGACGTTATCGGCTTTCAACAGGTTGATGATATGACACATACTTCGGTTAACAGTAACATCAGAGATTTATGGAACTTCATGTTTGCTGGAGTTAATAGAGCAGCATACATATTAGAATTTAAAGATAAAACTGATTTTGACGGTAAAGATCAAATTATCGCGGAAGCAAGATTTTTAAAAGCATACTACAATTTTGAATTAGTAAAATGGTTTGGAGCAATTCCGTTAAAAGGTGATGCTCGTTTTAAATTAAATGATGAAAAAACGATTCCACGTTCTCCAGTTGAAGACGTGTATGCATCAATTGAAGCTGATTTAATTTTTGCCGTAGAAAATTTAGCAGCTACAGCACCTCAAACTGGTAGAGCTACTAAAGGTGCAGCACAAGCATTACTTGGAAAAGTATATTTATATCAAAATAAATTTGCTAGTGCAGCAACAGTATTAGATCAATTAATTACATCAAACTCTTATAGTTTAGTTTCTAATTACAATACTATTTTTGAAAATAATGGAGAAAATGGACCTGAATCTGTATTTGAAGTACAATATTCTGATGGTGAAGGTGCTGGATTTGGATGTCTTCAGTGTAGCGAAGGTAACGTAGCAGTGGGTTTTAATGGAGTTAGAAACTATTCTGGACCACTTTTCGATTCAGGTTTCAGTTTTAACGTTCCAACACAAGAAGCTGTAGATGCTTTTGAAGTTGGTGATAATAGAAAAGCTGTCGCTATTTTAGACATTGTAGCATGGGCAGCAGCAAATAATGCTACCTATGGTATTGGTTACAAACACACTGGATATTTTAACAGAAAGTATATACCAAGACAAGGAGATCAAAATCTTGGTGATCAAAACCTTACAAACCCAAATAACTATAGAGCAATTCGATACGCAGATGTATTACTAATGGCTGCAGAAGCTTTTAACCGTGGTGGTATTGATGATAATAAAGCTAGAACTTATTTGAACTTAGTAAGACAAAGAGCATTTGGAGATAACAACCACAATATTTCTGCATCTGGTGCTGCTTTAACCGATTTTATTTACGCTGAAAGAAGAACCGAACTTGTTGGAGAAGGACACCGTTTCTTCGACCTTGTTAGAACAGGAAGAGCTGCACAAGAAATAACAGGTTTTACAGCAAATAAAAATGAACTTTTCCCAATTCCATTTGAAGAAATTCAATTTTCTAATGGTAATTGGCAACAAAACACAGGCTATTAAAAAAAATAAATATGAAAAAAGTAAAAATTATTTTTAGTTTACTTCTGTTATCATTCGCTATCGGATGCTCAGAAGATGGTAACGATGTTAATCTTAACAACGTCAGCGATCCTACCAATATCTCGGCTCTAATGAAAATTACCCAAGATAATTCTGGTAAAGTAACTTTCACTCCTAGAGGCGAAGGTGTTACTCAATACGAAATCTATTTTGGAGACGGAACCACCGATCCTGCTATTGTGAGTCCAGGAAACACAACCTCTCATAACTATTCAGAAGGTACTTATCAAGTAAAAGTTGTTGGTGTAACCATTAATGGGAAAAAGACAGAAGTTGTACAAGATTTGACTGTATCATTTTTAGCTCCAACAAATTTGAATCCAACCATCACGATTGGAAGTAACTTGTCTATCAACGTAACAGCTACAGCAGATCTTGAGACTTATTTTCAAGTATTCTTTGGTGATGTTGCGAATGAAGTTCCCGTAGATTTTATGGAAGGTGAAACCGTTTCACACACCTATGCAGCCGCTGGAACATACAGTGTAAAAGTTGTTGCTTTAAGTGGTGGTGTGGCGACTACAGAGTCTATACAAAACGTAACAGTTACTAATTTGTTTGCTGCTCCAACTCCTACACTTCCAGCATCAAACGTAATTTCAATGTTTAGTGATGCCTACACAAATGTACCTGTTGATACTTGGAGAACTTCTTGGTCTCAAGCGACACTTGATGATATTAATATTTCTGGAAACGCAACCAAAAAATACAGTGCATTAAACTTTGTTGGAATTGAAGCAACTACAAATCCAATTAATGCAACAGCAATGACATTTTTCCATACCGACATTTGGTCATCTGATGTAACTGAATTTAAGGTTAAATTAGTCGATTTTGGTGCAAATGCAGTTTTTGGTGGTGGTGATGATGTAGAACACGAAATTGTAATTCCAAGTCCAGCACAAGAAACATGGGTAAGTCTTGATATTCCTTTGAGCGCATTTACAGGATTAACAACAAGAGCACACATTGCACAACTAATATATGTTGGTGCTCCATCGGGCAACAATACTGTATATGTAGATAATGTCTATTTCTACAACCAAGCTGGAGTTTTAAATACTGCGGCTCCTACTCCAACATTACCTGCAGCAAACGTAATTTCAATGTTTAGTGATGCCTACACCAATGTGTTTGTAAATACTTGGAGAACATCTTGGTCTCAAGCAACGCTTACCGATATAACTGTGGCTGGAAACCCAACAAAAAGATATAGCGGACTTGATTTTGTAGGAATAGAAACTACAACTTCACCTATAAATGCTACTGCAATGACGCATTTTCATACCGATGTATGGTCATCTGATTTTACAACGTTTAAAATTAAATTAGTCGATTTTGGTGCAAATGGTGCTTTCGGTGGTGGTGATGATGTAGAACATGAAATAACAATTCCTTCACCACAACAAAGCGGTTGGGTAAGTTTAGACATACCACTAAGTAGTTTTACAGGTTTGACAACCCGAGGTCATATCGGACAATTAATATATGTTGGTGCACCAACTGGTAACAACACAGTTAACATCGATAATGTGTATTTCCACAACTAAGATTTAAAAAAAAAATAAATATGAAAAAAATAATATTTGCATCATTCGCACTACTTGCAATGATATTCACAATAAGCTGTGAAGAAGATGAAAAATCATTTGGAGCAGTAAATGCACCGACTAATCTAGAATTGGTATCTGAAATTGTAGGTCAAAACACAACCAACTTTCTAAACGGTGATGGTTCTGGAGTTGTAAATTTTACAGCAACTGCTGAAAATGCTACAAATTATAAATATATTTTTAGTGATGGAACTACATCAAATACTGCATCTGGTCAAGTCACTAAACGATTTACACAACCTGGAGTTAATACCTATTCAATAACAATAGTTGCAACAGGAACTGGTGGTGTTTCAACAACAGAAACATTTGAAGTTACCGTACAATCAGATTTTGAAGATCCAGAAGCTGTTCAATTTTTAACAGGTGGAACTGAAAAACAATGGTATTGGGCAGCAGCAGAACCTGGACATTTAGGAGTAGGTCAAAACGATAATAATCCATTACTAAATTATTATGCTAACTATTATCAAGCCACTCCATTTGAAAAAGCTGGTTCACCAAACAGTAGCTGTCTTTATGAAAACGTATTAAAGTTTTCTTTAGTAGGTGAAGATTTAAAATTCGAATTAGATAATGGCGGAACTACTTTTTTCAACGCAGCTTTTCAAAGTGTAGTTGGTGGAAGTGCAGGTGAAGATAATTGTTATACCTACGATACAAGTGGTCAAAAAACAGTAACGTTAAGTCCTTCGGAATCGTTCGTGGCAGGAAATAACATTCCAAACCAAACAAGAGGTACTATGCTGAATTTTGCCGACGGCGGATTTATGGGGTATTACATTGGTCAAAATTCTTATGAAATTCTTTCAATAACGGCAAATAGAATGGTTGTTAGAGCTGTAATGGGTAATAATCCCGCATTAGCTTGGTATCATATCTTTACAACAACGCCTCCAACGCAAACTCCTGCAACAGATTATACTAATTTAGTATTTTCAGATGAATTTAATACCGATGGTGCTCCAGATTCTTCAAAATGGGGTTACGATTTAGGAACAGGAAACGGCTGGGGAAATAACGAAGCTCAGAGTTATACTAGTAATTCTGGAAATGTTATTGTTCAAGGTGGAAACCTAAGAATTACAGCTAAAGCTGAAAATGTAACAGGTGCAAACTATACGTCAGCACGTTTAAAATCAGAAAATAAATTTGAATTTACTTATGGTAAAATAGAATTTAGAGCCAAAATGCCAACTGGTGGAGGTACTTGGCCTGCATTATGGTCGTTAGGACAAAATTATGCTACCAATACTTGGCCTACTTGTGGTGAAATTGATGTAATGGAACACAGAGGAAATTCGCCTAATGTAATTCATGGAACGTGTCACTATCCTGGTGTTTCACCTGGTGCTGGAAATACTGGAAATGTAACTATTACCAATGCAGCATCGGCTTTTCACATATACAAAGCAATTTGGAGTCCTACATCAATCAAATTTTATGTAGATGATGTATTATTCCATACCGTTAACAATTCTAGTAATTTACCATTCAATAGTGACTTTTTCTTAATTATGAACGTTGCTATGGGAGGAACTTTCGGTGGAGCTATCGATCCATCATTTACGCAATCAACTATGGAAGTAGATTATGTTAGAGTTTATCAATAATATTCTTTGAAATTTGTTTAAGTAAGTTGCAAGAAGGCTAGTAATTTCGCTAGTCTTCTTGTTTTTTTTGACACCATTTAATAGTATCAACACCATGTATTTAGGAAAATTAAAATTCGGAATAATTATCGCATTTATACTTTTGTTAAGCTGTAATTCTTCTAAAAAAATTACTTCTGTTTCTTTACAAAATCCACTAGACAAAAGAGTCGATTCATTATTAAAGTTAATGACTCTTGAAGAAAAAATTGGTCAACTCAACCAGTATAACGGATTTTGGGACATCACAGGACCAACTCCTAAAGAAGGTCAAGCTGCAAAAAAATACGAACATCTTAAAAAAGGATGGGTTGGTTCGATGCTAAATGTAAAAGGAGTTAAAGACGTAAAAGCATTGCAAAAAATTGCAATTGAAGAAACAAGACTTCATATACCTTTAATTTTCGGTTTTGATGTAATTCATGGGTACAAAACAATAAGTCCAATACCATTAGCAGAAGCTGCAAGTTGGGATTTAGACGCTATTAAAAAATCAGCAGCGATAGCAGCAGAAGAATCCGCTGCAGTAGGTTTAAACTGGACATTTGCTCCGATGGTTGATGTGGCAAGAGACGCACGTTGGGGAAGAGCAATGGAAGGCGCTGGTGAAGATCCATTTTTAGGAAGTAAAATAGCTGTTGCTAGAATTAAAGGTTTTCAAGGTGAAGATTTTTCAAGTAACAAAACAATTGTAGCATGTGCCAAGCATTTTGCAGGTTATGCTTTTGCAGAATCTGGAAGAGACTATAATACGGTAGATGTGAGTGAAGCAACGCTTCAAAATACTATTTTTCCTCCATTCAAAGCATCGGTAGATGCAGGCGTACGAACTTTTATGAACTCTTTTAACGAGTTAAATGGAATTCCTGCAACAGGCAATTCCTACTTACAAAGAAATGTACTAAAAGGTGATTGGAATTTTCAAGGATTTGTAGTTTCAGATTGGGGTTCAATTGCAGAAATGATACCACATGGATTTGCTAAAGATGGTAAAGAAGCTGCTGAAAAAGCAATTATTGCCGGATCTGATATGGATATGGAATCCTATCTGTATGTGGAACACCTTGCAACATTAGTAAAAGAAGGAAAAGTAAAAGAATCATTAATTGATGATGCTGCAAAACGAATTTTGAAAGTAAAATTCGAATTAGGTTTGTTTGAAAATCCATACAAATATTGTGATGAAATTCACGAAAAAGAAACTGTTGGCAAACAAGAATTCCAAGACGGCGTATTAGATGTTGCAAAAAAATCAATTGTGCTTCTAAAAAATAAAAGCAATTTATTACCATTGAAAAAATCGGGACAAAAAATTGCAGTTATTGGAGCTTTAGCAGATGACAAAACCAGTCCGCTTGGTAGTTGGAGAATTGGTGCCGACGACAACACTGCAATTTCGGTATTAGAAGGACTAAAAAAATACACTAATAACCAGTTAACTTATGCCAAAGGTGCCGATGTAGCTCTTGGAAAAACACAATTCATATCAGAAGTAAAAATTAACACAACAGATAAATCAGGTTTTCCAGAAGCAATTGAAGTAGCTAAAAATGCTGACGTCGTGGTAATGGTTTTAGGCGAACACGGATTACAAACAGGAGAAGGCAGAAGTAGAACCGAGTTGGGACTTCCAGGTGTGCAACAAGAACTTTTAGAAACGATTTTTAAAGTCAATCCAAACATAGTATTAGTATTAAATAACGGTCGACCATTGGCTATTCCATGGGCAGATGAAAATATACCTGCAATTGTAGAAGCATGGCAATTAGGCACACAAGCTGGTAATGCTATTGCTCAGGTGTTGTATGGAGATTATAATCCGAGTGGAAAACTACCCATGACTTTTCCTAGAAATGTGGGTCAAGTACCTATTTATTACAACTATAAAAATACGGGTAGACCTTCAACAAATGATCCTGAAAGTGTATTCTGGTCACATTATATTGATCAAAAAAATACACCATTGTATGCGTTTGGACACGGTTTGAGCTATTCGAATTTTGAATATTCCAATTTAAAACTCAATTCCAAATCATTTTCAAAAAATGGCAAAATAGAAGTTTCCATACAAGTAAAAAATAATAGTAACATTGCCGGAAAAGAAGTTGTTCAATTATACATTCGTGACTTAATTGGAAGTTTAACACGTCCAGTAAAGGAACTTAAAGGATTTGAAATGGTGTCTTTTAACGCAAATGAAACCAAAACAATTACGTTCACAGTTGATGAAAAAACTATCGAATATTTTACTGCAAATTCTAAGTGGGAAGCCGAAGCTGGAGACTTTAAAGTTTTTGTAGGAGGTAGTTCGGATAAAACACTGGAAGAAAACTTTCAATTCTTAAATTAATTATCATGAAAAAAATAGTATTTCTTTTGCTTGTTGTTGCGTCAGGATATTGCCAGACAACGAAGAGGCAATTGGTATGGGAGGAAAACTTTGATGGCAAGAAATTAAACGAAACAGTATGGAATTTCGAACTTGGTGATGGTTGCCCGAACCTATGCGGTTGGGGAAATAATGAAAAACAAATCTACACTAAAGAAAATCATACAATTTCTGATGGTAAGTTGATCATCCATGCCAAAAAAGAAGGTGCAAAATATACTTCAACCAAAATTACCACCAAGGAAAAGAAAGAATTTCAATACGGCAGAATTGAAGCACGAGCAAAACTACCAGTTGGACAAGGTATTTGGCCCGCTTTTTGGATGCTAGGCTCAAATATATCAACTGTTGGTTGGCCAAAATGTGGTGAAATAGACATCTTAGAATACATTGGAAAAGAACCTGATATGGTTTTTACTTCATTACATACACAAGACAGTCATGGAAATACAATAAATACCAAAAAAACAACATTCCAAGATATTGAAGAAGGTTTTCATGTTTTCGCTATTGATTGGACCAAAGACAAAATCGAATTTTTTGTTGATGATAAATCCGTTTATACCTTTAGTCCTGAAGCAAAAAATGAAAATACGTGGCCGTTCAACCAACCGTTTTATATAATTGTAAATGTGGCAATTGGTGGAAATTTTGGCGGTCCAGAAATTAATGATTCCATTTTCCCACAACAATTTGAACTTGACTATATTAAAGTATATCAATAATTTTAAAGATAGTATTCATGCAAAGTCCGATTAAATTCTTTTGTTTAGACGGACTTTTTTTCTGAAAATCATCACAAAAAAAGAAATTATTGTATGAAAAATGTTAAAATTTAAAATAAAATTTGTAATTGATAAAAAAATTATATTACATTTGACTATAGTTTAATCATAATTTAACAGTCGCCTATTAGCAAAACTACTTTTTAGAAAAATATTTAGATTTCCAACCCAAAAACTAAAAGGTAATTTTATGGCTACTATTCAAACCCCAGACGCTTTATTGGTAAAAAATTACATTGCTGGCGATGAGAACGCTCTAGCTGTGTTAATCAATAGACATCAATCTAAAATTTACGGATTTATTTACTCCAAAATGTCTGATAGAGATGTTGCAGACGATGTATTTCAAGATACGTTTATCAAAGTAATCAAGACATTAAAATCCAATTCATATAACGAAGAAGGAAAATTTTTGCCATGGGTAATGCGAATTGCACATAATTTAATCGTTGACCACTATCGTAAAAATAAAAAAATGCCAATGCTTCGAGAAACCGAAGAGTTTTCAATTTTCAGTATTTTATCAGATAATGCACCTACTATTGAAAGTCAAATCATTACCGATTTAATTGAAAAAGACTTGCAAAAAATAATATTAGAACTTCCAGACGATCAAAAAGAGGTTTTGATGATGCGAATTTATCAAGATTTAAGCTTTAAAGAAATTTCAGATCTTACAGGAGTGAGCATCAATACCGCTCTTGGAAGAATGCGCTACGCCATTTTAAATCTTAGAAAAGTAATCGAAAAAAATCAAATTATTTTATCCGCATAAACAATATTTTTGCTGCAATGTCGTTATAGAGTATAACCAATTTACATCTATGGCAAAACTTTACACTAAAAACGCATTAGCAACTACTAAAATGTTACCAAAAAAAGAAACAATTAACTTTATACTTAATTATTCAAAAGCCTTAAACATTGTAAAGGTTGGTAACAAAAACTTCGAACTCATTGCTAATTAAGAAATATCCCGATACTTATCGGGATATTTTTTTATAATATTCTTTCAAAACATCCTTTCTACCAATGGTTTTAGTGATGATATCTTTCTCCAAATCCCAACCACGAGCAGGACAATATTCGCGACCATACCATATAATTTGAAGGTGTAAATCATTCCAAGTTTCTTTCGGAAAAATAGCTTTGGCATCTTTCTCGGTTTGAGAAACATTCTTACCCGAAGTCAAATTCCATCGGTACATCAACCTATGAATATGCGTATCAACAGGAAAAGCAGGAACGCCAAATGCCTGACTCATAACCACACTCGCTGTTTTATGACCAACCGCTGGTAAAGCCTCAAGTGCCTCAAAACTCTGCGGAACCTCGCCATTATATTTCTCAATCAAAATCTCAGATAAACCATGAATCCCTTTCGATTTCATGGGCGATAAACCGCACGGTCGAATAATATCCTTGATTTCTTCGACACTCATTTTTACCATATCATACGGATTATCTGCCTTGGCAAACAACAACGGCGTAATTTGGTTTACACGAACATCAGTACACTGTGCAGACAACAAAACCGCAATTAACAAGGTATAAGGATCCTTATGATCTAACGGAATTGGAATGGTTGGATAATACTCTTTTAACGTATTTATAACAAATGTTGCACGCTCTTTTTTGGTCATTTCTCTAAATTTGAATACATTTATTTCAGTAAAAATAAAGTAATTATTTCAATGTGCCTAATCCAGCTTTACGTTACAAGTTTTATTGCATCAAGCAGTTTTTGTAAGCACTAACAAGAGCTTCCGTTGGTCGCTTTTTTGGTAAAAGAAAAATCATGCTTTCTGTCAATAAAAGCTTTACATTGTAAACATTTATTTTCATCGAACACCAATCAAAATAAATATTTTAGTGAGATAATCTGGGGCATTCGAGGTTTCAATTGAGAATTACGAATTAGTAATAAAACAGAAAATATTAAAAATCTAATAATCTAATAATCTAAAAATCTAAAAATCCAATAATCTAATAATCCATCAATCTAAAATATAAAAAATGACTCCACTAAAAAAAGGCGATAAAGCACCAGATTTTTCAGGTTTCGACCAAGACAGCAAAATGCACCAACTTGCAGATTATAAAGGCAAAAAACTAGTAGTATTCTTTTATCCAAAGGCAAATACACCAGGTTGCACTGCCGAAGCGTGCGACTTACGCGACAATTACGAACGCTTTCAAACCAACAATTATGAATTAATTGGTGTAAGCGCAGATAATGCCAAAGCACAAGGTAAATTTAAAGATAAATTTGACTTTCCGTTTCCATTATTAGCCGACGAAGATAAGTCGGTAATACAAGCTTTTGGAGTTTGGGGACCAAAAAAGTTTATGGGAAAAGAATATGATGGCATTCACCGAACCACATTTGTGATTAACGAAGAAGGAATTATTGAAGACGTAATTACCGACGTTAAAACCAAAGCGCATGCCGCGCAGATTTTGGGATAAATTAGAAGAACAAAAAAGGCAGAAAAATTAATTTCTGCCTTTTTATTTTTTAACTGCTAGCTTCCAAAATCCTATTCGGATCAAAACCAAACAACTGATGTTCTTTTATTAGTTCGGCAATTCCTTCTGGAAGCATTTTTTCCCAACCCGGAATTCCTTTATTAATCATTTTTAAAACTTCGCGTGAGAAAATTTCAAGGTTTTTCTCGTCGTAATCGGTTACATCAACTACTTTTCCGTTGAATTTAAAGAACTTGTACAATTCTTTCATTCGTGGATGTACTTTTAGATTTTCAGAGTTTATCACTTCGTTGTCTTCGCCTAGCATTGGATATAGATATACTTTCAAGTCGCGGTAGAATAATTTACCAAAAGCTTCAAGAATTCCACCACTTAAATGACGGTAGTATTTTTCATCAAAAATATCAACTAGATTGTTAACACCCATTACCAATCCCATTCGAGCTTTAGAATAGTTAGAGAAATACTCTACTACTTTATAATACTCTTGAAAATTAGAAATCATAACCGTTTGACCAAGTGAGCAAAGCAATTCAGCTCGATCCATAAAATCGCGTTCGTCAATTTCTCCTTCCGATCGTAAATTAGAAAGTGTGATTTCGAAAACAACAAATGTATTTTCTTTTTCAACCTTGTTTTCCTCGAGAAACATTTGCAACGATTTCTTATACATATCCATATTAACGGTAGTAACAGGACGGAAACTTCCTCGTAATGCCAAAATATTTTTTTTGTATAAAACAGCTGCTGGTAAAATATTTTTCCCTTCTGGACTAAACATTACGGCATCGGTCATTCCGTTTTTAACCAGTTGTAAACTCATCAATCGATTGTCAACATTGGCAAATCGTGGTCCAGAAAAGTTAATGGTATCAATCTCTATTTGATCTTTATCTAAATGATCGTACAAATAACGAAGTAATTTTTTAGGGTCGTTGTATTTATAAAAAGCACCGTAAATCAAGTTCACACCAAGTGTACCAAGAGTTTCTTGTTGCAATCTCGCATCAGTTTCTTTAAATCGTATGTGAATGGTTATTTCGTTATAATCTTCATCTGGTTCTATTTGGTATTTTATTCCAACCCAACCGTGACCTTTAAATTGTTTAGCAAAATCAATAGTTGCCACAGTATTAGCATAACTAAAAAACATTTTATTTGGATGTTTAGCTCGGTCCAAACGCTTTTCAATTAATTGCACTTCATGCGATAGCATTTTACGAAGTCTGCTTTCTGTTACATAACGACCATCTTCCTCCACTCCATATATTGCATCACTAAAATCTTTGTCATATGCCGACATTGCCTTAGCAATAGTACCTGACGAACCTCCAGATCGAAAAAAATGTCTTACCGTTTCTTGTCCAGCGCCAATTTCTGCAAATGTTCCATAAATGTTATCATTTAAATTGATGCGTAACGCCTTATCTTTTATAGACGGTATTTGTTCAATTACCTTGTCGCCTTTTAATTTTATGTCAAGTCCAAAATTTCCCATAATGTGTAATATTACTGCAAAGTTAATAAAATAGGTACTGTAATGAAAGAGAAATAATGCTATTTTTGTATTTCTGTTTAGGGCTTTCAAAACCAAATAATCACTAATCAAAAACCGTGCAAATGAATGTTTATTTTCTTGGAACTGGTACTTCTCAAGGTATTCCTGTAATTGGAAGCAATCATCCTGTTTGCCTAAGTACGGATAGTCGAGACAAAAGGCTGCGAGTTTCTGTATGGATTTATACCGATGATTTCTCGTTGGTTATAGATTGTGGTCCCGATTTTAGACAACAAATGCTTACTTCTAGGTGTTCCACAATTGATGCAATTTTATTCACTCACGAACATTCCGACCATACTGCTGGTATTGATGATATTCGTCCTTTTAATTTTCATTATGGTGCCCTACCAATTTATGCACATCAAAGGGTAATTGAAAATCTACAAAAACGTTTTGACTATGTATTCCAAAAAGAACATCGCTATCCTGGCGCACCTTCGGTAGAAACATTCGAAGTTATTAACAATAAACCTTTCAATGTTAAAACGGCAACTATAATTCCGATTAACGCCATGCATGCCGACCTTCAAGTTTTTGGATATAGAATCCAAGATTTTGCTTATTTAACCGATGTGAAAACTATCGAAAAAGAAGAAATAGACAAGCTTCAGAATCTGAAAGTATTAGTTATTAATGCCTTGCGAGAAGAAGAACATCATTCGCATTTTAATTTGCAAGAAGCCTTAGATTTTGTAACTTTGGTTCAACCAGAAAAAACGTATTTCACTCATATAAGTCACATTTTAGGATTTCATGAAGAAGTAGAGAAAAAATTACCAGATAATGTTTTTCTGGCTTACGATAATCTAAACATTACTATTTAAATTTTATATAATGAAAAAACAATTATTTTTATATCTATTTATTTTAACCGCCTTATTTTGGGTTTTTACTTATATGTATTACAGTAAAGCATTAGCAGCTGAACAAAAAAAATATACTAAAACAGAGGCTTTTAATAAAAAAGTAGCTGATTCACTAATAAATGTTGCGTACGACGCCAACCATTTTTCTTTAGAAAATAATCAAAACGCGCAAGATTATTTAGAAAAATATGATATTACCAAATTAATGCCTCAAATTAAAGATGCATTATTAAACTATAACGACAGCAGAACAGGTAATATTTACACTGGTCAAGACATGATGGGCGAACAAAAGTTTATTATCAATAAAATAAAAATTTTAAATCACCGTTGGATAATTGCCGATTATAGTAACGGACAACTTTGGGGTGATGTACTTATTAAATATTTCGTTAACGACGATAATACATTCAGCTTTGAAGTTGTAGAAAGTTATTTATACCCTAAACAACAATACTAAAACATGAAAAAAAATATACTATTGCTTAGTTGCTTATTTTTATTTTTTGCTTGCAAGCCAACCGACGAGAAGCCAATTGTAGAAAACGAAAAAGACGGTAAATCTATTGTAGATTCGACACTTGTTGGTGCCGATAAAGATGAAAACGGATGCTTAGCATCGGCTGGATATACTTGGTCTAAAGTTAATAAAGAGTGTGTTCGAGCTTTTACTGGAATTCAGTTAAATCCTTATGAAAAGCCTGAAAATGAAGACGCTACCCTTAGCGTTTATGTTTTATTCAGTGAAGACGGAAATAAAGCTGAACTATTCTTACCTAGTGAAGAATCGATGGTTTTAACAAGAGCATCAGAAGGAAGTCCCTGGATTTTGAATGATTATCAATTAATTCCGTGGAAAGGCTATGTCTTTAAAAAAGGTGATAAAATATTATATTCTGGTGATGGTGAAGTTGGAAATAAAGTAACCGGAAGCGACAAAAACGAAGATTAATTTATTTGACAAAAACAAAATCCGCAAATTCTAAAATTTTAAATAATTTAGGAATCTGCGGATTTTTTTATTGTAAAATTTACATTTATTGTTCTAACCAAGTTTTAAAATCATAGAAATTCTGAGGCGATATTCCGTGTCCAATTGGATATTCTTTATATGTAATATCAATTCCTAAATGAGATAAAGTTGGTTGCGCTTTTCGAGCCCATTCCACAGGAACAACTTGATCTACCGTGCCATGCGAAGCAAAGATTTTTAAATTTGAAAAATTATTTTGTTCAAAATTTTCAACCGCAATTTGTTCGTTAAAATACCCACTCATGCCAACCACACGCTGCACTTTTTCTGGATAAGAAACGCCAACGGCATAACTTAAGATACAACCTTGACTAAAGCCTACAAGTGTGACATTTTCTTGATTAATTGCATAATTTGCAATTAACTCATCTATAAAATTGGCTATCAAATCTCGGGATGCTTGTGCTTGACCAATATCTGAAAACTTATTTTCATCGGCATCAAAATTAATTGCATACCAAGCATAACTTCCATACATCATATCGTAGGGTGCGCGAGCAGAAACTACATAATAGTTATCAGGAAGCTCTGAAGCAAACGAAAATAAATCTTCTTCATTACTTCCATATCCGTGTAGTAATAGTAATAATGGTTTTTTGCCTAATTTAATTTTTGGCTCTCGAACCAAGTGATGTAATAGCATTGTATAATTTGAAATTAAATGTTACGAAATACCTTTTGAAAAACCGAACCCAATAAAGGAAGCGGAATTACTTGTCCGCGAGCCGCTGTAAAAATTCCATACATGGCTAAAACCGAAATAAAAATCCACATCGAAGAGGCAATCATAATATTATTAAAATAACTTATGGAAACTCCTAAAACAATAAAACTGATGGTTAATCCTAGACCTTGACGAATATGAAAAGATGCAAACGGGTTTTTGTTTTCTGAATTCATAGAAAGTGCAATAAGTGGTCCAATAAATAAAATATAAGTAATTATTGCAGTAGCTTTACCTTTCTTGATAATTTCGTTATCCATTGATTACTAGTTTTTTATTATTGTAGATTCCGTATACCTTTCCTTTCATTTCAGCACCTAAAAACGTAGAATTTTTAGATTTTGATAAAATGTGTTCTTTGCTAAATGTCCAATTTTCTTCGGTCGTAAACAACGTAACATCGGCAACATTACCTTCTTTTATTTCATGATTTTCAATTCCAAAAATTGCTCGTGCAGAAGTTAATTTCTCAACTATTTTTTGAATTGGCAGAACGGTCAACAAGGCTGAAAAAGCACTCTCTAATCCAATAGTTCCGCTTTTAGCCAAATCAAATTCCATTTTTTTATGTTCAATATCAATTGGATTATGGTCTGATGTAATGGCATCAATTGTACCATCCAAAACTCCAGCTAACAATGCTTGTCGATCGTCATCATTTCGCAATGGAGGCGCAACTTTAAATCGTGTATCAAATTCTTCTAGTTTTTCATCGGTTAAAACCAAATGATGAACTGCAACCGAACAACTAACTTGCAAACCTTTAGCTTTGGCTTCTTTAATTAATGCTACCGATTTAGCTGTGGAAATAGTGGGTATATGAAGTTTTCCGCCAGTATATTCAAGCAAAAACAAGTTTCGAGCAACCATCAATTCCTCTGCAAGATTTGGAATTCCTTTAAGTCCTAGTCGTGTAGAAACGATTCCTTCATTGGCAACTCCATTTCCTTTTATTTTTTCATCTTGACAGAAAGCAAGTACCAATCCAGCAAAATCCTGAACATATTGTAATCCTATTTTTAACAAATTGGCATTTGAAATGTTCTTATTGTAATCTCCAAAAGCTACAGCACCTGAATTTTTCATGTCAAATAATTCGGCTAAATCGGTTCCTTCACTATTTTTAGTTAAAGCACCTATTGGATATAAATTTGTTGCCGAATTACTCGCTTTTTGTTTTACAAATTGTACTTGCGATTGGTTGTCGATTACCGGAAAGGAATTCGGTTGCAGTGCTATGGCCGTAAAACCACTTTTGGCAGCAACATTCAATCCGTTTGCAATAGTTTCTCTATCCTCAAAACCTGGTTCTCCAAGAGAAACACTACTGTCAAACCAACCTTGCGAAAGGTATAATCCTTTTTCTGAAATTTCTTTATAACCGTCAGAAGATTGTATATTCTTTCCTATTTCTTCAATAATTCCGTAACCAATTTTTACATCGGCAACCGTATTATGGTGTGCACTTTTGTGGTCAATAATCGTAACTTCTTTGATTATGATTTTCATGAGTAGGATTAGGTTTTATAAGATTTTTTTTAAGCTGAAACTCTATTTATTTTAACTTTATGTAAGTGGTAAACTTATAAATAATTTGCTAAATATTTTCTGTTGTGTCTTGGCTTACAAAGTTATTGTTTAAAACTGATAATTTCAAAAAAAATAAAAAAATACACTTGATTTTAGACCTACTACTAAAGTTATAAAAAATATGATAGTTTATTGTACTATTTTTGTCTTATGAACAGCAATGAAACCTACATCAAGCGTTGTATCGAATTAGCCAAAAACGGATTGGGCACTACCTATCCCAACCCAATGGTTGGAAGCGTAATCGTTTACAACAACCAAATAATTGGTGAAGGATGGCATAAAAAAGCTGGTGAACCACATGCTGAAGTCCGTGCTATAAATTCGGTTAAAGATAAATCACTTCTTGCCAAATCAACAATTTATGTCAGTCTCGAACCGTGCAGTCACTTTGGTAAAACACCGCCATGTTGTGACTTAATTCTTGCTCATAACATCCCAAATGTTGTCATCGGAACTATTGATACGTTTGCAAAAGTTGCCGGCAACGGAATTAAAAAACTAGTAGAAGCTGGCAAAAAAGTTACGGTTGGTGTTTTAGAAAAAGAATGTAACGAACTAAACAAACGTTTTTTTACCTATCACCAGAAAAATCGTCCTTACATCATTCTAAAATGGGCCGAAACCCAAGACGGTTTTATAGCACCAGTTACGAAAGAAGTACAAAAACCAGTTTGGATAACAAATGAATATTCTAGACAATTAGTTCACAAATGGCGCGCAGAAGAACAAGCAATTTTAGTTGGAACCCAAACCATTTTAGACGATAATCCTACACTGAATACTCGTGATTGGTGTGGAAAAAATCCTGTTCGTATTATTATTGATCGCTCCGGAAAAATTTCAGAAAACTATCATGTAAAAGATCAAAAAATAAAAACAATTGTAATTACCGAAAAGAAAAAAATAATTTCGACCGATAATCTGCAGTTTGAAAATTGTATCTTTGATAATCAACTAATGTCAAACGTTTGTAAAATTTTGCATGAGAACGAAATACAATCAGTACTAATTGAGGGTGGAGCCAAAACGATTCAGAGCTTTATTGATTCCAATTTATGGGATGAAGCACGCATTTTTAAAGGAAATATGAATTTTAATATTGGAATCAAAGCTCCAGTAGTACATTACAATAAAGCTATTAAACAACTCATTTTAGATGATGAACTTATAAAAATTTACAATTATGATTAACACAATAATTTTTGATTTTGGAGATATTTTTATCAATCTAGAAAAACAGGCTTCACTTGATGCTTTCAAAACTTTAGGATTGAATGGACCAAACGAAGAATTGCTTTCTCAAAACGACTTGTTTGAAAAAGGAAAAATTACCGAAACTCAATTTTTAGAATCGTTTTTAAAATACCTTCCAAACTGTACAATCGAAGAAATTAAAACGGCTTGGAATTCTATAATTGGTGATTTTCCGCTTTATAGATTGGAGTTTTTACAAATGCTTACGCAAAAATACCGCCTGTTTTTGCTTACCAATACCGATGAAATTCATATTGCCAATTTTGAAGAAAAAACGGGTATGTCATTTTATACCGATTTTTATAACTGCTTTGAAAAAGTCTTCTATTCCTACGAAATGGGAATGAGAAAACCCGAAGTTGGTATTTTTACAACGATACTTAATAAGTACGATTTATCGCCAAAGAGAACACTTTTTGTAGACGACAAAAAAGAAAATACCGATGCGGCAGCTAGTTTAGGAATTCATGTATGGAATTTGCAAGTAGGCAAAGAAGATGTTGTAGACTTATTTGAACAAAAACATTTGCCTTTATAAATTTTGGAGTCAACAGACGTTTACAAAACCATTGCAGTTCCTTCAGAAGAAATTCTATTTAAAGAAAAAAATAGTAAGTTTTTTGGCTATGCCTTTCCTGTAACTTCCGAGGTAGAAATTAAAAACTATTTGGAAGTTTTACGAAAGAAACATCCTAGTGCTGGACATTTTTGCTACGCCTTTCAGTTGGGAACCGAAAAAATACAGTTTAGAGCAAACGATGACGGCGAACCAAGCAACTCTGCAGGAATGCCAATCTATGGGCAAATACAATCGTTTGGTCTTACCAATATACTTGTTGTAGTAGCCCGTGTTTTTGGCGGTGTGAAACTAGGAGTTGGCGGATTAATTTCGGCATACAAAACAGCGGCGCAACTAACACTTGAAGCTGCAGATATTATTGAAAAAACCATTGATGTACATTATATAATTTCCTTTGATTATAAAAACATGAATAAAGTAATGCGCATTATTAAGGAAAAAAATCTTGACATCATTTCCCAAAAAATGAACGAAAGTTGCAAAATAGAAATCGCTGCACGAAAAAAAAATGCCGAAATGGTATTCGACATTTTTGATTCTTTATTTGAAATTTCTATAAAACTAAAAGATTAATTATTTTGTGGCAAAACATCCAAAATATACTTTGGTGGTGGCGTTGGTCTACCCGTTTTCATATCTACAAAAACCAATATGAAATGTGCAGTTGTTAATAACTCTTCGTTTTCGTTACGAATTTCGCAATCAAATTCAATCTTAACACCACTATAATTCTTGAATTTAGTAGTTACTACAAGAAGGTCATCATAACGTGCTGGTTTTTTATAATTCAAGTGCATCGAAACAATGGGTAAGGCAATTCCGTTTTCTTCTAAGGATTTGTACGAAACCCCTTTATTTCTTAACCATTCCACTCGTCCAATCTCAAAATAAGGGATATAATTTCCATGATAAACTACACCCATTTGATCGGTTTCTGAATACCTAACTCGTACTTCTACACTATGCTGATTCATCTATTTTTTCTGTTTTTTAATTTTTGTTAACATTTTCTTTACAACTAAATTTTCAAAAAATCAATACCTAATTATTTTTTTTTACTAAAAATTGTTCACATATTTGTTATCCCAAAAAAACGATAAGGAAATCCCTTTTCCTTTTGTAAGAGAACCTTTAAACAAATTGATAATTTTAACATAAATATGAACAAAACTGCGCAATCGGTATGGGAAAACTGTCTGTCTTTCATAAAGGACAATATTCAAGAGCAAGCATATAAAACTTGGTTTGAACCTATTAAGTCAGTAGAACTAACTGATAACGCGTTGTACATTCAAGTTCCTAGTAAATTCTTTTACGAATGGCTAGAAGAACACTATGTAAAATTACTCAAAGTTGCCCTTACCAAAGAGCTTGGTAAAAATGCAAAGTTACTCTATAAAATTAAAATGGAAAACACTTATGGCAACAAACAACCGTTTACTGAACAATTGCCAAGTGCGCATCGCAGTCCGATTAAATCGCAAGAAGTTGATGCACCATTTAAAAATCTAAATCCTGAATTAAAAAATCCATTTGTGATTCCGGGAATTAGAAATTTAAAAATTGAGTCTCAATTAAACCCTAATTATAGTTTTGATAATTTTCTAGAAGGAGATTCCAACCGTTTAGCTCGCTCTGCCGGTATGGCCGTAGCCAATAAACCAGGTGGAACTTCATTCAATCCGTTGTTAATATTTGGTGGCGTTGGACTAGGAAAAACGCATTTAGCGCACGCAATTGGTGTTGAAATAAAAGACAAGTATCCAGAAAAAACAGTTTTGTACATTTCTGCCGAAGTTTTTACACAACAATATATCGACTCTGTTAAGAAAAACAACCGAAACGATTTTATACATTTCTATCAATTAATTGACGTTTTGATTATTGATGATGTTCAATTCTTATCAGGAAAAACTGGTACTCAAGATGTGTTTTTTCACATATTCAACTACCTACACCAAAACGGAAAGCAGGTAATTCTTACCTCAGATAAAGCACCTGTTGACATGCAAGATATCGAACAACGTTTGTTATCACGTTTCAAATGGGGATTATCTGCCGAATTGCATCAGCCTGATTACGAAACTAGAGTTTCTATATTAAATAATATTTTGTATCGTGATGGTGTTGAAATGCCTAACGAAATCATTGAATATGTGGCTCAAAACATCAAATCTAATGTACGTGAATTAGAAGGTGCTATTATATCACTAATTGCGCAATCTTCTTTTAACAAGAAAGAGGTAACATTGGAATTGGCCAAAAGCATTGTCGAAAAATTTGTAAAAAATGTAAAGAGAGAAATTTCTATAGATTACATTCAAAAAGTTGTTTCAGAATATTTTCAATTAGACTTAGACACCTTACAGTCTAAAACCAGAAAAAGACACGTAGTTCAAGCCAGACAATTAGCCATGTTTTTTGCAAAGAAATTTACAAAAGCATCACTAGCCAACATTGGCTCTCAAATTGGAGATCGTGACCACGCGACCGTTTTACATGCATGTAAGACCGTGGACAATTTAGTTTCGACAGACAAACAGTTCAAGAAATTTGTAGACGATATTCAGAAAAAATTATCTCTGTAATCGTTTTATCATGTTGTAGCTTACGATATTTCTTTAAATAAAAAATATGCCTGTTAACATTTTGATGGTTTGTTTAGGAAACATTTGCCGCTCGCCATTGGCAGAAGGTATATTGGCATCCAAACTCCCTAAAGATAAATTTAACGTCGATTCGGCAGGAACTGGTAATTGGCATGAAGGTAAAAAACCAGACGAACGATCCATCGCAACCGCCAAAAAAAACGGAATAGACATTTCGCAACAAAGAGGCAAACATTTTAATGCTAGTTTTTTTGAAAAGTACGATTACATTTTTGTTATGGACAATTCCAATTACAACAATGTTGTTGCTTTAGCAAAAAACGAAGCTGACAAGGCTAAAGTACAACTCATTTTGGACCATTTATTTCCTGCTGAAAATGTAGACGTTCCAGATCCATATTATGGCTTACAAAATGGCTTTGATATGGTTTATAACATGCTTGAAGAAGCTACCGAAGTTGTTGCCAAAAAATTAATCGAAAAACATTCATAATGAAAGCAACAGGATCTAAAGGAAAACTTTATTTGATACCTACTACACTTGGTGATTTGAGTTCTAACGAACTATCGAAGCAAAGCAATCCTATGGATGTACTGCCACACACGGTAAAACGTGCAGTTGAATTACTTGATTGCTATATTGTTGAAAACGAAAAAACGGCTAGAAAATTCATTAAAAGTATTTATCCCGAAAAAATACAAGCTACATTACAAATCAGCAGTTTAAACAAACATACTGATAAAAGCGAGGTGAACGAAATGATTCAACCCTTACTAAAAGGAATTGATGTGGGTTTAATGAGTGAAGCCGGTTGCCCAGGAGTTGCCGATCCAGGAGCTGTTATTGTAAAATTTGCACACGAAAACGGAATTCAAGTAATTCCATTAGTTGGTCCATCTTCAATATTATTAGCCATTATGGCTAGCGGTATGAATGGACAAAGTTTTGCATTTAACGGCTACTTACCTATTGATAAAGATGCTAAAAAATCGGCAATAAAAAGCTTTGAAAAATTATCATTCGATAAAAATCAGTCTCAAATATTTATCGAAACACCTTATAGAAATAATAAATTTTTGGAAGATTTATTGCAAATTTTACAGCCAAATACCCATCTCTGTATTGCTGCCGACATTACATTATCGACAGAGTACATCAAAACATTTCGTGTGGCCGATTGGAAAAAAAACAAAGTCGATTTACACAACCGACCAACCATTTATATTATTCATAAAATGTTTTAGAAAACAAAAAAACCATTCAATCGAATGGTTTTTTAATTTAATTTACATACAATTATTTAGCTTTTGCGTTCTTGTCTGCTTTGATGTTGTGGGTTTCGTAACCTCCAAAATCACGCATATAACTTTTTACAGAAGCGCCATAATTGTCTTTGCATTTTTTAGCACCGTTAGATTCTAAAAACTTTCTCACCGATCCTGCGCCACCTAAATGAGCGGCTGCAAGAATTCCAGATTCAGTAACTCTAACTCCAGAAATTACTTGTCCACGATATTCTTTAATAACATCGCGCAATTCCCATTTGTTCTTTTTCAATAGTGCTATAAATGCTTTTTCTTGCAAGTTGGGATTTCTTAAAAATTCCGCACTGTTGTAAATTCCGATTGCCGCCAAGGCAGATTTTCCAAATTGATATTTCCCCATATACCCTAAAGTATTGATCAAAGTATAACGTCCTTGAGATTCTTTGAAAGCAACAGCTTCTTTAAAACCTACAAAGTGTTTTCCGGTAAAAGGGATGGATTGACTGACATAATCGGAAGGTTTTTCTGAAGGAAACTGATAATTCAATTCCTCCGTTTCTTCTACATAAAACCATTTATGATTTTTAGAATTTAGTGGTTTAAAAGCCGAGCTTATAAAACCTACTATCACAACGATTGCTACATAGAATGACCATCTTTTTATCATAAAGTTTGTTTTCCAAGCGCTGTCACCATCTTGATATTACTGGCGCAAAGATACAACTTTTAAATAATTAAATTGAAAATCAGACAGTTAAAGTTTTCTAAAAGTAAATTGGACGAAATTTAAAACCTTGTGACTTACTGATTTCCAAGGTCGGAGCAGGTATTTTTATACTGTTAAAAACTGAAAAAAGTGTCTTTAAAAAGTGTGATTTTGTGTTAATTTTGGTCAAATCGACATCCAAACTTAGATAAAATTGACGCGTTCTTTCCTTTTCTGAGAAGAAAACTGAGTTGACTAATTCGTCGCTTCCGGTTATCATTCCTTCTGCTCCATATCCAACTGCAACATTAAGCCATTTTGGAATTTTAGACTGTTTAAAAAACGAATAAATATTGGCAGACAACCAATACGTTTGTCCGTTGTAATCCTTAATAATTTGCTCTTGTAGGTTGCTACCTAATACATTTGGTCGTGCCGAAGCATATTCAGTTGTGTGAAAAGAAAACTTAGGAACAATGCGCTGCTCTTTCCAAAGTAATTCTTGCGAAACATACAAGGCAGTTCCACCAGCATTTGCCGCAACATCGCCCACAGAAAATCCCCATTCGGATGAAAATCCGTCAAAAACTTCAACCGTGGTAAGAAATACAAAACCTAATGTTGATCCATAAATAAGCTGACTTTTTCTATTGGCACCAGCCCATTTTAAAGTAGTGGCACCAAAACTTCCCAAATGATATGCTGAAAAAACATGACCCACTTTGTCCATCTGAAGCCATTGGTCGTTATCGTTTATTGTTTGAAAACTAGATTTTGGATAATCGGCGTACCACAATTGATTCAATCCAACTAATGCTGTTGCTCCAATTACAGTTTCAGATAGGGCTACAATTTTAACTCTTGATTTGTTTAAGGTGTCAGAAGGTTTTAAAAATGTATTGATTGCTGATTGCGAAAATCCTGAAATAGATTTCATCATCAGTAGAAAAATAGCTATTTTAACTTTTGAATTCAAATTATCTCGTTGTTCCTTGTTCGTTAATCCACTTACTATATTTTGCAGCATTCACCTGATGCTGCGCGTAGGTTGAAGCAAATTCATGGTATCCAAAACGTTCAACGCTTGCACAGAAATAAATATAATCATTATCATCCGGACTTAAAACCGCATCAATTGCCGAAATATCAGGCATCGCAATTGGCCCAGGTGGTAATCCAATATTGTTGTACGTATTATAAGGCGAACGTATTAGTAAATCGTCATACAAAACGCGTTTGATAACCTGATTAAAATCGTTATCTCTTAATTTTAAAGAATAAATTACCGTTGGATCAGCTTGCAATGGCATTCCTTGCTCTAATCTATTCAGATAAACTCTAGCGATAATCGGACGCTCGTCTGCTTTTACACTCTCTTTATGAACTATCGATGCTAAAGTAATCACCTCAACTGGTGTCATGTTTAATCTTTTGGCTTTTATCAATCGCTCTTTGGTCCAAAAATTTTTATATTCTGCAATCATTTTATCACGAAACTTCTCGGCAGAAATATTCCAATAAAATTCATACGAATTCGGTATAAACATGGCAAAAACGTTGTCTTTAGTAAATTGATTTTCTTTTAAAAAAATCGAATCTCTAAAAGCAGCAAGAAGTTTTGTAGTGTCGGGCTCAATTTGTGAACTAATTCTTTCACATAAATTTTCTAGTCGTTCCTGATTATTGAACGCTAATTTTACTGGGACATTTCTTCGCATTGCGGCAACCAAAGCAAAGTTACCCATTCCTTTTTTAAGTAAAAATCGTCCTGACTTTACATTTTTATCGTATTTACGAAGGCTTGCCATCAGTTCGAATCCGCTTAAATCATTCACATAAGGAGTAATTATTTTTTTAACGTCTTCATAATTGGAACCTGTTGGCACCGTTACGTAGATTTCTTCTTTTGAAAAATTGGTAGTACTAGAAAAGAATTTTATATAAACTACCGATGCCACAACTACTCCGATAATTCCTAGTACAATAACTGTTGTTTTTAATTTCTTGTTCAAAACAAATGATTTTAATGTTGGTGATTGATTAATTGAAAAATGGCTTCGTCTTGATACTGATTGTGTATTAAAATCCAGTCTTTTTTGACGCCTATCTTTTGAAATCCAAAAGTAGTAAAAAGCTGAATACTTGCTTCATTAGTTGTACCAATATTTGCATAAAGTTGGTGCAATTGCAATTGATTAAAACTGAAATTAAGCAATAATTGCAGTGCTTCTTTACCAAGTCCGTTATTTCTATCGGTTTCTTTGTGAATTACAATGCCAATTCCTGCTCGATTATTTCTTGGATCAAAATCGAATAAATCAATTAAACCAATAGTTTCAGAAGTCTCATTCTTACAAATGGCAAGACGCAATTGCTTGGCTTCAAAAATATCCTGATGCGTATTTTCGAGGTACTGCCGAATTAAAAATTTGCTGTAAGGTGTTTGCGTATTGCTCACGTGCCAGATGGATTCGTCGTTCTCTATCGTATAGATAAAGTCCAAATCTTCTGGTTCTAATGCGCGTAAGTATATTTTTTCTCCGAGTAATGTTGTCATATCTCTATCTCTCCTTCAAATACAAAAGTTGCTGGACCAATTAAAAAAACATGCTGATAACCATCTGCAACTTTATCAAACGTTACTTTTAACTTTCCGCCTTGAACGTCTAAATCAATTGCAGTGGCGCTAGTTTTTCCTGTTGCATACATAGCAATTGCTGCAGCTGTTGCACCAGTTCCACACGATAAAGTTTCGTCTTCTACACCACGCTCGTACGTTCGTAATGCAAAATGATTTTCGGATATTTGTTTTACAAAATTCACATTACTTCCAACTTTTCCGTACAATTCAGAATAGCGTATTTCGGCACCATTATTTTTTACATCATAATTTTCTAAATCTTCCACTAAAGTTACATGATGTGGCGATCCAGTATTTAAAAAGGTGTATTCAGAATTAATTTTTATCGCGTCTACATCTTTCATTTGAAGCGAAACAATGCCATTTGTATCGATACTTGCGTGATGCAAACCATCTGTAGCAATAAATGTTGTAGAACCAGCTATTACATTCAAATTTTGAGCAAAAGCTACTAAACAACGACCTCCATTGCCACACATCGAACTTTCATTTCCGTCAGAATTGTAATAAACCATTCTAAAATCTACCTTCTCGTTAGACAAGTCTGTCGAATTGTCATTTTCTAATAAAATTAATCCGTCAGCACCAATACCAAAACGTCGGTCGCAGAGACGTTCTATTAGTTTGGTATCGTTTTTTGGAAAGAAATTTTGACGATTATCAATCATCACAAAGTCATTTCCTGTTCCTTGATATTTGTAAAATTTAACTTGCATTTTTATATTTGTATGTTACAAAGTTACAAATATTAATGGGAAGTTAAAGTCTGTTAAACGAGCGTTAAACTGATTTTTGAAAAATAATAAATTCTTAATTTTGATGTTAAATCATTTAAAACAATTAATAAAATGAAAAGATTATCAAGTTTATTTTTAGTGTCTTTGTTAAGCGGTGCGACAACACTTGGTGCTTATAAATTATTTATTGAAAAAGATGCGCAAGGAAATTCAATTGTTACACAAGCACCAAATTATGCTAACAGAACCGTTGGATTGGGTGCTGAAAATGTAGATTTTACTACTGCAGCTGAAAATGCGGTACACACTGTCGTACACGTAAAAAATGTTTCGGTTAGAACGGTTTACAATCCAATCATGGAATTCATTTATGGTTCTCGTGGCGGCCAACAACAAGAACAAATTGGTACAGGAAGCGGTGTAATCATTTCGCAAGACGGCTATATTGTAACCAACAACCATGTTATAAAAGATGCGTCTGAACTGGAAGTAACTTTAAACAACAAAAAAGTATACAAAGCCAAACTGATTGGAACCGATTCTAAAATGGATATTGCATTATTAAAAATTGATGCCGATGAAAAATTACCGTTTTCTTCTTTTGCCGATTCCGATCAGGTTAAAGTGGGTGAATGGGTTTTAGCAGTTGGTAATCCTTATAATCTAAATTCGACTGTTACGGCAGGTATCGTTTCGGCGAAAGCAAGAAATTTAGATACCAAAGGAATCCAATCGTTTATTCAAACCGATGCGGCTGTAAATCCCGGGAATTCTGGTGGTGCATTAGTCAATACAAGTGGGCAACTAATCGGAATTAACACCATGATTTCGTCTCCAACTGGAAGTTATACTGGATATTCATTTGCAGTACCAAGCAACATCACAAGAAAAATAATTGAAGATTTAATGGAATTTGGTAACGTACAACGAGGAATTCTTGGCGTTGAAGTAACCGAATTAAACGGACCAATGTCTAAAGAACTTGGCGTAAAACAAACCGAAGGTGTATATGTAAGAAACATCAATAAAAATTCTGGAGCTGAAAAAGCGGGCATTGCTAAAGGCGATGTGATTGTAAAATTAGACAATCAAACCATCAATTCGTTTTCAGAACTGAGCGCTTACATTAGTACCAAACGTCCAAATGACAAAGTAAATGTAACATACATAAGAAACGGAAAAACGCAAGTTGTTCCAGTTACATTAGTTAAAAATGATCTTGCGACAACAGAATTGAGAGGTTTGGAAATTGAAAATATAAATGCAAATGACAAAAAAAGGTTTAGAATTGATGCAGGAGTAAAAATCAATGCCATAAATAATGAACGATTAAAACCTTATGAAGACGAACTTATTGGTAGCGTAATTTTAAAAATTGATAATGAAAACGCATCAGACGTTGAAGTTGTTTCAACATTAGTTAATAACAAAGATGCACAAAAAGGAATAAGTTTACAAATTGTAACCATGTCAGGTCAATTGATTCGAATTATTATTTAAAAGAACAACTTAAAAATAATTGTAGCCATTCTGAAGAAATTTAGAATGGCTTTTTTATGAATAAAATTGTGCTGTTAAACAATTTATAAAAAAAGATGGAAAATATTTCACGAAAACGTTATAGTTGATTACTTTTGCACCGAAAACAAAAAAATCTGAACAACATCAGGTTTAAAAACACAAAAAAATAATTTCTTTTCTTATGAATCACAACACTTTATACGAAAAAGAACTCTCTTTTCAGGCAGACAGAAGAAAAGCTGGAGTTGAATTTATCAAAATCATTAGCGACTTATGGTACGACAAATCCATAGAATTGGTACTTTTTAGAAATCAATTGATCGATCGAAACGTAAGCGACATCATCAACTTGCACGAATACGCTGGCGAATTTGTTGGAAAACCTATAAATGTTTTTGATTCGGTTGAAATTGCAAGAGCGATTCTGAATTTAGATTTACCACCAGCCCGAATTGATATTGGAAAACTTACTTATGAATATCATTTGGAAGACAATAAATACCACGATGCCCGAGCTTTTGTAATTGATAAATTAAAGAATGCTAAGTCGTTTCAAAACATCAAACCTAAAGATGTAGTACTTTATGGGTTTGGTAGAATTGGTAGATTATTGGCGCGCGAAATGATGAGTAAGATTGGAAAAGGACAACAACTCCGACTTCGTGCTATTGTAACTCGTGACAAAAATGATGCTTCCACTTTAGAAAAAAGAGCTTCATTACTTCGCTACGATTCAATTCACGGCGATTTTGAAGGTTCGGTAACCGCTGATGTCGAAAACAATGCCTTGATAATTAATGGAACAACAGTTCACATTATTACGGCCAATTCACCTGAAGAAATTGATTATACACAATACGGAATCGAAGAAGCGCTTGTAATCGACAATACTGGAGCATTTACAACAGAAGAAGCATTACAACGCCATTTAGTTTCTAAAGGAGTTGCTAAAGTTTTGCTTACCGCACCAGGAAAAGGTATTCCTAATATTGTTCACGGTGTGAACCACAACGATTTTAATCCAGATGAAGTTGCCATTTTCTCGGCTGCTTCTTGTACAACGAATGCTATCACTCCTATTTTGAAAGCCGTTGAAGATACACTTGGAGTCGTAAAAGGGCATCTAGAAACCATTCACGCTTATACTAATGACCAAAACCTGGTTGACAACATGCACAAAAAATACCGTCGTGGTCGCGCTGCTGCATTGAATATGGTTATTACCGAAACTGGTGCAGGAAGTGCCGTTGCCAAAGCATTACCAAGTTTGGCTGGAAAATTAACGTCCAATGCTATTCGTGTTCCAGTTCCAAATGGTTCTCTTGTAGTTTTAAATTTAGAAGTTGATAAAGAAACTTCAGTTGAAGAAGTAAATGCCATCATGAAGCAATATGCTTTGGAGGGCGAATTGGTAGAACAAATAAAATATTCGTTGAACAACGAATTGGTTTCATCCGACATTGTAGGAACATCAGCACCATCAATTTATGATAGCAATGCTACTATTGTTTCGGCCGATGGTAAAAATATTGTGCTCTATGTTTGGTATGATAACGAATACGGTTACAGTCATCAAGTTATTCGATTAGCAAAATATATTGCCAAGGTAAGACGTTATTCTTACTACTAGTAAATTATTAATTCAGATTCTAAAATCCGTTTGTCGTTGATGAACGGATTTTTTTTATATAAAAAAATATATTTATATTAAACTTTTGTGTATCATTGTATTACAAAACAAATAGTAACCAATTTACAATCAACCTTATGAACAAAAAATTAAATTAAATTATTTAATCAGATCAATACTTGTATTGGTTTTAATTGCCTTCACAGGATGTGAAAAAGAACTGTATGAAGATAATTTACGTAACGAGCGCCCAAAAATTAATTTAAAACAAAAATCACTTGACGAATTGTTGAAAATTCCAATCTTTAATGATGCTTTCCAAAAACTGGCAAAAACAAAAAGCAAAATTGCAAATAAACAGTCTGCAAGAACAGCGCTGGAAGATCAATATGATTTTACTATTGTGGAAGACGAACCAATAAAAATTATTACTGATCAAAATGGAATTTTGTATTACACTATTTTAATAAAAAGAGAAGGTGAAGTTGATCCTTTGAAATTTGAAAATCTTGTTATGAAAATTGATGATGAGGAAACTACCGCAGCAATTTTTAAATATACAACATCTGAGCCAGCAAAATATTTACCTGAATTGGAAACTTACAGGATGAATATAACTGACACCCAATCAACAGATTTGGTTATTGACGGCAAAACATTTATGGCTAATTCTAATAATCCTTGTTTTACATCAATGACTATTATGTGTTTTCAACACAATAGCGGCTGTACGCCTACTGAGCCACATGTTGCAACAGCATTTTGCATGGAATCAAATACTTGTAGTACTAATTATATTTATGTCGATCCGGGATATGTATGTTTGACTGGCACCTTAAACAGTGGCGGTGGTGGAGATACCTCAAGCAATCCTGCTGGTCCAAGCTCTAATAATAATGGAAACACTGGCGCAAGTGCTAATGGTGGAATAACTTTGTCACCGATAGGTAGTGATCCAACCTATACACAAATTAAAAATATAATTCGCTCTTTAAGTCCACAACAACAAGCTTGGTACAATAGTCAAAACAATATTATACAAACGACAATTAGTCAATTTTTAATAAACAATAATTTGTTTAATGGTAGTACATTAGTCATAAGCCAATTAATAAACTCAAACATAAATAATTCAATTGTTAATTTAACTCCATATTTTAAGTTTCCTGATAATAGTAATTATGAAAATTTATACCCAAGATTTACCGAATATATTAAGAATAAAATTCCGCAATTAAGAAATAACTCATTTATTATTAGTAAACTTGTTCAGTATTCTGAATTACCACAAGCAACAATAATAAATGATTTACAATGGGGTGTTGGGCCTACGATTCAAGTCGTACAACTTGACGATTTCTGTGATACTTGTGATGACGAAACATACGGTCTTTTTGACTCTTCGAATCCAAATGTATTATATGTTGATATTGATATAGTAAATCTAATTGAATCATCAAACAATGCCTCACAAGTTGATTCATTGTCATTTTTACTTGGCGTTACAATTTTACATGAATATGTGCATTTGGGAGATTTTGTAGATGGTGTTGATCAACCAAGTGAAGAAGGATTGCTATTTGAACAAGCCACCTATGGTGAATCTATTTGGATTAATAATGCAGGAACAGTTCTTATCAAAAAAACTTAATAATATGAAATCTATAATAATATCGATAATTCTTTTCTTCTTTTTACCACAAGAAAAAACGCCAAACTGCACTTTAATTCAAGACTGTTTTACTAATGCTGAGTTTATAAAAACATTAAATTTGTATGATAAAAAAATAATTTATATATCTAGTAATAGTTATTGTGAGTTTAATAAAATATTGCATAAAAACCTCGAAATAAAAACAATAAAAGCAACTGACAATATTATTAGCAAAAATGTATTTGAAATAAAAAAACTAAGTTCTGACCGATTAATATTATACTTTATTAGTGAAAACATTGAAATCGAAGTAGTCAAGCAACATAATAATTTAACTTTTAGGTATCTAGAAAAATAAATTAGCTTAAAAATTAATTAAAAAACCTATGCTATGCAAAGTCTCCAGACTTTGCATAGCTTGAGATCAAAGTCCACTAGGAACGCCTTGTAATTAAAATTTATGAAAAAATTAAAGAATCCTAGTAATCCGCTTTATTCAGAATGTTATGAGAATAGTCCTCAGACTTTTAAAGATAAATTAAATACCTTTTTAAATAACGAATTCACAGATCCTAACCAAAGTGCTACCGATGCAGCGATCGAAGCATTTGCTAAAGAGGCTTCTAATGCGCAATGTAATGGTGGCGAAGTTGATTTTGATAATAAAGTAATTCTTGATTCTACTTTTGTTAATAATCCAAAAATTATGTGTGTTTATGAGAAATTGAGAACTATAAATGCATTCAATAAATCATTGGAACCTTTTGAAATAGGAACCCCAATAGCTTTTATTAAATTAAAAACTGCCGTATTACCTGATAATGTTAGAGCTGAAACTTCTGAACCAGATTCAAATAATATAATTACTATCACTTTAAATAGTTGTACTACTACTACATGTCAAAATGGTATTACTTACCAGCCAAATTTACTTTTAGCGCAAACAATAACTCACGAAGTGCTTCATGCGGAGTTTTTTAGAAGAATTATAGTAGCAATAAATAATGGAACTTTCGTTTATGACATTAATTTAATGATCAATGCATTAGAAAATAGTCAATATAGTGAACTTGCTGAATATATTAGGACAAGAAATGATTGGTCTCATAATTATATGGCTGAGAAGTTTAGAAGAGCAATTGCAAGAGTAACGCAAGAATATGCAACAGGTATATCAGTTACTGGCATTCCTGATGCGTTTTATACATCACTAGCATGGAGAGGTCTTAATGACAATACTGTTTATGCTTGGTCTATACTTCTACCATCTACACAAACAGATATTAATAACGCAATAGCGAATTATATTGCAGCAAATGCTAATCAATTATGCAATTAATAAGAATAATAATAGTATTATTAGTTTGTAATTTTTCCTTTTCGCAAGAGAAGGAAAAGTTATATATATTACATGTACAAGGAAAAATTGATACATGTCAATTTAGTCCATTTAGAGATGGCAGAAATAAAAAACTTGCAAAATTCAAACATAGCTATCAAATGGGTTCTTTTGTTTTCGGACACTTATTTTTTTTATTAAAAAAAGATTCTAAAATATCTGAAATCAACGAGGATGAATTTAAGAAAATAAAATTTGGAAATATAGATTATTTTATGAATAAAATGCAGATTCCAAATAATCAACTTTTAAACCCAAATACCATTTTCGATATCTATATAGTTACCTCAACTTTTAACGGAATGTATTTAATATTAGAAGCAGAGTGGAAAGATGTTTTTATAGATTGCGATACATGTCGTTTTGATTATTTAAATTAATATATCAAGCTCCGCAAAGTATTCATATGAAATGCTATGCAAAGGCTCCTGACAAAGGCTTAGATTAAACAACATTAAATTTTAAATTATGAAAGTCATTCTATTAATTTCAAAACTATCCTTTATTAAAATTTTTATGTGGATAATTTTTTTAATCATAATATTTACAATAATTAAAAAATTATTAAAGAATGATTCTACGAAATAAATGGAGATTACAGATTAGAAGATTGTAAAAAAGTTTTTTTATAAATTTATAATAATCTTTAGTTTAAAACTTTACTAAAAACTCCGCAAATAAAACTACACTTTGCGGAGTTTTATTTAGGTAATAAACAAACTTAATGATATGAAAACAAAAATTATTTTACTAATTCTAACTTTATTTTCATCAGAATTATAGGTGTAATTTATTGTACCTATGTAACTAACCTAACAGATTAATTATGAGAAATATTATTGAAACCCTAACGGGCTTAATACCAACCTTTATTTTAATTTTTTTTATTTATTTTCTTTTCAAAGTATATAAAATTTTAAAATTATACTTACTTCTAAAAATTAAGTTTTACGAAAAGCAATTAGAAAAATTAGAAAATGAGAACTCTAATAAGCAAATGTAGATGTTAAATTAAAAGATACTAACAACGTTGTTTATAATTTAATATACATAAAGAACTTTAATAAATAGTGACACTTTCCTAAAAGTGCATAAATTAAATATATTGGGGTTTGACTTTTTAATTAAAGTTGAACCCTTTTTTCAATAATTTATATTTCGCAAAAAAACAACAACAAAACCAATTGATAATTAAATTAATTTTATATATTAGCTTCTTACTTACAAATCAACATATTCCCTACTATGTTAAAACCCCTATTATTCTTGCTTTTAGCAAGTCAAGTGCTATTTAGTCAAGAAAAAAAAGATCCTGTTACCTACAAGTTTGGCCACAATGGTATGGAACTTATTGTTAAAAATAATGCTGAAACAATCATTATTAATACTTTTAATTCCAAAGTTGCCATCAAAGAAGAAATAGCTGAGAAAATTTATTCGTTATTCAAAAACAATGCTATTAATAGTGGAGAAAGCTTGGTTGTAGATGGTACTAAAGCCAAAGTAAAAGGATTGTGTTACATCACTCAAAAAGGTCATCTCACTTCTATTGACTTTTATTATAACACGGTGGAATGGAATTCAGGAATTACCGAAGTTTACACGAAATCGTTGTAGTTAAAATTGTAAGAAATTTATATTTTTAACGCTAATTAATGCATTTTATCTAGTTTTTAACACCTTTCGTCTGATTATTTATTTTGTTTTTAGTAAATTTAAGTCTAAACTCTAAACAAAATAATCATGAAAAAAGTTACCCTAATTTATTTCATGTTCTACCTTACTCCGTTTTTTAGCCAAGTAGGTGTGGGAACTTTAAGCCCAACTGCATCCTTAGATGTTAATGGGAATTTGAGAATTCGTACTGTTTCTCAAAACAGTAATACAACGGCATCAAAAGACTCTATTTTGGTCTCAAACAACGTTGGAAATGTGATGCGAGTGTCCTCCAAACAAGTTATTGAAAGTCATTTTAAAACTTTCATAAAAGGTGCATTTGTTAGTCCAAGCGATGTCAGTCTAACTTTAACTTCTGGCACAAGAAAAATACCATTCGATTACGAAGAATTTGATACTAATAATGAATTTGACACTACAACTTCAACTTTTACCGCTACACAAGACGGTATATACGAAATCAATGTTCACATCAAATCCAGTGCTTCGGTAGGAGTCGCCACCGACTTAGGCGTGGCTATCCTAAAAAATGGCACTATAATTTGCAGAGATGCTTTTGCTAACATAGCCATTCTTTCAATAAATGCAACACCACCTGTAAGAAGTATTAGAACGCTCACCACTTTACTTGTTGGAGACACCATAACATTTAACATGAACAGTACATTAGGAAGTCTAGGTATTTTAGGTTCTAAAGAAGATACTTATTTCACAATACATCAAGTACGATAAAAATACTTTTCAACAAAAAAAACGCTCAATTTACATTGAGCGTTTTTTTTAGAAATTATAATTCGATTTAAGCATTGTCTGCAGCAGCAATCAAATTTAAAGCTGAACCAGCAACATACCAACCGATTTGACTTTCGTTGTACGTATGATTAGCTAAAATGATGTCTTTCGAACCATCAGCATGAACAAATTCTAATGACAATGGTTTTCCTGGAGCAAATTCTGTTAAGTCTAAGAAATTAATGGTATCATCTTCTTGAATGGTATCATAATCAGCTTCATTAGCAAATGTCAAAGCAAGCATACCTTGTTTTTTCAAATTGGTTTCATGAATACGTGCGAATGATTTTACCAATACCGCTTTAACTCCAAGGAAACGTGGTTCCATTGCAGCATGCTCTCTAGACGAACCTTCACCGTAGTTTTGATCACCTACCACAATACTTGGAACACCAGCAGCTTTATACGCTCTTGCAACTGCAGGAACAGCAGCATATTCTCCTGTAAGTTGATTTTTAACTTTATTGGCTTCTTGGTTGTAAGCATTTACAGCTCCAATTAACATATTATTAGAAATATTATCTAAATGACCACGGAAACGCAACCATGGTCCAGCCATAGAAATATGATCTGTAGTACATTTTCCAAAAGCTTTGATAAGCAATTTAGCACCCGTAATATTTTTTCCATCCCAAGCATCAAATGGAGCTAACAGTTGCAAACGATCTGAAGTTTCAGAAACCGCTACAACAACATTACTTCCATCTGCAGCTGGCGCTTGAAAACCTGCATCTTCCACATCAAAACCTCTTTTTGGAAGTTCGTCACCAGTTGGCGGGTGTAATTTCACAGCTTCGCCATTATCATTTAATAACGTATCGGTAATTGGGTTGAACGATAAATCACCCGAAATTGCTAATGCTGCTACCATTTCTGGAGAAGTTACAAAAGCATGAGTATTTGGATTTCCATCGGCACGTTTCGAGAAATTTCGGTTAAACGAGTGTACGATAGTATTTTTTTCTTCTTTATCAGCGCCAGCTCTATCCCATTGTCCGATACATGGTCCGCAAGCATTGGTAAATACTTTAGTTCCCATTTTTTCAAACGTAGCGATAATTCCGTCACGTTCGATAGTATAACGAATTTGCTCAGAACCTGGATTGATTCCGAATTCTGCTTTAGGAGTAATTCCGTGAGCCACAGCTTGTTCTACAATTGATGCAGCACGTGCCATATCTTCGTAAGATGAGTTGGTACATGAACCAATTAAACCCCATTCTACTTTTAAAGGCCAACCGTTTTTAGCTGCTTCTTCTTTCATTTTAGAAACTGGAGTTCCTCTATCTGGAGTAAATGGTCCGTTAATATGCGGTTCTAATTCCGATAAATTAATCTCGATAACTTGATCAAAATACTGCTCTGGATTTTCGTAAACTTCGTCATCACCAGTTAAGTATTTGGCAACTTTATCTGCAGCATCAACAATATCTTGACGGTCTGTTGCCGCTAAATATCTTCTCATCGAATCATCGTAACCAAAAGTTGACGTAGTAGCTCCAATTTCAGCACCCATATTACAAATGGTTCCTTTTCCTGTACAAGACATATTGATAGCGCCTTCTCCAAAATATTCTACAATGGCACCAGTTCCACCTTTTACAGTAAGTATATCAGCAACTTTCAGAATTACATCTTTTGGAGCAGACCAACCGTTTAATTTTCCTGTCAATTTAACTCCTATTAGTTTTGGAAATTTCAATTCCCAAGACATTCCAGACATCACATCTACTGCATCAGCACCACCAACACCAATTGCCAACATACCCAAACCACCTGCATTTACAGTATGTGAATCGGTACCAATCATCATTCCACCAGGAAATGCGTAATTCTCTAAAACAATTTGGTGAATAATTCCAGAACCTGGTTTCCAAAAACCAATTCCGTATTTATTAGAAACTGAAGAAAGGAAATCAAAAACTTCTTTAGACTGTGAATTGGCCACAGCCAAATCGGTAGTTGCTCCTACTTTAGCTTGTATTAAGTGATCGCAGTGAACTGTTGTTGGAACTGCAACTGTTTTCTTACCAGCATGCATAAATTGTAACAATGCCATTTGCGCCGTCGCATCTTGACATGCTACTCTATCTGGAGCAAAATCAACATAATCTTTTCCTCTAGAAAAAGCTTGTGAAGGCGTACCTTCCCATAAATGTGAATATAAAATCTTTTCAGAAAGTGTTAACGGACGACCAACCAACTCACGTGCTTTATCGACACGCTCTGCCATTGTACCATACACTTTTTTAATCATTTCGATATCAAAAGCCATAATATTATAGGTTTATTTATTTGCAATGCAAATTTAATGAAATTAATGACAATTAAAAAATATTTAATAAATCCTATATTTCAAAAGATTATTATCGCCAAATCACCAATATGACTACTTATTTGTATATAAAAATCAAATTTTAGTAAAAATTTTGATTAATTGTTAATTTAAAAACTTTTTTTTATCATATTCGAAATTTAGCAAAATGCACACCTGCAAAGAACGTTTCTAAATTAGAGCAAAAACCCAATTTTATTTGATAAAAACCGCAGTTCAAGGTGATTTTACTATAACGATATAGAAAACTTAGAATGTTTTAGAAAGTGCTTTATAAAATAGCCCAATAGAAGAAGTGATTAAAACAAAACAGATCAAAAAGCCAACAGAAATTAATTGAATTGCAGCAGAATCTAGGGTTGTAAATTTATTAAACTCAGATAGAACGGCCAAAATCATATACAATCCAAAAAGGAAAAGGATAGAGCCTAGTACAACTCCTATTATTTTATTCTTTAGAAAAATTTGAAGTGCTGCAATTACAAAAACAACTATGGCAAAATAATTGACATGACCCGAACTCCTATAATTCTCTAAAAACCAATACATTGATACTGCACTAATAAAAATTTCCGGAAGAAAAAATAATTGTTTTTTCATGATGTAACAGTTTTCATAACTAACGAGCAAAATATTTTTTTAGTATAAATAAAAATAAATCTCAAAAAACATTGTGGTTTGAATTATTAATTTAACTTTGTATTTCAAAGTACTTTTAAAATTAAACTACAATTATGAAAGAAATCATTCACTCTCTAAAAGATTACTCTACTACAATTGGAGTAAAAATCAGTTTAACAGTAACATTTATAAGTTTTGTGTTGTTCACAATTGCGCTCATAGGCATTAATTTTGAACTAGAGCAATTAGAAACATTATGTTTTCTAAGCATCTTTTTCGAATTCTTATATGGCGTTATACTGTGTTTTAAAATTTTGAAAAACAGAGAAAAGTACAATCACTTAATTCCATTTCTAATTTTAAATTGGTTTATTGGTTGCTTCTGTACCAACGTCTTTATTAATATTTTCGAAAATCTACCAGTATGGGTTTATGTTGCAACCTTTGCTTTTTGCCTCACCAATTTTCTAATATACAGCAATTACAAGCATAAAATCTACACACCAGTTTCGTATTTTATAAATGGAGTTACCTATTTACTAATAGTATACTATACCTTATATCTACTGCCTTATCTGCCGATATCGTTTATCGGGATTTTAGCAATTGGCATGGGATTTTATGGTTTAGTTCCTGTTATAGTTTCTATAATTCATACCACAACGTTGGTTAAATTAGTACTAAATAATAGAGTAAATAGCAACTATTTCTTGGCTGGTATAACATCAGTTTTTGTTGGAATGATAATTTTTGTATTTCTGTTGAACCACGAAAGCAAAAAAATTGGAGAAAACTCTGTTACAAAGTCATTTGAAAATAATGACGATTTGCCTACTTACATAAAGATTTCTCAGAATTTAAAACCCAATTTCTTCAATGAAATACTATTAAAAAAAGACATTGTCTACATCTGCTCCAATGATTTTTTTGAGTTTAGAGGATTGAATTCTTTTGGAAATAAGCAATATAATGAAAGAAAAACACACAATCCAATTATAAATATTGGGCTACTGCTTTCAAAAGATCTGAATCTGAGTGTTGATGATCGAATTGCAATTTTACAGTCCAATTTTGATAAACGATTAGAAACCGAAGAACAACTTTGGAGCGGAAATGATTTGTTTACAAAAAACATCAAGGAAGACATAAAAATATATGCTGATGAGCGATTGGCTTATACCGAAATCACTATGGATATTGCTTGCGATAAAAATTCATGGGGACAAAAAGAAGCTATTTACTCCTTTCAATTACCCGAAGGTTCTGTGGCAACATCACTTTCACTTTGGGTAAATGGCGTAGAACGAAAAGGCGTATTAACTACCAAAGAAAAAGCAGCAAAAGCATACAAACAAATTGTAGGTGTAGAAGCCCGAGATCCATCACTAATGCAATGGAAAGAAGGTAATAAAGTTGTAGTTCGAGTTTTTCCTATTAGTTATGAATTACCTAGAACTTTTAAATGCGGATTTACAACTCCATTACAAGTTGAAAACAACCAACTGAAATACCGAAGTTTGGATATAAAGGGTCCAAATATCAATGCAGCGGAAACGATTTCTAGACTTCAAATGGTTGGGAATTCTAAATTTGAATCGGACAAAAAATTTGAACTAAAAAACAACTTTTATATCAACGAATCTACTGGTTTAGAGGAATGGGAAGCGAAGATACCAAATAACAATCAATTCCTGTCGAAGTCATTTGTTTGGAAAAATAAAGTCTATAACATCACTGAAATTGAACGAGAAACTACTTCATTTGATGCAAGCGAAATTGTACTTGATTTGAATAGCAGTTGGACTTTAGAAGAAATTAAAAGTATTTTAAACAATGACAAGAATAACTACTATACCTATTTCAATAATCAGAAAGCAGCAATAAATTTGAGTAACTATAAGGAAATACAATCTCAATTTGAAAATTTACAGTATTCTTTAGTACCACTTTATAAATTAACCGAAAATTGTTTGGTTGTAACCAAATGTGAATCGTTTTCAGCCAATTTTGAAGAACTTGAAACGTCAGATTATTTAAAAAAAATTAAAACCCGAACGAAACAAAGACACATCAAAGTAATCAATATTTCTGAAGAAATTAATCCGTTTTGGCAAACTATTAAAGAGCAACACTATGTAGAATATAGCAAAACTGATTTAAAAACTTGTATTAAACTTATTGCCGACAATAAATTTACTTCCTATAAATCATTCGAAAATGTGGTAAACATCGAACCATCAAACATTTCAATTCATGAAAATCCTTCAGAAAAAACGTCTATCAGTAATGGTTCCAATCATATTTACAGAATGTATACTTTTGGTAAAGTTCTAGAAGAACAAGTGAAAATTCAAGCTGATAGTTTGGCAAATAATAAATATGTTGATTTAGCAAAAGACGCGAATATTGTGACACCAATTTCCTCCTTACTTGTTTTAGAAACCGATGAAGATTATGAAAAAAATGGCATTGAAAAGAATGTAAACACACTAGGAAATGCATCAATAAACAATGATGGAGCAGTTCCAGAACCGCAAGAATGGGCAATGATCATAATTGCATTTGTCCTAATTAGCATTTATTACAAAAAGAGCCAAAAAAAGGTAGCATAAATGAAAATTTTATCCCAAAATTGTAAGTTGTTATTTACTATTTGTTTGATTTTATTATTGGCAATGAACTACAACATTGTTAATTTTGGAATTGAAAGCGACTTTTTTGGGATAATTATCTCGGCACTATTATTTTTTATTGGTGGAAGAAAAACAAGTTTTAATGTAAACTATTTCCTTATACCGTTACTATTGCTATTTGAATTTGTTAGTTTTAGATTGCATACTAAATCGCTTCATTTTCTTTCGTTATTACTATTCATCTGTTTGATTTACTACCATTTTACAAAAAAGTTTTCGTTTATTGCTTTTATCTGTATTTTGCTATTTTCTTCTTTATTTAATAAATTTTTCGAGCATTTAACTACCGAAATTAAGCAATCTCTATGCAATACAGTTTATCTAACCTTAAGAAACTTTATAACAATTGATAAAATTGAAGGTGTAAATTTCTTCATTAACGGATCAAAAATAGCAATTGATACTGCCTGTATGGGATTGTCAATGTTTAAAACTGGTTTGCTTATTGGTGCCGTTTTATTAACATTAGAAGAAAAAAAGCAACAAAAATATTTTGGAATATTTCAAATAATATTCTTTTGCATGATTGTAATTATACTAAATATTTTATCCAATTACTTTAGAATTATTAGTTTGATTTTACTGAATTGCACGAAAGAAAATATGCTACATCACTCCGTTGGTTTAATGTGCTTTATTGTGTATCAAGTTATACCCATGTTGCTTTTGATTCGATTTTTTAAACCGAAAAACGATGTGATTGTAACAACCAAAAAACCTTCAAAAATCACCACAATCTTTGTTATTTATTTTATAATTTTTGTGACTAGTTTACAAATGAAAAATGAAAGGAGCGACACACTTCTTGAAAATTTAAATCCAAAGTATAACATTGCATCAGGACAATGGATTGACAATGAGGTTTTCAAAATTCAAACACCACATACACTCATTTACATAAAAACACCATCACATAAACCTTTAATTTGTTGGACTGGCGACGGCTATAAAATTATCGAGTCCAAAGAAATATTGATAAACAAGGAGAAAGTTTGGTACAATGTTATGGAGAAAAATAATGTGAACTACGTTTCTTATTGGTGGTATGAATGTGGCGATAAAAAATATACCTCTTTCGTTGAAGTGATGTTTATGAAACTAATTTACAATAAACCCATACGGTTGATAAATGAAACTAGTATGATGAAATAAAAAAACCTAACAGGTGCAACACGAGTTAGGTTTATATAATTTTGAAATTATTGTTTACATCAGCTTACTAATAATTACCTCTTCGGTAATTCCTTCGGCATCGGCTTTGTAATTCTTGATGATTCGGTGTCTTAATATTCCCGTTGCAACGGCTTTGACATCTTCAATATCTGGAGAGAATTTTCCGTTGAACGCAGCATTTGCTTTGGCGGCTAAGATTAAATTTTGTGATGCTCTTGGTCCAGCACCCCAATCTAAATAATTGTTCACATACTCGGTAGCTAACGGACTTTTCGGACGCGTTTTCCCAACTAAAGTGACTGCGTATTCGATTACATTATCCGCTACAGGAATGCGGCGAATTAAATGTTGAAAATCGATAATTTCTTGTGCAGAAAACAACGGATTTATTGTCGGTTTAGCGTCAGAAGTGGTACTTTTTACAACCTCAACTTCTTCTGCAAAAGTGGGATAATCTAATTTTATGGCAAACATAAAACGGTCTAATTGCGCTTCTGGTAACGGATAAGTTCCTTCTTGCTCAATTGGGTTTTGTGTAGCTAAAACAAAATACGGTAAATCCAATTTGTAGTTTTGACCAGCAATGGTTACCGATCGTTCTTGCATAGCTTCTAATAATGCGGCTTGCGTTTTCGGCGGCGTTCTGTTAATCTCATCTGCCAAAATAATATTAGAAAAGATTGGACCTTTTATAAACTTAAATTGACGACTTTCGTCCAGAATTTCACTTCCTAAAATATCCGAAGGCATCAAATCGGGCGTAAACTGAATTCGCTTAAAATTCAATCCCAATGCTTGTGAAATGGTATTTACCATCAAGGTTTTGGCCAAACCTGGAACTCCAACAAGCAACGCATGTCCGCCAGAAAAAATACTCAACAATATCTGATCAACTACATCGTCTTGACCTACAATAATTTTAGAAATTTCTTTTTTAAGTTCTAGTCGCTTCTGAACTAAATTTTGTATCGCTGCTACGTCTGACATTTTAAATATAAATTTTAGACTATTAGGTTTTTGGGTTGGTGGGTTTTATGGAGCAATTTACTATTCAAGAAACTACTTCTTCACCCATTTATTGGTAAACTCGCAATTTCTGTAATCACCATTTATCTTGATATACGTTTCTTTAATCTTTTCATTAGTCCATTTTGCAATGGCTTCAATCTGCTTTTCTTTCAAAGCCAATTCTTTAATTTTAGCGTAATCTTTACTGTAATCGGCAGTATGCTCATCAATACGATTGGTTACCATGATAATTTTGAATTTCTTTCCTTCTCTTGGATCGTCAGACAAAATTACCGTTGATATTTCGTTGTCTTTTAAATTAGAAACCTGACTGTATAATTCTGGATCCATTTTGGTCAATTCAAAATGCGTGTCTTGTGTTTTAGGGTTAATCAAAGTACCACCGTTAGCTCTAGTTTCTTTTTCATCAGACATATTACGCGCAGCATCGGCAAACGTAATTTCTTTATTCTCTACTTTCTTCTTGATTAGCTCAATTTTTTCTTTAGCTTCTTTTAATGAAGCATCAGATACTTTAGGCATTAATAAGATGTGTCTTAATTCTAAATCTTGACCTTTAATTTTCTCAAGCATGATGATATGAAAACCAAATTCGGTTTCAAATGGCTCTGAAATTTCTCCTTCTTGCAATGAAAAAGCTACATCTTTGAATTCTTTTACAAAGCCAGTTTTTCTATTTATTTTATAAAAACCTCCTGTTGATACCGATCCTTTATCGTCAGTGTAGATTACAGCACGCGTTTTAAAACTGGCACCAGCCAATACTTCTTGACGAATCAGATTTAATTTATCAATAACCTTTTGTTTTTCTTCCTGAGTAATTTTGGGTGTTACAACTATTTGCGCAATTTCTAGTTCAGCACCAAAAACTGGTCGGTCGGCTTCTGGAATTTTCTTGAAAAAATTTCGTGTCTCTTCTGGCGTGATGGTAATTCCATCTACAATTTTACGTTGCATTTCGCCAGCAAGTTTTTGCTGTTTCAATATTTCGAACAATTCGGTTCTAAAATCGTCTTCGTTGGATTTCTTGAAATATTTAATCACTTTTTCCATGCTGCCCAATTGTTCTACCATGTAGTCCATTTGTTGCGCCATTTTCTCTTTTATTTCTTCATCTTTAACAATTACCGAATCCTGAATGGCTTGGTGTGCATACAACTTATCTTCAAGAAGTTTACCCAACATTTGGCAACGCGTAATGTCTTTAATAGAATTTCCTTGACTAGACAATTCTAAAAATGATTTATCAATATCCGAATCTAAAACATTAAAGTCACCAACTGTGGCTATAACGCCATCTACTTTCATTCTTTTAAAGGTTTTAACAGAATCTTTAGATGTTTTGGCTTCTTGGATAATTTCCTGCGCATGCATGCAAAATCCTGCGAATAAAAATGCTACGAATACTGTGGCTTTATTTATTAAATTTGTCATTATAATGTATTATTTCTTTAATTGTTTTTTTACTTTCTGAAAAACGTCATCGTTAACTGATATTGCAAACTCTTTTTTCAGTTCTCCTACCCAATTTTGTTCCAAATATTGTTGGTAATCGTTAATGGCTTTGCCACGACACTCGTCTAATGTTTTTTCTCCGGTAGGCATCACTTTCAAAACTTTGGTAGCATAATAATAATCGCCAATTTTGGTGCTATCCGAAAGTCCTACTTCAAATTTTGTACCTTTTGGCAAAGCATCGGCACCTTCTTCATACGTACCTTCGCTAATCATGATATTGACCACATCTTTGGTATTCAACTTATCTTTTATTGCTTGTACATCGTCTGATTTTTTAAGCATTTCAATTGCTTTCTTAATCATATCGGCATTAGTAGAAGAAGCAACAATTGCAGTAACTCTTGGTTTCCAAAGATAATTTTGTTTGTGCGCTAAATGAAAAGTTTTCAAGCCCAATGTATCTGTTTTAGAACGTTGCCAGATTTCTCTTTCCATCAAATCGAACAAAAGTAATCCGTCGCGGTATTCTTCCATAACGGCAGAAAAATCGGGAAACTCGTTTTCTAGATTGTCATTATAATAAACATTCAATTGCTCATCGATAAACTTCTCGTACAGAACGTCTGTTAATTTAGTCACCGGCTTAATTGCAATTCCTGATTTTTCTTGAGCTTTTACGTAGTTTAAAAAATCGGTTCCCGAAAGAACTTTAGAACCCAAAGTAACCAACTTACCATTATAGATTTTGGTATCTACAGGAAACTCTAATTTACTTTCATAAAAATCGTTGGTAACTAGTTTTTTAACTACTTCATATTGCTTTTTATCTGTTTTTACAGGATATTTTTTACGAAGTTTTTGCGTTAACGAATTTACAATCAAACGAGAACGATCGTCTTTACTGATTTTATTCTCCAATTCTGATTTGGATTCATCTAAAGTTTTGATTGGAAATTTCTCAATAAACTTGACAATATGCCATCCAAATTGCGATTGAAATGGCTTGGATATCGGATTTTCTTTCGACAACGAAAAGGCTACTGTTTCAAATTCTTCCGAACTTAATTGACCTGAACCAAATCGATTTAAAACGCCACCTTTGGAAGAAGATGATTTATCTTCAGAAAACTGCTTGGCCAACTCTTCAAAACTTTCACCTTGTTGCAATTTTTTATAAATGTCTTCGATAGTATTCTGAGCTTTATCTTTACTTTCACCCTCTTTAGGATTCAAAATCATAATGTGGGCTACCGCTATTTCGCCTCGATTTTCACGAATGTCATTCACTTTTATTAAGTGGTAACCAAATCGAGTTCGTATTGGTTTAGAAACTTGTCCTACTGGTGTTTGATAAGCCCCATTTTCAAAAGCATATACCATCCTAAAACTAGTAAAATAACCTAAGTTACCTTTATTTTCTTTAGCAGATGGATCTTGAGAAAACTCCTGAGCCAAGGTGCCAAAATCTTCACCTTTCAACACTTTTTCACGAATTTCTACAATTTTTTTGTAGGCTGCCAAAGTATCTTGTGGTGTAGCATTTTCATCCGCTAAAATCAATATATGGGAAGCGTTGATTTCTTTTTTCAATCGTTCGTAACCTTCTTCAACTAATTCCTTAGTTACTTTAGAATCGGTTGTATAATTCTTAGCAAGTTGAGTACGGTAACTTTTCAACTCATTTTGATATTGCAAATTGTTTTGCAATCCCAACTTGTTGGCTTTAGTAACTTTCAATTTATAGCCTACAAATAATTCTAAATATTGAGTCAAATCCTTTTGAGATTCGTCTTTAACCAAATCTAAATTTTTGTTGTAAACCCTAATAAATTCATCGGTATAGTAAGGCTTATTGTCTATTTTGAAAAGAACTTCTTTGGAATTTTTTTGAGCGGTCGAAAACAAACTAACTGCTAAAAAAAATCCTAAAACTATTTGCTTCATAGGTAGTAACGGTTTTTATTAAATCTAAAATAAATAAATCTAAATGTGTTGTGAAAATGTATTAAATTAACTTATTTACAATCAACAAAAGTAACAATTCAAAGGTATTAAACAAGTATAAGGATTACTATTAACAAAATTTTATTAACAGATTTTAAAGTTTTAGAAATTCAACTCGAAGACTTGACCAAAGTGTTGTAAAAAAAGAGAACTTTTTCCCCAAATATTTTACTTAATTTCTTGTTACAAGTTCAAAATTAAATCGCGCAACAGTATGTACATAAAGCTAAAATAAAAGCTTTTGGTTGTGAAAAAGGAGTTCACCTTCGTTATTTGGTTTATAAATAGTATTTTTGCAGTCCATTATTTAAAATTATGAGTTTTTTAAAAGAAATTGAACGCAGACGAACATTCGGAATTATATCGCATCCCGATGCTGGAAAAACAACTTTAACGGAGAAATTACTTCTTTTTGGTGGTGCTATTCAAGAAGCTGGTGCTGTAAAAAATAACAAAATAAAAAAAGGTGCCACGAGTGACTTTATGGAAATTGAACGCCAAAGAGGAATTTCTGTGGCAACTTCAGTTCTAGCCTTTATTTATAAAGACAAGAAAATCAATATTCTGGATACTCCTGGACACAAAGATTTTGCCGAAGATACTTTTAGAACGCTTACGGCAGTAGACAGTGTTATTGTGGTAATCGACGTAGCCAAAGGTGTTGAGGAACAAACCGAAAAACTAGTATCGGTGTGTCGCATGCGAAAAATTCCAATCATCGTTTTCATCAATAAATTAGACCGAGAAGGTAAAGATGCTTTCGATTTGATGGACGAAGTAGAAAAAAAAATGGGACTGCACGTGACTCCATTAAGTTTTCCAATCGGAATGGGATACGATTTTCAAGGAATTTATAACATGTGGGAACAAAACATCAACTTGTTTAGCGGTGACAGCCGTAAAAACATTGAAGATACCATTGCCATATCCGATTTAGAAAGTCCCGAATTAGACAAATTAATTGGTGCAAAACCAGCCGAAAAACTTCGAGAAGAACTAGAATTGATTGATGAAGTATATCCCAAATTTGACCGTCAAGAATACCTTGATGGAAACCTGCAACCGGTATTTTTCGGTTCGGCATTAAATAACTTTGGTGTACGCGAATTGTTAGATTGTTTTATAGAAATTGCTCCTTCGCCAAAAGCAAAAGAGTCGGACACACGATTAATCCAGCCAAGCGAAGAAAAACTTTCTGGTTTTGTGTTTAAAATTCATGCCAATATGGATCCGAAACACCGCGATCGATTGGCTTTTATCAAAATTGTGTCGGGAACTTTTGAACGAAACAAACCCTACTTACACGTTCGATTGAACAAAAGCTTAAAATTTTCGAGTCCCAATGCATTCTTCGCCGAGAAAAAAGAAATAGTAGACATTTCCTATCCTGGAGATATTGTAGGGCTTCACGACACGGGTAACTTCAAAATTGGCGATACGCTGACTGAAGGTGAAGTGATGAGTTTTAAAGGAATTCCGAGTTTCTCTCCAGAGCATTTTAGATACATTAACAATGCCGATCCAATGAAAGCTAAACAACTTGAAAAAGGTGTTGACCAATTGATGGACGAAGGTGTAGCACAGTTGTTTACGTTAGAAATGAACAACCGAAAAGTAATTGGAACTGTTGGTGCCTTACAATACGAGGTAATTCAATACCGATTGGAACACGAATACGGTGCCAAATGTACCTATGAAAATTTTCCGGTTCACAAGGCATGTTGGGTAAAACCAGACGATGCAAAAAGCGAAGAGTTTAAAGAATTTAAGCGTGTGAAACAGAAATTTTTGGCACACGATAAATACGGACAATTGGTATTTTTAGCCGATTCTGACTTTACCATTCAAATGACACAAAGCAAATACCCAAGTGTAAAACTTTTCTTTACTTCTGAATTTGAATAAAAAGAATACCATCTTAACAAAAAACTCCTTTAACATGTGCTAAAGGAGTTTTTTTATTTAGTAAAGTAAATAACTATTCAATAATAAAGGAATTTGCATTTACAACTCCTGTTAATCCTGACGGATTTGAAAGCCAACTAAATACCATTTCTTGACCAACGGCATTCTCATAGTACCAAAACTCTATTTTATGCTTACCTTTAGCTAAGTTAAATGAGACACCATCTCGATCTGCAGGTGATTGATTATTCCAAAAATTAGCCACCGGAACTCCATCAACTATAACGCGACCACCATCATCTGTTCTGGCTCTAAATCTAAAAGTTCCAGCAGTTTCAACAACCAATGTTCCGGTAAACAAAATCATAAAGTTATCATCTACTCCATTTCTCAAAGTATTCATTGCAGCAGAGTCTAAAGCGCCATTCCAAACTCCAGAACCTGCTAATGTAGCATTTAGTGTTGACTTTTCTGTTGCAGGTGTAGTTCCTGTAGTTCCAGAAAATACATAATATTGTAAACCACGATCTTCTGCCGACTTCCCTATTCCTTGCCATCTAGCGCCATCCCAATAATAGTAACCTGCATTAATGTTATTCGTTCCATTATGATAGACCATAGTACTTACAACCAAAGCACCACCTAGCGGATTAGTAACCGGCGCAGCAACAGTAAGTGAAGTCAAATCGACTCTAGGAATTAATATTCCTCTATTGGTAGCAACAACATCAAGTTGCGCAGTTGGAACAGTAGTTCCGACACCAACTTGTGCAGAAACGGTAAAAATGGTAACTAGCGAAAGTAATAGAAAGTATTTTTTCATTGTATAGTAAATTGTAGGTTAAGACAAAATGAACACATAAATTGTATTATTCCAAAAATATGCCACAACTAGCACATATTATCGATTATATACAAAAAACAAAAAAAAATTGAGCACAATGGCTCAATTTAGTTTGTAGTATTAAAACTTAACTAACTATTTTTAAATTATTATACTAACGCATTTTCGATACTAATAACTTTTTTCATAAAAGTACGGTAAAGCACTCTATTTGGAGTTCCTCCAGAAATAATCATTTGCTTTTTTGTATTGGTAGTTGTTTTAACAGCTTCCTCTGTTCTTGAATTTTGACTTTGTTTAGTTCCCATGAACCAATTCATAAAATCAATATCCGATTCGCTAGCTGCAATTGCATCAACAACACTAACTTGAGCTTCAACATTTGTATTATTTGAAACAAGTTCTAAAGCATCTTTTGAAGTTGATTTGGATTGTCCAAAAACACCTGCAGTAGCCATAATTAATAAAGTAGCAGTGATGACTACTCTTTTAATTGTTCTCTGTGATACGATGTTACTTGTAATTTGCATTAGAATTGATTTCTGTTATATTTCTTTAGCAAAACTACAGCCAATACCACGATCTAAGAAAAAAATTCGATAAACAACCTCGAAACTCGTTCAAGAAGCAATTCGATGTTGTACAACCTTTAAATGTGCTTTTCGTCTAATTTAAAACACTTTAAAATACTGATTTTTAATAGGAATGTATTGAAAATTCTATAAAGAATTCTTCCTACATAATTTATTAATGCTTGGAATAGCTACTTTTTATTGCAGTAAATCGATATCCCAAAATCAAAGCACCCAAAGCCAATAAGGGTGTATAACCTGAAATTGGTGCTGTAGGTACGTCTTGAACATCTCCACCACCATTGCCATCGCCCAAATCATCAGCGTGAGTCAATGCAGGAAACGTGAACAACAAGGTTAGGACTGCAACTTTTAGTATTTTATGTATTTTCATTTTTATCGTTATTTAGCATTCGTATGGTATACTTTTTTCTTCTTTGGTTCGATAGTAGTTTTAATTAGGGTTTTCTATAAGTTTGAATTATGATGAAAATTTTTGATTGCCATCTTTACCTTATCCTCAACCTTACTTCTTCACCACCGCTTTGACCGGAACTACTTGCCCAGCATTGCTGATGCTTACTACATAAATCCCTTCTTCCAATTGTTGTTTTGGCTGAATGTTCATCGTTGGTGTAGCGTTGGCCGAAGTTTTAAACACTTCTTGACCTAACATGTTGCTCATGCTTACCGTTACCAATCCTGTTACCGAACTTGGTAATGCAATGGTAAATTGGTTGTTTACAATCGGGTTTGGATATACCGATACCGATGTTTTGTTGAACGATTCGTTTGCCAATGAAGCGCTGTTGAATACAATCTTGAATCGATTCGCACTATAAGAAGCGGCATCGGTTGTAGTATTGAATGTTACAAAACTTGGTTGCGTTAAATCAATTACCGTTTCAGTATTCAAATACAAATCGACCATTTTGGCGTTTACTGTAGTATCAAAATTTTGTGTATTTACTTTGAATGTATAGTTCTTATTCGCTTGGAATGCGATGGTTTTCACATACAACTCATCGTTCAATTGTACTGGTGCTAGGGTTTCGATGGCTAAGTTTTTGCTTTCTCTAACAAAAGATACGTTTTCACCCGAAGCAGTCAATTTATCGACATCGTTAGCATCTAACGTATTATTATAATTACTTCCAAATAAGGCTAAAGCGCCGTCTATTGGAGCACCACCTAAGGCTAGTACATTGGGTTCGTACAGGCTCAAGAATAGTTTAGAAATTGGAGCTTCTAATTCCAAAGCATTTTCTTCAAATGAACGAAATGCATAGGCATAAACACTTGATTTACTACTTTCGGTAAAGGTCAATGTCGCTGGTATTGCTAAACTTGTATTTTTTATAAATACCGCTTGTCCAGATTGAAGGTATCTCCTATTGTTTTGAGATAAAACAGTAGAATCATCATATAAATTGGTCGTTCCTGTAGTTGCAGAAGTTTGAGAATATACCACATAGCGTCCTCTTTGCGATGCGGTACCTAAAGTTGGATCCCAGGTGTAGTAGGCATTATTTCGTACATCAGTCTTGGATACAGCATGCCAATCTACTGGACTTGCATACGGATTTCCAATTAAAGTATATCCGTTAGTTTGCGTATTAGTTGCGTTATCATTTACTGGTACTGGTGACGAGGCTGTAGAATTATAAATAACCGTACCTGTTGTAAGTGTACCCTTAGCAGACAATACTGTAGGTAGATTCATTGCATCTGAAGAAGCTGCATTCAAATTTACAAAACGGTCTCCACGTACTAATAATCGATAACCTACTCCAGCTTTCAACGACGTGGTATTGGTATTGGTAATTGCTGTAAATCCAGTCAAATTTCCCAATGCCTGTGCATTATAAGTGTGCATTGAAGGGTTGTTAGTTCCAGTGGTATCAAAACCATTAGTAGCTCCATCCAAACCTGTAATGTGCGTTCCCAATCCTGAAACAAGGGCTCCATTATTTTGCCAATTTTCTCGAATCGAAGTTGTTGTTGTAACAGCAGGAGTTAAAAAACGAAAAGCTCTACGACCCGAAATGTAGCGTTCAATAGTAACTTCGCCTGTAATAGTAGCTCCAGCAGGAAGCGCTAGGACTTGAGCGGTTCGAGATGCGGTAGATTTTAATACTAAATTTCCATTAGAATTTAAACTTCCATTAGTAACACCCACTGTTCCTGTTACGTTTAAAATTCCTGTCAAAGTTACGCCAGCTCCGTTATTTACGAGGAGGTCTTTAATTTCATTATTTGCAAAGGCAGCAGCAGGAATAATTTGTGCCGAAGTTCCTTGTAAAGTCAATCCACCATCCGTAATATTGATTACACCATTGTTGATAATGGTTCCCGAAACAGTAAGCCGAAGTGAATTAGAAACAGTTACTCCAGAAGCAACAGTCAAATTCTTGACAGAAATCAATCCGAAAGTTGTGCCATTGTAATTCCCATTAATCAAAGCATTAGTGATTAAAGTTGGACCCGTTATATTATTCCATGAAGTACCATTCCAAATTATGGTTGGCGTTGTAAAACTTTGTTCCTCACCTAAGGATGTGCCTGAAGAGTTGGTTGCATAGGTACGGTAGTAATAGGTAGTTTCTGACTGCAATCCAGACAAACTTGCACTAAATTCACCATTTGATAAATTGGTAGAAGTCACAGTAGTTCCAGTGGTAAAGCCTTGTTGCGTGCTATAAACTACACCATAAGAAGATACAGCTGAACCACCATCAGAAGAAATAGCACCCAAAATAGTGGCAGTTGTTATTGGATTTCCAATTGTAGCAGTTCCTGTAAAAACACTTGGCACCGCAATGCTTTCTAAATATTTTACATCATAATCTGACTTAAAGTTAGCTGCAAGAAGGAGTTTTCCCTTAACGCTAACTAAAGGTTGCAACGAATTAAATTCTAAAGCAAAGTGCTTCGTTACCGATAATGATAAAATAAGTAACCCTAAAATTTGGCGCTGTACAGCTTTCGGAAGAGTGTTAATAATCAACATGGTATCTATTTTGGTATTCAAAAATAGAATAGATGCGACATATATGTTTTTTTTGACGACAAATCACTTCGAAAACCGATAAACTACTTGTTCCTCTATTAATTTTTCATGATTTTAACAAAATAAAGGATTCTGAATCAAGCTCTTACTTTTGTATTTACAAACTATCATGTGATGTTATGCAATGCTTTAAAAAAAACCACCTGTCGAAACAGATGGTTTTCAATATAAAAAGGGTTAACTGAATTTTTAGTATCTAATACAACTAGATTACACTGTAGCTCTTTTCTTCAACAAGCCGAAGCCCAATGCCAAAGCTCCTAAAGCTAACAAGGGCGTGTAATCTGAAATTGGTGCTGTAGGTACGTCTTGAACATCGCCACCGCCATTGCCATCGCCCAAATCATCGGCGTGACTCAATGCAGGAAACGTGAACAACAAGGTCAGCACTGCAATTTTTAGTATTTTATGTATTTTCATTTTTATCTTTATTTAGCATTCGTATGGTATACTTTTTTCTTTTTGGTACTGTACAAGTCTTTTTTTACGTGTCCGTTTTGGTCTCAATTATGGTTGTAAAAATCTCAATATCAACCTTAAACCTACAACTTACAACCTAAAACTACTTCTTCACCACCACTTTAGCTTGAACTACTTGTCCAGCATTGCTAATGCTTACTACATAAATTCCTTCTTCCAATTGTTGTTTTGGTTGGATATTCATTGTAGTGCTAGCGTTGGCGGAAGTTCTAAACACTTCTTGACCTAACATGTTGCTCATGCTTACCGTTACCAATCCGCTTACCGAACTTGGTAATGCAATGGTAAATTGGTTGTTCACAATCGGATTTGGATATACCGCTACCGATGTTTTGTTGAACGATTCGTTCGCCAATGAAGCGCTGTTGAACACAATCTTGAATCGGTTTGCTCCATAAGAAGCGGCATCGGTTGTCGTGTTGAATGTTACAAAACTTGGTTGCGTTACATCAATTGGCGTTTCGGTATTCAAATACAAATCGACCATTTTAGCGTTTACTGTAGTATCAAAATCTTGTGTATTCACTTTGAACGTATAGTTCTTATTCGCTTGAAAAGAAATTGTTTTTACATACAACTCATCATTTAGTTGAACTGGAGCTAGCGTTTCGATTGCTAAGTTTTTGTTTTCTCTAACAAAAGCTACGTTTTCACCTGAAGCAGTCAATTTATCAACATCGTTAGTATCTAATGAGTTGTTGTAATTGCTTCCGAATAAGGCTAAAGCACTGTCAATTGGAGCACCACCTAATGCTAATACATTTGGTTCGTAGATACTCAAGAACAATTTAGAATTACTTGTAGTAGTCAATCCTTCACTAGCCGAACGGAATACATAAGAAGTTGTAGTTGCTTTATCACTTTCTTCAAAAGTTAATGTCGCAGGCACAGCTAAATCATCATTTTTGATGAATACCGCCTGACCTGATTGTAAAAATTGTCTGTTAGTTTGTGCTAATGGACTGTTGTCATCAAACAAATTCGTACTACCAACACCGTTTCCATCAACTGCATATACCACATAACGACCTCTTTGCGCTGTAGTTCCTAACGTTGGATCCCAAGTATAATACGCATTATTCTTCACTCCTGTTTTAGCTACTGCATGCCAATCTACCGGACTTGCATACGGATTACCAATTAATGTATATCCGTTAGTTTGTGTATTATCAGGCTGATTGTTAATCAATACAGGAGAATCAGGAAAAGTTACACCGTCTGCACTAAATACAACTTGACCAACTTTCAAAGTTCCTTTAGCCGAAAGCGTAGTTGGAACGTTCACGTTTTCAGTAGACGCCGCTGTTAAATCAACAAAACGGTCTCCTCGAACTAATAATCGATACCCTACTCCTGCTTTTAAAACTGTTGCATTAGTATTCAATGCAGCAGTGAATCCAGTTGTTGTTCCCGTTGCTTGTGCATCGTAAGTATGTAGCGAAGGATTGTTGGTTTCTGTTACATCAAAACCTCCTGTGGCACCACCTGTAATGTGTGTGCCAATTCCAGCTGTAGCAACTCCATTGTTTTGCCAGTTTTCGAAAATAGACGTAGTTGTAGTTACTCCTGGTGTCAAGAAACGGAACGCTCTTCTTCCTGCGATGTAACGTTCTACAACAACTTCTCCAGCAATAGTGCCACCAACTGGAGCCACACGAGCCGTACCCAGCGCATTGGAAACTAGTACCACATTATTGTTGGTTGTAAAAGTTCCTGAAGAAACAGCTAAAACATTCAGTATTCTAACCGTACCAGCACCAGTTATAGTACCGCCAGTAGAATTTAAATCAGTTACTGTTAGTACAACTCCAGCATCAACTTGTACCGTACCACCATTAATAGTAAGAGCAGCTAAGGTTTGATTTTGACTTACTCGCAATGTACCACTTGCCGCAACTGTTATAGTGTTCGTACTTGGTAGTGTAGTTCCGCCTGTTCTATTCAATTGTAAAACACCAGCGGTTATTTCTGTTAATCCTGTGTATGTATTTTGAGCTGTCAATTCTACTAAACCAACTCCCTGCTTTGCAATACCCACTGAACCAGAAATTGCACCTGCAACCAAACCCTCAAAACTGCTTGATAGCGCTACGGATTTCTCTAAAGTTATAGAGGAAGCGATAGTTGGTTTACCTGTTGTATTTACAAATCGTATGTTACGATTACCAGCACCAGTCCCAACATTTTTAACAGTTATACTTTTAGAAAAAGTTCCAGAACTTATTTCAAAAGTAGCCTCGTTGGCAGTTTGGGCTTGCACACCTGAACCAATGTCAAGTGAACCACTCCCTAAATCCCTATCGGCTCGTAATATTCCTTCATCTATAAACAAATTTCCAGTAAAATTAGCGTTACCTGATAGTATAAAAGTTCCAGTACTTTGTTTCACTAAATTGCCACCTTGACCCATCGTTCCTGCAAATGTGATTGCACCCACTCCACGGAGGAATATTTGATGGTTATTGGTAAAAACCGGACCGTTAAACAGCAAACTTCCTGAAGCATTGGAAACCTCAAATGAAGCATTAGTAGCATCAACTCCAACTGGAGTGTTGAATGTATGCAATACACTTGATTGATTTATCAAATTTCTCGTAAAAGAAAATCCTCCATTTGTGGTATTATTCAAAATTCTAGATACGGAAGCACCAATCTGGAATGTAAAATCACGATGAATGTAAAAACGACCATTCAAAGACATTGTGGTATTGTTGTTGTGCCCTATAAACACATCGTTTCTGGTAGTGTTATTATTATCAGGATCGCCTTGGTTTTGATTGTTGACAGGATTACTTTGATAAAACCATGGTAAATTACCACTACCCCAATCTCCAGTATTCGAATCACTACGATTAAAAACATTCTGCTGCGCAAAACCAGCAAAAAAAGCCAAATGTGCAACTACAAGTAAAATTCTTTTCATAAATCTCTTTTTTTATTTAGACATGCTTGTTTTCGATTATCAAAAATATTATGATAATAAGCACAATATTAATAATTTATTAGCATCTATTTTACTAATCATTAAAATATACTGTAACGAAAACGTTATCGTGTTGATAAAAATAAGAAAGACGACTATATATAAATAAAAAACCACCTGCCGAAACAGATGGTTTTCAATATAAAAAGGGTTAACTAAATTTATATGTATCTAGAACTTGCGTTATTAGCAAACTAGTATTACACTGTAGCTCTTTTCTTCAACAAGCCGAAGCCCAATGCTAAAGCTCCTAAAGCTAATAAGGGCGTGTAATCTGAAATTGGTGCGGTAGGTACGTCTTGAACATCGCCACCACCATTACCATCACCCAAATCATCAGCGTGACTCAATGCAGGAAATGTGAACAATAAGGTTAGCACTGCAACTTTTAGTATTTTATGTATTTTCATTTTTATCTTTATTTATATTCGTATTGTACACTTTATTCTTTTTGGTACTGTATAAGTCTTTTTTTACGTGTCCGTTTTGGTCTCACTTATGGTTGTAAAAATCTCAATATCAACCTTAAACCTAAAACTTACAACCTAAAACTTACAACCTAAAACTTACAACCTAAAACTACTTCTTCACCACCACTTTTGCTTGAACTACTTGTCCAGCATTGCTGATGCTTACTACATAAATCCCTTCTTCCAATTGTTGTTTTGGTTGGATGTTCATTGTTGTAGTAGCGTTGGCTGAAGTTCTAAACACTTCTTGACCTAACATATTGCTCATGCTTACCGTTACCAATCCGCTTACCGAACTTGGTAATGCAATGGTAAATTGGTTGTTCACAATCGGATTTGGAAATACCGATACCGATGTTTTGTTGAACGATTCGTTTGCCAATGAAGCGCTGTTGAATACAATCTTGAATCGGTTTGCTCCATAAGAAGCGGCATCGGTTGTCGTGTTGAATGTTACAAAACTTGGTTGCGTTACATCAATTGCCGTTTCAGTATTCAAATACAAATCGACCATTTTAGCGTTTACTGTAGTATCAAAATCTTGTGTATTCACTTTGAACGTATAGTTCTTATTCGCTTGAAAAGAAATTGTTTTTACATACAACTCATCATTTAGTTGAACTGGAGCTAGCGTTTCGATTGCTAAGTTTTTGTTTTCTCTAACAAAAGCTACGTTTTCACCTGAAGCAGTCAATTTATCAACATCGTTAGTATCTAATGAGTTGTTGTAATTGCTTCCGAATAAGGCTAAAGCACCGTCAATTGGAGCACCACCTAATGCTAATACATTTGGTTCGTAGATACTCAAGAACAATTTAGAATTACTTGTAGTAGTCAATCCTTCTGTAGCCGAACGGAATACATAAGAAGTTGTAGTTGCTTTATCACTTTCTTCAAAAGTTAATGTCGCAGGCACAGCTAAATCATCATTTTTGATGAATACCGCCTGACCTGATTGTAAAAATTGTCTGTTAGTTTGTGCTAATGGACTGTTGTCATCAAACAAATTCGTACTACCAACACCGTTTCCATCAACTGCATATACCACATAACGACCTCTTTGCGCTGTAGTTCCTAACGTTGGATCCCAAGTATAATACGCATTATTTTTCACTCCTGTTTTAGCTACTGCATGCCAATCTACCGGACTTGCATACGGATTACCAATTAATGTATATCCGTTAGTTTGTGTATTATCAGGCTGATTGTTAATCAATACAGGAGAATCAGGAAAAGTTACACCGTCTGCACTAAATACAACTTGACCAACTTTCAAAGTTCCTTTAGCCGAAAGCGTAGTTGGAACGTTCACGTTTTCAGTAGACGCCGCTGTTAAATCAACAAAACGGTCTCCTCGAACTAGTAATCGATACCCTACTCCTGCTTTTAAAACTGTTGCATTAGTATTCAATGCAGCAGTGAATCCAGTTGTTGTTCCCGTTGCTTGTGCATCGTAAGTATGTAGCGAAGGATTGTTGGTTTCTGTAACATCAAAACCTCCGGTTGCACCACCTGTAATGTGCGTACCAATTCCTGCCGTAGCAACTCCATTATTCTGCCAGTTTTCGAAAATAGACGTAGTTGTAGTTACTCCTGGTGTCAAGAAACGAAACGCTCTTCTTCCGGCGATGTAACGTTCTACAGTCACATTAGTTGCACCACTTAAAGTACCGGTAATTTGACCTATTGCCGCTGTTCCTGTAGCGTCTGATTTTAAAATTACATTGTTGTTGTTAAATGCCGCTGTTCCAGCAACAGTTAAAACATTAGTTGGATTTACAGTAAGTGTGCCTCCATTAAGAGTCAAACTTGTTAAAGTTGGAACAGTGTAATTCACGTCAAGAATTGGTGTACCTGAATTTATAATTACATCTTTTGTACCATCAGGTGTGATACCACCAAACCAGTTTGTAGCAACAGACCATAAATTGTTTGTTGTTCCTGTCCACAAGAATGGGCCATCTGTTCGCACTGAGATTACGTTAGAATTACTTGATGTTGAATTAGCATCAAAAGATCTTACGCGATAATAATATTGTGTGTTTGGAGTTAAACCGGTTACATTTTGATTTAATACATTTCCAACATTCAAATTAGCATAACCTGAGACATACAAACCTAAATTACCCTCAATATTAATATTATCAATTGCGCTTGTTCCTCCACCAGCTACAGTACCAGTAGACACTTGGTTATTTGAAGTCATTATCCATCTTAAAAATACAGAGGTTTGATTATCACATGCTGTTGGCAATACAATGTTATTTAAAACTCCTGTACTGTAATCATTTGCAACTGTAACGCTTGCTCCTGCAACATCAAACCATGTTCCCGAAGCACCAATTCTATATTGTACTTTAAAATCACGAGGACCAGATCCAGAGGATCTTTGAACCGAAGAAAGTCTATTATTATAATATCCAACAGTTGAAAAATCTACCATCCAATACTTTGTATTGTTTCCGTTATTCCATCCATTGGCTGTAGCTACTGAAGTCACGCTGTTTGGAGAGGTTAACGTAGTATAGGATATTGTTCCAGTTCCTCCAACCGTTGAAATTGTTTTTGCCGTATTAGCTGAGATACCGCTATCTGCGGTAGCATTATCTGGATTAGAAGGAAAATTCCAAGAAGCTAAATCTGTAAAAGTAGTTGCTGTAAAATCGGCTGATGTCGCAACATCTAATTGGTAACCTGTTGCACCAACAACGCTGTTCCAGTTCGCTTGAAATGAATTTTGAAGTATATTAGATGCAGCTGTTGCAACTGGAGCTTCAAAAATTCCTGTACCCGATAATGCTACTACTATCGATGTTGCTCCTCCTCCTGAAAAAGTAATATCTCCAGTTTTCACACCTGTTGTTTGTGGAGTAAATCGTACATAAACTGACGTTGAAGTTAAAGTTGCGCTAGTATATGGCACTGAAACCGTTGAGTTCCAAGTCGTATTATCAATCGAAACTTGAAAATCTGAACTGGATGCTGTTGCCAAGATATTTCCAGGAGCACCATTCAACAAAGAACCAGAAAGATTAATAATTTGACTTCCAGAATTTGTTTGTACATTTTGATTAGCAAAAGTTAAACTTGATGTACCGTTATTGGACAATTCAGGTACTGATGTAACTGCAATTGTAAAAGTAGTTGTTGTTAAGGATGTGATAGCATCGTAATCATATAATCTAACATAATACGTAGTATTGCCCAATAACGAAAGTGTTATTGTTTCAGTTAGGTCAATAGTGTTATCTACACATGCAAAATTGGTTCCATCGCATGCGCCAGATCTAATGTCTAAAACCAAATCCAAATTTAAACCGCCATTGGCTGCAATAGTATAACTACCAGCATCACCAGTTGTAAACTTAAACCATACATCATCATCTGCATTTCCAGTACCAGTACATAAAATTGCTGGTAGCGATTGTGTCGCATTGGCTAAATCTCCAGTAATTGCAGCAGCATTAACCACAATATTTGTGGCAAGTGTACAGTTATCATTAACTGGTGGCGCTAAAGTTGTAAACGTTTGACTAGCACCATAAGTATAAGTAGTACCATTGAATAAGTACGCTTTGTAAGTATAATTAATACCCGTACCTAAAGCTGTAACTGTTTGTGTAAAATTACCAGCTGCACCTAAAGTTAAAGGTACATTTGTAACACTACTCCCACCAATTAAAGGATCATTATTCAGTGAAGTTTCAGAATAAATAAATCCTTTTCCAGTTGTTGCTGGACAAACTCCGAAAGTTACTCCGTTGGCTCTCAAATTTGCACTATTAATTGTAATCGTAGTAGCTGTATTTGTGGAAACAGCTTGTGCAACAACCGCAGTTCCTGTTCCAGTTAAAGCGTTGGTAGCACTTACTGCGTTTGAACTTGTTACTGTGATTGTAGCTGTTTTAGCTCCAGAAGTTAAAGGTGTAAAAGTAACTTGATAGGTTGCTGTAGCAGAAGGAGCAATTGACGTTGCTGATAATCCGCTTACTACAAACTCTCCATTTGAAGAACCTACTGCAATATCGTTTACAGTTGTAGCACCGTTATTAGTTATAGTGTATGTTATTGGCGCTGTTGAAAGTGTAGGGCAAACGCTTCCATGAGCCAATGTTCCTGTTAAAACTAGAGCTGGCGATGTTGTAAATGTCAAGACGGCTCCAAATACATAAGATGATCCATCAAAAACATAACTTCTAAAGCTGTACTGCGTTGAAGAAGGTAAATTTGTTAAAGACAAAGTGTATGCACCAGTTGCGATTCCAGCAACTGACTGTTTTGTAACTCCTATCCCCGAATCGGTTGGTGTTGCGTTAACACTGGTTTCAGCATATACAAACCCTTTTTCGATTATTGTTGGACAAGTTCCAATATTAGTAACATTTCCATTTAAAGTTGCTGTTTTAGCCGTAACTCCAGTTGCTGCACTCGAAGTAACAGCTCCAGCAACAGTTGCTGTTCCTGTACCAGTTAGCGCATTTGTTGGCGAGTTACTACCAGAAGTAGTACTTGAAACAGTAATTGTAGCGGTTTTTGCACCAGCACTTGCAGGAGTAAATGTTACTACATAAGTTGCTGTACCATTAGCTGCAATTGATGTTGATGACAAACCACTTACTACAAATTCTGGATTATCGGAAGACACAGTTATACCGTCGGCAGTTGCACCACCATTATTAGTAATTGTATATGTAATTGATGTGGCTGGAAAGGTCGGACAAACCGAACCATGGGCTAAAGTACCTGAAATTGCCAAAACTGGAGTTGTTGCGGCTGTCCATTGTGCATATAATGTTACCGCATTTGCAGGCATTATTAAAGTAGAACCTGCAGCATAAGGAGTTCCCGTACCATCAGCAGCCGTATTCCAACCGCTAAAAGTGAAACCTGTTTTTACCAAAGTTCCTGCATTTGCAACGGTAACGGAAGCAGCTTCTGCATAGTTTACAGTAGCCGGAGCTGTACCACCAGTATTGGTGTTACCGTTATAAGTTAATGCGTATGTTGGAGCACTTGGTAATGCATTCGAGTATTCAATATCATCGATATATAATGTTCCTGGTGAAGTGGCACTTGACTGATGATTAAATGCAAACGAATCAATATTTGCATTTGCAGGAAGATTACCTTTAGATAAATTAACACCAACTTTAACACCATTGACCCATAAATCCCAAGTAGCATTAGCTAATGAATTAGAACCTCCTTTTTGATAGGTGGTAGATGTAAGATTATTGTTCATATATACTTCGACCAAATATTCATTGGAAGTACTTTGAGAAAACAAAGTTGTGGGATTTGTTATACCAGTAGAAATATATGCACCAGCACTAATTACGTTATAGGTAATTTGATTTGAAGCCCCAAAATTAAATTGAATTCCAGCAAAAATTTGAGTAACTGCAATTGCATTACTATCAGAGAAAGTAGTTCCATCGCCCATGGTAAAATAATAAATACCATTTGTACCACCGTTGAAAGCGATCTTAAATTTTGCATATCCAATTTTCGATGCAGTATAATCGTAAATGGACATTTTCGATGTTGACGTGCTTCCAGTATTCGATGTAAATTGCATTTCTGAATTAGAACCTAAGGCAACACCTGGATTTGCTAAAATTGTAGTTCCAGGATTCGTACCCATTCTTACTCGGGCCGTGCCTGCAGTTGGTGTAGGTAAGAATGTTGTAGAGGCTGTGGTACTACTAAAAGTACCTGTTCCTGTTCCAAAATCGTAATTCCACACCTGCCCAAACCCCACTTGTCCCAAACCTAAAAAGGCAAGGAGCAGCAACGTTTGTAAGAAATTTTTAAATTGTAATTGTTTTTTCATAAAATTTTTAATTTTTTTGGGTTGTAAGGGTATTATTTTCTACTTGTTTGTTTTAAAATAAGTTACTGTTTTGTTGAAGCGGTTTTTGACCTTCAATTTCGGCGTCAAAAATAACATCCAAATTGGCAATTAACTCGCAAATATTCTTTAATAAATTGTAAAGTTTATGATTTCTGTTAAAAAATCGACAAACATCTCATTTTACCGCTGTATTGCATTCAACAAAAGTTAAAGCTTTTTTACATTGCTCTAGTTTGTAAGAATTTAACACAAATTTAAGTTAGAATTGGTTGGGACTTGCTTCGTATTTGCTTCGTATTTGGTTCGTAGTTGTGGTACCCTAAGTTCGTATCTTACAAATAGCGGTTTGCCAAAAAAGTACCTTTTTGCGAACAAAACACGAACCAAATACGAACCAAATACGATACGACTACTAGTATAAATTTTTAAGAATAAAACGTATGTACAAACTACTACTACTAGTACAATTCATTTCAAAGCAGATAGCTGTACAGCACGGTAGTTGTACTTCATCTGACTGCTATTTTTGGTTTATCCGTACCTTTTACCGCCGCAGGAAAGTCCAATCCAGTACAACGCACCGCTACAATACTATCCGAGAGCCATTCAAGCTAAGAGTATTTATTTAGAAGAAATAACGCAACAAATTTCCAATAGTACTACACTTACCGAAGCCGATTGCCAAGCGGTACTTTACAGTTTGGTAAATGTAATATCCAACGAGTTGGAAAACTGAAGTAGTGTAAAACTAGGACATTTAGGCACGTTTCAGGTAAGCCTACAAGTTACAGTTCATGCAACAGCAGAGGCAATTACGTCTAAAAACAGAAAGAATACTTCTATTGTATACAGACCCACACTTAGTCGAAAAAATTAATAAAAAACCTTACATTTGTTCGAAAACGGTAAGTAATTTGAAACTGAATTACCGTAAACTAGTAATTTCATACTTTTTAAGAACGTACTACGCAACACCATGAGCAACGAAGAAAAAATCCAAACGTTACATCCCGAAGCGGGAAAAACCAATAAAAACATTGCACTGAGTAAGTACCTCCTAATTAAGGAACACCTACTAGGTATTTTACACGTGAGCCAACCCACACATACCGAACTTATGGAAGCCTTATACCAGCAACTCAAAGACCAATTCCAAGGCGGCATTCAGTGGTATGGCGAAACGGTAAAACTGGATTTAGAAGCGCGAGGAATCATAGAACGAACAAATACAAAACCTGTACGGTACCAATTAATAGAGAAACTTGACTCGTAAAACAAGCAACAAAAATAGTATTATTGATGGGTAATAGTAATAATGAATTTATAATATAATACTTCTTATAATAGGGTACTGAGTTACTTTCTTGACAAAAACAATACATTTTTAAAAGATACTTTTATATTTGTAAAACAAAGCACTGCAATAAAGCATTGAATTGTAATCCGATAAGCGGCAACAAACGGAACAGTTATGAAAACCACCACAACCCATGACGAACGCATTTTAAAACTGACCTTTACTTCAGTATACCCGCATTATCTAGCCAAAGTAGAACGCAAATCGAAAACTAAAGAAGAATTGCATCAGGTAATTTCTTGGCTTACAGGTTTTGACGAAACACAAATCCAACATTTCAGTACGAATCCCATAACCTTTCAGGAATTTTTTCAAAAGGCTACCTTACATCCCAATGCACATTTGATTACCGGAGTTATTTGTGGGTATCGAATTGAAGCAATAGAAAATCAGCTGACCAAGCAGGTACGCTATTTGGACAAATTGGTCGACGAACTAGCAAAAGGAAGACCAATGCACAAAATACTAAGACAATAACCACCTAAAAACCAATAAATATGGCACTTATTCACCCACACATTAATTTTAACGGCAATGCCGAAGAAGCCTTTCTTTTTTACCAATCGGTATTTGGAGGCACGTTTGCTACACTAATGCGTTTCAAAGATTTAGCCAGCGAAGACTTCAAAGTAAGCGAAGCCGAAGCCAACAAAATCATGTACATTGCCTTACCTATCGGAAACGCTGTTTTGATGGGTAACGATGTTCCAGAACTGTTTGGAACGGTAAACGAAAACGAAAACCGTTCTAAAATAGCCATCAGTGCCGAAAGCCGCGAAGAAGCCGACAGATTATTTGAAGGACTTTCAGTTGGAGGTCAAGTCGAATTTCCAATAGGTGACAGTCCTTGGGGTTCGTATTTTGGGATGTTCAGAGACCGATATGGTATCGAATGGACTGTAGATTTTGACGCAAGATATAACGGTAAATTTTAAAATAAGGAGTAGACAAAACACTTGATATACCTCTGAAAACCTATACCTAAAGTACAAAATGAAAAAACAAATTGTGGTTAGTGCGCTACTCGTACTGCTTTCCTGTTCTAAAAAAGCGGAGAATAGTGTTGAACCAAAAGATGCCCTACCCGACACTATTAAAAAAGTGGTACGCCAACCCGAAGTAGCCACAACCGAAAATGAAGTGCTGCTTGAAAAAGACATTCTTTTTAATGGAAAACTACCACGGTATTTCAGTATCCAAGATTTCGAAAAAGTACTTGTAGTTGCAGACAGTACAAAACTAGTTTATGATATCGAACCTTGCACCACTATATTTGAAAATCCTAATGGTGGTAAAGACACCGATCATTCGTATTGGTATAAAAACGGAGCTGTATTTGAACAATACAAAAACGAAATCGCAGTGCAACAATTTAAATTTACCAAAAACTATTACTTGCTTTATAAAAACAATAAGATTGACGCTACAACTACACTAACCGATTTAAAAAAGATTTTCCCAAATGCTGTAAATAATAGTGAAACTATGGATGTTTATGGTGAAGGCAACTTGCAAGTAATTCTACTTCGAGAAGACTCAGAAGGAATATCTGACGGACACATCAAACTGTTTTTTAAAGACAACCACGCTTACTTCATACAATGGTGGTTTCCATGTTAGAAATCGACTTTTAACTAATTTAGAGAAACAACTACAACAGATTAAGTAGTACTTTTAAACGAAATAACACCCATAAAAAAACCATCTGCAAAAACAGATGGCTTTTTTGTATAATTTAAAGAAAAGTAGCTTTGCAGTTTATCCTTTAATTGCTTGACTTCTTTTTTTAATGATTGCAAATCCTAAGAAAGTACCTGCAATTAGTAAAGCTGGAACATAATCTGATATCGGTGCTGTTGGAGTATCTTGAACATCTCCATTACCATTACCACCATCTAAATCATCTGCCGCAACGCTCAATGGCATTGCAAACAAAAGGGTACAGCATATAATTTTTACTATTTTATTCATTTTTGTTATTATTTATGTTTAAAATACAGTCATAAAATAAAATACGACCTATTCACAACTATTTTATAGGTTTTAGTTTTTAACGATTACTTTGGTTTGTACCATTTGACCCTTAGTGTCTATTGTAACCACATAGATACCGTTGTCCAATTTCTGATTGGGTTGGATGCTCATAGTTGGTGTTGCTGATGCCGAAGTTCTAAATACTTCTTGACCCAACATGTTGCTCATTGTTACCGTTACCAATCCGGTTACCGAACTTGGTAAAGCTATAGTAAATTCGTTGTTCACTATCGGATTTGGATATACTGCTACCGAAGTTAAATTGAACGATTCGTTTGCCAAGGCAGCGCTGTTGAATACAATTTTGAATCGGTTTGCTCCGAAAGAAGCTGCATCGGTTGTAGTACTGAATGTAACAAAACTTGGTTGTGTTAAATCGATTGGCGTTTCAGTATTCAAATACAAGTCAACTATTTTAGCCGTTGCAGTCGTATCAAAATCTTGTGCATTGATTTTGAAAGTATAGTTTTTATTAGCTTGGAATGCGATGGTTTTTACAAATAACTCATCGTTGCTAGTTACTGGAGCTAACGTTTCGATAGCTAAGTTTTTATCCTCTCTAACGAATGCTACGTTTTCTCCCGATGCAGTTAATTTAGTAACATCATTAGCATCTAAAGCTGTTGTATAATTTGACCCGAATACCGCTAAAGCGCCGTCAATTGGAGTTCCACCGATAGCCAATTCGTTAGGTTCGTACACACTTAAAAATAATTTAGATGCCGTTGCAGTTGCTAAACCTTCTGATCCAGAACGGAACACATAAGAATTCGTTGTTGCTTTGTGACTTTCTTGAAAAGTTACTGTTGCAGGCACAGTAAGAGTAGCATTTTGAATAAATACAGCCTGACCTGATTGTAAAAACTGACGGTTGGTTTGTGTTAACGAACTGTTGTCATCCAACAAGTTGGTTTGACCGTTGTCTGCAGAATACACCACATAACGACCTCTTTGAGCAGCAGTTCCTAACGTTGGATCCCAAGTATAATAAGCATTGTTCTTAACACCAGTTTTAGTTACCGCATTCCAATCTACTGGACTTGCATACGGATTACCTATCAAAGTGTAACCGTTAGTTTGCGTGTTCGTTGGGTTATTATTTACTAATACAGGTGAAGCTGGATTAGTTGCATCAAACACTACTGTTCCTGTTGTTAACGTTCCTGTTGCTGAAAGCGTTATAGCAGTATTCATATTGGGTTGTGCCGCCGCAGATAAATCAATAGTTCTATCACCACGAACCAATAAACGATATCCTACACCGGCTTTTAAAACGGTAGCATCAGTATTTAAAAGAGTAGTGTAGCCAGTAGTTGAACCAGTAGCTTGAGCATTGTAAGTATGTATTGACGCGTTGTTGGTTGCAGTAACGTCAAAACCTCCATTAGCACCACCAGTAATGTGTGTTCCAATCCCCGCAGTTGCTACGCCACCATTTTGCCAGTTTTGGAAAATAGAAGCTGTTGTGGTTACGCCCGGAGTTAAGAAACGAAAGGCTCTTCTTCCAGTGATGTAACGCTCTACGGTTACGTTGGTAGCACCGCTTAAAGTACCTGTAATTTGACCTATTTCTGCTGTTCCAGTAGCATCCGATTTTAGAACTACACTTTTATCATTAAAAAGTGCAAGTCCTGCAACTGTAAGTGTATTTGTTGGATTTATAGTTAAGGAAGCTTGTCCGTTTAATACTAAAGACCTACCTGCTGAAATGGTATAATTAACATCTAATAGTGGACTTCCAGTTGAAATAAAAACATTTCTAGTTCCATTTGGCACCACGCCACCAGACCAATTTCCTGCCTCAGACCAAAGGTTATTTACAGCACCAGTCCAACTGATTGAATTACTTGGAACAAGTTCACCATTATTTAATAATACAGCACCAGGTGTAAAACCAGTAAAGTTGATTTGTGATAATTGAGCTGCAGTCAAACCATTTGCTGTAGCACCTACAAAAATACGTCCTGCAGTACCCGCAGATCCAGCATTACCTTGCCAACCGCTAACAGTAATCGTTTTTCCTAAGGCAAAGCTACCTGCGGTTGTAAATGTGATTCGGTTACTATTTCCAGAATTCAGACTAATCGTACTGTTTTCAGTTAAAGTTAAGTTTGCAAAGGTTAAGGTTCTGTTGTTTGTAATACCTACTGTACTCAACGTTCCGCCATTTAAATCTAAAGTTCCAGACTGGTTGGTATTTGCACTTGGATTAAAACGTAATTCTCTGGTGGTAATTTTTGTTCCACCACTGTAGGTGTTTGCACCTGATAATGTTACAATTCCAGCACCTGCACCTACTTTATTCAAACCGCCCGAACCACTAATAATAGAAGATATTACAACATTTCCAGTGCTGTTGGTACTGATTAAATTGTTTGCGTTAGTAATCACAACGTTGATAACGCTACCGCCACCACCGTTGCCAATTATGGTGTACGTGTTAGAACCACTATGATCTATAATGACGTTGGGTACAGCATTAACTGTTGCACCGTAAAGCCTTAAAAAACCTGCACTACTTTGACTCGCAAGGGTTAATGCAGATGTGCGTGAACTGTTGATAATTATGGCTCCAAGATTTAAACTTGCAGTACCCATATTTATGGTACTTTGCGTGCTTGTGTGTGCACTTGTAAAGGTTGCGGTATTATTGTTAACTGTTGCATTACCTTGCACTCCTGGGTAGGCATCATTAGCCCAATTTCCTGTATTATACCAACGGTTTCTATTGTTAGCACCCCATGTAGCATCGACATTTTGACTGTATCCAAAATGGGATACTGCCATTATGAAAATTAAAAATAATTGTTTTGTAAATTGTAATTCTCTTTTCATTTTTTTTTGTTTCTATTATTATGCTTTCAATTGTTATTTATGTTAATTTATGTACATCTGAATTGAATACTGTAATTTTTTTTGCAAATCTTGTTCATTTAATTAAAACTAAAAAGGTTTTTATTGAAAACTCGTCAAAGTGGCTTTTTTAATCGATAAAATACAAAAAATAAATCATAAATAACTTAAAATCAGATACTTATGCTTTTTTAGTTAATTACTTGACGCTTTTGGAAGTATATTTTTGAATGCATCACTTACAACAATTAACGGCCTGAAAAGAAGGCTACCATTGCATTCTATTGTGTTCAGATAAATGACATATTCCAAATTTCTTATTGCTCAAAAGAATAATTAGTACAATTTGATTGAAATCAGCACCTCTTAAATCATTACTATCTTACCATCGAATTACACTTTCCAACATAATTAAAATTTGTACATCAGTATCTTACGAAAATAAAATTAAAATGGTTTTAGCTTTTTCTTGTTGCTACATCATGCAATGAAAAATCTTAATTCATTGCAACCTTTTACGCTTGCTTCTTTTATTGTTAGTTTAAAATAAGGAATGACTATTTCAATCTCAAAAAGCTAGATTGAGAGGTCTAAGCCTAAATCTAGAAACTTCTGATGGAATTTTGAGCAATGAAAACAATTGAGGAATTAAGAAAAATGGACAGGTAACACATTTAAAACGCTGCTTTTTTGAGAAACTGTTAATAAAAATAAAAAAACAGGTATTTCTACGTGTATGAAATGTTAAATTTTAACATTACGTTTGTAGCCAAAGTTTACCTAGACTTTAAAATAAAACCAATTTAAATTATTATTTATGAAAAAAACCTTTTATTTATTATTTCTATTTGTGTCAGTACACTCTTGGTCTCAAGAAGCCTACTTGGGAGAGATACGGCTTACGGCATTTAACTTTCCTCCACAAGGTTGGGCGTTTTGTAATGGTCAATTACTTCCAATTAACCAAAATCAAGCCTTATTTTCGCTATTAGGAACTGCGTATGGCGGTAATGGAATTAATAGCTTTGCACTACCCGATTTGAGAGGTAGAGCAGTTATGGGTATGAGCAGCAGTCTTCCTATCGGTACTGTAACTGGAACTGAAACAACAACTATCACCATTGCCAACATGCCACAACACAGCCACACACTGTTAGGTACTTCGTTGGCAGGAAATACCAACGTACCTACGAATGCTGTTTTAGCTAATACAGGAGCTTTAGACAAGGAGTACAGTAATACAACACCTAATACAGTTTTAAATACTGCAGCAGTATCTACTACTGGCGGCTCACAACCAGTAAATAACATGCAACCTAGTTTGACTTTGAATTACATAATTTGTCTCACTGGAATTTTTCCTTCTCAAAATTAATCGAAACATGAAAAAGTTTTATTTACTACTAACTGTATTAATTACGGTACAATTTAGTGCGACAGCACAAGACCAATATGTAGGCGAGATTCGAATATTTGCTGGAAATTTTGCCCCATCAGGTTGGGCATTTTGTAATGGACAAATTTTAAATATAAGTCAAAATACGGCACTATTTTCACTACTAGGTACTACTTATGGTGGTAACGGACAAACTACTTTTGCACTTCCTAATCTTCAAGGAAGGGTTGTAAATGGTCCAGGACAAGGTCCAGGATTATCTCCTGTTTCTTTGGGACAATTGCGAGGAAGCGATAATGTTACGCTAACCGCTCAAAACCTACCAAGTCATCGACATGCCATTAACGTTTCAACCGCATTAGGAACTACTAACGTACCGGTTGGTGCAATATTGGCCGATACTAAGGCATTTGACAACGAGTACAACAATACCGTTACGACTCCAACTGAATCCATGCGAAATGATGCACTTTCACCTTCAGGAGCAAGTCAAGCAGTAAGTACTGTACAACCAGTTTTAGTACTCAATTATATCATTGCATTACAAGGAATATTTCCTCCACATCCTTAATTAATTGTAAGTATAAACTTTAATTGAGGTTCATTTTATTCAAAACATCATAAAATATATTAAATGAAAAAAATACATCTTTATAGTATTGTCTTATTACTATTTTTCACTGCAAAAATAAGTGCTCAAGACCAATACGTTGGTGAAATCCGAATGTTTGCTGGCAACTTCGCACCACTTGGTTGGTTAAAATGTGAAGGACAGTTAGTTTCCATTAACGAATACGAAACATTATTCGTATTAATTGGAACCACTTATGGCGGTGACGGACTAAGTACCTTTGCTTTACCAGATTTGAGAGGACGTGTACCTGTACACCAAGGAACTGGTGCAGGTTTAACTACTAGAACCATAGGTGAAACTTTTGGAACCGAGGAAGTTACTCTAACAGTAAATAATATCCCAGCACACACGCATACGTTGAGAGCGGTAGTCACTACTACATCGAAATCAGCAAGTGTAACTGGAAATGTACTTTCTGATACTGGCGCTGGAGATTTGGAATACGTTACTAGTGCTCCCAATTCGACATTAGCTCCAAATTCGGTTGCTCTAACAGGATCAGCTACACCGGCAAATTTTAATAATGTACAAAGTACTGCAACAGTTGGTTATATTATTAGCACTCAAGGAATATTCCCATTTCAAAACTAATTTACACCCCTAATTTATGAAATTATTTTACACAAATTTGTATCGCACGTTGCTGTTGCTTCTGCTGTTCTTGACTACTAGTCTTGAAGCTCAGAATGTAACTGTTAGCAATTCGTGCTTTGTAGGTTCGGTCACACTGGTTGACGGTGGTGATGCTGCGAACCCTACACTAAATGGACGACCTGTATATTATAATGCGTCGGCCAACATCAATTTTATGGGTTCGCCTACGACTGCAGAAGTTTATCTTTATTATGAACTAGCTGCAACATTAGGTACTCCTGAAGACCGTTGGGTAATAGCCATATCTGGACAACCTTACTATTATGTAATTTCGACAGATTTAACAGCACCACAAACAAATTATTTACCTTTTGATACTGCTGCAACACCAGCAAATTGTGGAGGTACTGCTACTATAGCTCCCGAAATCACAATACCAGGAGCATCGTTAGACTTTGTTTCGGATGATCAGGTAAATCTTGGAACTTCCCTAGGAAACTTTGCTTTAAGCGATTTTACAATAGAATTTAAAGTTCGCACCTCGCAACCTCGTGCATTTTTAGTATCAAAAAGAAGTATTTGTAATAATGAAAACTTTTTTAATATTGGTATTAGTGGTGCCGGAGGTGGTAGAATCTTCTTTGAAAGCAGTGCTGCTAATTTAGGTGGCGCAAACAATCTTGCCTTATCAGGAACGATTCCTGTTAATGATAATAATTGGCACCATTGCGCAATTACAAGAAAAAATGGCGTGCTTTCATTATATATTGATGGTGTATTAGATGTTACAGCAACACCTGCAAATGCCAATCAAGCCAACGTTAATTTAAATAATATTCATCCTTTATTACTTGGAGGTAATTTACCATGTACTCCTTTTGGAGGAAATCAGCCATTTACAGGTAAAATGGATGAATTACGTATTTGGAATGTTGCTAAATGTCAAGGAGAAATTCAAAACAATTTGAATTGTGAAATTGCAGCTGCTGCACCAGGACTTTTAGCAAACTACCATTTTAATCAAGGTACTGACAATTCAAATAATAGTGCTATAAATACACTAATCGATGCATCAGGAAATGGAAATACTGGAACTTTAAATAATTTTGCTTTAAACGGTACTGTTTCAAATTGGAGTGCAGCTCAAGGTGTACCTACAGGAGTAGCATGTAACGCTTTTGTAAATACTACACCTCCAACAGCTTCAGCTCAAACTGTTTGTCCGAGCGCAACAGTTGCTAACTTAACTGCAACTGGCACCAACTTACAATGGTACAATGCTCCATCTGCTGGAACTCCTTTAGCTTCGAACACTGTATTGACATCTGGAAATTACTATGTTTCTCAAACGGTTTCAGGATGTGAAAGTACAAGAACCACAGTTGCGGTTACAGTTACAGATACAACTCCGCCAACAATAACCGCACCAGCTGCGGTTACAACACCAACTAATCAAGACTGTACTGCAATTACTGTAAGCTTAGGAACACCTGTAACTGCAGACAATTGTACGGTAGCCTCAGTAACCAACAATGCGCCAATGGCATTTCAGTTAGGAAATACTACGGTTACTTGGACAGTAACTGATGGAGCTGGAAACACTGCCACAGCAACTCAAGTTGTGACTGTTGTAGATAACATGTCGCCCTCTTTTGCAGGGGGATTTGTACCATCAACTTTATATTATAAATTTGAAGGTACGGGCACAGCGGTTCCAAACCTTGCAGCGACTCCTCCTTCTGGTGCTTCAACTGCAATCTTAGAAGGGACAATTACTCAAGGCGCACCAGGAATATGTGGTGTAGGCTCACTGATAGGAAGTAGCGGGAATAGCTCGACTACTCGCCTAAATACTAATTGGAACTTAAACTTGACATCCGACTGGACTGTAAGTTTTAAAACACAAAACATCAACACGGCCAGTACAAGCACTTTACACTACATATTTGGTGAGAATAATACCACTTTTAGATGTTTTACAAATGGTGTTGCCGGACCGAACAACTGGATGCTTCGTGGAACTGGACTAAATGATGTTCTTGTAACCAATGGAGCAACTGCCGCTAATAATACTATAACATTTGTATACTCTCAAACTGCGGCAAATATCAAAGCTTATTTGAATGGTGTACTTGTAAATACAGTCCCTCAAAGTCCAACACTTTCACTTGTAGGTACTACTCCTTTTATTGTTGGAGGATATGCTGCAAATACAGGACTACCTACAGGCGGATTGATGGATGAATTTGGTTTATACAATCGTGCGATTACCGATGCAGAAGTAATGCAATTGAGCTCTTGTGCAATTGCTAGTGGTTCTGGCGCAGGATCGTGTCCAACCGATATTACTTTAGATTCAAGTACGACAACTTGTGGAGCTGTGTATACCTACACTACACCAAATGCTATAGATAATTGTAGTGCAACAGTAGTACAAACCTCTGGTTTACCAAGTGGTTCTAATTTTCCAATAGGTACAACTACAAATACTTTTGTTGCAACTGATGGTTCAGGTAACACAGCCACTTGTTCTTTTACAGTAACAGTGCAAGATGTAACACCACCAACTGTTGTTACACAACCTGTAACTGTGCAGTTAAATACACTAGGTCAAGCGACTATTACTGCTGCTCAAGTAAACAACGGTTCATCGGATGCTTGTGGTATTGCAACAATATCCGTAGCGCCAAGTACTTTTACTTGCGCTAATGTGGGTACGAATACTGTAACACTTACTGTAGTTGACAATAATGGAAATTCTAGCACTGGTACGGCTACCGTAACGGTACAAGATGTAACACCACCAACTGTGGTTACTCAAAACCTTACAGTTCAATTAAATGCTGCTGGTCAGGCTACCATTACCGCTGCTCAAATTGACAACGGTTCTTCTGATGCTTGTGGTATTGCTACAATTTCGGTAGTACCTAACTCGTTCACTTGTGCTAATCTAGGTGCTAATACAGTAACACTTACTATAGTTGATGTGAACGGAAATTCTAACACGGGTACGGCTACTGTAACTGTTCAAGATGTAACACCACCAACCGTAGTAACACAAAATCTTACCGTCCAGTTAAATGCTGCTGGTCAGGCTACTATTACTGCTGCTCAAATAAATAATGGTTCGACTGATAATTGCAACATTGCATCTTTATCGTTATCACAAACAACTTTTAGTTGTGCAAATGTTGGTGCCAATACAGTAACCTTGACTGTTACTGATGGAAGCGGAAATTCTAGCACGGGAACAGCTACTGTCACAGTGCAAGATGTAACGCCACCAACCGTGGTAACTCAAAATATATCTGTTCAGTTAAATGCTGCTGGTCAGGCTAACATTACCGCTACTCAGATCAATAACGGTTCTTCTGATGCTTGTGGTATTGCAACAATATCCGTAGCGCCAAGTACTTTTACTTGCGCTAATGTAGGTGCGAATACCGTAACGCTTACTGTAGTTGACAACAATGGAAATTCTAGCACTGGTACGGCTACCGTAACGGTACAAGATGTAACACTACCAACTGTAGTTACTCAAAACCTTACGGTTCAATTGAACGCTGCGGGTCAAGCAAGCATCACTGCTGCTCAAATCAACAACGGTTCATTCGACAACTGTGGAATTGCTACTGTAACGGTATCTCCTAGCACTTTCAATTGTACTAATTTAGGTGCCAACACTGTTGTACTTACAGTAACGGATGTGAATGGTAATGTTAATACAGCTACCGCGACTGTTACTGTTCAGGATTTAATTAATCCTACTGTAATTACTCAAAATATAACAGTACCACTAGGTGCAAACGGTCAGGTAACTGTAAATCCTGCACTTGTAAATAATGGTTCTTTTGACAATTGTAATTTCACTTTAACGCTTACCCCGAATACTTTTGGAGCAGCGAATGTGGGTCAAAATACTGTAATTCTTGTGGCTACTGATACTGCAGGTAACGTAGCGTTTGCAACTGCAATCGTAACCGTTATTGATAATACACCGCCTGTAGTGGTAACGCAACCTGTAACGGTTTTCCTTAACGCGGCTGGTACTGCTTCAGTAACTGCAGCTCAAGTAAACAATGGTTCTACCGACAACACGTCGATTGCTTCTCTAGCGGTTGCTCCGTCAACGTTCACTTGCGCCAATCTTGGTGCTAATACCGTAACTTTAACTGTTACTGATGTTAATGGAAACAGTGCTTCTGCTACTGCAATTGTAACAGTTCGTGATATCATTAATCCAACTATTTCTGCGCCTGCAGCTGTAACCATCTCAGCAAATGCAACTTGTGGCGCTACTTCGGTTGTACTTGGAACGCCAGTAACTGCTGACAACTGCTCAGTAGCTTCAGTAACTAATAATGGTTTAACAACGTATCCATTAGGTACAACAACGGTAACTTGGACAGTAACTGATACTAGTGGAAACACTGCTACGGCTACTCAAACTGTTACGGTTAATGATACAACAGCACCAACAATTACAGCTCCTGCCAACGTAACGGTTGCAGCAAATAACAGCTGTGTTGCCATAAACGTGGCACTTGGAACTCCAGTAACTGCAGACAACTGTTCAGTAGCTTCAGTTACGAATAATGGACTTTCATCGTATCCTTTAGGTACAACTACAGTAACTTGGACTGTAACCGATGCTAGTGGTAACACAGCTACAGCTACTCAGACAGTGACTGTAAATGATACTACGCTTCCAACTATTGTGGCTCCTGCAGCCTTGACCGTTTCCTCTTCTGCAACATGTGGAGTAACTGGATTGGTGCTTGGAACTCCGGTAACTGGTGATAACTGTTCTGTAGCTTCGGTAACAAACAATGCGCCTGCTACTTTCCCACTTGGAACTACAACAGTAACTTGGAGCGTAACTGATGGTTCTGGTAATATTAGAACAGCTACGCAACTAGTAACTGTAGTGGATACTACTCTTCCAACGATTACCGCACCAGCCGCTGTAACAACTACAGCCAATACAACATGCATGGCTACTGCTATTGCACTTGGTACTCCGGTAACTGCCGATAATTGTTCAGTAGCTTCAGTGACTAACAATGCACCTACAACTTATCCTTTAGGATTAACAACGGTAACTTGGACTGTAACTGATGGTAGTGGTAACACTGCTACGGCTACACAAACAGTAACTGTTATCGATACAACAGTACCAACTATTACAGCTCCAACTGCAGTAATAGTTTCTACCAACAACAGTTGTGTGGCAATTAATGTGGCTCTTGGAACTCCGGTAACTGCTGACAACTGTTCAGTAGCTTCAGTTACGAATAATGGACTTTCTTCGTATCCTTTAGGTACAACTACAGTAACTTGGACGGTAACTGATACTAGTGGTAACACAGCTACAGCAACTCAAACGGTAACTGTAAATGATACTGTACTTCCTACTATTGTGGCTCCTGCAGCCTTGACCGTTTCCTCTTCTGCAACATGTGGAGTAACTGGATTGGCGCTTGGAACTCCGGTAACTGGTGATAATTGTTCTGTAGCTTCAGTAACAAATAATGCGCCTGCTACTTTCCCACTAGGAACTACAACTGTTACTTGGACAGTAACTGATGGTTCTGGAAATATTAAAACAGCTACGCAATTAGTAACTGTAGTGGATAACACACCTCCATTACTTATTGCACCTGCTGCTATAACTACCACAGCTAATGCTTCATGCGGAGCAACTGTAGTTCTTGGAACCCCTGTAACGGCTGACAATTGTTCAGTGGCTTCGGTTACTAATAATGGTCCTACAGTTTATCCATTAGGAACTACAACCGTAACTTGGACAGTAACTGATGGTAGTGGTAATACTACTACGGCTACACAAACAGTAACTGTAAATGATACTACCGATCCAACTATTACAGCGCCAGCTTCTATAACAGTAGCGGCAAATAACAGCTGTGTAGCAATAAACGTAGCACTTGGAACGCCAATTACGGCAGATAACTGCTCTGTGGCTTCGGTTACCAACAATGGATTGGCTTCGTATCCTTTAGGAAACACATTTGTAACTTGGACAGTTACTGACGGTAGTGGTAATACTACTACTGCGATACAAACTGTAACAGTTATAGATACAACCCTACCTACTATTGTAGCACCTGCTGCCTTAACGGTGTCGTCTTCTGCAACTTGTGGGGTAACTGGACTTGCGCTTGGAACTCCAGTTGTAGGTGATAATTGTTCAGTTGCTTCAACTACTAACAATGCGCCAACTACGTTCCCATTAGGAGCCACAACAGTAACTTGGACCGTAACTGATGGTAGTGGTAACACGGCTACAGCTACACAACTTGTAACAGTTATTGATACTACACTTCCTACTATTACAGCTCCTGCAGCGGTAACGGTAACAGCTAATGCTGCATGCGGTGCAACTGCTGTAGCACTTGGTACTCCAGTGACGGCTGATAACTGCTCGGTGGCTTCGGTTTCTAATAACGGATTGACTACCTATCCTTTAGGAACAACTACAGTTACTTGGACGGTTGTAGATGGTAGTGGTAACACGGCTACTGCAACGCAAATTGTAACAGTAATTGATACTACAAACCCAAGTATTACAGCTCCAGCAGCAGTAACAGTATCTACTAACAATGATTGTGCTGCTTTCAACGTAGCGCTTGGAACTCCGATAACGGCTGACAACTGTTCGGTAGCTTCGGTTACCAACAACGCTCCAGTATCGTTCCCATTAGGTAACACAACAGTTACTTGGACTGTAGTAGATGGTAGTGGCAACACAGCTACAACGACACAACTTGTAACGGTTATCGATACTACCAACCCAACTATTTTTGCTCCTGCGGCCATCAGTATCTTTACTGATACAACAAGCTGTACGGCAACCAACGTAGTATTGGAAATTCCAGTTACACTTGACAATTGTTCGGTGGCTTCGGTTACGAATAATGCTCCAGTAGCATACCCGAACGGAGATACTATTGTAACATGGACGGTAACTGATGGTAGTGGAAACACGGCAACAGCTACTCAATTGGTATCAGTTAGCGATAACGTACTACCAGTTGTGATTACTCAAAACATATCTGTTTTCTTGAATGCATCTGGACAAGCTTCAATTACTGCTGCTCAGATTAATAATGGTTCGACAGACAATTGTGCTATCGACACAATAACAGTAAGCCCAACAACATTCAATTGTTCTAATATTGGTCCAAATGTAGTTACGTTAACTGTAACTGATGTGAATGGTAATGTGGCTACGGCTACCGCTGTTGTAACTGTAGTAGATGCAATTGCTCCAACGGTACTTACACAAAATATCACAGTAGCGTTAGATGAAAATGGACAAGCAACGATTACTGCTGCCATGATCAACAACGGTTCTTTTGATAACTGTAGTGTATCGACTGTTTCATTAAACACAACTACTTTCAATTGTAGTAATGTAGGTAGTAATACGGTATTGTTAACAGTAACTGATGCAAACGGAAACGTAACCATCGTACCTGCACAAGTTGTAGTAACCAACAGTTTTGGTGATAATGACTTTGACGGTGCGCAAGACAACTGTGATGACGATGATGATAACGATGGTGTTGCTGATACTGTTGATAATTGTCCTTTAATTGCTAATAGTAATCAAAGTGACAACGACAACGATGGACTTGGTGATGCTTGTGACGATGATGATGATAACGATGGAATCGTTGACGGTGTTGACAACTGTCCTTTAACTTACAATCCGAACCAAGAGGATAGAGACAACGATGGTACTGGTGATGTATGCGACTTAATTGAAGTAAACATTTCTCAGGCGATAACTCCAAATGGTGATGGCGTGAACGATACTTGGATGATTTACAACCTTGAAAACTATCCTAACAATACTGTTAGAGTATTCAACCGTTGGGGTTCTGAGGTATTCTTTGCAAAAGGATATCAAAACGATTGGAATGGTTTCTATAAAAATAGCGACCAGTCTTTACCTGACTCTGGATCATACTACTACCAAATTGATTTGGATGGTAATGGTTCTATTGAAAAAGAAGGTTGGTTATACATCTCTCGTTTGTAGTAATTTAATAAAACAACAAAAATGAAATCATCTAAAAATTTATTTATAGCACTACTACTACTTAGTAGTAGTGCCTTATTTGCACAGCAAGAAAGTATCTTTACCTTTTACAGGTATCAAATGAATGTGGTCAATCCTGCTTATGCTGGGGTTGATGACAAAACGACCATCTCTAGTGCTATTCGAAATCAATGGACTGGAATTCAAGATGCGCCGGAAACTCAAGCAGTTTCATTTGGAACGCCTTTGGGGAAAAATACTGGTCTTGGAGTTTCTATGGTTCGAGATAAAACATTCATTGAAAAGCAAACCTTTATTGGAGTAGACTTCTCGTATAAACTAAAAGTAACTGATGCGACTAACTTGTATCTAGGTATTAAAGCTGGCGGTAACTTTTACAATGTAAATACCGCAGGATTACAAACCTATAATGTAATGAGTGATCCGGCTTTGAACTCTATTAATAATTTTAGTCCTAATGTAGGGATTGGTGCTTTAATTAAGTACAAAGACTTTTTTATGTCGCTTTCTGTTCCTAGAATGTTGAATACACAACGAGCTAAAAACGAAGACGGTTTTGCATCGGTTGCTACTGATAGACCTCACGTCTATTGGAGTTCGGGTTACGACATTCATCTAGATGATAGAGAGTACTTGACACTAAAACCTTCATTCTTTCTACGTTACGTGAATAGTGCGCCAGTTTCTATGGACTTTAATACCATGTTAAATGTGGATGATGTAGTAGAATTTGGTGGGACTTACAGAACGGATAAAGCGTATGCTGGATTAATTAATTTTAAAATCAGTAAAAAATTAATCGTTGGTTATGCTTACGAAATGAGTACTAGAGCCGAACTTGCTAGAGCTCGAAATACTAGTGAATTCTTACTTAACTTCGAATTCTAAATCATAAATATCTTTACTAAAAGAGGAGCCAATGGCTCCTCTTTTTTTTTTAACACAAAAGATTTTAATCCCCGTGGAATTCAATTAAAACTACTTACATGGAATTTCATTTAAAACTATTCCAGAAGTAAAATTCAAATTTTTAGTTTCCTTGAAAACAGTTTTTCCCTCCTTTTCCACGCTCTCTCCAAAACCTTCAATCAAAGTTTTATTCTTTCTTAAAAAATACTACTTGTCTAGTAGATTCTATTCCTTCAGACATAAAAGTATACTCCGCCAATAATGTGTCGCCATTTATGGTTCCTACAACTTTACCAGAATTCTTATCCTTTTCAAAAAGTTGATAAATTAAGTCACCACTAATATTGGAATTCTGAACTACTAAATTGGCTTGAATAGTGTCTTTACCTTGGACATATTCATAACACTCTGCAACTGCAGGTAGGGCTTCTTGCGGAACTTCCGACTTCATTTCATCTGTTGTTTGTGGCTTACTTTCTTTTTTACAAGAACATAGGGCTACCGAAACTAATGCTAACACGATAATTTTGTTTTTCATAACAATTTATTTTTAATAAAACTACAAAAAAAAATCCACTCAAGTTAATGAATGGATTTTAATGAATGTATTTTTAAATACTATGCGTCTAAATCTACAGTAGTAGCATCTGCAATTTTCTTGTAGGTACCGTTTACTAATTTTTCACGAATTGCTTCAAATGCTGTTAGTGTTTCATCAATATCGGCTAACGTATGCGTTGTGGTTGGAATCATTCTTAGCAAGATAATTCCTTTTGGTATTACCGGATAAATTACGATTGACAAGAAAATACCATAGTTTTCTCTTAAATCATTTACCATAACCATCGCCTCAGGAACACTACCTTCTAAATAAACGGGTGTCACACAAGTATTGGTATCGCCAATGTTGAAGTTTCTATCGCGCAATCCTGTTTGCAACGCATTTACATTTTCCCACAATTTATCTTTTAATTCTGGGTGATTTCTTAATAATTCCAAACGTTTCAAAGCACCAACTGTTTGAATCATTGGTAATGCTTTTGCAAACATTTGAGAGCGTAAATTGTATTTTAGATAATCAATGATGTCTTTGTCTGCTGCAAGAAATGCTCCAATACTTGCCATTGATTTAGCAAATGTTGAAAAATACACATCGATTCCGTCTTGGCAACCTTGCTCTTCTCCTGCTCCTGCGCCTGTTTTTCCTAAAGTTCCAAAACCGTGAGCATCATCAACTAATAAACGGAAATTGTACTTTTCTTTCATAGCAACAATTTCTTTTAGTTTTCCTTGTTGTCCGCGCATTCCGAAAACTCCTTCGGTAATGAATAAAATTCCACCACCAGTTTCTGTAGCCATCTTAGTTGCACGTTGAAGGTTTTTCTCCATGCTCTCCAAATCATTATGACGGTAGGTAAAACGTTTTCCCATATGAAGACGCACACCATCAATAATACAAGCATGTGCATCTACATCGTAAACAATAATATCATTTTTAGTAACCAAAGCGTCTATACATGACATAATTCCTTGGTAACCAAAGTTTAATAAATAAGCAGATTCTTTCATTACGAAAGCGGCTAATTCTTTTTCAAGTTGTTCGTGCGCATCTGTATGACCCGACATCATTCTTGCACCCATAGGATACGCCGCGCCATACTGTAAAGCTGCTTCAGTATCTGCTTTACGAACTTCTGGATGATTAGCAAGACCTAAATAGTCATTCAAACTCCAGTTTAGTATATTTTTTCCTTGAAATTGCATTCTTGGTCCTAGTTCTCCTTCTAATTTAGGAAATACAAAGTAACCTTCTGCTTGAGAAGCCCATTTCCCTAATGGACCTTTATTGTTTTGAATTCTTTCAAATAAATCTTTTACCATGATAAAAAAATGTTTTTAAAACGTGGCAAAAGTAATTATAAATTTGGATTATTCATAGTATTTGAACTTGATATTATTTTAAGCAATCTCTAAAATAGTTTTATACAACAAGTCTTTATTCACTGGTTTTGAGATGTAATAGTTCATTCCTATTTCTTTTACACGATCTTTAGTAGCTTCCATAACGTCTGCAGTTACTGCAATAATTGGAATATTCTTCTCATTGATTCCGCAATTACCCGATCGTATTGCTATTGTTGCTTCATATCCATCCATTATGGGCATCTGCAAATCCATCAAAATAATATCATATCGTATGTGGTTTAACTTTTCAATTGCTTCTTGACCGTTAAAGACATAATCTAACGTGGTATTGAGCCATTTTTTGGTAATCATTTTTATAACCATCTGATTCATGGCATTGTCTTCTACAACTAAAATTCGCTTTCCGGATAAATCGAACTCTTGAACAACATCAGAAATTATTTTTTGCTCTTCGATAATAGGTTCCATTGGAATTCTAATCGTAAAAACCGTTCCTTGATTTACAATACTATCTACTTTAACCGTACCTTTATACAACGTAATTAGTGCTTTAGCGATGTATAAACCCAAACCTAATCCACCATACTTTCGCTTATTGTTAATACTCTCTTGAGAAAAAGAATCAAATATTGTTTTGAGTTTTTCTTTTGGAATTCCAACACCCGTGTCTGAAATTAAAAATTCTAATTTTTCGGCTTTATTTGATTCTATATTATAATTTACCGAAAATTTTATAATCCCTTCATTAGTAAACTTATAAGAATTATAAAGAATATTGGTCAAAATTTGTCTTAATCTTCCTTCATCACCAATAAACTTCCTAGGCAATGTTGGTGATGGTGTATATTGAAATATCAGATTTTTTTCGGCAGCTCTTAACGAAATATCTTTACAAATTTCAGATAATAACTGATGCATGTCAAACTTAGCATTATCTAATCTGAGCTCCTCCTTTTCAATTTTTGAAAAATCTAAAATATCATTCACAGCACTTAAGAGAGATAAAGACGAACTTTTCATAATTTCATTATTATTCTCAATAACGCTTTTATCAACTTCATTTTTAGATAAATCTAAAATATTAATTATTGTGTTTAGAGGCGTACGCAACTCATGACTGATGTTTGATAGAAAATACGACTTTAATTCGTTCATTTCCTCAGATCGTTGTAAGGCAAGTGTTTGCAATTTCTCTCTATCATTTCGCAATCTTCTAATTAAATTTGCCATCGATAAAGATAAAAATACAACCTCTAATCCTGTACCAAGTTTCGAACCATTTTCAGTCCAAAACACAGAAGGTAAAACGCTAAAGTTTTTTAGAATAAACACGATGAAACCTAAAATTAAAAAAGCAATACCAGCAGCAAAATAATAATCTATCGTTTTAGTTTTTACATAAACTACGATAACCGAGGCTACGATTAACATTAGTAAAAATAGTCCTAAAAAATTAGCAATAGGATAAACTATTTCATGATTTGGATAAAATAACAAGATCACTAGAGATATTAAATCGCAAAAATAGAGGCCATAGAACAATTTGTAAATAATAGTACTATACTGCTTAATATTTAAAAACGTCTGTGAATATCTACCAAGAAAAAAATTAGCAATAGTTGCAGAAATTAATACACAATGTGAACTAACCCATATGGTATCTGGAGCAAAATACTGATAGAAAAAACCATCAACAGAAAATTGTAAAAGACCTATAAAGATAACGTACAAACTATAATACAAGAAACTCTTTTCTTTCATTGCAAAATAAAAGAATAGGTAAATAATCGCGGCAATAGCTAATATTCCGTAAAAAATACCAAAAATAAACTGTTCGCTAGACGCTTCCTCAAGCTCACGAGTAGACGTTTTCAAATATATCGGAACATTAATAACCTCTCCATCACTTTTTAGATGTAAATAAAAAGTAGTCAACTCACCAGGCTCTAGCTCTATTTTAAATATTGTTTTTCTACTAATCAATGGTCGCTGGTCAAACGGAACTAAATCACCACTTTTAAAGAGTACAGGTTTTTCGCCAGGCTCTATCAAATATAACTCTGCCACATCGATAATTGGTCGCGAAGTTTCAATAAACGGCACGATATCACTATCAGTGTTGTTAAATATTTCAAATTTTATCCAGTAATTATCACTAGTAAAACCCAAATCCGTATTTTCATTTACAAGAGGTTCAAATTTTAAATTAGTGTTTTTAATAATTTGATCAATAGTATAATTTTCCTTTCCAACATTTACTATTTTTGCATACTTATGTAAGGAAACTTCGTCTACAAATGTGGTATCGTTGGCAATAAACTGCGCATGAACTTGTAAATTGAAGAAAATTATTAGAATAAATATAAATTTGCTAACAAAAACTGTGTAGGGTTGGTTTTGCTTCATTTTAAAAATCTTATTTTTAAAAATACGTAGAAAATAAATTATTAGTTTCAAAAAAAATAAAAAAAGACAAATATGCAATTAGTTTTCGCATCAAACAACAAAAACAAAATAAAAGAAATTCAACTTTTAGTTCCAAAAGAATTTGAAATAGTAAGTCTAGAAGATATAAAATGTTTCGAAGACATAGAGGAAACAGCTACAACTATTGAGGGAAATGCCATTTTAAAAGCCAATTATGTAACTCAAAAATATGGTTACAATTGTTTTGCCGACGATTCGGGTTTGGAAGTAGAAGCGATAAATGGCAAACCTGGTGTACACTCGGCAAGATACGCTGGTGAGCAACGCAATGACAACGATAACATGGATAAATTATTACAATCGTTAGAAAATCAGACCAACAGAAAAGCCAATTTTAAAACTGTAATTGCATTGAATCTTAATGGTGAACAACACCTATTTACAGGAATTATTAATGGAACAATAACTCATGAAAAAACCGGCACTAATGGATTTGGTTACGATCCTATTTTCCAACCAGATGGTTACGACAAAACTTTTGCTGAATTTTCACTACAAGAAAAAGCAGCAATTAGCCATCGTGGAATTGCTGTAAAACAATTAGTTGAATATCTTACTAGTCTTCAAAAATTGCATTTTTAATAGTAAAAGTAGCGATTCGCGACGGAATTTTTCTAATACTGCTAGTCAGTATTTCTGATAAAAGACATAATAATCTGAAAATCAAACATTAATAAAAAGCCAATTCTCAATTTACCATTAGTTATTAACAATAATTTGCTGTACTTTTGCAAAATATTTAAAATATTATATGAATAAATTTGAACAATTAGGATTGAGTGAATCGTTACTGAAGGCGATTTTAGATCTAGGATTTGAGAATCCGACCGAAGTACAGGAGAAAGCGATTCCCCTATTATTGGAAAAAGACATTGATTTAGTTGCGTTGGCTCAGACTGGGACAGGGAAAACGGCAGCTTTTGGTTTTCCAGTTATCCAAAAAATTGATGCCAACAATAGAAATACGCAGGCGTTAATTTTATCTCCTACGCGTGAATTATGTTTGCAGATTACCAACGAAATTAAAAACTACTCAAAATACGAAAAAGGTATTAATGTGGTAGCAGTTTACGGTGGAGCTAGCATTACAGATCAAGCAAGAGACATTAAAAGAGGTGCGCAAGTAATTGTGGCAACTCCAGGAAGAATGCAAGACATGATTAATAGAGGTTTGGTAAACATTTCTCAAATTAATTACTGTATTCTTGACGAAGCAGATGAGATGTTGAACATGGGTTTTTACGAAGATATCGTAAACATACTTTCAACTACACCAGACGAAAAAAGCACGTGGTTGTTCTCAGCAACTATGCCAGCAGAAGTTGCTAGAATTGCAAAACAATTCATGCACGACCCATTAGAGATTACAGTTGGAGCTAAGAACTCAGGTTCGGCAACGGTTTCTCACGAATTTTACCTTGTTAATGCACGTGATCGTTACGAAGCATTGAAAAGATTGGCAGATTGTAATCCAGATATTTTCTCGGTTGTTTTTTGTAGAACGAAACGTGATACACAACAAGTAGCCGAAAAATTAATTGAAGACGGTTACAGCGCAGCAGCATTGCACGGAGATTTATCTCAAGCACAACGTGATAGCGTTATGAAATCGTTTAGAGGAAGACAAATTCAAATGCTTGTTGCAACCGATGTTGCGGCTCGTGGAATTGATGTTGATAACGTAACACACGTAGTAAATTACCAATTACCTGATGAAATTGAAACCTACAACCACCGTTCGGGAAGAACTGGTCGTGCAGGAAAATTAGGAACATCTATTGTAATTGTTACTAAAAGTGAATTGCGTAAAATTTCTTCTATCGAAAGAATCATCAAACAAAAGTTTGAAGAAAAAACATTACCATCTGGAATCGAAATTTGCGAAATTCAACTATTGCATTTAGCTAATAAGATTAAAGATACCGCTGTTGATCATGAAATTGACAATTATCTACCGGCAATCAATACCGTTTTAGAAGGTTTGTCTAAAGAAGAATTGATCAAGAAAATGGTTTCGGTAGAATTTAACAGATTCATCAATTACTACAAAAAAACTAGAGATTTATCATCACAATCAGCTGGAGACAGAAGCAATGATAGAGAGCCAAGAGAAAACAGTAATGGCGGAGCAGTTCGTTATTTTGTAAATATTGGTTCTAGAGACAATTTCGATTGGATGTCATTGAAAGATTATTTAAAGGAAACATTAGACTTAGGTCGTGATGATGTATTTAAAGTTGATGTAAAAGAAGGATTCTCTTTCTTTAACACTGATCCTGAGCATACTGATAAAGTTATGGAAGTTTTAAACAACGTACAATTGGAAGGAAGACGTATCAACGTTGAGATTTCTAAAAATGACGGTGGTGGAAGACGCGACCATAACGGAAGAAGTTCTGGTGGAGGTTTTAGAGGTGATCGAAATTCTGGTCCAAGAAGAGAAGGAAACTTTGCTCCAAGAAAAGAAGGTGGATTTAGAAGCGACAGAAACTCTGGCTCAAGAGACGGTGGATTTAGAAGCGACAGAAATTCAGCTCCAAGAGAAGGCGGATTTAGAAGCGACAGAAACTCAGCTCCTAGAAGAGAACCAGGTTCAGCGCAACGCGGTGATTCTTCAGAAAGACCTTCGAGATCTTTTACAGCAAACACCAATGATGAGCGTCCAGCAAGTCGTTCATTTGATGATGCAAAAACAAGAAGACCTAGAAGAAGTTAACAACTTTTGTTAATTTTCTTATAATAATTTATCAAAGCTACAAAATATCCTAAAGAGTTTTTTACTTTTAAACCTTCAAACAAGGACATGAGATATTTTGTAGCTTTTTTATTTTTAATTACCACTTCATTAACATTTGGACAAGAGGTTACTTTGCAATTAAAAGCTAAAGGAACCATAATAAATGCCAACACCCTTTTACCATTATCCAACGTAAATATCATTAATGTTAACAAAGTTAAAGGAACTGTTTCTAACACTAAAGGAACGTTTGAAATTGATGCCGATGCAACCGATACTTTACACATTACAATGATTGGTTATCAATCTATAAAAGTTAAAGTTACTAACGACTGGTTAAAAAATGGCGACGCCAAAATAAAACTTACAGAAAAAGCAATTGCTCTTGACGAAGTTGTAGTAAGAAGATACAATTTAACTGGATACTTGGAAATTGATACCAAACTCATTCCAAGCAATGAAAATTACCGGTACAGTATATCAGGATTACCAAGCGCTTATGAAGGAGGAGAATACTCGCCTGGAGCATTTTCAAGAGTAATGAACTCAATCTTCAATCCGGCTGACATGCTTTATAATTTTTTCGGAAAAAAACCCAAAGAATTGAAGCGACTGAAGGAAATGAAGAAAGATGACACCGTTAGAAACCTCCTTGAAACTAAATTTGATAGAGAAACAATAGCTGCACTTTTAGGAATTGACAAAAAAGAAATTGCCGAAATATTATCACATTGTAGTTATTCTGAAGCTTTTATTCAAACAGCTAACGACTTACAAATCTTGGATGCTATTGGACAATGTTATGAAGAATACAAAGTATTAAAGAAAAAATAAAATTATACAAGTACAACAAAATCCTTAACTATTAACTTAGTTAAGGATTTTTTTTATTTCCATTTTATATATTTTACTAAATATTTATTGTTTATCAATAAATATTTAGTAATATTGCATCATAATAATCAAATTTGTAATTATGGAAATCAAAATTAAATCAACACAAATTTTACAAGTATTAAACATCATCTCTTGGATGATCTTCGTTGGTATTTGTATAGATGCCGGTGGATTCTTAACCAATACAATTTATGCTATAGCTGTAAGCCCAAATGTTGCAAGTCATTTTTGGGGAAATCTAAATTTATCCGAACTTTATAACTATGATTCGGGACAATTTCTTGTGGTAACCTCGTATCTAATTATCGTAACCGTTTTAAAAGCACTTCTATTTTTCTTGATTGTCAAAGTATTATACGATAAAAAATTAAACCTGAAACAGCCCTTCAACACCGCCATTGGAAAATTTATTTTCAATATGTCTTATATATCGTTGTTTATCGGACTGTTTTCATTATGGGGAAAAAACTACATACAATGGATTGAAAGTAAAAACATTACAATGCCATCAATAGAACTATTAAAAATTGGTGGTGGCGATGTTTGGATTTTTATGGGAATTGTACTTTTAATAATAGGGTTCATCTTCAAGCGAGGAATAGAAATTCAACAAGAAAATGATTTAACAATATAAACTATGCCAATAATTGTAAATTTAGACGTCATGATGGCCAAACGAAAGATGTCGTTAAACGAACTATCAAGTAAGGTAGACCTATCATTATCTAATCTTTCTATCCTAAAAACAGGAAAAGCTAAAGCCATTCGCTTTAGCACTTTAGAGGCAATTTGTAAAGTATTAGACTGCCAACCGGCTGATATACTAGAATTTCGAGATTAACTTTTAAAATCAAAATTGTTATTTATCTAAATAATACCGCTCTTCTATTCGTTTGATGTCTTTTATGGAATTCTTCGTCCATTGCAAACGTTTTTCCAGAATTTCATCGGCCGACAATTGCCATTGAACTTCCGATTGACGCAATCTGTTCGTGAGGTCTTGAATTATTATGGCAGCCGAAACTGATATGTTTAAACTTTCAGTAAAACCCACCATCGGAATTTTCAAATATCCATCTGCTCTACGCATTACCTCATCAGACAAACCTTCTTTTTCGGTTCCGAAGAAAAAAGCACTTTTCTTTGTGATATCAAATTCATGTAGCAAACACGAATCATCATGAGGTGTCGTTGCAATTATTTGATATCCATTATCTTTTAAAGAATTGATACAAGTTCCAATCGAATCAAACTTATTGATATCAACCCATTTCTGCGCGCCCATGGCAATTTCTTTGTCAATATTTTTACCAAAACGTTGCTCTACAATATTCAATTCCTGAATACCAAAAACTTCACAACTTCGCATCACAGCACTCGTGTTATGAAACTGAAAAACATCTTCTACAGCAATGGTAAAATGATTCGTACGATTTTTTAAAACCGCATCAAACCGTTCTTTTCTGTTATCAGTAAGCATATTTTCTAAAAAAGCGAGGTAGTCTAAGTCGATCATATTCCAAAATATTTTGGCAAAAATAGTAAAAACAGAATTTATTAAAATCTTTTACTTTTATATCTTTGATAAAGTTATTGCTTAATAAAAAGATGAAAAAGAAACTAGTAGTATTATCAGGCGCTGGAATTTCGGCAGAAAGCGGCATACAAACCTTTAGAGACGCCGACGGTCTTTGGGAAGGTCATAACGTAATGGACGTTGCTACGCCGGAAGGTTGGCGTAAAAACCAGGAATTAGTTTTGGATTTTTACAATCAAAGACGAAGACAACTGCACGAGGTTAAACCCAATCGTGGTCATTTAATTCTAGCTGAATTAGAAGATAATTTTGATGTAACAATCATCACTCAAAATGTTGATAATTTGCACGAACAAGCAGGTAGTTCTAACGTTTTGCACCTTCATGGAGAATTGTTCAAAGTGCGCAGCGTGAAAGATCAAAACTATATTTTAGATTGGGAAATCGATTTGAAAACTGGTGATTTAGATACCAACGGAAACCAACTTCGTCCGCATATTGTATGGTTTGGCGAAGATGTTCCAGCGTTGGAAGAAGCTGTTTCATTGGTTCAAGATGCTGATGTCTTAATTATTATCGGAACTTCTTTGCAAGTTTATCCGGCTGCAGGATTATTAAATTTTGCAAAAAACAACATTCTGGTTTATTACATTGATCCAAATCCGGCAACCATTTACGACGCGCCAAACGAAATTAAAATCATTGCAACTACTGGTTCAAAAGGAATGGAAATCGTGCAAAAAAACTTACTCAAAGTATTCTTTTAAAGTTAGATTATACTTCCAAGTTAATCTAGAAATTTTATCATAAAAAACTGAATAGTAAAGACCAAACACTGAACACTATTCACTATTTTTGCATCTTTCAAACAACACACAACATGCAACTATCAGAATTAAACGCCGTTTCTCCAATTGATGGAAGATACCGAAGTAAAACCGTTTCATTATCACCTTACTTTTCGGAAGAAGCACTTATAAAATACCGAGTTTTAGTAGAAATAGAATATTTCATAGCGCTTTGCGAACTGCCATTGCCGCAACTTCAATCTGTTGATTCTAGTCTGTTTTCAGACCTTCGAAACATCTACATGAACTTTTCTACCGAAGATGCTTTGTGGATCAAAGAAACCGAAAAAACAACCAATCACGATGTAAAAGCCGTAGAATATTTCATCAAAGAAAAATTCGAAGCTTTAGGACTTTCGCAACATAAAGAGTTTATTCATTTTGGATTAACTTCTCAAGATATCAACAATACCGCCATTCCACTATCAACTAAAGAAGCTTTTGAAAATGTGTATTTACCAAGTTTGATTGGTTTAATAGCAAAATTAAAAGAACTTGCTGTAGAGTGGAAAGACATTCCAATGTTGGCAAGAACGCACGGTCAACCGGCTTCACCTACTCGATTAGGAAAAGAAATTTTGGTTTTTGTAGAACGATTGGAAGAGCAAATGCGTTTGTTATTCAACATTCCGTTTGCAGCTAAATTTGGAGGCGCAACTGGAAATTTCAACGCCCATCATGTTGCTTATCCCACTATCGATTGGAAGAAATTTGGCAACACTTTCGTGGAAGAAACGCTGGGTTTACAACATTCATTTCCAACAACTCAAATAGAACATTACGATCATTTTGCTGCATTTTTCGATGCTTTAAAAAGAATCAACACGATCATAATCGATTTGGATCGCGATATTTGGACCTATGTTTCGATGGATTATTTCAAGCAAAAAATTAAAGCCGGAGAAATTGGTTCCTCTGCAATGCCACATAAGGTAAATCCAATTGATTTTGAAAATTCTGAAGGAAATTTAGGAATAGCCAACGCAATTTTTGAACATTTATCTGCAAAATTACCAATTTCAAGATTACAACGTGATTTAACAGATAGTACTGTTTTACGAAATATTGGAGTGCCGATGGGTCATACGCTGATTGCCTTTGAAGCCACATTAAAAGGATTGAATAAGTTACTTTTAAACGAGCCTAAATTCGCCGAAGATTTAGAAAAAAATTGGGCAGTTGTAGCCGAAGCTATCCAAACAATCTTGCGTCGTGAAGCTTATCCTAATCCTTATGAAGCCTTAAAAGGACTAACGAGAACCAATGAAGTTATGAATAAGGAATCCATACATAATTTCATAAAAACTTTGGACGTTTCTGATGAGATTAAAGCTGAACTGTTGGCAATTTCGCCAAGTAATTATTTGGGAATATAAACAAATGAAAAAAGTATTCTACCTCATCTTTCTATTTTTAAATTTGATTTTTTGTTATAGTCAAAATTATGTAAATCAACTTCAAGGTTGTTGGGTAAACTATAAAACTCAAGTAAAAAGTGATAGCACAGATATTGTAACAAATAATTATTTAAATTTTACATTTTATAAAAATTCACTACATATGAATGTTGACCCTACTGTAGTAATTTCAAATATTCCTATTAATTTTGAAATGAATGGTAAGTTAATTAAAACTGGTAAAATATCTCAAATTGGGTACATGATAGAAAAAATCACAAATGATTCATTGATACTCTCAGATTCTTTTGAAGTTGGAGCTAAAAGATATTACTTTATCAATGAAAAAACGTTGTGTAATAATTCTAAATTAGAAAGCAAAACTAAGGATGTCTTTGTGGCTAATCAATACTGTACACCGAAACAAAAACAAAATATTGAACAATTTATTTTCGCAAAATTAAAAGGAAAAATAAATTCAAATTTTAATATTAAAGGCACAATATCAATAAATATTGAAGAAAGTAAAGTTATATCTAATATAACTTATGAAGATGTTGATGACAACAAAAAACTTAATAAGATTATAGAATATCTTAATGAAACATATAATTTTTGGAATTTAGATAATTTTCAAGAATATAAAAGTATTGAAATTCCATTCAAAATTATTGGTAGGAAAGTAAATGTTTTTGAAAACTTACAAATTACTTTCTTATAATCAACCGCAACTTTTTCATTGCATTATCTGTTATAATTTCTTTAAATCTGCTTTTTCTATTTTGAAAAAAGCAGATTTTTTGCTATTTTAGTAAAAATTCATTTCTATGTCGATATTTCTAGCAGCAACTTCTGTGCATTTGCCCGATTTAATAAGTGATTTAGGTTTGATCCTAATTACTGCGGCAATTGCGGTTTTACTTTTTAGAATGTTGAAGCAACCTTTGGTTTTAGGCTATTTGGTAGCAGGATTTTTGGCTGGAAATCAGTTTGATTTTTTTCCAACTGTAAAAGACATTCACAGCGTTGAAGTTTGGGCAGAAATTGGTGTAATCTTTCTTTTGTTCAGCTTGGGATTAGAATTCAGTTTTAAAAAACTCATGAAGGTTGGCGGAACGGCTTCCATAACTGCTTTCACGCAAATAATTGCAATGGTCACGATTGGCTTTTTTGTAGGACAATTGATGGGTTGGAACAAAATGAACAGTATTTTTTTGGGTGTAATTCTATCCATTTCATCGACAACAATTATTTTAAAAACCTTTGATGAACTCGGTGTAAAATCGCAAAAATTTGCCGGAAATGTAATTGGTTCTTTAATTGTTCAAGACATCATTGCCATTTTAATGATGGTGTTGCTTTCTACAATTGCGGTAAGTCAGCAATTTTCAGGAATGGAATTGGTGCTTTCTGTTTTAAAATTAATCTTCTTTCTAACGATTTGGTTTGTAGTCGGAATCTTCTTTATTCCAACACTTCTAAAAAAAGCCAAACATTTATTAACCGATGAAATGATGCTGATTATTTCGTTGGCACTTTGTTTATTAATGGTAATATTTGCCGCAGGTGTAGGATTCTCACCAGCATTAGGAGCGTTTATTATGGGTTCGATAATAGCAGAAACCACGCAAGCCGAACATATCGAACATTTGGTAAAACCTGTAAAAGATTTATTTGGTGCCGTTTTCTTTGTATCGGTCGGAATGTTGATCAATCCTGACACTTTGGTTGAATATGCATTTCCTGTAGCCATTTTGACATTAGTGGTAATCTTCGGACAATCAATAAGTTCTACAATTGGCTCCTTACTTTCTGGTCAACCGTTAAAGCAATCCATTCAGGCAGGAATGAGTTTATCGCAAATTGGCGAATTCTCTTTCATCATTGCAACATTAGGCACAACTTTAAAAGTAACAAGTGATTTTCTGTATCCAATTGTAGTTGCCGTTTCAGCAGTAACAACCTTTACAACGCCATTTATGGTGAAATTTGCTGTGCCTTTTTCCAGCTTTATCGAAAAGAAACTACCTAAAAAATGGGTTAAAAGAATACAACTTTACAGTGCCAATACCGAAGAAATTAAATCAAAAAGTAATTGGCAAATTGTACTGCGAAGTTATTTGACGCAAGTAGTAATTCATTCAATAATTATTGTTGCGATCATTTTACTTTCGTCAAATTTTATTCTTCCTTTAGTAGAAGGTTCCAAATTTGGGCATGCCATAGCTGCATTAATAACCTTGGTACTACTTTCGCCTTTTCTTTGGGCATTATCATTACGAAGAGTTGCTGTTGAAGAAGTTGGAATTTTATTGCAAGAAAAGAAACATCAAGGTCCGATAATTATGTTGGTTCTTTTGAGAATAGCACTGACTTTATTCTATATCGGATTCATTTTAAATACATTTTTCTCTTCTGGTGTTGCAATCGTAGCTTTTTTAATTGCAATTGGAGCTTACATTTTGTTTCCCAAACGACTGCATGCAGTTTACAATAAAATTGAAAGTCATTTTATTAGTAATTTTAATGATCGAGAAACTATTCGAGAAAATAAAAGACAAAATACACTATCGCCTTGGGATGGACACATGGCCGAATTTGATATTGCAAAAGAATCGAATTTGGCAGGAAAAACATTGGAAGAATTATCGATTCGAGAACAATTCGGAATTAATATTGCGTCGATTCGAAGAGGTGAAGTGTTAATTAATATTCCTATTAGAACCGAAAGATTATTTCCAGGTGACGAAATTAGTGTAATTGGAACTGATGATCAAGTGAAAGAATTCAAAATTTATTTGGATAAAAACGAAATTGACGTTCCTGAAGAAGTGGCACAAACCGATATTATTCTGCAAAAGTTAGAGTTAAGAAACCGAGTTTGCATCGGAAAAAGTATTCGTGAATCAGGAATCAGAGAAAAAACGCATGGCATTATCGTTGGAATCGAACGCAATGGAAAACGTATTTTAAATCCCGAATCGCATTTAATTCTAGAAGACAGCGACATCTTGTGGATTGCAGGCGAAAAGAAAAAAATTGCAGAGTTTTTGAAGGTGTAAAAAACCATTAAGAAAATTAAGATGATTAAGTTTTTTAAATTCTTAATTGACTTAACTTCCTTAATGGTTTAAATTATTTAGATTCCTTCAGCACAACAAACTAAAAAAAAAATTATCTCGAATAATTCGGAGCTTCCTTAGTAATTGTAACATTATGAGGATGACTTTCGCCGATTCCACTTGTTGTAATTCTCACAAATCGTCCAGTTTCTTGTAATGTTGGAATATCTTTTGCTCCGCAATAACCCATTCCGGCACGAAGTCCGCCAACAAATTGCTGCATGCTTTCGTTCAACTCGCCTTTGTAAGGAACTCGACCTACAATTCCTTCTGGAACCAATTTTTTAATATCGTCTTCAACATCTTGGAAATATCGGTCTTTTGATCCTTCTTGCATGGCTTCCACAGAACCCATTCCACGATAAGACTTAAACTTTCTTCCTTCAAAAATAATAGTTTCTCCAGGTGATTCTTTTGTTCCTGCTAAAAGTGAACCAAGCATTACACAATCCGCACCAGCAGCAATCGCTTTAGGAATATCTCCTGTGTAACGAATTCCACCATCAGCAATTACTGGAACTCCTGTTCCGCGCAACGCAGCAGCAACTTCTAAAACTGCTGAAAATTGTGGAAAACCAACTCCTGCAACAACTCTTGTAGTACAAATAGAACCTGGACCAATTCCGACTTTTACACCATCGGCACCATTTTCTACTAAATATAAAGCGGCTTCGGCAGTTGCAATATTTCCAACAATTACATCAAGCTCTGGAAATTTAGCTTTCACAATTTTTAAAACATCAACCACTCCTTTTGTATGTCCGTGAGCAGTATCAATAATTACGGCATCAACTCCTGCATTTACTAAAGCTGTTGCTCTTTCCAATGCATCAGCAGTAACTCCAAGTGCAGCAGCAACGCGTAAACGTCCAAATTTATCTTTGTTTGCTACTGGTTTTTGAGCCAATTTGGTAATATCTCTAAACGTAATTAATCCAACTAAATTATAGTTTTTATCAACTACAGGTAATTTTTCGATTTTATTTTGTTGCAAAATTCCTTCTGCTTCTTGCAAAGTGGTTCCTTCTGCTGCTGTAACTAAATTTTCAGAAGTCATCACTTCTAAAATAGAACGCGAATTGATTTTTTCAAAACGCAAATCTCTATTGGTTACAATTCCTTTTAAAGTTCCGTTTTCATCTACTACTGGAATTCCGCCAATTCCGTGTTCTTTCATCAACATTTTAGCATCACCAACTGTTGAATTTAAAGGCAATGTTACTGGATCGATAATCATTCCAGCTTCGGCACGTTTTACTTTTCTGACTTTTGCTGCTTGTTGCTCAATCGTCATGTTTTTGTGTAAAACTCCAATTCCACCTTCTTGTGCCATTGCAATTGCCATAGAACTTTCGGTTACGGTATCCATAGCTGCAGAAACGACAGGAACATTCAACGAAATATTTCTAGATATTTTCGATTGAATATTGACTTCGCGCGGTAAAACTTCGGAATAATTTGGGATTAGCAGTACATCGTCATAGGTTAAACCTTCTCCAACGATTTTGGAAGTGTGTGCTTTCATTGCAATTTGTAGTTGTAGTTAAATTGCGTGCAAATATAGTGAAAAAGTGATTAGTAATTGTGAATAGTGATTAGTTTTATATACATTCTGTTTTATTGTAAGAAAATTATTTTAAATATACCATAAAAAGGCTATAAAGCATATTTATAACTTAAAAAGGCTATAAAATATATTTATACCAAAAAAAAGCTATATATTTGTTTTTTAAAAGAGATTAATGATGAAATCGCCAATAAAAACAAGTTTGCGCAAGCAAACCCCCAATAAATAAAAAGGCGATAACATATATGACCTCTAAAAAATAAATTTTACATATATGAATAATAAAATAGTTTTATCTGGAGATATTATTGCTTCTACAAGCTTAACCGATGAAGAAAAATCAGTTTTAGAATTGGAATTAAAAGCATTAATTTCACTTATAGAAAAGGATTTTTATATCTATGGAAGAATTATAAAAGGTGACTATCTAGAAATGGTTGTAGATAATCCTCACGAAGCACTAACTATTGCAATCATTATTAAATGTTACATAAAATCAATTTTTATAGATTCAAAAATTGAAACTTCAAGAAGTAAATACTTTAAAAATTATGGTATTCGCTTGGCTCTTGGTTATGGCGAATTAAGCAGATATGATAAAGTAAGTGAAGTTATTGATGGTGAAGCAATTTATTATTCTGGTAGGAAAATTAGCGAAGAACGACCAACGTACAACAAAGAACGAATTGTTATAAAAAATACGCTTTTTTTCAATTCTGGTGATGAAAATTTAAACGATAATATAAATTGTATTTTAGGTTTGCTTGATGTTTTATTAAACAATGCGACTGCAAAACAATGCGAAATTTTATATCTTCGTTTATTAGGAAATAGCGAAAAAGAAATAGCTGCTAGTTTAAATATAAAACAACCAACGGTAAACAAGCAATTAAGTAGCGTAGGTTGGAATGCTATAGAACGTGCAACTTCCTATTTTAAATCAACATTTTTAGCATTGCGTAAACTATGGTAAAACTACTTATACTTCAAGTGATTGCTCATGTCATGAGTGACTATTTTTTTCAAACGGATGCCAGTTCAAAAGAAAAAAACGAGAATGGTTTTAAAAGCAAATTCTTATTGAAACATGCATTAATTACTTTTATTTGTGCCTGGATTTTATCTTTTGACATCAACTTTTTCTTTTGTGCATTGCCAATTTCAATTCTTCATTATCTAATTGACGGATTGAAAAAAAGTTTGAATACGAGTAGATTTGCCTTTTTCATTGATCAAATTGTACATCTGTTGGTCATTTTATTCTTTGTTTGGATTTTTAATCGTTATTTCGAATCGAATACTATTTGGAACATTCCTATTTCTGTAAAATGGTTAGCCATTATTCTAGGCTATTTAATTTGTATAAAACCAACTAATATTTTCATTAGAGAAACACTAGTAGTTGGCAAAATTGAAAGCATTTCGGACACTTCTGCCGAACTTAAAAATGCTGGAAAACTGATTGGTATTTTGGAACGAATTTTAGTTTTAACTTTCGTAATCATAGGAAAATTGGAAGTTGTTGGCTTTTTAATCGCAGCAAAATCAATTTTACGATACAAAGATACCGACACTATTAAAACCGAATATGTCTTGATTGGAACCATGCTGAGTTTCGGAATTGCGATGATGATTGGATTACTAATTAATAAATTTTAATTACAAATAGCTTCCAAAAAAGTCGTATCTTTAGTTAAACTAAACTTTAGTGATGACGAAAGAACAAAATAAAATTGGAGGACTTTCAAATGAAGAAGTGATTTCCTCTAGAAATAAAAACGGTTCTAACTCACTGGAACACCAAGAAAAAAATCATTTTTTGATGTCATTGCTAGAAATGGTTAAAGAACCAATGTTTCTGTTATTGGTTGCTGCTGCAAGTATTTACTACATTTCTGGCGATTATGGCGATGGAATTTTCATGACGGTTGCCATCTTTTTGGTTGCTGCCATTTCGCTTTTTCAGGAAGCACGAAGTAGAAATGCTATTGAATCGCTCAAAAAATTATCACAACCCAAGAGCAAAGTCATAAGAAACGGTGAATTAGTAGAAATTCCGAGTGAAGAAATTGTACTTGGCGATTTCATCCAAGTTGAAGAAGGCACATTTGTTCCTGCCGATGCAACCATAATCCAATCAAATGATTTTTCGGTAAACGAAGCAATTTTAACTGGCGAATCAATGTCAGTTTTTAAGAATGAAGCATCCGAAATTAAGCAAGTTTTTCAAGGAACAATCGTTGCCACAGGATTAGCAATTTGCGAAGTTACAGCTATTGGAAACCAAACTCAAATTGGTAAAATTGGCAAAAGCATTGCGACCATTGTTGAAGAAAAAACGCCGTTACAAATTCAGATTACAAATTTTGTTACCAAAATGTCTATTGTTGGATTGGTAATTTTTGTAATAGTCTGGGCAATAAACTATTTTCAATCTAAAAGTGTTTTAGACAGTTTATTGAAAGCGTTAACGATAGCTATGAGTGTTATTCCCGAAGAAATTCCGGTTGCTTTTGCCTCGTTTATGGCACTTGGCGCGTGGCGCTTGATGAAAATGGGAATTATAACTAAGCAAACAAAAACTGTTGAAACTTTAGGAAGTGCCACGGTAATTTGCACTGATAAAACCGGAACAATTACCGAAAACAAAATGAGTTTGGCGCAATTGTACCTTTTCCAATCGGATGCCATTGTTGACACCAAAGAGAAACTCAATCCAGAAGCTGAAGAAGTTTTAAATTATGCCATGTGGTCGAGCGAACCCATTCCGTTTGACGCCATGGAGATTGCAATTCATGAGGCTTACGCCAAATTAGACTCAGTAGACGAAAGACCCAATTTTAAATTGGTTCATGAATATCCATTGGATGGAAAACCGCCCATGATGACGCATGTTTTTGAAGATTCAAAAGGCAAAAAAATCATTGCTGCCAAAGGCGCACCAGAAGCAATTATTGAAGTCAGTCATTTATCTGAAAGTGAAAAGAAACAAGTTTTAGCTGCAATTGAAAAAATGGCGAACGAAGGTTATCGAGTTTTGGGAGTTGGCGTAACCGAATTTTCTGGAACTAATTATCCAAAAACACAGCAGGAATTCAAATTTACTTTCAAAGGTTTGGTTGCGTTTTACGATCCGCCAAAAGCTAATATTCAAGAAGTTTTTGAAACGTTCTATAAAGCTGGAATTCAAGTGAAAATTGTAACTGGCGATAATGCGCAAACTACCACAACAATTGCAAAGCAAATAGGTTTTAAAGATGCCGATAAAGTATTGAATGGTGACGAATTAATGGCGATGGACGAAGCAACATTGAAAGTAAAAGTGATGGAAACAGCCATTTTTACACGAATGTTTCCTGAAGCCAAATTGAAAATTATTCAAGCTTTAAAAGACAATAATCAAATTGTTGCAATGACTGGCGATGGCGTAAATGATGGTCCGGCTTTAAAATCGGCGCATATTGGAATTGCTATGGGTAAAAAAGGAACCGAAATTGCTAAACAAGCAGCCAATTTAATTTTGATTGACGACGATTTTGCAAAAATGACCGATGCCATTGCGATGGGAAGAAAAATCTATGTGAATTTGAAAAAAGCCATTCAATATATAATTTCAATTCATATTCCTATAATTTTGGTTGTGTTTATTCCGTTGGCTTTGGGTTGGTTGTACCCTAATATTTTTACGCCAGTTCATATCATATTTTTGGAAATAATTATGGGTCCGACTTGTTCTATTATTTATGAAAACGAACCTATGGAACGCAATTTAATGCTAGAAAAACCAAGACCTTTGACAAATACTTTTTTCAACTTTAAAGAGATAACTATAAGCATTATTCAAGGATTGGTAATTACTTTGGGATTGCTGTTTATGTATCAATATTGTGTTCGGAATAATTTTTCGGAAACCTATACACGAACTTCAATTTTTCTGACGTTGATTGCTTCAAACATCTTTCTTACGTTGGAAAATCGTTCGTTTTATTATTCTATTTTTACGACGATTCGGTATAAAAACAATTTGGTTTTATTGATTATTGGGGTTACAATTGCCGTTACTTCGCTCCTACTGTTTGTTCCTGTTTTCTCTAAATTCTTTTTGTTTGAAATTGTAGATTATACCCAAATTGGATTAAGTATTTTAATTGCTTTTGTTTCAGTGATGTGGATTGAAATTTATAAGATATTCAAGAGAAAAAGAAACTAATATTAAAAAACTTAAATGTTCTTAAATTCCTTACATGGTTTTTATTTTACCAGATAAGGAATTTAAGAACAGGTAAGTAATTAATGAAACTCACCAAACAACCTAGAAGCCACATTATAAGCGCTTTCAAAACTCATTGGACTTGTGTTGGTATTGGCTTTTTGTTGGGTGAAATAAGACAGCATTTTTTCAGTTGGCATGTTGCCGGTTAAATCATCTTTTGCCATTGGACAACCACCAAAACCTTGAATGGCGCCATCATAACGACGGCAACCAGCTTTGTAAGCAGCATCGATTTTTTCGTGCCATTTGTCGGGCGTTGTGTGAAGATGTGCTCCGAATTCGACGTTCGGGTATTTCGGAATTAAATTCGAAAATAAATAGTCGATTACTTCTGGAGTTGAACTTCCAACAGTATCTGAAAGTGATAGAATTTTCACACCCATATTGGCCAACTTTTCGGTCCATTCGCTTACAATTTCTACGTTCCACGGATCGCCATACGGATTTCCGAAACCCATTGAAATATAGGTTACAACTTCTTTATTGGATTTATCGGCGATGTTTAAAATCTCTTGTAAAGTGATTAAACTTTCAGCAATGGTTTTGTGGGTATTTCGCATTTGGAAATTCTCTGAAATAGAAAATGGAAAACCCAAATACTGAATTTCCTTATGAACAGAAGCTAATTCTGCACCTTGCGTATTGGCGATAATTGCTAGTAATTTACTAGAAGTTTGCGACAAATCGAGTTGTGCTAAAACCTCGGCAGTATCAACCATTTGCGGAATCGCTTTGGGCGAAACAAAACTCCCAAAGTCAATGGTATCAAAACCTACACGAAGTAACGCCTGAATGTAATCCACCTTTCGTTGGGTAGGAATAAACGGTTTGATACCTTGCATGGCATCGCGCGGACATTCTATGATTTTGATTTTTTCCATTGGAAGTCAAAGATACTAAAGAAATCGTTTTCGTAAAACTTATTTTACAATTTTAGCTTTTAATATCTTTTTATTAATGTCTTTAACCAATTGCGGACCTTCGTAAATAAAACCGGTGTAAAGTTGAATCAAACTGGCTCCTGCTTCCAACTTTTCGATGGCATCTTGAGCTGAATGAATTCCGCCAACACCAATAATTGGAAACGATTTATTACTTTTTTCAGATAAAAATCGGATTACTTCTGTAGAACGATTGGCTAATGGTTTACCAGATAATCCGCCCATTTCTGACTTATTTTCTGATTGTAACCCTTCTCTTGACAGTGTTGTATTGGTTGCAATTACACCTGCAATTTTGGTTTCGTTAACAATATCTATAATATCTAAAAGTTGCGAATCGGTTAAATCGGGTGCTATTTTTAGAAGAATTGGTTTCTTGGTTGCGTGTTTCGAGTTTCGGGTTTCGAGTGTGGTTAAAAGTTCTGTCAATGGCTTTTTATCTTGCAGTTCACGAAGATTTGGCGTGTTTGGCGAACTTACATTTACTACAAAATAATCGACATAATCAAAAAGTGCTTCGAAGCAAATTTCATAATCTTGCGTGGCATTTTCATTAGGCGTAAGTTTATTTTTTCCAATGTTTCCGCCAATTAAAACATTTTTATTTTTTTTTAAACGTTCTACAGCAGCTTGAACACCTTCGTTATTGAAACCCATTCGGTTGATGATTGCCGAATCTTCTTTCAATCTGAACAATCGTTTTTTGGGATTTCCTTCTTGACCAACTGGCGTTAGCGTTCCGATTTCTATAAATCCAAAACCAAAGTTGGAAAGTTCTTTATATAAAACGGCATTTTTATCAAAACCGGCTGCTAATCCTACTGGATTTGGGAATTTTAATCCGAAAACTTCTGTTTCTAATCGTTTGTCGTTTACCAAATATAACGATTTAAAAAGTGACGAAAACCCTGGTATTTTAGACAAAAAACGAATTAATGAAAAGGTAAAATAATGTACTTTTTCTGGATCAAACCAAAAAAGTATCGGACGAATTAGTAGTTTGTACATAGTAGTTGTGTTGTGTTGCAAAAGTAGAAAATTGTTTGCAATATAATTCTGATATAAAACAAAAAAACCCAAGTTAAACTTGGGTTTTATTATACTATTAACCGTGAATAGTTTGTGCTTTTCCGTAATTTTGAATTATGGATGCTTCAAATTCTAACCATTCTCTCCATCTTTTTTCGACGTCAATACCCTGCCCATATTTTCGTGCATACGTAATAAATGTGGTATAATGTCCTGCTTCGCTTTCCATTAATTCTCTATAAAAAATGGCTAACTCTTCGTCTTGAATATTTTCTGAAAGCACTTTAAATCGTTCGCAACTTCGTGCTTCAATCATGGCAGAGAACAACATTCGCTCAACAAAACCTGAAACTCGACTTCCATTATTGCTTTGTTTCATGTATTTTGCCAATTCGCCTACGTATTCATCTTTTCGCTCACGGCCTAGTACTAAACCACGCTTGACTATGATATCATTTACCATTTGAAAATGCTCGATTTCTTCTTTAGCGAGTGCCAACATATCAGCTACTAAATCAGGATATTCTGAGTTTATGGTAATAATAGTTATGGCATTGGTAGCTGCTTTTTGTTCGCACCAAGCATGATCGGTAAGAATGTCTTCGATATTGTGCTCAACTATATTAACCCATCTTGGATCAGTTGGTAATTTTAATCTTAATACTGACATATATTTTGTCTTAAAGTTGTAAAATGAAAAGTTCTTAAAAAACAAACATGGCTCTTTCGCTCATCATTTCGTTTACTTCATCTGCAACTTGTTCAATCACTGCTTCATCGGTATGATTCATCAATACTCTATCAATCAATTCTACAATAACATCCATATCTTCTTCGACCAAACCACGAGTAGTAATTGCAGGTGTTCCAACACGAATTCCCGAAGTTACAAATGGTGATTTATCGTCAAACGGAACCATATTTTTATTCACAGTAATTTCTGCTTTCACAAGTGCATTTTCTGCATCTTTTCCTGTAATGTTTTTGTTTCTTAAATCGATAAGCATCATGTGATTATCTGTTCCACCAGAAATCAAATCATAGCCACGTTTCATAAATGCTTCTGCCATCGCTTTTGCATTTTTTTGAACTTGCATTGAATATCTAAAAAACTCGTCTGTTAAACACTCTCCAAAAGCTACTGCTTTCGCTGCAATAATATGCATTAAAGGTCCGCCTTGATTACCAGGAAAAACAGCTAAATCCAACAAAGACGACATCATTCTGATTTCTCCTTTTGGAGTAGTTAAACCAAATGGATTTTCGAAATCTTTACCCATTAAAATCATTCCTCCTCTTGGACCACGAAGTGTTTTGTGAGTTGTTGTAGTTACAATATGACAATGCGGAATAGGATCGTTCATTAATCCTTTAGCAATTAATCCTGCTGGATGTGAAATATCGGCAAGAAGAATTGCATTAACTGAATCTGCAATTTTTCTAAAACGCTCAAAATCCATATCACGACAATAAGCAGAAGCTCCAGCAATAATTAATTTTGGTTGTTCACGTGTTGCTATTTCTTGAATTTTATCATAATCAAATCGGCCTGTTTCCTTCTCTACACCATAAAAAACTGGATTGTACAATCTCCCCGAAAAATTTACAGGCGAACCGTGTGTTAAATGACCACCGTGAGACAAATCAAATCCTAAAATTTTATCGCCAGGTTTTAAACAAGCATGATAAACTGCTGTATTTGCCTGAGATCCAGAGTGCGGTTGCACATTTGCATATTCAGCACCGAATAATGCTTTGGCTCTATCGATAGCAATTTGTTCTACAACATCTACTACTTCGCAACCTCCATAATATCGTTTTCCAGGATATCCTTCGGCATATTTATTGGTTAAACATGAACCTGCAGCTTCCATTACTTGGTCGCTTACAAAATTTTCAGAGGCAATAAGCTCTATTCCATGAATTTGTCTTTCTTGTTCGTCTAGAATTAGATCGAAAATTTGTTCGTCGCGTTGCATTTTTTTTGATTTTCGTTAAAAACTTTTCAAAATTACGAAATATGTTTGTGAAATAAATTCAAAATGATATATTTGATTACAATTTTTTCAACAACAAACTAACACACAAATATGCCAAATATAGCAAATAATCCAAACAGAAAATCTTGGTTGGAAGTACCCGAAAACAGTGATTTTCCTATTCAAAATATTCCGTTTGGGGTATTTATTACCAAAGAAGATGTCATTACAATAGGAACCCGAATTGGAGACCACGCCATTGACATGGGTGCTTTGCAGCAACTAAATTATTTTGAAGGCATCGAACTCACGGATGATATGTTCATGCAAGACACTTTGAACGACTTTATATCTGATGGAAAAAAAACATGGCGACTAGTTAGAAATCGTTTAGGTGATATTTTTGATGTTAACAATCCTGAATTACGAGATAACGAAGCCCATAGAGAAATAATAATTTTTAATATTGACGAAGTTGAAATGCAACTTCCGGTACTAATTGGTGATTACACCGATTTTTATTCGAGTAAAGAGCATGCTACCAATGTTGGAAAAATGTTTCGTGATCCAGAAAATGCTTTATTGCCAAATTGGCTTCACATTCCGGTAGGATACCATGGAAGAAGTTCTACGATTATTCCGTCTGGAATTCCTGTTCATAGACCAATGGGACAAACGTTACCTAATGGTGAAACCACTCCAGTTTTTGGTCCGTCACGCTTGGTAGATTTTGAATTGGAAACTGCATTTATTACTACTGATGCCAATATTATGGGTGAAAATATTCCTGTAGGTGAAGCTGAAGATTATATTTTTGGAATGGTTTTGCTAAACGATTGGAGCGCAAGAGACATTCAGAAATGGGAGTATGTACCACTTGGTCCATTTTTAGCTAAGAATTTTGCTTCATCTATTTCACCTTGGATTGTGACTATGGATGCGTTAGAACCGTTTAGAGCAAAAGGTCCAATTCAAGAACCAATGCCATTGCCGTATTTACAACAAAAGGGTAAACATACTTATGATATTAATCTTGAAGTGTATTTGCAACCTGAAAATGGTGTAGAAAATTTGATTTCGAAATCGAACTTTAAATATATGTATTGGACGATGTCGCAACAACTTGCACATCATACTAGTAATGGTTGTAGAGTAAATAGTGGCGATATGATGGGAAGCGGAACAATATCTGGACCAACAGAAGATAGTTTTGGATCGATGTTGGAACTTACTTGGGGTGGAAAAAATCCGTTAAAATTGAGTGATGGTAGCGAACGTAAATTTATTAATGATAACGATACAGTAATAATGCGTGGTTATTGTCAAAACAGTTCCGTTAGAATAGGTTTTGGCGAAGTGAGCAGTAAATTATTGCCTCCGTTTGTTAGAAAATAAAAATCTTTAAATTATACCTAACCATTTTATATTGGCTAGCCCAGATAGAAGTGAAAAGCTTTTTCTTGTGAACTTATGATTTTACTGCTGTGGCAAAGCGACCAACGGAAGCTCTTGCCACAGCTTGTAAAAACTGAGTTGACATGAAAAACTTGAAACGTATAGCTGGAATGGCTCTTAACCTTAACCTAGAATTTATGAAGAAAATTACTTTTTTGATTACTTTTTTGATTGTTTTATCTGGTTGTGCCAAACGCGAAACCCGTAACATGCTAACTGGTGGCGATTATGATGGCGCAATTCAGAATGCTGTAAATGGACTTCGAAGCAATAAAAACGCTAAAGGAAAACAAGAATATGTATATTTATTGGAAGAGGCTTATGCTAAGGCTGTAGAGCGTGATTTAAGAAATATTGAAGCTTGGTTTAAAGATGCTAATCCAAGAAATTTGGAGAACGTATACGATACTTACTTGGCATTGAATAATCGTCAGGAGTTGATACGACCGTTGCTACCGTTACGATTGATTAAAGAAACTCGCGATGCGAAATTTGTTTTTAGCGATTATTCGGATCAAATTGTGAGTAGCAAAAACGCGTTAGCCAAACACTTGTATGATAATTCGAAGGCATTATTGAATTCTAAAGATAAAATGAGTTGCCGCCGTGCTTATGATGACTTAGTGTACTTGAACGAGTTGAGTCCGAATTTTAAAGATGTTGGGCAACTTATTGAAAATGCTAAATTAAAAGGTACCGACTTTGTAAATGTGTATACAAAAAACGAAACCAATATGGTTATCCCGGTGCGATTACAAAACGATTTGTTGGATTTTAGCACTTTTGGTTTGAACGATAAATGGACTGTTTATCATAGCAACAGAGTAAAAGGTATTACGTACGATTATGGATTGATTGTAAATTTTAGAGACATTTTAATTTCTCCAGAACAAGTTAAAGAGAAAGAGTTTTACAAAGAAAAGCAAATAAAAGATGGTGTTAAAAACCTAATTGACGCCAATGGAAATGTAGTAAAAGACAGTTTGGGAAATCCTATAAAAGTTGACAATTTAAAAACAGTCAAAGCACAGATATACGAATTTAGACAACTAAAAACTGCACAAGTTACAGCAAAGGTGGATTATATTGATTTCAATACCAATCAATTACTACAAAGTTTTCCTTTGGGAAGCGAATTTGTATTTGAATCGATTTATGCTAAATATACAGGAGATAAACGTGCATGCGAAGAAACTTATTACCCAAATTTCACGCGACGAGCAGTTGCTTTTCCGAGTAACGAACAGATGGTTTATGATTGTGGCGAAGATTTGAAAGCCAAACTGAAAGATATTATTTACAGAAATAAGTTTAGGAAGTAGTTTCTTAAAGCAATTTTAAAATGGTGTTTTGCCAATTTTTTGACTAATTTTGCAGCTACTAATTTTAGCATTCTAAAACCATGTCAAATGTAAAAGTAGGATTGGTACAAATGTCTTGTGAAAAAGACCAAAAACCCAATCTTGATAAAGCGATCAGAGAAATTAACGTTGCCGCAGAAAACGGAGCGCAAATTGTTTGTCTTCAAGAATTATTTACTTCATTATACTTTTGTGATGTTGAAGATTATGACAATTTTCAATTAGCCGAAAGTATTCCTGGCAAAACAACCGATGCTTTGTCGGCAGTTGCCAAAGAGTTAAATGTTGTAATAATTGCCTCACTTTTTGAAAAAAGAGCCGAAGGTTTGTATCACAATACAACGGCCGTTCTTGATGCCGATGGAACGTATTTAGGAAAATACCGTAAAATGCACATTCCAGACGATCCAGCATTTTATGAAAAATTCTATTTTACTCCGGGCGACTTAGGCTATAAAGTTTTTGAAACCAAATTTGCTAAAATTGGAATATTAATTTGTTGGGATCAATGGTATCCGGAAGCAAGTAGAATTACTGCCTTAATGGGTGCTGAAATTTTATTTTATCCAACTGCAATTGGTTGGGCAACCGATCAAGATGAAGAAACCAACCAAGATCAATACAATGCATGGCAAACCATTCAGCGTTCTCATGCTGTGGCAAATGGCGTTCCAGTTGTGAGTGTGAATCGTGTAGGATTTGAACAAGATGGAGCAATGAAATTTTGGGGCGGAAGCTTTGTGGCAAATGCGCAAGGAAAATTAAAATATTTAGCCTCTCACGACAAAGAAGAAACTACAGTCGTTGATTTGGACTTGAAAGAATCCAATTATTTTAGAATGCATTGGCCTTTCCTTAGAGACCGAAGAATTGATAGTTACCAACCAATTACGAAACGTTTTATTGATGAAGATTAGATTTGAGAATGCAGATTACAGAAGGCAAAATGCAGAAGGCAGATTTTTGAAAGATTATTGTAGATTATAGAAAGTAGATTTTAACTTTCTGGTAAAATATCTAACATTTAAAATCTGATATCTAATATCTACTACTAACTAGTACTAAAAATAATGAATAATCACAATATAGTTTCACCCACTACTAAAACTCCGCGCGAATTAGGTTTTCATTTTCCTGCTGAATTTGAGAAGCAAGAAGCACTTTGGTTATCTTGGCCACATAAAGAAGCTTCCTGGCCAGGGAAATTACATCTGATTTACAATTCCTATTCTGAATTTATATTGCAAGTTGCTGCACACCAAAAAGTGTGTATTAATGTTGCTGATGAAGTGATGAAACAATTTGCAATTGAAACAATTCAGAATTCGATTTTTGCAAAAAAATCAAATAATTTAAACTCCTTATTACAAAATATAAAATTCTACTTTCATCCTACAAATGATGCTTGGTGTCGTGATCATGGACCCGCTTTTTTGGTAAACAGAACAACCAATCAAAAAGCAATTGTAGATTGGGGTTATAACGCTTGGGGCGATAAATATCCGCCGTATGATTTGGACGATGTCATTCCAACATTGATTGGAAAAGAGTTGAATTTACCCGTGTTTCATCCCAATATTGTTATGGAAGGTGGCAGTGTCGAATTTAACGGAAAAGGAACTGTTTTAACAACAACAGCTTGTTTGCTTAACGAAAATAGAAACCCACATTTATCACAAAAAGAAATTGAAAAATACCTTATCGATTTTTATGGTGTTGAACATATTTTGTGGTTGGGCGACGGAATTATTGGCGACGATACCGACGGACATATAGATGACATTACTCGATTTGTAAATCATGACACGGTTCTAACAGTAATTGAAGAAAATAAGAAGGATGCCAATTACGAAATTCTTCGGGATAATTTAAAATTGCTTCATAAAATGCGTTTGGCAGATGGTAAACAATTGAATGTTATTGAATTGCCAATGCCAAAGCCAGTTATTTATGAAGATCAAATTTTACCTGCTTCCTATGCGAATTTTTATATTGCAAATGAAAGTGTAATTGTACCTACTTTTCAAGATAAAAATGATGATAAAGCTTTAGAAATCATACAATCTTGCTTTCCTGATAGAAAAATTATCGGAATTGATTCGGTTGATGTTATTTGGGGGTTAGGCAGTTTTCATTGTCTTAGCCAACAAGAACCTTCTTTATAAAAAGTTTAAAAAGGATAAAAATATACTGGTTTATTAATAGCAAACTCCCTTGAAGTTGCTGTTAATAAGCCCGTTTTTTTGTCTCTAATAAAAACCAAAATCGAATTCGAATTTTGATTAGCAACAAGTACAGTCTTATCATTATTTGTTAAAATAAAATTCCTCGGTGCTTTGCCTGTTGGCACTTTCTGAATCAATTGTAATTTAGAGTTTTCATCAAATTTTAGAACCGCAATAAAGTTATCATTTCCTCTTACAGATGCATACACAAATTTTTCATCGGCGCTTAATCTAACTTCTGCAGCAGAACCATTTTTCATATCGTCAGAAGTCATTTTAACAGTTTGAATCAGGTTTAATAGATTGTTTTTATATTCAAAAAAACCAAGCTCATTGGTAAGTTCAAATGTTGCAAAAGCCTTAGAACCATCTTTACTAAAAACCAAATGTCTTGGACCTGAACCAGCTGGAACTTTAAAAGACATAGCCTTATCAATTTGCAAAAATGCTTTTGAATCTGATGAAAAAGGAATAGATTCAATAAAATCGGTTCCTAAATCGTTAATAAAAATTTTATTTTCTGTCGGATGAAAAACAACAGTATGCACATGCGGTTTTTCTTGACGCTGTATATTTTCACTTTTACCTTCGTGCTGAACAAACTGTACATTATCTGATAATTTTCCAGCGTTATCAATTGGGAAAACGCTAAAATTTCCGCCAGTATAATTTCCTACAACTACAAAATCTTCTTTTGGAGATAAAGCTACAGTACAAGGATGATCGCCTTTGGTAAAAAAAGTGGATAGTTTTTCAAATTTATCGGTAGTAGAATTATACGAAAAAGAGGTTACTTTTCCGCCATCTTTACTTGCGGTTTCCTCAACGGCAACAAGAAATGTTTTAGCTTTATTAGTAATTACAAATGAAGGATTATCAATTTCTGGAATTAATGATTTCAACAAAATTTCGTTAGTTTTTGGATTGAAACTAATTTCATTTATTCCTTGATTTTTATTATCCGTGTAGGTTCCAACCAAAAAATTTATGCTTTTATTGGACGAACAACTCGATATAACTATTGATAAAAAAACAACTGCAAATACTGATTTTCTCATTATTTATTTAAATTATACTTTTTAAATCGTCTGCTTGGATATCACTATGAGACGCGTCATAAATTGCTTTACCATCTTTGATTACAATTATTTGTGGCGATTGATGTTGCACTTGAAAACGATTAGCAATTTCATTGGAAATACTTCTAAACTCCAATAAATCTAAAAAGTAAGGCGTAATTTTTTCCTCTAAATCAAATTCATTTTCGAATTGTTTCAACGCCATTCGGCTGATGCTGCAACGTGTGCTGTGCTTGAAAATCACAACTGGTTTTTCAGTTGAAACAGCTACAATTTCATTAAGCTGACCTAAGTCTGTAAGTTGTGTCCACGAAATTTTAGATGTTTTATTTTCTTCATCAGAAGAACCAAAAATATTTTTAAATAAACTCATAAGGGTAATTTTATTCAAATGTTGGAAAAGATTTATAATAAAAAAAATAAAATCCGAAGTTTAACTCCGGATTTCTATTTTATTTTATTTTAATTCCTTAATCTTTATATTTCGAAACCACACATTATTTCCGTGATCTTGCAAACATAGCTTTCCTTTTTTATAAGTTCCAAATCCAGGAAATTCTTTAAATTTGGATGCAGCTATCATTTTTTTCCAAGTATCATCCCACATGGTAGTTTCTACGACTTTTTCACCATTCAAGAAAAATTGAAGTTTTCCATTATCAGAAATAATTTCTGCGTGATTCCACTCTTCAGCTGGTTTTACAGTTTCTTTAGAAGTAATTAAGTCATATAAATCTCCAGCTCTATGCTTGATAATTTTAGAATCTGGATGACCATTATTGTCTAACACTTGCATTTCTGGCCCAGTCATCCACGGGAATTCATATTTTTTTGGATCTTCATTTACATTAAAAATGATTCCGCTATTTCCATCTTTAGAAATCTTCCAATCCAATTGTAGGTGAAAATTTCCATACTCGTTTTTAGAAAGAATATCTCCTCCATTTTTGGTTTGCCAATCTTTTTTATCAGAAACCTCTAAGTGAATAGATTGGTCGTTAATAACCCAAGCTTTTCCGATAGAATCGGTTCCGTATTTATGCCAACCGTCAAGTGTTTTTCCATCAAATAATAGTTGCCAACCATCTGCTTTCTCTTGTTCTGACAATGAATTTAGAGCAACAGCATCTTTAACTTCTGATTTTTTTTCTTCAGCAACAGCTTTAGTTTCTTCTTTTTTACATGCAATTATTGAAAGTGCGATTGATAGAACAACTACTAATTTTTTCATCTTTATATCTTATTTTAATGACAATATATATTTAACCATTTCAGTAGCATCTTCAACAGAAATACCATCATGTGCAGTCATTGGTACTTCACCCCAATTTCCTGTTCCACCTTCAACAATTTTTTTAGCCAACATGGCTTCGTCTTTCGATGTGTATTTTGCAGCCACTTCTTTATAAGATGGACCAACTAATTTTTCATCTACTTTATGACATCCAAGACAATCGCTTGCATCAATTAACTCTTTCCCTTTTTTAAATTCTGCAGCAATTTCTGCATCTTCACTAACTTCGGGAGTAGCTGTAAATGAGGTGTCAACACTAGTTGCAGTTTCTTCAGCTTTCTCCGTTTTTTTCTCTCCACATGCTATTAAAACTACAGACAAAACCGCTGTTAAAATTATTTTCTTCATAAAGTTATTCTTACTATTTATTAAATTCCTAATACTTTTTTATTAAACGTTATATCTTGTTGTACACCAGCAAAATCATCAAAAGCTTTATCTGTGACTTTAATGATGTGATTTTTTATAAACTCAACACCTTCACGGGCGCCATCTTCTTGATTTTTATAACAACATTCCCATTCAAGAACTGCCCAACCTGGAAAATTATAATGTGCTAATTTACTAAAAACTTTTTTGAAATCAACTTGTCCATCACCAAGAGAGCGAAATCTTCCTGCTCTATCAGTCCAGTTTTGAAAACCTCCGTAAACACCTTGCTTTCCATTTGGATTAAACTCAGCATCTTTAATATGACACGCTTTTATTCGCTCATGATAATGATCAATATACGTTACATAATCAAGACATTGAAGTACAAAATGTGATGGATCGTACAGCAAACAAGCTCTTGGATGTTGGTTTACTTTATCCAAAAACATTTCATAAGAAATTCCGTCATGTAAATCTTCTCCAGCATGAACTTCGTAACATAAATCTACACCACAAGAATCAAACTCATTTAATATTGGAGTCCAACGCTTAGCCAATTCTGTGAAACCTTCGTTTACAAGACCTTGAGGACGTTGTGGCCAAGGATAAACCACTTGCCAAAGTAAGGATCCGCTAAAAGTAGCATGCGCTGTAAGTCCTAAATTTTCCGAAGCTTTAGCAGCCCATTTCAATTGTTGAACAGCCCAATTGTACCTTGCAGATGGATTATTTTTACATTCCTCTGGAGCAAAACCATCAAATAATAAATCGTATGCTGGATTAACAGCTATCAATTGACCTTGAAGGTGTGTTGAAAGTTCGGTAATTTCTAGTCCGTAACTATTAATTTTAGCTTTGTATTCTTGAGCGAAAACTTTGTCTTCAGCTACTCGCTGCAAATTAAAATATTTGGCATCCCAAGTTGGAATTTGCACTCCTTTAAAGCCAAGATTTGCCGCCCATTGACAAATAGTATCTATAGTATCAAAAGGTGCTTTATCGCCGTAAAACTGTGCTAAAAATAAGGCTGGTCCTTTTATTGTTATCATTTAATTTATTGCAATTATTTTTTTAATTTCTTTAAATAAGCGGCACTTTGTTCAGCATCAAATAAAACTCCTTTATCATCATACTTTTCTTGTTCATAGATAAAATATTCCATTCCAAGTGATTTAGCTTGCTTTAATAAATCAGCATATTGAATAGAACCTTCTCCAAGTGTACAAGATGCAAAAGGTTCCGTAGCACCTTTAATTCGGTCTTTAATATGACATAATTTGAAACGGTTTTTGTATTTTTTCATGTATTCTATTGGATCAATACCAGCAGTTACAACCCAATACATGTCCATTTCAAAATCTACAGAATCGGCATCGGTTAAATCCATCATTACTTGCTGCGGAATTTTACCATCTAATTCTTTAAACGAATAATCATGGTTATGGTAAGCGAATTTTATTCCCTCTTTTTTACAAATTGCTCCTGCTTTATTAAATTCATCGGCAAATTTTTTGAAATCGTCTATAGACTTTTGTGGTCCAAGCCATGGACAAATTAAATATTTACCTCCAACACTTGCCACTTCGGCAGCTTTTCGTTCTAAATCAGTTTGCCAATTGCAGTGTGAACCTACTAATTTTAATCCTTCTTTATCTAGGAATGATTTAAATTCTGATGGCTTCTTACCCCAAAAGATTCCCTTGTCGCCTTCGAAACTTTCAATTTGAGTGAAACCCATTTTTCCAACTTCGGCGATAGTTTTAAAAGGATCATTCGCAATCACGTCGCGTAATGTCCATAATTGAATTCCAAATTCTTTAAAAATACCGCTTCCGGCTAAAGTATTGTTTGCGCAAGCCACGTTTGGTAATACAGCCAGTAAGGCTGCTGCTTGTGCTGTTGTGGTGATGAATTTTCTTCTATCCATGATGTGCTTCTTTACAAATTAAAAGTTTAATCCCATGTACATTTTGTCTCCTTTTTTATAAGGAACATCACCAATAAATTTTCCTGGAACTGGTGTATATCTAAATGAAGCTTGAAGTCCTTTTTCTGATGTTAAGTAACTGTACAAAATCATTTGATACATTGAAAGGAATCCTTTGTCTTTAGGATTTTTAACTTTATTGATAAGTTCTGCTCTTTTTTCTGGAGACAATTTAACAAAATCATCACCCATTAATTCATTGGATTTATCGTTAATCATGTTTAAAGCTCCAATAAAATCTTTTTGCTCTTCTTCAGAATAAATATCTTGGAATACTTTGGCAATAAATTTAGAAACTTCGGTAGATTTTGCTCCAACAGTATCTGTTTCTGGAATTATTGTTTCAGAAATTTCTGCAAGTAATTTTTGTAAATCATCACTCAATAGTAATGATCCAGCATCGTCTCGTTTACAGCTTGTTAATAGATAATTGGAGCCAATAAATAAACCACCACTTATAATCACTATATTCTTAATTAGGTCTCTACGGTTCATAAATTCTTGTTTTTAAAATTAATAATATAGCTTTTATAAATTTCCTGATTTCAATTCATTTACGGCAAAGTTTGCCGCTCTAGCTGTTAACGCCATATAGGTTAACGATGGATTTACGCAACTTGCCGATGTCATACAAGCACCGTCGGTTACGAATACATTAAGACAATCCCAAACCTGATTATTTTTGTTCAGCACTGATGTTTTCGGGTCTAATCCCATTCTTGCAGTTCCCATTTCATGAATACCCATTCCTGGAAAATATTCTGATTCAAAAGTTGTAATATTTTTAGCACCAGCAATTTCCAACATTTCTTTCATGTCGTTTTTCATGTCGATTTTCATTTTCTTTTCATTTTCTTTAATCTCGACATCCATATTTAAAACTGGTAATCCCCATTTGTCCTTTTTTTCTGGATCTAACGATATTTTATTTTCATGGTATGGAAGTATTTCACCAAATGCTGTTGCTCCGATAGTCCAACCACCAGCTGTTCCCATAATATCTTTTAAATCTTTACCAATATTCATTTCGGCTACATGACTTTGCCATCCGCTTCTTGAAGCTCCACCTTGATAACCAAAACCTCTTATGTAATTGCGTTTTTCATCACCTTGCAAGTTTCTGTATCTAGGAATATAAAATCCGTTTGGACGGAAACCATAGTAATAAGAATCTTCATGACCTTCAAATTCTCCTGATGCTCCTACTCTAAAATGGTGATCCATTACATTATGACCCAATTCGCCACTGCTACTTCCTAATCCATCTTTCCAAACATCGGTAGCCGAATTCATTAAAATCCAAGCTGAATTTAATGCTGAAGCACACAGAAATACAATTTTACTAGTAAAAACCATTTCTTTATTGCTTTCAGCATCAATTATGGTTACACCAGATGCTTTTTTAGTAGTTTTATCATAGTTTACTTCTTTCACTATTGAAAAAGGACGAAGTGTAAGATTCCCTGTTTTTACAGCTGCTGGTAACGTAGATGATTGCGTTGAGAAATAACCACCAAACTGACATCCATTCCAACACATATCTCTAAATTGGCAAGGCGTTCTTCCTTCTATTGCTTTAGTAACGTGAGCAACTCTACCAATTATCAATCTACGTTTGTCATTGTAATGCTTTTTGATTTCGCTTGCTACTGTTTTTTCAACAACATTCAATTCCATTGGAGGAAGAAATTGACTATCTGGCAATTGCGGAAGATTTTCAACCGATCCACTCACTCCAATAAATTTTTCTACGTAACTATACCAAGGTTCGATATCTTTATATCGAATAGGCCAATCTATTGCAATTCCATCTTTTACATTGGCTTCAAAATCAAGATCACTCCATCGGTAGGTTTGCCTTCCCCACATTAAAGATCTACCGCCAACATGATATCCTCTAAACCAATCAAAACGCTTGGTTTCAGTATATGGACTATCTTTATCGCTTGCCCAATACGAAAGATTTCTTTCATTTAACGGGTAATCTCTTTTCAATTTAGGATATTCCTCAATCATCTCTCTCGTAGGTCGATAATGACGGTGTGGATATTCCCAAATTGGTTTGTTTTGTTCAGCATAATCTTTTATATGCTCAATATTGTGACCTCTTTCAAGAAGTAAAACCTTCAATCCTTTTTCTGTTAGTTCCTTTGCTGCCCAACCTCCCGAAATTCCAGAGCCAACAACAATTGCGTCATACTGATTATCTGCCATTTTATACTTTTTTAAACTATTAATTAACTTTTATATATCACAAATTTTAATTGCATTCTCTAAAGCTTGTTCTTTATTGGCTGCTAATGCCATAAATTCTTGAGCTACGTAACCTTTGTATCCTGTTGCTAAAATTGCTTTCATGATTGCAGGATAATTTAATTCTTGGGAATCATCAATTTCATGACGTCCTGGAACTCCAGCAGTATGATAATGCCCAAAATACTGATGATTATCTTGTATGGTGTGAATAATATCTCCTTCCATAATTTGCATGTGGTAGATATCATACAACAATTTAAAATTTTCACTTCCTAATGCTTTACACAATTGTATTCCCCAACGTGAAGAATCAGCCATGTAATCTGGGTGATTTACTTTGCTATTAAACAATTCCATCTGAATCACAACGCCGCGCTTGTCAGCCTTTGACATAATTTGTTTTAATCCAGTGACGCAATTTATTAAACCAAGTTCTTCGGACATTCCGTTTCGGTTACCGCTAAAACAAATCAAATTTTTATAACCCGCATCAGCCACTAAATCGATATGTTTAGAATAATTATTTATTAAAATTGGATGGTTTTTAGGATCATTCCAACCTTCTGTAAGACTAATTAATGCTCCAGTACACATTGACGAATCGATTCCATGTTTTTTTAGCGTCGGAAAATCCTTTGGTTCAACTAAATCGATTGCAGAAAAACCTATTTTTTTCACTAATAAACACAGTTCTTCAACTGTTAATTGATCAAAAGTCCAACGGCAAACCGAATGCTTAATATTTCCTTTTAAAGATAAATCGGAAGAAACATTATTTTTATAATTTATTCCAAAATCAAAAGCTTTAGGAATTAATAAACTTCCTAAAGCAAGATTTTTTATGACTTCTCTTCTTTTCATTTATAGCCTTGTTGAAAATTAAGCCTCAGTTGCGACTTTGACTTTTTCTTTAAAGAATACAAAAAACAATAATGCTATTCCAGCAGCAAAAATGCATGGGAATATCCATATACTATTCCAATTATGCGTTGTACCTTCAATATTTTTATCCACAATCATTCCAGCTACATAAAAACCTATATACATTCCAACTCCGTAAGTTGCCAATGTTATTAATCCTTGTGCCGACGAACGAACATTTTCACCAGCTTTTTGATCTGTATAAATTTGACCCGTTACGAAGAAGAAGTCATAACATATTCCATGTAGAATAATTCCAACATACAACATCCATAAATTGTCATCAACGTTTCCGTAGGCAAAAAGTACATATCTTAAAACCCATGCTATCATTCCAATTAAGAGCATTTGTTTCACTCCAAAACGAATAAAGAAAATAGGCATTAATAATAAAAACAATGTTTCTGAAACTTGACCTAATGTCATTTTTGCGGCAGCTTTGTCAAGACCTGCTTCATTAAGAAATTGATTGGCTTGACCGTAATAAAACGCTAGTGGTATACAAATTAATATAGAAGCAATAAAAAATACCAAATAATTTTTATCAGCCAAAACCTTCAATGCATCAAGCCCTAATGTTTCGGCTACGCTAACTTTTTTCCCAGCTTTTGGTGGTGGAGTATTTGGTAAAAAGAAACAATAAATACCAAAGAAAACCGATACAACACTAGCAATTAGAAATGTAATATTTAAAGATTTTGGAGATGCTTCCCATGCCATCCAACCTATTGTAAGTCCAGATGCTATCCAACCAATTGTTCCCCAAACACGAATTCCAGCAAAATCTTTTTGTGCGTCATTTACTTGATTCAGCGATATAGAATTTACCAACGCAAGTGTTGGCATAAAGAGAATCATGTAGAATAACAATAAAGTATAAAATGAATCAAAATTAGTTTGCGATGAAATCAAATACAACAAACCAGCTCCAATAAGATGCAAAACTCCTAAAATCTTTTGGGCTGCAAAAAATTTATCAGCAATCATTCCCACAATAAATGGTGCAATTATAGCTCCTAAACATTGTGTTCCGTATGCCAAACCAGTTTGTGAACCTGAAGCACCAATATCACCTTTGGTTAAAAAAGTTCCCATAGTTACAAACCATATTCCCCAAATAAAATAATTTAGAAACATCATGGATGACAACTTAATTTTTGTGTTTAATTTCATGTTTTTAATTCAAATTAATAGTAAAATTGCTAAGATTTATGAAAAAATAAGTCCTAATATTTTTTAATAATGTATCAAACTTACAAATTAATTTCATTTAATGTAAAAAAATAATTGGTAATTTTTTATAAAAAATAATAATTGCTTCATTTTCAAGCAATAAATAATATATAATGATAAAAATTGTTGTAAACTTTATTTTTTTTATGCAAGTTTGTATCAATAATATAGAAAACAACGATTTATGAATAGCAGAAAACTTAGAATGGGTATGATTGGCGGTGGTCGTGGCGCATTTATTGGAGCAATTCACCGACATGCTTTATGGATGGATGGAATGATTGAAATTAAATGTGGCGCATTAAGCATTGATCCCGAATTAGCTCAATTATCTGGTGAAGATTTATTTTTAGATAAAAGTAGAATATATCTTAATTATGAAGATATGTTAACTAAAGAAGCCGCTTTACCTGAACATGAAAAAATTGACTTTGTAACTATTGTAACTCCAAATTTTGCTCATTTTGAACCAGCAATGTTGGCACTAGAAAAAGGATTTCACGTGGTTTTAGAAAAACCAATGACTTTAACTTACGAACAAGCACTACAATTACAGGCCAAAGTAAAAGAAACTGGAAAGAGACTTTGTTTAACCCATACCTACTCAGGTTATCCGATGGTTAAACAAGCGAAAGCTATGGTAAAAAACGGCGACTTAGGAACTATTAGAAAAATTTGGGTAGAATACCCGCAAGGATGGCTATCAAAATTGTCCGAAAGAGAAGGAAATGCACAAGCTGCTTGGAGAACAGATCCGAATAAAAGCGGAAAAAGCGGTTCTATGGGTGATATCGGAACTCACGCTGCACATTTAGCTGAATACATTTCTGGTTTGCAAATCACCGAACTTTGCGCTGATTTACAAATAAAAGTGGAAGGAAGAATGCTAGATGATGATGGTAATGTTCTCCTACGTTTTAATAATGGAGCAAGTGGCGTCTTGACGGCTTCTCAAGTTGCAGCTGGTGAAGAAAATGCCCTTAAAATAAGAATTTACGGAGAAAAAGGCGGATTAGAATGGAACCAAATGGAACCAAACACTCTTTTATTAAAGTGGCTTGATGCTCCAACTCAAATTTTACGAGCAGGTGGAAATTATGCAAATCTTAGTCCGTTTATGACATCTAATTGTAGAACACCTGGCGGACATCCAGAAGGATATTTAGAAGCTTTTGCTAATATTTATAAAAACTTTGCAAATACATTATTATCTGATTTAAATGATGAAAAACCTAGCGAAATTATGTTGGATTTCCCTAACGAAGACGATGGAGTGCGCGGTATGGCTTTCATTGAAAACGTAGTCAACTCATCGCAATCGGACAGCAAGTGGTATCCATTTAAAATGTAAATCAAAAAAAATAATGGCTTCCTCCAAATTATCACTTAATTAATTTGGAGGTTGCTTTTTAAAATTGATTTTTATTTAATAATCTTTTAAATCAGAAAATAGTAATTTTGACCCATAAATTCAAAATTATGAATATCAAATTACTTGCAATTGGTAAAACTGATAACAAAAATCTTCAGACACTTATAGAGGAATATACAAAGCGCTTGTCTTTTTATATCAAGTTTGATTTAGAAATTATTCCCGACATTAAAAATGTCAAAAATTTATCTGAAAGTCAGCAAAAAGAAAAAGAAGGTACATTAATACTATCAAAACTTACTCCAACAGACCAGTTGATATTGTTAGATGAAAATGGAAAATCATTTTCAAGTATTGGATTTTCAGAATTTTTACAAAAAAAAATGAATACTGGTGTAAAGACATTAGTCTTTGTAATTGGCGGACCTTATGGTTTTAGTGACGAAGTTTATCAAAAAGCAAACAGCAAAATTTCTTTATCTGAAATGACTTTTTCACATCAAATGGTGCGACTTTTTTTTATAGAACAAGTGTATCGATCTTTTACAATTTTAAAGAACGAACCGTATCATCATCAATAAAATTGATTATTTTTTCAGCATCTCAAATAATTTCACACATTCAACCGCTTTCTTAACATCGTGAACTCGCAAAAGGTTTGCACCTTTTTGTAAAGCAATTGCATTTAAAAATGTAGTACCATTCAACGCATTTTCTGCAGTTGTTTCTAAGGTTTTATAAATCATTGATTTTCTTGAAATCCCAACTAAAAGTGGCAATTCTAACATTTTAAATAATTCCAATTGTTGCATTATTTCAAAATTTTGCGCCAAAGTTTTAGCAAAACCAAAACCAGGATCAATAATACAATCGTTAATTCCAAAACCTCGTGCTTGCGCTATTTTTTCAGAAAAATAAAATAGCATTTCTTTAATAACATTTTCGTAATTTGTCAAGGTTTGCATGGTTTGTGGCGTGCCTTTCATATGCATCATAATGTAAGGAACTTGAAGTTTGGCAACTGTAGGCATCATTAATTCATCTAAACTTCCGGCCGAAATATCATTAATAATGTGCGCGCCACATTCAATTGCTTGTAAAGCCACTTTACTTCTAAACGTATCTACAGACAAGAACATTTCGGGAAAATTATTAGTAATAAGTTGCACTACTGGTAAAATTCTTGACAATTCTTCTTCTTCTGCAACAAAGTTTGCATTGGGTTTGCTAGAATATGCACCAACATCGATAAATGTTGCTCCGTCACGAGACATTTTTTCGACCTGAGAAAGAATCTCGGTTTCATTCTTATATTTTCCACCATCGTAAAAAGAATCGGGTGTACAATTCAAAATCCCCATTACTTTTGGAGTAGTAAAATCAATTAGACTTCCGTTGCAATTTATTGTCATTTTAAGGTCTTTACATTTTCAAGTTTTGACTTTCGACTTATTTCACTACTTTTGACGCACTGCATGTGTGTAGAAAAAAAAGAATCATACAAATATATTATTTAATGAAGAATACTTCACAAGAATACGATAAAGTAATTGGTATTTGCCGAGATTTATTTGTAAAAAAAATGACCGATTATGGTAGTGCTTGGCGCATACTTCGCTTGCCATCATTAACAGATCAAATTTATATAAAAGCACAGCGAATTAGAAGTTTGCAAGAAAATGAGGTTAGAAAAGTTAATGAAGATGAAACTGGCGAATTTATTGGCATTATCAATTATTGCATCATGGCACTAATTCAAATTGACAACGGAATTGCCGATCAGCCCGATTTAGATGTCAAACAAGCGACCAATTTTTATGATGAAAAGGTAACGTTGACCAAAGAATTAATGGAAGCAAAAAACCACGATTATGGCGAAGCTTGGCGTGAAATGCGCGTTAGTTCATTGACTGATTTGATATTGCAAAAACTACTTCGTGTAAAACAAATTGAAGATAACAAAGGTAAAACTTTGGTTTCGGAAGGTATTGATGCCAATTATCAAGACATGATAAATTATTCGGTTTTCGCATTGATATTGATGAAATTTGGTCAATAACAATTCATTAACAACCTAATTTTATAAAATAAAATACCTTTGAAAAATTCATTAAATATCTATTTTATAAATAAAAATAAGTTTACAATTTAAACAATTCGAAGTTTTTTCGATTAATTTAAAAGTACCATAAAAATCATATTTTAAGAACATGAAAAATAGCATTACTCAATTTTCAAGAATATTTGTTGGCCTTTTATTCATCATTTCAGGTTTAATTAAACTCAATGATCCAGTTGGATTTTCTTATAAACTTGCCGAATATTTTGGCGAACCGGTTTTAAATTTACCATTTCTTGTTCCCTATGCATTAGCGCTTGCTGTGTTTATTGTAATTTTTGAAACCGTACTTGGATTCATGCTGCTTATTGGTTTTAAAACCAAATTCACCATTTGGAGTTTACTCTTAATGATTGTATTCTTTACATTCCTAACCTTTTATTCTGCCTATTTCAATAAAGTTACCGATTGTGGTTGCTTTGGCGACGCATTAAAATTAACGCCATGGGAATCCTTTTCTAAAGATGTTGTATTGCTGTTTTTTATCTTGATTTTGTTTTTCAATAAAAACCTTATCAAACCGCTATTTAGCAACAAAATTCAAAATATTTTAACTTTAGTAAGTATCTTTTTATGTGCATTTATGGGATATTGGGTTTTAAATCATTTACCATTGAAAGATTTTAGAGCTTATAAAATTGGAACCAACATTCAAAAAGGAATGGAAATTCCCGAAGGTGCGCCTAAAAGTGTTACCGAAATGACCTTTATCTACAAAGTAAATGGTGTCGATAAAGAATTCAAAGAAGCTGATTTAATGAATATTCCTGAAGGAGCAACATTTGTAGATCGAATTGATAAAGTACTAAAAGAAGGTTATGTACCACCAATTCACGATTTTTCGATGGAACTAAATGGTTCTGATTATAAAGAAGAGTTATTAGTTGAACCAAAATTGATGGTTTTTGTAATGTATGATGTTGACAAAGCCGAAAAAACTGGATTAGAAAAACTTGAAAAGCTCGCAACCGAAGCGAAGTCAAAAGGATATAAAGTTATTGCAATGTCAGGAAGTGTAGGCGATGCAATAGAAAAATTAAAAAAACAATACCGTTTTACATTTGATTTTTATTTTTGCGACGCTACAACTTTAAAAACAATTGAAAGAGCCAATCCAAGCATCGTAATTTTAGAAAAAGGAACAATTACGCAAAAAGTACATTATAACGACAGCGACAAGCTGAAATTATAATTGAAAATAAATTATGAAATGTTTGTGAAAACAAGTTAATGCATTTTGTAAATTTGATAAAAAGAAAAAAAATGAAAAAAGCACTCTTAGTTTTAGCAATAGCTATGGCGTCAATATCTTGCAGTAACGCTCAAAAAACCGAATTTTCTAAAGAAGCTTTAGCTGGAAAACTGACTACATTAGAAGGTAAGGAAGTAACTCTAGAATCGGTTATTAACGATAACATAGGAAAAACCATTTTAATAGAAGTTTGGGCTTCTTGGTGTGGCGATTGTGTAAAAGCAATGCCTAAAGTAAAAGAATTACAAGCCAACAATCCTAATGTAACCTATGTTTTTATATCTATGGATAAAGCTGCAGACAAATGGAAAACAGGTATTGAAAAGCACGACCTAGTTGGACAACACTTTTGGGTAAATGACAAAGATGGAATGAAAGGTAGCTTCGGAAAATCGATTGATTTGGATTGGATTCCGAGGTATATTGTAATCGATAAAAAAGGAAAAATAGCACTTTACAGAGCAATTGAAACCGATTTTGAAAAAATAAACGCAGAATTAATTAAAAACTAAAGCAAATATAATGAGACATAAAATTGTTGCCGGCAACTGGAAAATGAATAAAAACAGTGAAGAAACTGAAGATTTATTGAACGAATTAATCGATAAATTACCAACTGATAAAGAGGTTCAAATTATAGTTGCACCAACATTTATCAATTTGGCATCAGCAGTAGATCATTTAGAATTTACCAACATTGGTGTTGCAGCACAAAATATGCATCAAAATGAAAATGGCGCTTACACTGGAGAAGTTTCGGCAGATATGCTAAAAAGTGTTGGTGTAAACACTATTATTTTAGGACATTCTGAACGCAGAGCTATCTTTCATGAAAGCGATGCTTTAATAGCCGAGAAAGTAAACACAGCTTTGAAACACGAAATGACCGTAATCTTCTGTTTTGGTGAAGAGTTAAAAGACCGTCAAAACGAGCAGCATTTTAATGTAGTTGAAAACCAATTGCGCGATGGCCTGTTTCATATAAAAAATGAAAATTGGACAAATGTTATTTTGGCTTACGAACCAGTTTGGGCTATTGGTACAGGCGAAACCGCTTCGCCAGAACAAGCACAAGAAATGCATGCGTTTATTAGAGAAACCGTAAGACACACTTTTGGAAGTGCTATTGCCGAAGAGGTTTCTATACTTTATGGCGGTAGCGTAAAACCAGACAATGCCAAAGAAATTTTTGGAAAACCAGATGTTGATGGTGGTTTGATTGGTGGCGCAGCCTTGAAAGCTGATGATTTTGTGGCGATTGTAAATGCAATCTAATTTTAGAAAAAATACAATTTTAAAATCCTCAATTGCTGCTGTAATTGGGGATTTTTTTAGTATAAAAGCGGTCATTTTTACCAAAAAAATATTACGTACCTTTGCAAAAAATTAAGCAATGAGTACTTTTGAACAATTCAACCTTCCAAAATCATTACAAAAAGCAGTTGATGCTTTAGGATTAACCACACCTACTCCAATTCAGGAAAAATCTTTTTCTGCAATTATGTCAGGTCGAGATGTAATGGGAATTGCTCAAACTGGTACCGGAAAAACTTTGGCTTACCTATTACCCGTTTTAAAACAATGGAAATTTGTGGCTACTGATACGCCACGAGTTGTATTATTGGTTCCAACACGAGAACTGGTAGTTCAAATTGTAGATGTTATTGAGAGTTTGACACAATTTATGTCGGTAAGAACCTTAGGTATTTATGGTGGTGTAAACATCAATACGCAAAAAAAAGCTGTTTATACTGGTATCGACATTCTTGTTGGAACTCCGGGTAGAACAATGGATTTGGCATTAGACAATGTCATTCGCTTTGACTCACTTCAAAAGTTAATCATCGACGAGTTTGACGAAATATTAAATTTAGGATTTAGATTTCAGGTAACATCATTATTAACAATGATGAAAAACAAACGTCAAAACATACTTTTTTCGGCAACAATGACTGACGAAGTGGATGCGCTTCTAGACGAATATTTTGAATTTCCAGAAGAAATTACGCTGTCTCCATCAGGAACACCACTAGAAAAAATTGAACAATTAGGATATTACATACCCAATTTTCTTACCAAAATAAACTTGCTGCACCACCTTTTGTCTACTGATGAAACTACAAGTAGGGTTTTGATATTTGCTAATAATAAGAAAACAGTAGATTTAATTGCCAATAGTATCGAAGAGAATTTTCCCGATCAGTTTGGAGTAATACATTCCAACAAATCTCAAAATTATCGTTTGAACACTATGGCATCGTTTCAGGCTGGAGAAATACGCGGCATAATTACAACCGATGTAATGGCGCGTGGATTGGATATTTCAGATGTTACTCATGTTATTAATTTTGAATTTACTGATATTCCAGAACAATACATACACCGAATTGGTAGAACTGGACGTGCAGACAAATCAGGTATTGCCATAAGTTTTATAAGCCCAAGTGAAGAAGAAATTCAAATTGAAGCCGAAGTACTGATGGAAAAAGAAATAAAATTTTTAGACTTTCCAGAAGAAGTTGAAGTTGCCACAAGATTATTAGAATTTGAAAAAGACAGGAAAAAAGTTAAACAACTTTTAAAACGTCCTAAAAAAGAAGGCGGCGAGGCATTTCATGAAAAATCTGAGAAAAATAAAAAAGTAAATCTTGGTGGACCAGCTAAAACCAAACCAAGAAAAACAGCTTCTAGAAATCGTGGTGTAGAACGAACTAGAGATGCAAAGAAAAAGAAAAAATAAGATTTAAAAAAAAATCCGAAACTAACTCAAAGTAGTTTCGGATTTTTTTTATTCTGCATCGTATCGTGCAATTTCTCTGTCGTAAAAGTCATTCGCTTGCGTAATTAAACTCTCCATTTCAGCTTTTAATTCTGCTTCATCAAGATCTTCGTCTTCTTCCATAAATTCAACCTCATCATCTTTAAGATTGATTATAAATCGAGGATAATCTAGGTGGATGATGAAAATATCATCAGGAAAATCGGTGTTGTCACCCAAAACAAATTTTGGTAATTCCATAGTATATTATTTTAAGATTTCTGAAGCATCGTTAGAAATCGAGTTAGTATTTAATTTTTTAGTTAGATAATGAAAGCGAATATACAAAAAAACTGCGGCAGCGGTTAATCCTGCCAAAAGTCCGATCCAGACGCCAACTGCTTTTAGATTGGTATATTCTCCTAGGTAATAGGATATCGGAAAACCAATAACCCAATAGGCTACGAAAGTAATATACATTGGAATTTTCACATCTTGTAAACCTCTTAATGCGCCAAGTACTACAACTTGTATACCATCTGAAATTTGAAAAACAGCCGCAACCAAAAGTAATTTTGCAGCAATTGACACTACTTCTTTATTGTCTAAAAGTTGCATTTGATTTTCCATATTTAAGAAAATGTAAGGCAATGCATTATGAAAGACAACAAACAGAATAGCAAATACAATTTCGATCAAAATTGCTAATAAAAAAATTGATCTGGCAACTATTATAAGTTGTTTGTAATCGTTTAAACCTTTTTGATGGCTAATTCGAATCATGGAAACAACGCTTAATCCCATTGCAAACATAAAGGTCATAGACGCTAAACTTAGCGCTATTTGATTTGCCGCTTGACTTGTTTTTCCGATATTTCCACACAACCAAATTGCTGCTGTAAACAAAACGACTTCAAAAAGCATTTGCATGGCTGAAGGAAATCCGAGATTTACAATTTTTTTAATTACTGATTTTTTTATTTCATCAAAACTAAAATTCTTGAAATACGGTCTTAATTTTGAATGATTTATCAAAATAAAATGCATAAAAACAACCATCGCAATTCTAGAAATTACTGTTCCTAAACCTGCGCCAAGAATTCCCATTTTTGGAAAAATCCATATCCCATAAATGAGCCAATAGTTTACTACAACATGCACAACATTAGCCATAATAATTGCATACATGGAATATTTAGTCATAGAAAGTCCGTCGGCAAACTGTTTATAACCTTGATATATTATTAACGGCACGAGTGAAAAGGCTACCCAATCTAAATAAGGTTTGGCCAAAACGATTACCTCTTTTGGTTGATGCAGCAGTTCCATTATTGGTTTGGCTAAAACTACAAGTAAAAATAATGCAATCCCTAAAAGAATGCACAAAAACAATCCATGATGAAAAGCCGAACGAATTTTGGCATCGTCTTTTTCGGCATCCGCTTCGGCAACAATCGGTGTTATTGCTGTTGAAAATCCTATACCAATAGACATTGCTATAAAAATCATACTATTTCCTAAAGATACGGCTGCAAGTTCAGTAGCGCCGAGCTTTCCTACCATTATATTGTCTACAATAGCAATTAGTGTATGCCCAACCATCCCTAGAATAACTGGATATGCAAGTTTTAAATTATACGAAAACTCTTTAATATATAAGGATAAATTCAACTGTATTATTTTAAGAAATGCAAAGATACTCGAAGCAATTGATTGAAAATAATATTTGATAAAATTATATTAAAGTGAAAAACAAAAATTATATAACAATTGAAAAAAATTCTGTAACACCGTACTCTGAGTGACTCTATATCTTTGTAAAAGTTATTTGAAACAACAAATAGCTGTAAAACTTTAAAATTATATTTATGCTTATTACAAAAAAAATCAAATTTGCACTTGCACTTACAGTTTCGTTCTTTTTAACAAACTCATTTGCACAAGAAGTTAAAGAACCTAATTACGATCAAGGTTTTAAATTAGGATTTGGTATTAATGGTGGTCTTCCAACAGACAATGCTTACGATTTTTCAGTAGGTGGAGATGTTAGATTACAATACAATTTATCACTAAAAACATCTGTAACTTTAACTACAGGTTTTACCAATTTATTTATTGGTGATAATGTTAAAGACTTAGGATTTATTCCAGCAAAAGCAGGTTTTAAAGCATTCGTTTTTGAAGACAGATTTTATGTTCTAGGAGAACTTGGTGCTGGTTTCGCTGTTACAAATGGTTACAATGATACTACATTTTTATGGGCTCCAGGAATTGGTTATGCCAACAAAAACTTTGATTTAAGTTTACGTTACGAAGATTATAACGAGTTCAAAACAAATCAAATCGCTTTGCGATTGGCATATGGTTTTGATCTATAACGATAGGGTTAAGTAAATTGGTTGGTAAGGCGCTTAAGATTAATTTCTTGGCGCCTTGCTTTTTTTTATTATTTTATTCTTTAAGCATGTTTTTATACAACTCGATATTGGATTTTACTTTTTCGTCCAATTCTGGCTCCTCAATATCGGTGAGCTTTTTCATTTCTTCCAATATAATAGTTGCACCAAGATAACGTGCCATTTCTTTATCATCGGCTGGAATTACATACCAAGGTGCATCAGAAGTCGAAGTTCTATTTATTGCTTCTTCATAATACTTCATGTAATCGTCCCAAAGTTCACGCTCTTTCAAATCTCCAACAGAAAATTTCCAGTTATCTTCTCCATTTTCTAATCTTTTTAATAGGCGTAATCGTTGTTCTTCTTTACTCATGTGAAAGTAAAACTTCAAAACTGTGATTCCGTTTTCAGAAATATGTTTTTCAAAATTTATGATCTGCTGCATTCTTTTCTCCCAAAATGGAGGCGTTATATCCTCAACTTTTTCAATTCCTGGCAAATTTTCATTCAGAATATATTCAGGATGTACTCTTGTAACCAATACATTCTCATAATGCGTACGATTAAAAACAGCAAATTTTCCTTTTTCAGGTAATGCCAAATAATGACGCCATAAGTAATCGTGTTCCAACTCGGTACTATTTGGAGTTTTAAAACTATGTACCACAACACCTCGCGAATTAAATTGCTTAAATACTTCTCTAATAAAACTGTCTTTGCCTGAAGTATCCATTCCTTGAAGGCAAATCAGTATGGCATGCCTGTTATGGGCATACATTTTATCTTGTATTTTACTAAGTTTTCCTTGAAGTTTTTCTAACTTTTTTTCTAATTTTTCACTTGATGCATCGGCATTTATTCGAGTAGGTTTTTCAGATAAACTGATGTCTTTTACAACTTTGAAATCATTAAAATCGATACCATCCATAGTGAAAAAATTAAGTGTTTAAAAATCAGTTGTATTGTTTGTCGTAATAATTTTGATAAGCTCCAGAAGTAACATTTTTAAGCCATTGCTCGTTAGCTAGATACCATGTAATCGTTTTTTCTAAACCTTCTTCAAAAGTTACCGATGGTTTCCAACCCAACTCTTTATTAATTTTAGATGCATCGATAGCATATCTTAAATCATGTCCTGGACGATCTTTTACATAAGTAATCAATTTTTCTGAAGTTCCAACTTCACGACCTAGTTTTTCGTCCATTTGCTTGCAAAGAAGTTTTACTAAATCAATGTTTTGCCATTCGTTAAAACCACCAATATTATAGGTTTCGTGATTTTTTCCTTCGTGATAAACTAAATCAATAGCTACAGCGTGATCTTCTACAAATAGCCAATCACGTGTATATTTACCATCGCCATAAACTGGAAGTGGTTTATTATTGATAATATTATTGATGAAAAGAGGAATTAATTTTTCAGGAAAATGATAGGTTCCGTAATTATTTGAACAATTCGTTATCACGTAAGGCAAACCATAAGTTTCGCCGTAAGCTCTTACAAAGTGATCAGAGCTTGCTTTTGATGCCGAATAAGGCGAATTGGGATCGTAAGAAGTTGTTTCAGTAAAAAGACCGGTTGCACCCAATGATCCATAAACCTCATCTGTTGAAATATGATAGAAACGTTTTCCCTCCGAATTGTCTTTCCAAATAGTTTTGGCAGCATTTAATAAATTCATCGTTCCGATAACATTTGTTTTCACAAAACTCAACGGATCGGTAATTGATCGATCAACATGAGATTCTGCAGCAAGATGAACAACGCCATCAAACTGATGCTCTTGAAATAAATTATTTATAAAATCGGCATCTACAATATCACCTTTAATAAAAGTATAATTAGATTGGGTTTCTATATCGGCAATATTTTCAAGATTTCCGGCATAAGTAAGCGCATCAAGATTTACTATTTGATAAGTTGGATATTTGGTTACAAAACGTCTTACAACATGCGACCCAATAAAACCTGCACCACCAGTAATAAGGATTTTCTTCATCTTAAGTAGTTTAAAAAGTTTTTACTTTTTATTAATATTTTTTTATTATAATTTACCATCTACAGAACACTTCAAAACACCTTTAACATCGTAAAGTACCGAATTTTCTCTTAATAATGGATTTAAATCTAGCGTTAAAAATTCTTCATGAGCTACTCCTAATACAACGGTATCAAAATTTTCTTTTGGAAAAGACTTGGTTGTAATCAATCCATATTCGTGAGCTACTTCTTCTGGATTTGCCCATGGATCGTAAATAGTAACCTCAATTCCGTAATCAGATAGTGATTTTATCACATCAACAATTTTGGTATTTCGAACATCTGGACAATTCTCTTTAAAAGTAATTCCCAACATTAATAATTTAGAATAATTAACGGGTATTTGTTTTTTAATCATGAGCTTTACAATTCGTGCAGCAACATATTCGCCCATACTATCGTTTAAACGTCTTCCGGCAAGAATTATTTCGGGATGATAACCCGCTTCTTGTGCTTTTTGGGCAAGGTAATAGGGATCAACGCCAATACAATGACCGCCAACAAGTCCGGGTTTGAAATTTAAAAAGTTCCATTTAGTTCCCGCAGCTTCAAGTACAGCTTGCGTATCGATATCTAAAATGTTAAAAATTTTAGCCAGTTCATTTACAAATGCAATGTTGATATCGCGTTGCGAATTTTCAATCACTTTCGCAGCTTCAGCGACTTTTATAGAAGGAGCTAAATGAGTTCCTGCGGTAATTACTGAACTGTATAAATTGTTGACTTTTACACCAATTTCGGGAGTTGAACCTGCTGTTATTTTTAAAATTTTGTCAACTGTATGTTGTTTATCGCCAGGATTGATTCGTTCTGGAGAATATCCTGCAAAAAAATCTATATTGTATTGTAAACCACTTATTTTTTCTAAAACTGGTACACATTCGTCTTCAGTAAGCCCAGGATATACTGTAGATTCATAGATAACGATATCACCTTTTTTCAAAACTTTACCAACCGTTTTACTTGACTTATATAATGGAGTTAAATCGGGACGATTATTTTTATCTATTGGTGTTGGTACGGTGATGATGTAATAATTACACGATTTTAAATCTTCTAAATCTGTAGTGCAATAAAGTCCATTTTTTTCAAGAGGTTTTTCAACAAGCACATCTTGTAATAATTCTTGGCTTATTTCTAATGTATAATCGTTTCCTGCAATAAGTTGATCTACTCGTTTTTGATTAATATCAAATCCTACAACTGGATATTTTGTTGCAAATAATCGTGCAAGTGGCAAACCTACATATCCTAAACCTATTATACCAATTTTTATATCCATTAGAACTGCTTGTGTATATTTTTAAAACTATGATCCGATAGCGTGAAATTGGAAACCTATCTTTTTTAATTTTTCTCCATCTAATAGATTTCTTCCATCAAAAATAAAAGCGGGTTTAAGCATCGAATCGTAAATTCTTTGCCAATCATATTCTTTAAATTCATCCCATTCGGTCAAAATTGCAATAGCATGTGCGTTGGTGCAAGCTTCGTATGCATTTTCGAAAGAAGTTATGTATTTTTCATTTTTCTCTTCGCTTCGACTTTCTAAATAATTTAAGTCGGATAGTATTTGATCATGAGAAACTTTAGGATCGTAAACAGCTATTTTTGCCTGTTCATTTATCAAGTCATCAGCTACATAAATTGCAGCCGATTCTCTGGTATCGTTGGTGTCTTTCTTAAAAGCCCAACCTAAAAATGCTATTTTTTTATCGGCAATTGTATTGTATAAAGTTGTAACAATTTTTTTTCCAAAACGTCTTTTTTGATGATCGTTCATAATGATTACTTGTTCCCAATAATCGGCAACAGCGTTTAAACCAAACGATTTAGCGATGTACACTAAATTCAAAATGTCTTTTTGAAAACACGAACCACCAAATCCGACTGAAGCTTTTAAAAATTTTGCACCAATCCTACTGTCCATTCCAATTGCTTTAGCAACTTCAGTGACATCAGCGCCAGTTTTTTCACAAAGTTCAGACATTGCGTTTATCGAAGAAACGCGTTGTGCTAAAAATGCATTAGCTGTAAGTTTTGAAAGTTCGGAAGACCACACATTGGTTTTTAATATTCTGTCGGTGCTTACCCAATTGGCATAAATATCGGCAAGCTGTTGAATTGCCTTTTGACCTTCTGGAGTTGTATCACCACCAATTAAAACTCGGTCTGGAGCTAATAAATCTTCAACTGCAGTACCTTCGGCAAGAAATTCTGGATTAGAAAGAATCTGAAATTGAACACCATTTCCAGTATTATCAAGTATATTTTTGATTGCTTCTGCAGTTCTTACAGGAAGAGTTGATTTCTCAACTACAATTTTATCGTTTTTAGAAACCCTTGCAATTTGTCTTGCACAAAGTTCGATATATTTTAAATCTGCTGCCATTCCTTTTCCAGAACCATAAGTTTTGGTTGGAGTATTAACCGAAATAAAAATAAGTTGTGCTTCATCGATTGCTTTATCAACCTCTGTAGAAAAAAACAAGTTTTTTCCTCTAGATTGTTTTACAATTTCTCCTAATCCTGGTTCATAAACAGGTATATTATTTACATCCTCATCATTCCATTTGGCAATTCTATCCGAATTCAAATCGACAACAGTAACTTTAATATGTGGACACTTTTGAGCAATAACTGCCATTGTTGGTCCGCCAACGTAACCTGCTCCAATACAACAAATATTTGTAATTTTCATGCTTTTATTTTATTTTAAATTCTCCCAATACCATTTTACAGCTTCTTTTAAACCTTCTTGAAAAGAGTATTTGGGATTGTAATTTAGTAACTTTTTTGCTTTTTCTATACTGGCTAACGAATGTGGAATATCACCTTTACGAGATGCACCATGAATGACTTCGATTGTAGCTATTGATGGATCAAAATCTGATAAATACTTTTTTAGTAAAAAAACCATTTCATTCAAAGTGGTTCTATCACCATAAGCAGTATTGTATACAGTATTTAGCGCATCTTTATTTTTTGTAAGTACCGCCAACTCATTCATTTGAATCACGTTATCGATGTAGGTGAAATCTCTAGAAAAATTTCCATCACCATTGATAATTGGACTTTCCTTCTTAATTAATTGCTGTACAAATTTAGGAATAACTGCTGCATAAGCACCGTTTGGGTCTTGTTTTCTTCCAAAAACATTAAAATAACGCAAACCGATTGTTTCTAGTCCGTAGGATTTACTGAAAATTTCTGCATACAACTCGTTAACGTACTTAGTAATAGCGTATGGAGATAGTGGCTTGCCTATTACGTCTTCCACTTTTGGCAAATTTTCAGAATCTCCATAAGTAGAAGAACTAGCAGCATAAACAAATCGTTTTACACCAGCATCTCTTGACGCAACCAACATATTTAAAAATCCAGTTACGTTAACCTCATTAGTAGTTATTGGATCATTGATGGATCTTGGTACTGAACCTAATGCAGCTTGATGCAACACATAATCGATATTTAAAGTTGCTTTTTTACAATCGTCGCTATTTCTTATGTCTCCTTCAATTAAGGTGAAATTCTTATTTTTTAAAAGATGCTCAATATTATAACGATGTCCTGTGGCAAAATTATCCAAACAAGTAACGGCATAGTCTTTTGACAAAAAGTATTCGCACAAATTACTACCGATAAATCCGGCTCCACCAGTTATCAAAATTTTTATACTCATTTTATTTTCCCATCATTTTTAAAAACGTTTTATAATATTTTATGAAAACATTTTTAGGTTCATCATCATCATGATATCCGTTAGAATATGCTCCATATCCGTAACCATAACCGTAACCATAACCGGCTCCATATTTAGCCTTGTTTTCAAAACCATTCAAGATAATGCTCACATTTTCTAATTCGCCTCTTTTCACTCTATTATTTAAAAGATTTATCATTTCCTTTTTAGTGAAATTTTGACGCATTATATACAAAGTTACATCGGCAAATGTTGACAATTCAACTGCATCAGTTACCAATCCAACTGGTGGAGTATCGAGAATTATATAATCATATCGAAGTTTTAACTCTTCCATCATTTCTCGCATCGAATCGCTCATAATTAGCTCAGACGGATTTGGAGGTATTGGTCCAGAAGTAATCACATCCAGATAGGGAATGTGCGTTTTAAGAATGATATCATCAATTGACTTTTGACCAATTAAGTAATTTACAACTCCAATTTCATTGGTCAAATTAAAATCTTCGAAAATTTTCGGCTTTCTCAAATCCAAACCAACAATAACAGTTTTCTTTTCGCTTAAAGCAAATACTGTTGCAATATTCATAGAGCAAAAAGTTTTACCTTCTCCGCTGACCGATGAAGTAAGCATAAGCGTTTTGGTTCCAGAAACATTTTGCTTTTTATACAAAAACTGAAGTGAGGATCGAATAGCTCGAAAAGATTCTGAAAGTGCTGATTTAGGCTTTTCAAATACAGATAAGTTGGTGTCGGTGTGCTTAATTCCGACCACACCAATTAGCGGAATAGAAGTCATTGAACTAATATCGTCTGTATTCTGAATGGCATTATTAATAAAGAAAATCAAAAACACAACCATCAAAGGAACTAACAATCCTATGAATAGCGCAATTACATAATTGACGCTAGTTCTTGGTCCAATTAATCCACCACCAATGTCCTTGGCTGGATCAATAAACTGAATGTCTGATAAATTGGCAGCTTTTACAATTTGGGCTTCGCTTCTTTTTTGCAAATAGGTTTGATAAATACTTTCGCTAAGATCATACTTTCGCATAATCTTAAAATATTCTTGCTTGTCTTCTGGAAGATCTTGAATTTTACTTTCGGCTCTATTTAATTTACTTGTAACTATTGATGCATCGTACTTTATAGCAGCTTTGGCAGCATTTATATTTTCAAGCAATACTCTTTTTACCGAACTTATTTCGTTGTCAAGATTGTTAAACATGACTTCACTTTTTACAGAATAAGCCATTTCGGAGCGCTGCACCGATAAATCTATAAGTTTGGCTACATTGCCTTGAATATTTGGATCTTCAATTCCTGCAACCGATGGCGCTGGAAGTTTCGAATAATCTGTACTATTTTTTAGATAGTTACTCAGCGTATTATAATAATTTATTTTTCGGTTTACAGCATCTCGTTCTTGATCTAAATCTAAAATTTGAGATTGAAATGTTTCACCACCTTTTTCAATTTCAAGGATGTTTTTGTTTTTACTAAAATTTTTCAACTCGTCATTGGCATCTTTAAGATTGCCTTCCATAGAGTTTAACGTTGTATCGATATATTTAATCGTATTTTCTGCAAAAAGATTTTTGCTATCGAGTTGTCGTTTTATAAGTGTATTTACGGTTGCATTTAGATAGTCAACAATACGAGCTTTATTCGTGCCGTCCATCGAAAGACGAATTATGGAACCTGCTTTTTCATCAATTACAACATTTACATTTTTAAATCTTGAAACGGTAGCATCAAAAGAATTAAATTGTATGGTATATTCAGAGTTTACATAATTTCCTGGACTCCCTTTTATTTCTAATGTAAAACTCATAAACGGCAAGTTTACCTTCTCACCTACTTTAAATTTTCTATCAAAATCGCCCGAAACAACATTTACTGTATTAAAAGTGTTTTGACTGTAATTGATAACGGGCACCGAGTTGGATGCAAACGTAGTTTTAATTTGATAAACCGTTGGCGATAAAAATTTTATTTCAAGTGGATATTGTAAAATTTGCTCTTTGGTCTTATCTAATTTTATCACAAATGGAGTGCTTCCGTAAACATCTTCCGTAAAATATTTTTGCTTTTTTAAATATTCGATGTAGAAATCTAGATTACTAACAACCAATTCATTATGCGATCGCGATTTGATAGTGGTAGCCACCGATTGCACTTGATCTGAAGTACCACCCCAATTGAAGGTAAGACTCGTATTGGAAGTAAAAAGTGGATTATCTTGCTCTTTAATTGCAATCGTAGTATCTAAGGAATATATTTTTTGCTTCCTAATATTAATTTGATGCGCAATGGTTAGACAAATTATTAAACCTAAAATAAACCACCGCCAATAACTACCTGTTTTGATTAAAAACCCTTTAAAATCAAAGCTGTTCTGATTTTCAAAAAACGAAAAATCTTTAGTATCTAACATTTAAATAACTTTTAATTTGTTAGTAATAAATAGGTTGTAGTTGCAAGAGAAAGTAGTGTAATAATCGTACCTAAAGATTCGATACCCGTTTTTCCTGTTCCCCAAGTTTTTTGCTTCAATGGTTTGACATAAATATAATCGTTGGGTTGCAAATAGTAGGCAGGTGATTGTGTAGCTTTAGCATCCGTTAAGTCAATACTGAAGGTTTCTGTACCTTGAGGAAACTGACGAATAATTTTGACATCTTTTCTATCTCCGGTAACTGTAATATCGCCAGAATTTGCAATAGCTTCTAAGATATTGACTTTGTCTTGATATAGAATTTTTGTACCCGTAATTCCAACTTCACCATTAATGGTATATCGAAAACCAGATAATTTTACATTAACAAAAATTCCAGCTTCTTTTCTAAAATGATCATCAAGTAATATTTTTTCGACCTTTTGCCTCACTTCTTCGGTAGTATAACCTAAAACATTTACTTCACCAATAATTGGCATACGGATATTTCCATGATCATCAACAGTGTAGCCTGTTAAATACAATCCTTCGGCTGAGGACGCTGTTTGATTTGCCGAACCGTTAAAAATTTCTACAAGTTTAGGATCTGTGGCCTTGATGTTAATGCTTAATATGTCACTAGTTTGTAGTCGATAAGGTTTTGAAACTAATGGTGTAATCGTTTTATTTTCAGCAGTATTGTCTTTATTTTGTAAATAAATCAAATCTTTTGTTGGAACACAAGAAGTAAAAAATACAGTAATAAAAAACAAAAAATACAGTAATCGAATATTCATTCTGAAACAGTTTAGTAAACAAAGATAGGTTTTCAATTCAAATTATAAAAACAACTCTCACATTATTGAATTAAATATTTTTTAAAGAATTTTCAAATGGAACGCGTTGCACAATACTTCTTCCCAATGTTACCTCATCGGCATATTCTAATTCATCTCCAACAGCTATTCCTCTTGCAATTGTGGACGTTTTTATATTAAAATCTTTCAGTTGTTTAAACACATAAAAATTGGTTGTATCACCTTCCATAGTTGAGCTTAAAGCAAATATTATTTCTTCTACCGAACCACTTCTTACTTTTTCTACCAAGGTTGAAATGTTTAACTGGCTTGGTCCAACGCCATCAATTGGCGAAATTTTTCCACCTAAAACATGATACAATCCTTTAAATTGATTGGTGTTTTCGATTGCCATAACGTCTCGAATATCTTCTACAACGCAAATAATAGCTTGATTTCTTGACGTATTAGAACATATTTCACATACCTCAACATCGGAAATATTATGACAATTGACACAAAATTTAATCTCTTCACGCATACTAGTTAGCGCTTGGGATAAATACTGCGTTTGCTCGACAGGTTGTTTTAAAAGATGCAACATTAATCGAAGTGCCGTGCGTTTTCCTATTCCAGGTAATTGCGACATTTCGCTTACTGCTTTTTCAAGAAGTTTAGATGAAAATTCCATGCCGTAAAGGTAATGAAAAGATAGAAAATTTACAGTCGGCGTTTCTCAAAACTTTTTTGTTGTAACTACTTAATAAATCTACCAACTTCTAACCATCAACTTCCAACTTTTTTTCTATTTTAGCTACGAATAAAAATCTCTTTATGAACGCTACTACAATTCTGATAATTATAATAATTTACTTCGGACTTTTACTATTTATTTCCAATATAATGAGTAAAAAAAGTACTGATAACGATACCTTTTTTAAAGCCAACAAAAACTCAAAATGGTATCTTGTAGCCTTCGGAATGATTGGCACAGCACTTTCTGGAGTAACATTTATTTCGGTTCCAGGGAATGTAGGTTCGCCCGAATCTCAGTTTGCTTATTTTCAATTTGTTTTAGGAAATGCCATTGGATTTTTAATCATTGCTGGCGTTCTTCTTCCGTTGTATTACCGAATGAATCTAACCTCAATTTACAGCTACATCGAGCAACGTTTAGGGGTTGTGAGTTACAAAACTGCAGCAACAATATTCTTAATTAGTAGAACAATTGGTTCGGCTTTTAGATTGTATCTGGTAGTAATCGTTTTGCAACGCTATGTATTTGACACTTTCAATATTCCATTTGCGGTTACGGTTTTAATTTCGTTAGCATTAATATTTGCGTATACCTATCGTGGCGGACTAAAAACCATTATTATTACTGATACTTTACAGACTTTTTTCTTAGTAACTTCGGTTTTTCTAACAATCTATTTTATTTGTAATAGTTTAAATTACAGCGCTTTTGAAGCTTTTGAAGCGGTTAAAAACAGTAATTATTCGAAGATATTTTTCTATGAAGAGTATTTGAAAGGTAATTTTGTTTTAAAACAAATTTTAGGCGGAATCTTCGTGACTATTGCCATGGTTGGACTGGATCAAGATTTAATGCAAAAGAATTTAAGTTGTAAAAACATTGGTGAAGCTCAAAAAAACATGTTCACTTTTACAGGAATTTTTGTAATTATAAATATTTTTTTCTTGAGTGTTGGTGCGCTACTTTATATGTATGCAGAGAAAAACGGAGTACAAGTGCCAACCGATTTGATAACCGGAAAACCAAGAACCGATTTACTGTTTCCAGAAATTGCCTTTAATTATTTGAGTATAATTCCAGCAGTTGTATTTTTACTAGGATTGACCGCAGCCACATTCGCTACTACCGATTCGGCATTAACTGCCTTGACAACTTCGTTTTGTGTTGACTTTTTAGGAATGGATAAAAAGCAATCAGCAGTTAGTGATCAACAGATAGAAAATGACGCAAAATTAGTTAGAACAAGACATATTGTTCATCTTGGATTCTCGTTTTTGATGTTTTTGGTCATTATTATTTTCAATTCTATAAACGATGCTTCGGTTGTAACGATGATTTTTAGAGTGGCGAGTTATACTTATGGTCCGCTTTTAGGATTGTACGGATTTGGATTGTTTATGAAAAATAAAACAGTTCATGATAAATTGGTTCCACTGATTTGTTTGGTTTCGCCTGCTCTTTGTTTTTTAATTACACAAAATTCTAAATTACTTTTTGGAGATTATGTAATTGATAACGAATTGATAATCGTAAACGGATTGATTACGTTTTTAGGATTATTGCTTATTAGCAAGCCAGCAACTTCTGAAACTAGGTTTTAAGAATGAAAAAAATCTATGTATTAAGTGGTCTCGGCGCTGACAAAAGAGTATTTAAATATTTGGATTTTTCAAGTTGTGAGGTAACTTTTATAGATTGGATCATTCCTCTTGATAAAGAAACAATTGAAGAGTATGCAAAAAGACTGTCAAAACAAATTACTTCACCAAAACCAATTATAATAGGATTGTCTTTTGGCGGAATGATGGCTGTGGAAATTGGAAAACTACTCGAAACGGAAAAAATAATTGTAATAGCTTCGGCTAAAACCAAAAATGAAATTCCTTTTTATTACAAATTGGCAGGTTCTTTAAAACTTCATAAACTGCTGCCTACAAAATTAATGAAGCAAGCGAATTTTTTTAGTTATTGGCTATTTGGTATTTCTAGTACGGAAGACAAAAAATTATTAGCAGCAATTTTGCATGATACGGACGAAGCGTTTTTGAAATGGGCAATAGATAAAATTGTTACTTGGAAAAACAATTATATACCAATAAATACAAAACACATTCATGGAACTTGGGATAGAATTTTACCAATAAGATTTGTAAAATGCGATATCAGAATAAAAAGTGGTGGACATTTTATGACAATAAATAAATTCGAACAACTGAATATTGCAATAAATAAACTGATTAAAAGTTAAAACGAAAAATAATCTAGCCCTGAGTGCAGCGGAAATAAAAAACCTTTCAGGTGTTCTGAAAGGTTTTTTATTGCAACGGAAAGCAGGAATATGGTGGATAAATAAATCCCGAACCATTTGCTTCTAATACTGATTGGTAGCCAATAAAACCAAGGTACAAGCTACTTCAACTTTGATTTTGTTAAGTTGTAATAATTGATAAAACTCTGGGTTTTCGGTTCCAGGATTAAAAATGACTCTTTTAGGCTGCGATTCTACGATATAATTGTAATAATCGCGCTGACGTGCCGGATTTAAATACAAGGTTACGGTATTGATATTGGACAACGGAATGGCTTTGGTACGGATAGTGATTCCGGCAACTTCGCCAGTATTTTGACCTATTGCAAGCACCGAATGACCTTTTTCTACAAGCGCAGTTATGGCTTTAAAGGCGTATCTATCAGGCTTTGTGGATGCACCAAGAACCAAAGTTTTCTTATTTTTCATTGTACAAAAATACTAAAAATATGCGATTTGTCCGCTAAGTTTTAACATTACGTTGTTTTTAAGTTTAACTTTGTGATTGAAAGTTGAACTAATTTTACTCCAAAAAAGATGGAACTTTTTATTTATTTATTCGCCTCGTTATTTTCGGTTTTAAATCCTATTGGAACGGTTCCTATATTTGTTGGACTAACACAAGATTATGACAAAAAAGAACGTGCAAGAGTGGCACTTTGGACGGCTATTGACGTATTCTTGATTTTGATAATTTCGTATTTTGTGGGTCAATATGTCTTGTCTTTTTTCGGAATCACTATAAATGCACTTCGCATTGCTGGTGGAATTATCATTGCTAATTCGGGATTTTCATTACTCAATAAAAAGTTTAATAAATCGCGCGGAATCACAAAAGAAACCGAAGTCGATGCCCAAAAGCGTAATGAAATTGCCTTAACACCATTGGCAATTCCGATGCTTGCTGGTCCGGGTTCTATTTCATTATTAATTGCGTATTACCAAGATCATCATTCGCCAACCGATATTGCAATTTCTTGCGTTGCATTAGTTTTTATAGCATTTTCTATTTTCTTAATTTTAAAAAGTGCGCATTATTTATCACGAATTTTGGGCTCTTCTGGAATTGTAGCAATTTCTAGAATTGTTGGTTTTCTAACAATTGCGATTGGAATTCAATACATTATAAGTTCGGTTTTAAGTATTATTAGCGGAATTTAACTAATGTTGAACTACACTATTTGCTAACTTTATAGAAAATTGTAGTTATGAGAATACTTTTAACCGGTGCCAACGGTTATGTTGGACGACGCTTATTACCCGAACTTCTATCGCAAGGTCATCAAGTGGTGTGTTGCGTTCGCGACCAAAACCGACTTGGATTAGACAAAGCCACGCTTGAAGCGGTTACGGTTTGGGAAGTAGATTTTCTTCACGAACTCAATTTTGATGCGCTGCCGTTTCATATTGATGTGGCGTATTATCTTATTCATTCCATGACGTCATCGATTACCGATTTTGATACCATGGAAGCGAAAGCGGCCGAAAATTTTAATGTTTACATGAATAAAATTGGTGTAAAACAGGTTGTTTATTTAAGCGGAATTGTAAATCATGATGTTTTATCAAAGCATTTGCAATCGCGAAAAGATGTGGAAGACATTTTATACCAAGGAAATTTTAAAACTACAGTTTTACGTGCCGGAATAATTGTAGGTTCTGGAAGTTCATCGTTTGAAATCATTAGAGATTTATGCGAAAAATTGCCTGTAATGATTACTCCAAAATGGGTTTTAACCAAATGTCAGCCCATTGCCATTCGCGATGTGATTCAGTATTTAATTGGTGTTTTGTTGCGTGATGATTGCTACAATCAATCGTTTGACATTGGCGGACCAAACATAATTACGTATAAAGAAATGATGTTGTTGTATGCTAAAACCAGACAAATCAAATTGGCCATATTTGTAATTCCGATAATGACGCCCAAACTGTCGTCGTATTGGTTGTATTTTGTGACATCAACTTCTTATAAATTAGCTATAAATTTGGTCAATAGCATGAAAATGGAAGTTGTTTGCAAGGACAACCGTTTGCAAAAAATGCTAAATATTAGACCTATTACTTATGTCGATGCAATAAAATTAGCTTTCATCAAAATTGAACAAAACCTGGTAATTTCAAGTTGGAAAGACAGCATGGTTAGCGGAAGATTTGGTCATAATTTATCAGAATTTATTCAGGTGCCCACTTTTGGATGCTTGAAAGACCAGAAAAGTCGTAAGGTAATTGATGTAGAACGTGCGTTGGATAATATTTGGACCATTGGTGGCGAACGAGGTTGGTATTATGGAAATTGGATGTGGCAAACACGTGGTTTCATTGACAAATTGGTCGGCGGAGTTGGAACACGAAGAGGAAGAACGCATCCAAAACATTTGGATAATGGCGATGCGCTCGATTTTTGGCGTGTACTCTTAGCCAATAAAGAAGAAAAACGTTTGTTGCTTTTTGCAGAAATGAAATTACCTGGCGAAGCGTGGCTGGAATTTAGAATTGATGAAGATAATGTTTTGCATCAAATTGCTACTTTTAGACCGCGTGGATTATTTGGAAGATTGTATTGGTATGCCATGTTGCCGTTTCACTTTTTTATCTTTGGTGGAATGATTGAAAATATTTTAAAAAATGAACCTATGAAATAAAAAAAATCCCAAACTCATAAGAATTTGGGATTTTTTAGTTTAAAATTTTTCTATACTATTATTCAACAAAACCAACACCAACCGTATTATTAGTAGTTTCATCAATAATAACAAAAGCACCGTTTGCTTTATTCTGAGCATATTTATCCACAAATATTGGATTTGCTAATTGAATAGTTGTCAGTCCAATATCGTTTAGTTTTAAAGTAGCACCTTCAATTTTATCAGATGGATTTACTGGATTTATTAAATATTCTATACTTTTTATTTTACAGAAACTTGTTCTACTTCCTGCTTGAATACTGTATTTAGAAGATAAATTTGCAGCAGTTTCGTCCAGCCAAACTAAAGTTGCTTTCAACTCTTTCTGAAAAAGAAAATCGTTAGACTCTTGTACCAACATCATGCCGCGGCTAATATCAATATTGTCTTTCAATCGCATTTGAATGGAATCGCCTTTTTTGGCTTCCGTTAAATTGGTTTTGAATTTAGAAATTTCAATAACCTCCGTTTCTTTTAACGAAGGTAAAACTGCTACTTTGTCACCAACTTTTATTTTTCCTGACGTAATTCTTCCAGCATATGCACGATAATCTACAAATTCTTCGTTTTGAACATGATACACTTGTTGCACATCCATTCTAAACTCGTTTGCTACACTATCCTTTTTAGTAAAATTGTGTAAAACATCTGATAAAGTTGACCCTGAAAACCACGGCATATTTTCGGAAAAATGAACCACGTTATCACCTTTCAACGAACTTATTGGAATTATATTTATCTGTTGCTTATCAGCCGATAATTCTTTAATCATCTTCTCAATATCGGAAGCAATATTTAGAAAAACATCTTCACTATATTCGACCAAATCCATTTTGTTTACACAAAAAACAATAGCCTCCAAACGCAATAATTTACTGATAAAATAATGACGGTGCGTTTGTTCTAGCAATCCTTTTCGTGCATCAATTAAAATAATAGAAACCTCCGAATTGGATGCACCAGTAACCATATTCCTAGTATATTCAACATGTCCTGGACTATCTGCAATAATAAATTTTCGCTTTGCCGACGAAAAATAAATATGCGCCACATCAATGGTAATTCCTTGTTCTCTCTCGGCAATTAAACCGTCAGTAATTACAGAAAAATCCAAATCTTGCAAGCCTTTTTCTTTGGTTTTTTTGCGAACCAATTCCTCTTGCTCTATCGTTAAAGCATCGTTATCGTAAAGAAATCGTCCTATTAAAGTACTTTTTCCATCGTCAACACTTCCTGCCGTATTAATTTTTAATAAATCCATAATTTAAAAATATCCTCCTTTTTTTCGTTGCTCCAAAGCAGCTTCCGAACGTTTATCGTCTATTCTTGCTCCTCGTTCTGACGATTTTGATTGTTTGTTTTCCAGCATAACTTCGTCAATTGTACTTGCATTAGAAACCAATGCAGACGTACAAGTCATATCACCAACAGTTCTAAATCTTACAATACGTTCTTCAATTTCGTCAGTTTCTACCAAATTTAAATAATCCGAATGAGCCAAAATTGTACCGTCACGTTTTACCAATTTTCGAGAATGAGCAAAATATATTGATGGCAATTTTAGTTCTTCTGATTTTATGTAACTCCAAACATCTTCTTCTGTCCAATTGCTAATTGGAAACGCGCGCACATTCTCACCAAAACTTATTTTTCCGTTTAAAATAGAAAATAATTCAGGTCGTTGTTTCTTAGAATCCCATTGTCCAAAATCGTCTCGTACCGAAAATATACGTTCTTTAGCTCTTGATTTTTCTTCATCACGTCTTGCACCACCGATACAAACATCAAATTTGAATTCTTCAATTGCATCTAGTAAAGTGACTGTTTGCAATGAATTTCGGCTAGCATGTTTGCCTTTTTCTTCTTGGACTTTGTTTTCATTGATGCTGTCTTGAACATATCGCACAATGAGTTCAACTCCTAATTCCTCTACAAGTTCATCTCTAAAAGTGATGGTTTCTAGAAAATTATGACCTGTATCTATATGTAAAAAAGCAAAAGGAATTTTACCCGGATAAAATGCTTTTTGTGCTAATCGTGCAACCGTTATTGAGTCTTTTCCTCCAGAAAATAACAGAACCGGTTTTTGAAATTGTGCGGCTACTTCTCTAAGAATGTAGATACTTTCGTTTTCTAATTCCTCTAAATGATTGTGCATGTTTTCGATTTTTAATTGTTTTTTTCTTGTGAACTGTGCAATCCACATTCTTTTTTTCCGTTTTCCCACCACCATCTTCCAGCGCGAAAATCCTCGCCTTCTTCGATAGCTCTGGTACATGGTGCGCAACCAATACTAACATATCCTTTTTTGAACAAACTGTTCATCGGAATTGCATTTTGCGAAACTATTTCTTCTATTTGCGACAAACTATAATGCAATAATGGATTGAATTTGATCACTTTATTATCAGCATCCCATTCTAAAAACTGCATTGTTTCTCTATTTTGAGATTGCTCTGCTCGAAGTCCGGTTATCCAAATTTCGGCATTGTGTAAAGCTCTTTTTAAAGGTTTTACTTTTCTGATAAAACAACAATCTTTACGATTTTGAACACTATCATAAAATCCATTAATACCGTTTGCATTAATATATTCCTGAATGTCAGTTTCTTCTGGATAAAATGTATTGATTGTTAGATCGTTATATTTGCTTGTGGTTTTCTGGAAAACCTCGTACGTTTCATTAAATTGTCTTCCTGTATCCAACGTAAAGAATTCAAAATCGTTTTTATATGGATACAAAAAATGTGTCAAAACTTGATCTTCAATTCCAAAAGAAGTCGAAAACACTTTTTTACCTTGGATGTTTTTCAGAATAAAATCAATCTGATTGGCAAAAGAAAACAGCTTTATTTCATCATTCCAAGCATTGATTTTATCTATAATTTCTTGGCTCATTACTAAAATATTTGAAGTTTCAAATATACGATTAGTCTATTGATTAAGTAGGCTATTAAATTAAAAAAAAACTAAAATATTGTTAAATCATATAATGTTTTATTGTCTAAAACCGACAAAGCGTTATCACGAACCTGAATCATTAACTTGTTTAGAGCGCATTTTTCCTCACTTGGGCAATCGGTACACTTCTCATAAAAATTCAGACTTACGCATGGTAGAAGCGCAATTGGTCCGTCAAGAATTCTGATTATAGATGCAATAGAGATTTCTTTTGAATCTTTAAGTAAATAATATCCGCCGCCTTTGCCTTTCTTAGAACCTACAATTCCGAACTTCTTTAAATCTAACAAAATCATTTCTAGAAATTTTTTCGAAATTGTTTCTTTTTCGGAAATTTCAGATATCAGAATGGGCACTGATTTATCTTGTTTTGCAATATAAATCAGTGCTTTAATTCCGTATTTAGTTTTTCTAGATAACATTTTATTGTTGTGGTAAAAATATTTCTGCCATCATGCATCTTGCACTTCCGCCGCCACATGCTTCAATTGTATCTAAACTTGAAGATAAAATTTCGCCGTGTTTTTCTAATTGTTCAATTTGTTTAGGAGTTAAACTTTGATGTGCTGCAGCCGACATGATAATATAACTTTTATCATTTGCACCACGAACTTCTAGCATATTTCCTGCAAAATTATTCACTTGATCTTCTGTAATCAGAATAATTTCTTTTCCATCTTGTTTCAGATTGTCAAGGACCATTTTGCGCTCTTTTTTGTCGTCAATACAATCGGCACAAATTACTGCAAAATTTTCTCCAAGACACATCATTACATTGGTATGATAAATCAACTTTCGTTCGCCGTTAACCGTTTGAAATGCTTCAAAAATTATTGGATGCATGTCAAAATCTTCACAAAATTCGATAAACAATTCTTCGTCGGCACGAGGAGAAAGTGCGCAATAGGCTTTGGCATTTGCTCGGTCTAATAATAAGCTTCCTGTACCTTCAAGGTAATATCCATCATCTTCTGCTTCGGTATAATCTACAATATTTTCAATCTGAAAGCCTTTTTCTTCTAGCAAATCTAGAATTTCTTCCCTTCTTTCTAGACGACGATTTTCAGCAAACATTGGATATAAAGCTACATCTCCATTTTCGTGAAAAGAAATCCAGTTGTTAGGAAAAATAGAATCTGGTGTGTCTGGATCTACAGTATCGTCAACAACGGTAACAGTTACACCAACGTTTTGTAATTTTTCTACGAAAGTATCAAATTCCTCTTGCGCTTTCGCATTAACCGTTGCTGGTAAAAGATTGTCCAGAACTTTTTGATAATAATTATTCACTGCAGTTTGTTCGTTCATTCTGAACGCGACTGGACGAATCATTAATATGGAGTTTGTTGTTTGTTTCATTTTTATGTAAGTTATATGTTGTAAGTTGTAAGTTATAGGTTTTACTAGTAATGACCATAACTTACTATGTTTTCCAATTTTCTTCTACGTATTTTATAAAATTATAAATTTTAGCACTTAATTCGTTGTAATTACTAATGAATTCCTCTGGATTATGAATTATTTCAGGGTAAAGAACCGTGATTTTTTCTATATGAAAGACGGTTTCCAAACAACTTGCCCAGGAATAGGTTAGAAACTTTATAAAATCTGCTTTATATCTTTTTCTGCCATAACCTTCAACAATATTGGTTGGTACAGAATCAGAAGATCTTCGCAATTGACTTCCAAGTTCATACATTTCATGTTTAGGTAATTTCAATGAAAATGCATGGCATTTATAAAACAATTCCAAACCTAAATTATAAACTTCTAAATCTTTATAGCTTTTCATTTATATTAAATATTAATTACAAACTTTTAAAAACCTAGAACTTATAACATAGAACCTATTAATTTCGAATTAATGGCAATGTTGAACATCTGAGTAAACCTTCTTGTTTTGCGATTTCTGCATATGGAATTTCTTCGACTGTGAAACCGTTATCGCGAAGCCAATTGTTTAGTCGTGTGAAATTTTTCTCAGAAACTACAACATCTGGCGCAATAGAAAATACATTGGAATTCATATTGTACATTTCGTCGCGGGTTATGTGAAACAGATTTTCTTTGCCAAATAAATTCACTAAAAACATATAATCGGCTTCTTCACGGAAACCACTTTTATAAATAATTCCCTTATTGGTTCCAACTGGTTGAAAGCAACAATCTAAATGCAATGCATTGTCTCTAGCTTCAATTTTTGATTTTACCAAATCAAATTCTTTTACGATTTTATTTGGAAATAATTCTTTGATATAATTCACACCTTGCATATTAGTACGTGCTGTGATGTAATTTTTATAATCTGAACCTTTGTAAGTTCCAATGAAAATATAGTCATTCCACAACATAACGTCGCCACCTTCTATGTGAACTTCTTCTGGCGGACGAACCACTTTAGCAGGATTAATTTGATCAATAACATATTGAATGGCATCCAATTCTCTTTCTCTATCAGGAAGAATATTGGCTTTTATAAAAGTATCATCTATTACAAAACCTATGTCTCGAGCAAAAATTTGATTGTAATTTTCGATCATTTCTGGACGAAAAACTTGAACATCATATTTCTGAAATACTTGATTAAAAGCTTCCATTTCGATGACCATATCGTCTTCAATGGGATACGTTCCTGCGAGAATGTGTTCTAAAGATTTTGGATCATAAGCTTCATCAGCGGTTGGAGTTGGTCCATTATTAATGGCCGAACCTAACACCACTGCTCGTAGTCGTGACGATTCGTTTTTTACATTTAATTGTAGCATAAAATAGCTTTTGGCTTTAGGTCGTCATTTTGCTGACGCTCGATTGAACAAAGATAAAAAAAGGGACTTGATTAATGAAATGTTGTTAGTAATTAAGTCTAAAAATTATCAATTAAATAATTTTGTAAGAATGTTGCATAAAAAAAGCCTCACAAATGTGAAGCTTCTTTAGTATTTCTGAAAAGTATTATCTTTTTTCTGTTGGCACAAAATCACGTAAAGGATAACCCATATAAATTTGTCTTGGTCTTCCTATTGGTTCTTTGTTTTCGCGCATTTCTTTCCATTGAGCAATCCATCCTGGAAGTCTTCCTATTGCAAAAAGAACAGTAAACATATCGGTTGGAATTCCTAAAGCACGGTAAATAATACCTGAATAGAAATCGACATTTGGATACAATTTTCTTGAAACAAAATAATCATCAACCAATGCAGATTCTTCTAATTTTTTAGCAATTGCAAGAATTGGATCATTAACACCAAGTTCTTTTAAAACTTCGTCCGCAGCTTTCTTGATAATTTTTGCTCTCGGATCAAAGTTTTTGTACACTCTATGACCAAATCCCATTAAACGGAAAGGATCTTCCTTGTCTTTAGCTTTCGCCAAATATTTATCAGCATCGCCACCGTTTTTCTGAATTTCTTCTAACATTTCCAAAACGGCCTGATTAGCACCACCGTGTAATGGTCCCCAAAGTGCAGAAACTCCTGCAGATATTGATGCGAATAATCCAGCATGCGAAGAACCTACCATTCTTACCGTTGATGTTGAACAATTTTGCTCATGATCAGCATGAAGAATAAATAATTTATCTAATGCGTTTATTACAGTTGGATTTGCTTTGTATGGTCCCGTTGGTAATGCAAACATTAAATGCAAGAAATTCTCAACATAACCTTTAGTATTATCGTAATAATTTAAAGGAAATCCTGAAGATTTTCTGAAAGTCCAAGTTGCTAATACTAAGAATTTACCCATAGTTTTGCAAATTGCCTCATACATTTCGGCTTCATTTTCTACATTAACAACTTTCGGATTAAAAGCGGTTAAAGCACTTGTTAAAGAAGACAAAACGCCCATTGGATGTGCTGTTTTAGGAAAACCATCAATGATGTTCTTCATTTCTTCGTTAACCAAAGTGTATTTTCTAATGTCGGTTTCAAACTGTGCTAGCTTTTCTTTAGTTGGCAATTCTCCAAAAATAACTAAGTAAGAAACTTCAAGAAAATCTGCTTTTTCAGCTAAATCTTCGATAGAATATCCTCTGTATCGAAGAATTCCTTCTTCACCATCAAGAAAAGTAATTTTACTAGTACATGAACCTGAGTTTTTATATCCTGGATCCATTGTAATGGCACCAGTTACATCTCGTAATTTGTTAATATCAATAGCAACTTCATTCTCAGTTCCTTCAATCAAAGGAAATTCATATTTTTTGCCATCAAATTCTAATATCGCTGTTTTTGACATGGTATAAATTGGTAATTAAATCTTGTAAATTAATAATTTAACAAATCTAACAAATTCCGAAGGAATTAAAAAACAAATAATATAACGTTTTCGTTAATTTTAATATAAATATTGCAAGATTGGTATAGTTCACTAAAACAAAACCCTGTTAGAATTTGAAATCCTAACAGGGTTATATTAAAAAACATATTTACTATTTCTGTTTGAACGCTTTCACACCAGGAAAATAGGCGGTATTACCAAGCTCTTCTTCAATTCGAAGTAACTGATTGTATTTCGCCATTCTATCGGAACGAGAAGCCGAACCAGTTTTAATTTGACCACAGTTTAAAGCAACTGCTAAATCGGCAATTGTATTATCTTCTGTTTCTCCAGAACGATGCGACATTACAGATGTATATCCTGCATTGTGAGCCATATTAACCGCTGCAATAGTTTCAGTTAAAGTACCAATTTGGTTTACTTTTACCAAAATTGAATTGGCAATTCCTTCGCTAATTCCGCGAGACAAACGCTCTACATTGGTTACAAATAAATCGTCACCTACAAGTTGTGTTTTAGCTCCAATTAGTTCAGTTAAATACTTCCAACCTTCCCAATCGTCTTCGTACATTCCGTCTTCGATAGAAATAATTGGATAATTTGTAGCAAGTGAAGCTAAATATTCTGCTTGTTCTTTAGAAGTTCTGATTTTTCCAGTTTCACCTTCAAATTTAGTGTAATCGTAATTTCCGTTTACATAAAATTCAGAAGCAGCGCAATCTAAAGCCAACATAATTTCGTCACCAAATTTATATCCCGCATTTTCAACTGCAAGTTTAATAGTATCCAAAGCGTCTTCAGTTCCACCAGCAAGATTTGGAGCAAATCCACCTTCATCGCCAACAGCAGTACTTAATCCTCTATCGTGTAGTACTTTTTTCAAGTTATGAAAAATTTCAGTTCCCATTTGCATTGCATGAGTAAAAGAGGTAGCCTTTACTGGCATAATCATGAATTCTTGAAACGCAATAGGTGCATCAGAATGTGATCCTCCGTTAATGATATTCATCATTGGAACAGGCAACGTATTAGCAGAAACTCCACCAACGTAGCGGTATAAAGGCAAACCTAGTTCATTTGCAGCAGCTTTTGCAACAGCAAGCGATACACCCAAGATTGCATTTGCACCAAGAACCGATTTATTGTGCGTTCCATCAAGTTCAATCATCACTTGATCTATATGATTTTGTTCGAAAACCGAAGTTCCCAACAATTCATTAGCAATGGTAGTATTTACATTTTCAACCGCCTTCAACACACCTTTTCCCATGTAGGCTTTACCACCATCACGAAGTTCAACAGCTTCATGTTCACCAGTCGACGCTCCGCTTGGTACGGCAGCACGACCTAAAACGCCATTTTCAGTAACAACATCTACTTCGATAGTAGGATTTCCTCTTGAGTCAAGAATTTGTCTTGCGTGAATTTTGATAATAATACTCATAATGAATTTATAATTTAGATATTAATTTTTAACTATATCACAAATATATTTCAACTTTTTTTATCAAATTCACAATTTTTATGAATTTTATTAACTCAAACGTTTTAGTTGAAGTAGATTTTTTTTATTTATTTGAAACAATTGATTTGAGGCTATTCATCAATCCTATTCCTGCTTTCCATTACAACTGATAAAAAAACGGTTTTCATTACAAACGAAGTTTACTAAACTACTTTTAAAACAGATAATTTGTGAAGTAATCAAGCTTATAGAATTACCATAAACCTCTGAAAATAAAATTTCAAAATTGATTTCATTTAAACTTCTTGTAATTTTTTTGCCATTTTAATATTGTCTACAAACTCATCAAAAAGATAAGAAGAATCGTGAGGACCAGGACTAGCTTCTGGATGATACTGAACCGAAAATACACTTTTAGACTTCATTCTCATTCCAGCAACCGTATTATCATTAATATGATAGTGCGTAATTTCTAAATCGTTGTGTTTTTCAAGCTCCTCTCTATTTACTGCAAAACCATGATTTTGAGAGGTAATCTCACCTTTTCCAGTAAGCACATTCATCACCGGATGATTAATTCCACGATGCCCATTGAACATTTTGTAGGTAGAAATTCCATTTGCTAAACCGATTACCTGATGTCCAAGACAGATTCCGAAAAGCGGCTTGTCGGTACTGAAAATATTTTTAGCAATTGCGATTGCATTTTCTAGAGGTTCAGGATCTCCAGGACCATTAGACAAGAAATAACCATCTGGATTAAAAGCTTGCATATCTTGAAACGAAGTGTTAAAAGGAAAGACTTTTATATAACAATCTCTTTTAACAAGATTTCTTAAAATATTTTTCTTTATCCCTAAATCTAATGCTGAAATCTTATAAGTTGCAGTTTCATTCCCAACAAAATAGGGTTCATTTGTAGAGACTTTGGATGCCAATTCTAAACCTTTCATATCTGGAACAGCTGCTAATTGTATTTTCAAATCTTCAATTGATGTTCCATCTGTAGATATTACAGCGTTCTGAGCGCCGTTATCACGAATATAACTTACTAAAGCTCTAGTGTCTACATCTGAAATACAAACAAGATTTTGCTTTTCGAAATAATCGTAGAGATTGCTTTCAGAATCTGGACGAGAATGATTGAAACTAAAATTTTTACAAACCAATCCAGAAATCATAATTTTATCAGATTCTACTTCTTCAGAGTTTACGCCATAATTTCCAATATGTGGATTAGTGGCAACCATTATTTGTCCAAAATAGGATGGATCAGTAAATATTTCTTGATAACCCGTCATCCCAGTATTGAAACATACTTCTCCGAAAGTAGTTCCAGAAATACCGATAGATTTTCCGTAAAAAATGGTTCCGTCTGCAAGTAAAAGTAGGGCTTGTGGTCGTGTTGTATATTTCATAATGTGTAGTAGTTGTGTTTTGCAAATTTAATTTATTTTTCTGGCTTTGAAAAATTAAGTATCTATAAAATGGATGGATTTTTGAAAGCAAAAAAAAAGGATAAACTAAAAATAGCTTATCCTTTATATTTATGAAATTGAATTCATTATTCTGCTTTATCAGTAGTCTCTTCTGAAGTAGTTTCTGGAGCTTCAGTTTCTGCAACAGCAGCTTCAGTTTTCTTAGCTTTACCACCACGACGGCTTTTAGCTTTTTTCTCTTCTTTTTTACCACCGTTATAAAGTTCGTTAAAATCTACTAATTCGATCATCGCCATATCAGCATTATCTCCTAAACGATTTCCAACTTTGATAATACGTGTATAACCACCTGGACGATCACCAACTTTAGCTGCAACTTCTCTAAAAAGTTCTGTTACACCATATTTATTACGTAAGTAAGCGAAAACTATACGACGGTTGTGCGTAGTATCTTCTTTTGATTTTGTTATTAATGGCTCAACGAATTGTTTAAGCGCTTTTGCTTTAGCAACAGTTGTGTTAATACGTTTGTGCTCAATAAGTGAACAAGCCATATTAGCTAACATAGATTTTCTATGTCCAGTCTGTCTGCTTAAGTGATTGAATTTTTTTCCGTGTCTCATTTTAAATGCTATTTAACTTGATAAAGAAACTAGTCTTTATCTAATTTATATTTTGACAAGTCCATTCCGAAAGTTAAATTTTTAACGGCTACTAATTCGTCTAACTCAGTTAGCGATTTTTTACCGAAATTACGGAACTTCATTAAATCGTGTTTGTTAAAAGAGACAAGGTCTCCTAATGTATCAACTTCAGCTGCTTTAAGGCAATTAAGTGCTCTTACAGATAAATCCATGTCAACAAGCTTAGTTTTAAGCAATTGTCTCATGTGCAGTGATTCTTCATCATAAGAATCAGTTTGAGCAATTTCGTCAGCTTCTAATGTAATTCTCTCATCAGAGAATAACATAAAGTGGTGAATTAATACTTTTGCTGCTTCAGTCAAAGCATCTTTTGGATTAATTGATCCATCAGTTTTAATTTCAAAAACTAATTTTTCATAATCTGTTTTTTGCTCAACACGGAAGTTCTCGATTGCATATTTCACATTCTTAACAGGAGTGAAAATAGAATCTGTAAAAATTGTACCGATTACTGCGTTTTGTTTTTTGTTTTCCTCAGCAGGAACATATCCTCTACCTTTTTCAATAGTCAACTCCATATTGAAATTAACTTTAGAATCTAGGTTACAGATTACTAATTCAGGATTTAAAACTTGAAAACCTGAAATAAATTTTTGGAAATCACCAGCAGTGATTTGATCCTTACCTGTTATAGATATTGTTACAGATTCGTTATCTATATCTTCAATCTGACGTTTGAAACGTACTTGTTTAAGACTTAGAATAATTTCTGTTACATCTTCTACAACACCTGAGATTGTTGAAAACTCATGCTCAACACCTTCTATTCTTATAGATGTAATTGCGTAACCTTCTAAAGCAGAGAGTAAAACTCTTCTTAGTGCATTACCAACAGTCAATCCGTATCCTGGTTCTAAAGGTCTGAATTCAAACTTACCTTCAAAATCGGTTGAATCGATCATGATAACCTTATCGGGTTTCTGAAAATTAAATATTGCCATAATTTTAGACTGGTGTCAATTATTATTTATTGTACAACTCTACGATTAATTGCTCTTTGATGTTCTCAGTTATTTGTAATCTAGCTGGAACAGAAACGAAAGTACCTTCTTTAGTATCGTTGTTCCAAGTAATCCACTCGTAAACGGTACTAGAATTAGATAAAGAACGTTCGATAGCTTCTAATGATTTAGATTTTTCACGAACAGCTACTTTATCACCTGGTTTCAAGTGGTACGATGGGATGTTTACTAATTCACCATTTACAGTAATGTGACGGTGAGAAACGATTTGTCTTGCAGCTCTTCTAGAAGAAGCAATTCCCATTCTGTAAACTACGTTATCTAATCTTGCTTCGCATAATTGTAAAAGGATTTCACCTGTTACACCTTTAGATGCTGCTGCTTTTTCAAATAAGTTTCTAAATTGTTTTTCAAGAATACCGTACGTGTACTTAGCTTTTTGCTTTTCCATTAATTGTACTGCATACTCTGATTTTTTACCTCTTTTTTTAGACATTCCATGTTGTCCTGGAGGATAATTTCTTTTTTCGAAGGCTTTGTCTTCTCCGAAAATAGCTTCGCCAAATTTACGAGCTATTCTTGTACTTGGACCAGTATATCTTGCCATTTTAAATTGTTTTTAGATAGAGATTATGAATTCAGGTCTAAATCCTTCGATAATCTGTGTTCTATCTTTCGTTATACTTTGAAAATTATTAAACTCTACGTCTTTTTGGAGGACGACATCCATTGTGAGGCATTGGTGTAACGTCAATAATTTCTGTTACCTCAATTCCACTATTATGTAAAGATCTGATAGCAGACTCACGTCCATTACCTGGTCCTTTAACATAAACTTTTACTTTTTTCAGTCCAGCTTCTAATGCTACTTTTCCACAATCTTCAGCAGCCATTTGCGCTGCGTAAGGTGTGTTCTTTTTAGAACCTCTAAAACCCATTTTACCAGCAGAAGACCAAGAAATAACTTCACCTTTCTTGTTTGTTAACGAGATGATAATGTTATTAAAGGTTGCACTAATATGAGCTTCTCCAGAAGATTCAATTATAACTTTACGTTTTTTTGTACTTGCTTTAGCCATATTACTTACTATTTAGTTGCTTTCTTCTTGTTAGCAACAGTTTTTCTTTTACCTTTTCTTGTTCTAGAATTGTTTTTAGTTCTTTGTCCTCTTAATGGAAGACCAGATCTATGACGAATTCCTCGGTAGCAACCGATATCCATTAAACGCTTAATGTTTAATGAAGTTTCAGAACGTAATTCACCTTCAATTTTATAGTACGATACAGCATCACGAATTCCTCCGATTTGATCATCGTTCCAATCTTGAACTTTAATATCTTGGCTAACTTGAGCTTTTTCTAAAATCTCAATTGCTCTACTTTTTCCTACTCCGAAGATATAGGTTAGTGCTATAACACCTCTTTTGTTTTTTGGAATATCTACTCCTGCGATTCTTGCCATAATTATCCTTGTCTTTGTTTAAATCTAGGATTCTTTTTATTAATAACGTATAATCTACCTTTTCTACGCACAATTTTGCACTCTGCGCTTCTTTTTTTAACTGATGTTCTTACTTTCATTTTAAATAACTTTAGTATCTATAGGTAATTCTTGCTTTAGATAAATCGTAAGGACTCATTTCTAGTTTCACTTTGTCACCAGGTAACAATTTGATATAATGCATTCGCATTTTGCCAGAAATATGAGCGATAACGATATGTCCATTTTCTAATTCTACGCGGAACATAGCATTTGATAATGCTTCAATAATTGATCCGTCTTGTTCTATTGCTGATTGTTTTGCCATAAAAATTAAGCTACTGCCTTTCTATTTTTACCACTCTTCATCAAACCATCATAATGTTTATTCAATAAATAAGAATTTATTTGTTGAATAGTATCAATTGCAACTCCTACCATAATTATCAAAGAAGTACCACCATAAAACATAGCCCATGATTGTTGAACATCTAAGCTTACAACGAGTGCTGGAAAAATAGCAATCAAAGCTAAGAATAATGATCCCGGGAATGTAACTAATGACATGATTTTATCAAGGTAATCAGCAGTTTCAACACCAGGTTTGATACCTGGAATAAATCCACCACTTCTCTTTAAATCGTCAGCCATTTTGTTAGTTGGAACTGTAATTGCTGTATAGAAAAATGTAAAAATTATGATCAAAGAAGCAAAAACCAAATTGTACCAAAATCCAAACATATTACTAAAAGCACCTGCAATCGACTGAGAAGTTTCAGACTGAGAAATACCAGCTAAAGCAGCAGGGATGAACATAATTGCTTGTGCAAAAATGATCGGCATAACACCTGCAGCGTTTAATTTTAATGGTATCCATTGTCTATTTCCGCCCATCATATCTTGTTCAAAATCACCAGTAGTTGTTCTACGAGCATATTGAACAGGAATTTTTCTAATTGCCATTACTAATAAGATACAAGCTATTATAACAAGTAACCAAACAATAATCTCTAAAACTAGAATCATTGGCCCTCCGTTATTGTTAGTAACTCTAGAAGTAAATTCTTGAATCAATGCTTGCGGTAATCTTGCAAGAATTCCAACCATAATTAATAGCGAGATTCCATTTCCTATACCTTTATCAGTAATTTTTTCTCCTAACCACATTGCAAATATTGTTCCTGTAGTTAAAATTAATACTGATGAGAATAAGAATGAAAACGAATCGAATCCTAACAAGAAAGCACTTTGTGGGATGGTTTGTCTTAGGTTAAAAATGTAACCAGGACCTTGAAGTAATGTAATTCCAATAGTCAACCATCTAGTAATTTGGTTTAACTTTTTTCTTCCACTCTCACCATCTTTTTGTAGCTTTTGCAAATAAGGAATTGCAATTCCCATTAACTGAACAACAATTGAAGCAGAAATGTAAGGCATAATACCAAGTGCAAAAACAGATGCTTTAGAAAATGCTCCTCCAGTAAACATATCCAGAATAGAACCTATTCCTTCTTTTGTTTGACCTGTTAAACCACTTAACTGTGTAGCATCAATTCCAGGAAGAGTAACGTGAGCTCCGAATCTATAAACAAGAAGCAAACCTAAAGTAACAAGAATTCTGTTCTTTAACTCTTCAATTTTCCATACATTTTTGAATGATTCAATAAAATTCTTCATATAATCAGAATATTATAATAATACTACTTCACCACCAGCTGCTTCGATAGCGGCTTTAGCTGTTGCAGTAAATTTGTGAGCAGATACTTTCAATTTTGATTTTAGTTCACCTCTACCAAGAATCTTAACCAATTCTGTTTTGGTAGCTAAACGATTTGAAACTAATACTGAGAAATCTACAGTATCTGTAACAATTCCGTTATCAACTAATAATTGAAGTGTATCAAGATTAACACCTTGATGTTCTATTCTATTAACATTTGTGAAACCAAACTTAGGCACACGTCTTTGTAATGGCATTTGACCACCTTCAAATCCAATCTTTTTAGAATAACCAGAACGAGATTTTGCTCCTTTGTGACCTCTTGCAGAAGTACCACCTTTACCAGAACCTTCTCCTCTACCTAATCTTTTATTTTGATTGTGTGTAGAACCTTCAGCAGGTTGTAAGTTACTTAAATTCATAACTATAATTGTTATTAAGCTTCTGTTACAGAAACTAAGTGTTTAACTTTATTTATCATTCCAAGGATAGTTGGATTTGAATCATGTTCTACAACCTGACCCATCTTACGTAGACCTAAAGCTTCCAAACCTCTTTTTTGAGTAAGAGGACAATTGATTTTGCTTCTAACTTGTTTTACTAATAATTTAGCCATAATTTCCTTGAATTAACCTTTAAAAACTTTTTCTAAAGAAACTCCTCTCTGTTTTGCAACAGTATGAGCGCTTCTCATTTGTAGTAATGCATCAAAAGTTGCTTTAACCACATTGTGTGGATTAGAAGAACCTTGAGATTTTGATAATACATCATGAATTCCTACTGATTCTAATACTGAACGAACAGCACCACCAGCAATAACTCCTGTACCATGAGATGCAGGCATTAAGAAAACACGAGCTCCACCAAATTTACCTTTTTGTTCGTGAGGTACTGATTGACCACTTAAAGGAATTCTAACTAGATTTTTCTTAGCATCTTCTACTGCTTTCGCAATTGCTTCAGAAACATCTTTAGATTTTCCTAATCCGTGTCCAACAACACCACTTTCATCACCTACTACAACAATAGCAGAAAAACCGAATGCTCTTCCTCCTTTTGTTACTTTGGTAACACGATTTACACTTACCAGACGATCTTTTAATTCAAGACCACTTGGTTTTACTAATTCTACATTTTTGTATTTAGACATAATATATTAGAATTTAAGTCCAGCCGCTCTTGCGCCTTCTGCTAATGATTTAATACGACCGTGATATAAATAACCTCCTCTATCGAAAGTTACTGTATCGATACCGGCTTTTAACGCTTTTTCTGCAACAAGTTTTCCAACTTCAGTTGCAACTTCTACGCTAGTACCTTTAAAATCTACTCCTTTATCTCTCGATGAAGTAGCTAATAAAGTAACACCATTTACATCATCTATTACTTGCGCATAGATTTCTTTGTTGCTTCTGAAAACAGAAAGTCTTGGTCTAGCAGCAGTACCGCTAACAATCTTTCTAATTCTATACTGGATTCTCTGTCTTCTTTCAGATTTTGATAATGACATAATCTATATTTTTAAGCTGATTTACCTGCTTTTCTTCTTAATACTTCACCTACAAACTTAACACCTTTTCCTTTGTATGGTTCTGGCTTACGGAAACCTCTAATTTTCGCAGCGATTTGACCTAACAATTGTTTATCGAAAGAAGTTAATTTTACGATAGGATTCTTACCTTTCTCAGAAATTGTTTCCAAAGTTACTTCTTTCGCAACTTCTAAAACGATATTGTGAGAAAATCCTAAAGCTAAATCAAGTTTTTGCCCTTGATTTGAAGCTCTATATCCAACACCCACAAGCTCTAATTCTTTAGTAAAACCAGTTGACACACCAACAATCATATTATTGATTAATGATCTATATAAACCGTGTTTAGCTCTTTCATCTTTGTGATCTGAAGATCGCTCTACAATCACACTACCCTCTTCAATTTTCACAGTAACGTTAGAAAACTCTTGTGTTAATTGACCTAATTTTCCTTTAACTGTAATCAAAGCATCAGTAACATCAACTGTTACACCCGCTGGAATTACTATTGGATTTTTACCTATTCTTGACATCGCTTAGTATATTTAAAATTAGTAAACGTAACAAATTACTTCACCACCAACATTAAGTTGTTTGGCTTGTTTTCCAGTCATCAAACCTTTTGATGTAGAAACAATAGCAATTCCAAGTCCGTTAAGGATACGAGGAATTTTAGAAGAACCTGCATACTTACGTAAACCTGGCTTACTAATTCTTTGGATATCTTTAATTACAGACTCTTTAGTATCTTTATCATACTTTAAAGCGATTTTGATTGAACCCTGAACCGAGTTGTCTTCAAATTTGTAACTAAGGATATAACCTTGGTCGAATAAAATTTTTGTGATTTCTTTTTTAAGGTTAGAAGCTGGAATCTCAACCACTTTATGGTTGGCTCTAACTGCATTTCTAACTCTCGTAAGATAATCCGCAATTGGATCTGTATACATATTTATAAAATTGTGGAAACGGTTTTCAGCAGAACTATTCTACTGAACCTGACCCCATTAAACTCATTTTTTAAAACAGATAATTGTACGTTACCTGCTAAAAGCTGGCAAATGTACAATTATCTATTGAAATAAACTAACTACCAGCTAGCTTTCTTTACTCCTGGAATTAATCCTTGGTTAGCCATTTCTCGAAAAGTAACACGAGAAAGACCGAATTGACGCATATACCCTCTAGGTCTTCCAGTTAATTTACAACGATTGTGTAAACGTACTGGCGAAGCATTTTTTGGTAATTTTTGCAAACCTTCATAATCTCCAGCTTCTAATAAAGCTTTTCTTTTTTCAGCGTACTTCTCTACCGTTTTTTCTCTTTTAACCTCACGGGCTTTCATTGATTCTTTAGCCATATCTTAATTCTTTTTAAAAGGTAAACCTAATTCAGTTAATAATGATTTAGCTTCTTTATCAGTAGCAGCAGATGTTACAAATGTAATATCCATACCAGAGATTTTGTTTACTTTATCAATATCAATTTCAGGAAAAATGATTTGTTCTAAAACTCCAAGGTTATAATTACCTCTTCCATCAAAACCTGTAGCTTTAATTCCACTAAAATCTCTTACACGAGGTAAAGCAGAAGTTATAAGTCTATCTAAAAACTCATACATTCTCTCGCCACGTAAAGTAACTTTAGCACCAATCGGCATTCCTTTTCTTAATTTGAATGACGCAACATCTTTTTTAGAGATTGTAGCTACAGATTTTTGTCCTGTAATTTTAGTTAATTCATCTACTGCGTAGTCAACTAATTTTTTATCAGAAACTGCTGCTCCAACTCCACGGCTTACAACTATTTTTTCAAGTTTTGGAACTTGCATAACGTTTTTGTAACCGAATTCTTCTTTAAGTGCAGATATAACTCTTGAGTTATACTCTTCTTTTAGTCTAGGTATATATGCCATAACTATAGTACTTGATTAGATTTTTTTGAAAATCTTACTTTCTTATCACCTTCTACTCTTGTTCCAACCTTAGTAATCTCTTTAGATTTTGGATCTATTAAAGATAAATTAGAAATTTGTATTGGTGCTTCTTTTTTAACGATTCCTCCTTGCGGACTTTTAGCAGATGGTTTTGTATGTTTTGAAACCATATTTACACCTTCTACAATCGCCTTATTGTCATCACGAATAACTCGTACAACTTTACCTTCAGAACCTTTATGGTCTCCAGCAATAACTCTTACGATGTCACCCGATTTAATTTTTAACTTTGTCATCATTAATCGAATTAAAGCACTTCAGGTGCTAATGATACAATTTTCATGAATTGTTTTTCACGAAGTTCTCTTGCTACTGGACCAAAAACGCGAGTTCCTCTCATTTCTCCTGCTGCATTCAAAAGAACGCAAGCATTGTCATCGAAACGAATGTAAGAACCATCAGCTCTTCTCACTTCTTTTTTAGTACGAACAACAACTGCAGTTGACACAGTACCTTTCTTAACGTTACCGTTTGGCGTTGCATCTTTGATTGAAACTACAATTTTATCTCCAACAGAGGCATAACGTCTTTTCGTTCCTCCTAATACACGGATAGTCAAAACTTCTTTTGCTCCTGTGTTATCTGCGACTTTTAGTCTTGATTCTTGTTGTACCATAATTATTTAGCTCTTTCAATGATTTCAACTAATCTCCAACATTTAGTTTTACTTAAAGGTCGAGTTTCCATGATCTTTACAGTATCTCCAATATTACAATCGTTTGTTTCGTCGTGTGCATGATACTTTTTAGTTTTCAACACGAACTTACCGTATAATGGGTGTTTTACTCTTCTTGTTTCAGAAACAACGATAGATTTCTCCATTTTGTTGCTAGTAACTACACCTATTCTTTCTTTTCTTAAATTTCTTTTATCTTCCATCTTTCAGCAGATTACAATTTATTGTAACTCTCTTTTACTTACTTCAGTTGCCAATCTTGCTACCGCTCTTCTCATTGTTCTAATTTGAAGAGGATTTTGAATTGGTGAAATAGTGTGAGCAGTTTTTAATTCAGCGTATGTTTTTTTTAACTGACTAAGTTGCACTTGTAACTCAGCTGTAGACAGATTTATAATTTCTGATTGTTTCATAATTTATATATATTATGCTTCGAAATCTCTAGCAACAACAAATTTAGTTTTAACTGGAAGCTTTTGAGCTGCAAGACGTAATGCTTCTTTTGCAACTGCTAAAGGTACTCCTCCAACTTCAAACATAATTTTTCCGGGTTTACAAACGGCAGCCCAATACTCTACTGCTCCTTTTCCTTTACCCATACGTACCTCAAGAGGTTTCTTTGTTATAGGTTTATCTGGAAATACATTGATCCACAATTGGCCTTCTCTCTTCATGTAACGAGTTGCAGCGATACGCGCAGCCTCAATTTGGCGTGAAGTTAAGAAAACACCATTTTCATGTACAGATTTAATTCCAAACATTCCACTTGAAAGCATGTGTCCTCTTTGAGAAACACCTTTCATTCTACCTTTTTGTACCTTACGGTATTTTGTTCTTTTAGGCTGTAACATTTTTCTTTTACTTTAAAAAATTACTTTCTTTTACGTGCATCTGGTTTACCACCTTTGTTAAAAGGTTTTCTATCTCCTCTTGGAGAATCACCACCTTTTCCACCAGAAGCTTGTTTTTTATCCATTCCAACTAGTGGAGATAAATCACGCTTTCCGTAAACCTCACCTTTCATGATCCATACTTTGATTCCCATTCTACCGTAAGTAGTGTGAGCTTCACCAAGTGCGTAATCAATATCGGCTCTGAAAGTTGATAGAGGAATTCTACCTTCTTTGAAACCTTCTGAACGTGCCATTTCAGCACCATTCAAACGACCAGAGATCAAAACCTTAATACCTTCTGCATTCATACGCATTGCTGCTGCGATTGCCATTTTAATAGCTCTTCTGTATGAAATACGGTTTTCAATTTGACGAGCAATGCTTGTTGCAACTAAATAAGCATCTAACTCAGGTCTTTTAATTTCAAAGATGTTAATTTGAACCTCTTTGTCAGTAACTTTCTTAAGTTCTTCTTTCAACTTGTCTACCTCTTGACCACCTTTTCCGATAATAATACCAGGTCTAGCAGTAGTGATAGTAACGGTTACAAGCTTTAAAGTTCTTTCGATAATTACTTTTGATACACTAGCTTTTGATAAACGAGCATGAATGTACTTTCTGATTTTATAATCTTCAGCGATTTTGTCACCGTAATCATTTCCACCATACCAGTTTGAATCCCATCCTCTGATGATACCAAGTCTGTTTCCAATTGGATTTGTCTTTTGTCCCATCTTTATTAATTGCTTTGTGTGTTATCTACTTGTCCTAATACGATTGTTACGTGGTTAGAACGTTTTCTAATTCTGTGTGCTCTTCCTTGTGGAGCTGGACGAAGTCTTTTCAACATCATTCCACCATCTACAGTGATAGTTTTTATAAATAAGCCTGCTTCAGCTACATTTCCATCAGCATTTTTTTGCTCCCAGTTATTGATCGCAGACAATACTAATTTCTCTAATTTTCTTGAAGCTTCTTTTGAGCTGAATCTTAAAATATTAAGTGCTCTTTCCACTTTCTGACCTCTTACCAAGTCCGCAACTAAGCGCATTTTTCTAGGTGAAGTAGGGCAGTTATTTAACTTTGCAAAAGCTATAGACTTATTAGCCTCTTTTCTTGCGTCTGCTGTTTCTCTTTTACGAACTCCCATTGCTTCTTATTTTTTACCTTTATTTTTTGCTCCAGCGTGACCTCTAAAAGATCTTGTTGGTGAAAATTCTCCTAATTTGTGACCTACCATGTTCTCAGTTACATAAACTGGAACAAATTGACGACCATTGTGTACTGCGATAGTTTGCCCTACGAAATCTGGAGTAATCATTGAAGCTCTAGACCATGTCTTAACAACTCCTTTATTTCCACCAGCTATATTTTCTTGAACTTTTTTATCTAATTTGTAGTGTACAAAAGGTCCTTTTTTTAATGAACGTGCCATATCTAACTAATTATTTCTTTCTGCGTTCAACGATATACTTATTACTCGGGTTAACTTTAGAACGAGTTCTATAACCTTTAGCAGGAAGACCTTTTCTAGAACGTGGATGACCACCTGAAGAACGTCCTTCACCACCACCCATTGGGTGATCAACAGGGTTCATTGCTACTGGTCTAGTTCTTGGTCTTCTACCTAACCATCTTGTTCTACCTGCTTTACCAGATACGATCAATTGATGATCAGAGTTAGATACAGCTCCAATTGTAGCAGAACAAGTAAGCAAGATTAATCTTGTTTCACCTGAAGGCATTTTAATTGTAGCATATTTTCCGTCTCTTGCCATAAGTTGAGCAAAAGTTCCAGCACTTCTAGCAATAGTAGCACCTTGACCAGGACGTAGTTCAATACATGAAATTACTGTTCCTAATGGTATTTTACTTAGAGGTAAAGTGTTACCGATTTCTGGAGAAGCTTCTTCACCAGAAACAACAGTTTGTCCTACCTGTAAACCATTTTGAGCAATGATATAAGTTTTAGCTCCATCTGCATAAAATAATAATGCGATAAAAGCAGTTCTGTTTGGATCGTACTCAATAGATTTAACTGTAGCTGGAATTCCAACTTTAGTTCTTTTAAAATCTACGATACGATACTTTTGTTTGTGACCACCGCCTGTATAACGCATGGTCATTTTTCCTTGACTATTTCTACCTCCAGAGTTATTTTTCGGTGCGATCAATGAACGCTCCGGCTTATCAGTTGTTATGGCGTCAAAACCATTAACAACTCTAAAACGCTGACCCGGGGTAATAGGTTTTAATTTTCTTACTGACATCTTATTGTATTAGATATTGTTGTAAAAATCTATTGTTTCTCCTTCTTGTACTTGTACAATTGCTTTTTTGTAAGCATTTGTCTTTCCACTGATTAAACCACTTTTAGTGTATTTTGTCGATCTATCTGGTCTTACGTTCATTGTATTAACATTTACAACCGTAATACCATAAGTAGCCTCAACAGCTTTCTTAATTTGTACTTTGTTTGCTTTTTTGTCTACAACAAAACCAAAACGATTAAAAACCTCACCATCTTTAGTGATTTTCTCTGTAATTATAGGTTTAATTATGATACTCATGTCCTATTATTTGCTTAAATTTTCTACAATTCCTTCTATAGAACCTTCTAAAAGTACTAAATTATTAGCATTTAATATAGCGTAAGTACTTAATTCTGAACTAGTTAGTACGCTAGATGCCTTTAAATTGCGTGAGGACAAATATACATTTTTATTTGTATCACCCAACACAAATAAAGATTTTTTATTATCTAACCCTAAAGCACTTAAAACATTCAAAAAGTTTTTAGTGTTTGGAGTGTCAAAAGTAAAATCTTCAACAACTACTAAATTTGATTCTTGAGCTTTTAAAGAGAAAGCGGATTTTCTTGCTAATCTTTTTAAATTTTTGTTCAATTTGAAAGAGTAACTTCTTGGACGTGGTCCAAAAACTGTACCTCCACCTTTAAACAAAGGGTTTTTTGCACTACCAGCACGAGCTGTACCAGTACCTTTTTGCTTTTTAATCTTACGCGTACTTCCAGCAACTTCAGCTCTTTCTTTAGCTTTGTGAGTACCTTGTCTTTGATTTGCTAAATATTGTTTAACATCAAGATATACTGCGTGTTTGTTTGGTTCTATACCAAATACTGAATCAGAAAGTTGAATTTTTCTTCCAGTATCTTTTCCTGTGATATCTAAAACTTTTACTTCCATTATTTCTGAATGATTACGAAAGAGTTTTTGTGACCAGGAATAGCTCCTTTTACAATAAGTAAATTCTTTTCAGAAACTACTTTCAAAACTCTAAGATTTTGAACTTTTACATTTTCTCCACCCATTCTACCAGCCATTCGCATTCCTTTGAATACTCTTGATGGATAAGATGATGCTCCTACAGAACCTGGCGCTCTTAAACGGTTGTGTTGACCGTGAGTTGCTTGACCAACACCACCAAATCCGTGACGTTTTACAACACCTTGAAAACCTTTACCTTTAGAAACACCTTGTACATCTACAAATTCTCCTTCTGCAAATACACTTACATTGATGCTATCACCAAGTTTATACTCACTTTCGAAACCTTGAAATTCAACGACTTTTTTCTTAGCAGATGTACCAGCTTTTTTAAAGTGACCTAAGTCAGCTTTAGTTGCATGCTTTTCTGATTTGTCATCGAAACCAAGTTGTAACGCTTCATACCCGTCAACCTCATTGGTTCTGACTTGGGTAACGACACAAGGTCCAGCTTCGATTACTGTACAAGGAATATTTTTCCCGTTTTCATCGAAAATGCTAGTCATGCCGATTTTTCTTCCAATTAACCCAGACATATTAAACTATTTATTGATTATTAATTCTTTTTATTTTCAAAGAAGAAAGTATTAGAAGATTTTTCAAAATTCTAATACTTACATCTTAGTATTGTTTAATTTAAAATTAAACTTTGATTTCTACTTCAACACCACTTGGCAACTCTAATTTCATTAGAGCATCAATAGTTTTCGAAGATGAACTGTAAATATCAATTAGTCTTTTGTAAGACATAACTTCAAATTGCTCTCTCGATTTTTTATTAACGTGTGGAGAACGTAATACAGTAAATATTTTTTTGTGAGTTGGTAACGGAATAGGACCAGTTACAACAGCACCTGTACTTTTTACAGTTTTTACAATCTTTTCAGCAGATTTATCTACCAACATGTGATCGTAAGATTTTAATTTTATTCTAATTTTTTGACTCATCTTGATAAATATTATGCGTTTCCTTTTGCTTTTTTGATAACTGCTTCAGATATATTTGAAGGTGTCTCTGCATAGTGAGAAAATTCCATAGTAGATGTTGCTCTACCTGATGAAAGCGTTCTTAATGTAGTTACATAACCAAACATTTCTGATAATGGCACATCCGCTTTAATAGTTTTAGCTCCATTTCTATCTCCCATGTCATTTACTTGACCTCTACGACGGTTGATATCACCAACGATATCTCCCATGTTTTCTTCAGGTGTAATAACTTCCATTTTCATAATCGGTTCAAGGATGATTGCTCCTGCCGCCTTTGCTACTTCTTTGTAACCCATTCTTGCAGCTAATTCGAAAGAAAGAGCATCTGAATCGACTGGATGGAAAGAACCGTCAGTTAAAGTTACTTTCAAACTATCAACTTGATAACCAGCTAATGGTCCAGTTTTCATAGCTTCACGGAAACCTTTTTCTACAGATGGAATGTATTCCTTTGGAACGTTACCACCTTTTACAGCATTAACAAACTGTAATCCTACAGGTACTTTTCCATCAACTTCATCTGCTGGTTCAAGAGTAAATACGATATCACCGAATTTACCACGACCTCCAGATTGTTTTTTGTAAGTTTCTCTATGTGTAGCACTTCTTGTAAAAGCTTCTTTATATTCAACTTGAGGCTCACCTTGGTTAACTTCAACTTTAAATTCACGTTTCATTCTATCTACAAGGATGTCTAAGTGTAACTCACCCATTCCTGAAATAATAGTCTGACCTGAAGCTTCATCAGTTCTAACTGTAAATGTTGGATCTTCTTCAGCCAATTTAGCTAAAGCCATACCCATTTTATCAACGTCAGCTTTAGTTTTTGGTTCGATAGCGATACCAATTACCGGCGCTGGGAATTTCATAGACTCCAAAATAATTGGGTGTTTTTCATCACACAATGTATCTCCAGTTTTAATATCTTTAAATCCAACTGCTGCTCCAATATCTCCAGCCTCGATGTACTCGATTGGATTTTGTTTGTTAGCGTGCATTTGGTAGATACGAGAAATTCTTTCTTTGTTACCAGAACGTGTATTCAATACGTAAGAACCTGCGTCCAAACGACCAGAATAAGCACGGAAGAATGCTAAACGACCTACGAATGGGTCAGTAGCGATTTTAAATGCTAAAGCTGCGAATGGCTCTTTAACATCTGGCTTACGTAATATTTTAGTTTGGTCTTCTTCTAATAAATCAGCATCATCAGGGTGAATTCCTTCGATACCATCTTTATCCATTGGAGATGGTAAGTATTTACATACTGCATCTAACATGAATTGAACTCCTTTGTTTTTGAAAGAAGAACCAGCAATCATAGGAATGATAGCCATGTCCATTACAGCTGCTCTTAACGCGATATTGATTTCCTCTTCTGTGATAGATTCTGGATCTTCCATGTATTTATCAAGTAAGTTTTCATCATAATCAGCAACTGCTTCGATAAGAATATCTCTATATTCTTTAACTTCAGCAAGCATGTCTTCTGGAATAGGCACAATCTCGTAAGTTGCTCCCATACCTTCTTCATCCCAAACAATAGCTTGGTTTCTTACTAAATCAACAACACCTTTGAAATCATTTTCTTCACCAATTGGCAAAGTGATAGCCACTGCATTAGATTTTAGCATGTCTCTTACTTGTTGACAAACCATCAAGAAGTTAGAACCTTGTCTATCCATTTTGTTAACAAAACCGATACGTGGAACACGGTACTGATCTGCAAGTCTCCAGTTAGTTTCTGATTGTGGCTCAACACCATCAACAGCAGAAAATAAGAAAACTAAACCATCCAATACACGTAACGAACGATTTACCTCTACGGTAAAATCAACGTGTCCTGGTGTATCAATAATGTTAAAGTGGTAAGGTAATGTTTCAGGCAATCTTTTACCTTGAACAGTTGGAAAATTCCATTCACAAGTTGTAGCTGCAGAAGTAATTGTAATACCTCTTTCTTGCTCTTGCGCCATCCAGTCCATTGTTGCAGCACCATCGTGTACTTCACCAATTTTGTGTGATTTTCCTGTGTAGAATAATATACGCTCAGTTGTTGTTGTTTTACCAGCATCAATGTGAGCAGCAATTCCTATGTTTCTTGTGTATTTAAGTTCTCTAGCCATTTCTTATGAATTAAAATCTAAAATGTGAGAATGCTTTGTTTGCTTCAGCCATCTTGTGAGTATCCATTCTCTTTTTAACTGCAGCACCTTCTTCTTTAGCCGCAGCTAAGATTTCGCCTGATAGTTTTTGAGCCATAGATTTTTCATTTCTTCTACGAGCATAAAGAAGCATCCACTTCATTGCCATAGAGATTTTTCTGTCTGGACGAATTTGCATTGGAATTTGGAATGTTGCTCCTCCAACTCTACGACTACGTACTTCTACGTGAGGCATAACGTTAGTTAACGCATCTTTCCAAACTTCTAATGCTGATTTTTCATCATTATTCTTTTTTGCTTCTACGATATCCATTGCATCGTAAAATACTTTAAACGCTGTAGATTTTTTACCATCCCACATCAAGTTGTTCACAAAACGTGTAACTAACTGATCGTTAAATTTTGGATCTGGTAAAAGTGGTCTTTTCTTTGCCGCTCTTTTTCTCATTTCTTCGTTTTTTTGTTATCGATTTTTATCTTTCGATAAAATCAAATAACTAGTTTAGATTTACTTTTTTACTTCTTTTGGACGTTTAGCACCGTATTTAGAACGACGTTGCGTTCTTCCCGCTACTCCAGACGTATCTAGCGCACCACGAACGATGTGGTATCTAACTCCTGGTAAATCTTTTACTCTTCCGCCTCGCACTAATACTATCGAGTGCTCCTGTAGATTATGTCCTTCTCCCGGGATGTAAGCATTCACTTCATTTCCATTAGTCAAACGTACACGCGCAACTTTACGCATTGCAGAGTTTGGTTTTTTTGGAGTAGTAGTGTAAACACGCGTACAAACACCTCTTCTTTGAGGACAAGAATCTAAAGCAACCGATTTACTCTTCTTAGTGATTTGAGTTCTTCCTGTTCTTACTAATTGTTGAATTGTTGGCATAATTAAATACTAATTTTTCTTTATTTATTAAATCCCCACTTTTTAGGGGTTGCAAATGTAGTAATTATTTTTAGTAAAACAAATCATAATTCATTAATTTTCAAGAACATTTCTTAACATTGCAAAAAATATATTAATCTCTCATTTTTTACGTTATTTTTACAAGGTTGATAAATAGTAAAATGAATTTTCAGCTAGCGTAGTTTACTTCAATAGCAATTTTATTTCAAATTATGCTCATAAACTAGGTTTCGAAATTCGATTCATTTACCATTTATAGACTATAAAAGATGCTGCTCAAAGCAGAAGTTACCATTTTCAGATTAGACCAAGTCATTTGCTACGAATGAAAAAAATATTTTTTACCTTTCTATTTTGTTTGACATTGCTAGATACTTTTGGTCAAAACCAGTATCTAAAAGTGTATGCAGAAAACAACTTGGCTTTAAAAACAATTGATTCTGTTGGGTATTCCAAAAAACATTCTAATGCTAAAGCGGTAGTAGATGAAACCAACTTATTGTCAAAAAAATTAATAGCTCTTGGATATCTCGAATCGCAAGTTGAAGAGAGTGGAAAAGTAAACGACAGTACTTTTTTTTACAAATTTGCACTTGGTAAGCCAACTAAATTACTACACATATATATAGGTACTAAATTTTCATCATTATTAGAATTCAAAACTGATACTTTAAAAATTCCTTTTTCTGAAAGCGAAACACTTTTGAAGCAGCTTGTAAACAAATTTGAAGTAAAAGGTTTTTCGATGGCAAAAGTAAAACTTGTGGATTTCAAAAATTTAAATGGTAACTTGACTGCAAACTTAAACATTGATATTGGCGAGAAAAGAACTGTAAATGATATTGTAATTAATGGTTATGATAAGTTCCCTCAAGGGCATAAAAAAAACATAAAACGACTTTATAAAAACAAAGTTTTCAATCAACAAGTTTTGGATAAACTTCATAAAGATTTTGAACAGTTTAGATTCGTTAAACAAACTAAATATCCGGAAATTTTATTTACCAAAGATTCTACCAAAATATATGTATATCTGGAAAAAGCAAAATCAAATACATTTGACGGATTTATTGGTTTCAATAATGACGAAACTAACAAAGTTGTTTTTACAGGTTACGTTGATTTAAGTTTACAAAACGTATTGAATTCAGGCGAAAAAATTGCTTTTTATTGGAAAAGCGATGGCGAAGATCAGAAAACATTCAATCTTGGTATTGAACTACCTTATATATTTAAAAGTCCGTTGGGCTTAAAAGGTCAATTAAATATTTTCAAACAAGATAGCACTTTTCAGACCACACAGACAAATATTGATTTAGGTTATTATTTCAATTACAATTCAAGATTGTACTTAGGTTATCAATCGGCAGAATCTAGCGATATTCAGAACTTGAACTCTGTTACTTTAAATGATTTCACCAATACATTTATCACTTCTACTTACGAGTTTGTACAATTTAAAAATGATGATTTCTTATTTCCTGAGAAAACTAACTTCAATCTAAAAATTGGATCTGGAAATCGTGACGCTAAACTTCAAAACAATTCGCAATTTTTTGGAAAATTAAATCTTAAATATAATTTCTATTTAAACCAAAAGAATATTTTTAATATTAAAAGTCAAAATTTTTATTTACAAAGTGATTCGTATATAATTAATGAACTGCAACGTTTTGGCGGTATAAACTCCATTCGAGGCTTCAATGAAAACAGCCTGCAGGCCAATGCATTTACTAGTATTTTGACCGAGTATAGATATGTTTTATCACCATCTATTTACGTTCATTCTATAATTGATTACGCCTATTTTCAAGACAAAACGTCGAATCTCCAAGACAACTTACTCGGTCTTGGATTTGGATTTGGATTGCTAACTAAAAACGGACTTTTTAATATTGTTTACGCCAACGGAAGCACCAACGATCAAGCTATTAAGTTATCCAATTCTATTGTTCATATCAGCTTGAAAGCAACCTTTTAAATAATTAAAAATTACGAATTAAAATTTAAGATGCTTTTCTCAATTTTTAATTTTCAATTTTTAATTCCTAATTGATTACCTTTGCGCCATGGAAAAAGAAAACCAAATTTTCGGAATTAGAGCGATTATTGAAGCAATCAACGCAGGAAAAGAAATCGATAAAGTCTTTGTTCAAAGCGATGCGCAAAGCGAATTGATGCAGGAATTGATGAAAGCGATGAAAAAAAATAGCATCAATTTCTCGTACGTGCCAGTAGAAAAATTAAACCGATTAACTCCAAATAACCATCAAGGTGCAGTGGCAACCATTGCTCCTATTTCGTTTGTTAAACTAGAAACTTTAGTTGACAGCGTTGTAGAAAGCGGAAAAATGCCGTTGTTCTTAATCCTTGATCAATTGAGTGATGCTAGAAACTTTGGCGCCATCATTAGAACTGCCGAATGTACAGGCGTTGACGGAATTATAGTTCAAAAAACAGGTTCAGCACCAGTCAATGGCGATACAGTAAAAACTTCGGCTGGAGCCGTATTTAATGTGCCAATTTGCAAAGTAGATCACATCAAAGACGCTATTTTCTACCTTCAAGGAAGCGGAATCAAAACTGTTGCTGCAACTGAAAAAACCGAAGATAACATTTATGATATTGCGCTAAACGAACCAATTGCCATCATCATGGGAAGCGAAGACCGCGGAATCAATCCATCAGTTTTGAAGATTGTTGATGCAAAAGCCAAGTTACCAATGTTTGGAACTATCGGTTCGCTCAATGTTTCTGTGGCTTGCGGAGCGTTTTTGTATGAAACCGTTAGACAACGACAATAAATGTAAATATTAAAAATGAAAAAAATCGTCTTTATTGTCATATTATTGAGTTTCAAAATGTATTCACAAAATTTTTCAGGTACTTGGAATGTGATATCTTATGAAGATGAAATCACGTATTACAATAAAATTAAAGATTCCATTTCTTATAAAGATCTTTCTAGACAAAATGAAGCTAATAACTTCCGAAAAAAATCAGATCTATTGATATTTCCAATTACATACAAATTTGACAATAACAATAACTTTTCTATGAATCATTCAATAATGGGTGAAATTGGAAAAGGAAAATTTGAATTAGACAAATTAAATAAGAAAATTGTTCTTCTAGATAAAGATGGAAAAAAAGATGAAATTTTATATAATTACGAAAATGGAATTTTATTCATAGAAATTGAATTAGAAAATAGTACAATTAAAATTGGATTAATTAAAAGTACTTCATAATTTATTCCTCTTCCTTATTTTCCCTAAAAACATAAACATATTTTATTGGTTCACTTTGTATTTGTTCTTCTAAAACTTCCAAAATTTCTTCAGGTTTTGGTGGATTAACGAAGTTGCCGTTCTCATCAAATCGTTTCATAAAAGCATCTTCTTCTGGATTGAAATCGGGTTTTTCCCAATCGTATTGAATGTCTTTCACATAATCTGGTGTTTTAAATTGCATCGCAAATACAAATCCTGTTACCAAACCAGCCAAATGCCCTTCCCACGAAATAGAACTTTCACCTACAATTTCAGGTTGTGGGAAAACATACCAAAGCATGCCGCCGTACAATAAAACTACTGCAAATGACAATGCCATCAATCGGTAATATTGTGTTCGCAACCCTTTGAAGAAAATAAATGAAACCAAAACATAAATCAAACTGCTCGCGCCAATATGATAGGATGCTCTTCCAATTATCCATGTAATAATTCCTGAAAGTACTATTCCATAAACCAAAACTTTTAAGGAAACATCTCGATAAAAATAAATTAATGCGGTGGTCAAAATGAATAATGGCAATGTGTTACTTGCAATGTGATTCAAATCACCATGTAAAAATGGACTGAACAAAACACCTTGTAATCCTGAAAAAGTTCTTGGAAGAATTCCGTGATTGTTTAGATTCAGGTTGAACGAATTGTCTATGTAAAATACAAACCAAATCACAATCAACAAAAACGTTGGAATAATCCAAGTTGCTGGTGAAAATTTAAAATGGTTTAATTCGTTATTGTGTCTCATAGTGACAATTGATTTATCAAAAATACAACCAATAATTATTTAGTGCTATTTTGTCATATCAATTTGAAAATTTGAAAATTAGATAATTTGAAAATTACTTTAAAAATGATTTATAATAATTAAATTTGTAAAGTGCCTGTTTGAATTGAAATACCTTATCCAAATTCATTGTGCATTTTCAAATCTACAAATTATTACATTTTCAAATTAAAATGGAAGCACCTTTAGCCGAACGCATTCGTCCTCAAAAACTAGAAGATTACATCAGTCAGCTGCATTTGGTTGGACCAAATGGTTCGTTGACGCAACAGATTGCTCGTGGCGTAATTCCATCGATGATTTTTTGGGGTTCGCCTGGAACTGGCAAAACGACTTTGGCGCAAATTATTGCCAAGCAAAGTAATCGTCCGTTTTATGAATTGAGTGCGATAAACAGCGGTGTAAAAGACATTCGCGATGTAATTGAAAAAGCGAAACAAAGTGGCGGATTGTTCACAGCAAAAAACCCGATTTTGTTTATTGATGAAATTCATCGTTTTAGTAAATCGCAGCAAGATTCGCTTTTGGCAGCGGTTGAAAAAGGTTGGGTAACCTTGATTGGAGCCACGACTGAAAATCCGAGTTTTGAGGTCATTCCAGCGTTATTGTCACGTTGTCAGGTTTATGTTTTGAATCCGTTTTCGAAAGAAGATTTGTTGGCACTTTTGGAACGAGCGATGAAATTAGACACAACAATTTCATCTAAAAAAATAAAAATTAAAGAATCGGAAGCGTTGTTGCGACTTTCTGGAGGCGATGGACGCAAACTATTAAATATTTTTGAATTGGTTGTAAACGCAAGCCCTGAAGGTCAAATTACTATCACCAATGAAAAAGTTTTAGAATTAGTACAACAAAACACCGTTCTTTATGACAAAACTGGCGAGCAACATTATGATATTGTTTCGGCTTTTATAAAATCCATCCGTGGAAGCGATCCAAATGGTGCAGTTTACTGGTTAGCGAGAATGATTGAAGGTGGCGAAGATGTAAAATTTATTGCTCGAAGAATGCTGATTTTATCTAGTGAAGATATTGGAAATGCAAATCCTACGGCTTTTATCATGGCAAATAATACGTTTCAAGCGGTTGCAACTATTGGCTATCCTGAAAGCAGAATTATCTTAAGTCAATGTGCGGTTTATTTAGCAACCTCTCCAAAAAGTAATGCAAGTTATATGGCAATTGGCGAAGCGCAAGCGGTTGTAAAACAAACAGGCGATTTACCTGTTCCGATTCATTTGCGCAATGCACCAACCAAATTGATGAAAGAATTGGGTTATGGTGACGACTATCAATATTCTCACAACTACGCCAATAATTTTAGCGAACAAGAATATTTACCTGATGCCATTAAGGAAACAAAATTCTACGATCCAGGAAGTAATTCTAGAGAAAATGGAACAAGAGAATTTTTGAAAAATCGCTGGAAAGATAAGTATGGTTATTAGTTCTTAGTCCTTAGTTTTTTAGTCCTTAGTATACAATTTAAAACTTCACTTCTACTTTTTCCGAAACTAATTTATCGTTTTGATAGTATTCAAAAAACCATTCGTTGTTTCTTAAAAAGAAAACACCTTGAGTTGTTCCTTTGGTAGCGATAAAAAAATCTTTTGTAGTAGTTTTAAAGATTTTATAAATCACTTTTGGCTCGGTATTGATTAATTGAAAACCATTCGCAATAGGTTGAGCAAATAACGCTGCAATAGTTTCATTAGAATTAGCAACCTTAACATCCTCTTTAATCACAGCTACTTTTTCTTCCGTACGACTTTCTTTCGCTGGTTCACCTACCATTTCTAAACTTTTTTCGGAAGGTTGGTAGCTATAATTCAATTTGTCAAATGAAGCGAAAGCCTGTCTTAGCGCTTGCGTATAAGCCACTTTGTATTCCTTTTCTTTACTTCTTCCCTCTTCTGAGACAAATAACACCGTGTTTTTACAATCTTTTAAAACAACTTTTAATTTAGTTAAGAATAAAGAACTATTGTTTTCGATACTTACGAACACTTTATTACAATTAGTACTCGCAAAATCTGCAGGTAAAATTTCAGAATCTAAATAGGTTTCGAAACCATATTTTTGCATAAACATTTTAGTCAAAGTATTAAGTCCATACAAATCTTTGGATTTCAGAAAATCGTATTTTGCTGGAACTAATGCGTATTTGTAATCATTTATATTTTGTGAAAAAGAAACGGTTGTAATAAATAGTATGAGAATAAATCTTTTCATTTTAAAGATATTTTTTTAATTCTAGTAAATAATTAATTTGTTTAATATGATTCGGAATTTCAACTTTTTGTTCGTTAAAATGAATGGCATCCATTCCGAAATCTAATGCGCCTTTTACGTCTGCATCAATGCAATCGCCAATCATAATACAATTTTCCTTCGAAACGTTGGACAAAGATAACGCAAATTCGAATATTTTAGGATGCGGTTTTTTTACACCTGCCATTTCAGAATTGGTTACCGATGAAAAATAGGAAGAAATGCCTGAGTTTTCGAGTTTTTTATACTGAACAGCGGCGAAACCATTGGTAATAATATGCAGCTTGTAATTGGGTTTCAAATAATCTAAAATTTCTATAGCTCCATCAAACAACAAATTACTTTCTGGTAAATAACGGATATAATCGTCCGACATTTTATCTATATTGTCATCTGATATCGTAATTTTTAAAGCATCAAAAGAATATTTTAATCGCTTGTACCGAAGTTCTTCATGTGTAATTTTATCTACTTGATACAATTTCCAACATGCTTGATTTATCGGAGCATAAACTTCTATAAAAGAGGTCGTATCAATATGTGGAAAATCGTTTTTAAAAATTTTATCAAATGCTTGTTCTGAATTTTTATCAAAATCCCATAAGGTATGATCTAAATCAAAATAAACATGGGTTACTTCTTTAATTTTCATAGTTATAATTTACTTTCGTCGGCAAAACTGTAGTATCCAGCTTCAGTTACAATAAGATGATCTAAAACGCGTATATCTAAATTTTCGCCGGCTGCTTTTAATTTTTTAGTGATTAAAACATCTGCTTCACTAGGACTTAAAACACCCGACGGATGATGGTGTGCCAAAATGATAGCGGTTGCATTGTGCTCTAAAGCAATTTTAAAAACAATTCTGGTATCAACAACTGTTCCAGTAATTCCACCTTTGGATAGTTGGTTTTTATATACTACTTTGTTAGAATTATTTAAATAAAGAACCCAAAATTCTTCATGAGGCAAATCGCCAATTATAGGATGCATAATTTCAAAAGAGTTTTTACTAGAGGTAATTTTAACTAGTTCAACACGTTCTTCTTCCCGTCGTCTTTTCCCCAATTCAAGTGCAGCAATAATTGTAATCGCCTTGGCATCACCAATTCCTTTAAACTCCATCAATTGTTTTATTGAAAGTTTACCCAAAGCATTTAAATTATGATCAACACTTGATAAAATTCGTTTGCTCAATTCAACTGCAGTTTCGTTTCTACTTCCAGAACCAATTAAAATAGCCATCAATTCGGCATCCGTTAAAACTGATTTTCCTTTATTCATCAGTTTTTCTCTTGGCTTATCGTCTTCAGCCCAATTTTTGATTGAAAAATTAGTTTGTTCCATTGGCTTATAAAAAATTAAACTACAAATAACAATTTGATAAATAGTTCGTTATATCTTTAAAAGCTATAAAAGTATGAAACCAATTTATTTATTACTAATTGCTTTGTCATTTTTTACGTGTGCACAAAAGGAAAAGACAAAAAACACGGTACAAACATTTCAAGAAAAACTGTCTGATGAAGCAATTTCTATAATTGATTCGACTGTAGAATATGATCCTAATTACTACGCCATCCGATACCCAAACGGTGATGTACCAAAAAATAAAGGTGTTTGCACCGATGTGGTCATCCGTTCCTACAGAAAACTTAGAATTGATTTACAAAAAGAAGTTCACGAAGATTTAAAAGCTAATTTCTCTAAATATCCCAACCTTAAAAAATGGGGTTTAAAAAAACCTGATACTAATATTGACCATAGACGCGTTCCCAATTTGGAAGTATTTTTTGAACGAAAAGGAACCAAACTGCCTGTTTCAAAAAATCCAAATGATTATAAAACGGGTGAAATTGTAACTTGGATGATCAACGGAAAATTACCTCATATCGGAATCGTTACTAATCAAAAATCAAATGACGCCAAACGGCCATTAGTAGTTCATAATGTTGGAGGCGGACAAGTACTTGAGGATTGCCTATTTAGTTATGAAATTGTTGGTCATTACAGGTATGAAAAGTAATTTAAAATTAATTTACTAACTCCTTCACCTCATCAAAATTCAATCCTCCATAATTCCCGGAACTCATTAATAACAAAGCAGTATTAGCAAAATTTTGACTAAAAAGGAAATCTTTAAAATCGGCTGGATTGGTATAAATGATTAAATCTTCTCGTTCAAAAGATTGCGCAATTTGCTCATAAGTTACTTCTTCTAGTTGCTTAATTTTTACTGCATCTGGCGAATAGAAAACTACTGCAACGTCGGCTGCATCGAGTGCGCCTTGATATTCTTTTAGAAATTCAGCATTTAAACTACTGTAGGTATGCAATTCCAAACACGCAATTAACTTTCTATCTGGATACTGACTTTTTACTGCTGTAGTAGTTGCCGAAACTTTACTAGGTGAATGAGCAAAATCTTTATAAGCCACTTTTCCTATTCCTTCTGCAATTTTTTCTAAACGTTTGCTTGCGCCTTTAAAACTTGAAATAGCTTCATAAAAATCAGCTTCATCTACACCCATATTTTGGCAAATCCATTTAGCACCAGCCAAATTATTCAAATTGTGCGCACCAAAAACTTCAATTGGCATAGCACCTTCGGGTGTTTCTAACAATGTTATTCCGTTTTCTACAACATAGTCAGGTGTTGCATAAGGCATTTTTCTAATGGTGTTCGTAGTTGTTTCAGCTACTTTTTTTACCGTTGCGTCTTCTTCGTTGTACACAAGAATTCCGCCTTTTGTAATTTGATTTACGAAGATTTCGAATTGCTCGACATAGTTTTCAAAGGTTGGAAAAACATTAATGTGATCCCAAGCAATTCCAGAAAGCAATGCGATATTGGGTTGATACAAATGAAATTTTGGTCTTCTATCGATTGGTGACGAAAGATATTCATCGCCTTCAAGAACGATAAAATCATTATTTTCTGTAAGATGAACCATCGTGTCAAAACCCTCTAATTGAGCGCCAACCATATAATCGACTTCGATATTATGGTACTGCATTACGTGCAAAATCATCGAAGTTATGGTTGTTTTTCCATGAGAACCACCAATTACAACTCGAGTTTTATTTTTAGATTGCTCGTATAAAAATTCAGGATACGAATAAATTTTCAACCCCAATTCTTTAGCTTTTAATAATTCAGGATTGTCTGCTTTGGCATGCATTCCAAGAATTATTGCTTCAATGTCTTGCGATATTTTTTCAGGAAACCAACCAAATTCTTCAGGTAACAAACCCTTTTTTTCTAATCTTGATTTTGATGGTTCGAATATGGCATCATCGCTACCAGTAACTTTATATCCTTTATTGTGCAATGCTAAAGCTAGGTTGTGCATTGCCGCACCACCAATGGCTATAAAATGTGTTCTCATGTTTTTGGACTATTTGAAGCTCAATTTTAAATTTCTTGTTTATAAATCTCAGCTTTTTCAGGTTGATTTAATTTATTTTTATATAAATCATATAATTTTTGATACGTAACTTTTGATTTACCAACTTCATTGGCTTTCAAATATTGCTTTTCGGCTATTTTGTATCGCTTAAAATATTCTGCTATGTATCCGTTTGCCAAATAACCGTCTACGGCAGAAATAGCAATTAGCTCATTGGCATACTTTTGTGATTTGGTTTCACTACCACCAAGAATACCTGGAATTTCTAAATAATATACCACCAAAGCCCAACGCGCATCAATGTGTTTAGCATCTAATTTGGCAGCTGTGAGAAATGAATTTTCAATTTCGTCCAACATTCCCATTGCCTTAAACTTATTAACAGATTTGGCTTTCATGCCCATTGCACCACCATATTTATAATGATAATCGGCATTTTTAGGAAAAGCATTTTTTAGTATGCGGTACTGAGTAATAGCTTCGGACCATTTTTTTTGCTGACCAGCAATATCGCCGAGCATTTCTATCGTTTTATAGTCTTTAGGATGCATTTTTAAATACGATTCACACAGTTCTTTGGCTTCGTTGTATCTTTTTTGATTGTACAATTTTTCTGCTTTCTCATAATCGGATTGTGCCGAAACGGATAGCGTACAAAAAAACAGTAAAATATAAAGTAATTTCATTGTGATTTTAAAGTCCAAAAATAATAAAATGAATATTGGTAAAGCTAATAAAAAATGTAAATTGTGAAAAAAATTAACTTGCTTCCAACCTTTTAGTTCAAAAACTACTCTATAATAGAAATTCCAATTTATGAAAAAAATTATATTCTTACTATTCGTTAGTTTTTGCAGTAAAATAGCAGCTCAAAATTTTGATTCGGAGTGGAAAAAAGTAATTCAATTTGAGATTGATGGAAAAACTACATCGGCAAATAACGAAGTTTTAGAGATATATAAAAAGGCAAAAAAGAAAAACAACGAACCTCAGTTACTAAAATGTTTCTTCTATTTGTCAAAATTCGAACAAGTATTTAATGAAAATGCACAGTCAAAAATACTATTGGATTTAAGAAAAAAAATCACAGTTGGTTCACAAGAAAATAAGGCATTGTTAAATAGTGTCTATGCCAATTTACTTCAAAACTATTTAAACATAAATTCAAATTCTATCAATGCACGAACCAATTTGAAAAATCAAAAAAGTGACGATTTTTTAACTTGGACGTATGCAGATTTCACAAAAGAAATAGATAATGCGTACAGCAATTCGTTGAGAAATTCGGATGTACTACACAAAGTTTCTTTAGAAAAATACGAAGCGCTTTTTACCAACTCCTACAACGGCTATTCGAAAAAAACTACTTTGTTTGATTATCTATTTCAGATCAACATCGACTATTTACAAAATAAAATAAAAAATTGGAAACTACCGAATTTAAACCCTAACGAACTTTTTTATTTAAATACAAAAGAATTCAGCAAAACCGAGAGCAAACTAATTCAGGATAACTATTTGAAAAAAATCGTTGAATTATTTAAACAAAATGAAGCGTATTATTCGAACAATAAAAAAGAGGAATTAAATAAGCAAATTTTATATCGATATGAATTTATAAGAAAAATAAATGGTTATTCACAATCCTATTATAGTGCAATTAAAAATCTAGAAAACAATTCAAGCAATTCAGAATTACTACAACAATTGAAAGCGAATAGAGTTTCATATTGGTATGCAGTTTCCGAAAACAATGCAGCAAAATTCTATAAAAATGCGTTGGCACTAACCGATACCATTTTAAAAACCAACGTTAATTTGGATGCAATGGCACAAGCTAGTGCTGTTAAAATAGCTATTTTAAGTAAAAACTTAGTAGTCAATTTAAAAAATACCTATTATCCAAAAGAAAATATTAGGGCATTTGTAACCTATAAAAATGTAGATTCTATTGTAGTTAAATACTATAAAATCCCAGCTCATCACGAGTTTGAAAAATTTTACAATCAGTATGTTGAAGACACGTTGTTGAAATCATTCATGACTAAAAATCAGATTTTAAAAACAGTGATCAAAAAACTTCCCAATGCCAATGACCTGAATTCCCACACTACCGAAATACTATTAGAACCTGTAGAGGAAGGAAACTATTTGGTGTTTTTTGAGGCGTTAAATTCGAATAAATCGGTAGTTAAAACGTATCAAAAAATTACAGTAACATCACTTTTTCCGGTTGTGGATTCGGATAAAGAAAATGATTTGATTTATGTTTTAAACAGGAAAACTGGTGTACCAATTGACAACGTAACGCTTACACGAGACTCCAAAAACTATAAAAGTGACCGTGAAGGAAAAATTAAAATCCCAAAAGAAAAATATACTAAAGAGACGTCTAAAAACTATTTTTCAGAAAAAATAATTTTCTCAAAAGACAACGACACCTTAATTGATGTTTACCACAAAACCTATTTAGAAACTGAAAACGACCGTGATGAATACGACGATTACGAAGCTGAAACTATGGTCTTCTTTGATAGAGCAATTTACAGACCAGGTCAAAAAGTATTTTACAAAGCGGTTATGGTTCAACAAAAAGATGGTGTAAAAAGTGTAGTACCCAACTTAACTGTAGCCGTAGAAGTTGTCGATAATTTTTCGAAAACTATATTCGAAACAACCTTAAAAACCAATGAATTTGGATCGATAAATGGCGAATTTGATTTGCCCAAAAATGTACTCACAGGAACGTTACGACTCAATATTTCAGAACCTGAAACAAATGAAAATGACACCCAATATTATGATGCAAAAGAAAAAGTACATCAGTTTTGGGATCATGTTGAATACAATAAAATTGAATTCCCTTTTATGGTTGAAGAATACAAGCGACCAACTTTTCAAATAACTATGAATCCAATTCGAGAAAATTATTCTGTTGGAGATGTTGTTACGATTTCTGGAAATGCAAAAACCCTTGCAGGAAGCAATCTAAGCAATGCTACAGTAGCCTATGATGTTTTCAAACATATTACTATGAAGGGCAACACGTATTCAGAAAATGAAAACTACATTCAAAATGAAATGGTAACCGATGAAAATGGCAATTTTAAAATTCAGTTTACAACCGAACATCCTACAATTGCCAATGATTCGATTAAAAGTATTTACTTTAATACTATTATTAAAATAACTGATACTAATGGCGAGACCAAAACTACATCTCAGCAAATGTATGTAAGCCAAGAAACACTAAAGCTCAATTTAAGATATGGTCACGAAATTAATATTGATGAGAAAAATAACAAACTTAAAATCATCAGTACAACGCTGAATAATTTTCCAATAAATTCTAAAGGAACTATTGAATTTACATACACCAAAACTAAGAAATACATTAAACAACGAACTTTTTATGCTCCAGAAATCAATACCTTAACCCGAGAAGAATTTGAAAAATTATTTCCTCATGAACCTTATGATCAAACCGATTATGAGGCTAAAGATACTCTTGTTAAAATAGTAAATTTTGATACTGAAATAACAGATGAAGTAAATTTGGATTTTCTTCAAAACTACGAGCCAGGAACATTTAAAGTTAAAATAAAAGCACTAGACTCTAGAAAAAATGAAATAATTCATAACAATTATTTGAGTACCCTATCTAAAAAGAACCCCAATTATGATCAACAACTCTTCACCGTTTATAAAAAAGAAGAACGTAACTCGAGCCATTTCGAATTTGAATTACAATCAAAAATAAAAGATTTATTGATTATTGTAAGAACCTATTGTAACAACGAAATGATTCAATATTCTAAAGTTCAACTTGTTGATGGCAAAGGAAAACTTAGCGTTCAGAAAAATAGCACAACCGAAAAAACATTAACACACCACTTTTTTACAGTTTGGGATAACACGCCGTTTACTCATGAGATATTTTCAGAAAAAGAAGAGTTAGAACGAATTCTAAATATCGAATCCAGCTCGTATCGCAACAAAATTGAACCCGGTAGCAATGAGACTTGGTCTTTTAAAATACGTGACAACCAATTGGAAGCAGAAGTATTAGCGAGCATGTACGACATGTCTTTAGACCAGTTTAAAATAAAAAACTGGGAGAATGTATATTTTTATAATTATTCTAATCGTGTAAATTTTCCTGATTACAAAAATACCGAGATCACAACTGCAAAGATTAATACCTTTTACCAATTTAATCGTTACCAAATTCCTCTAAAACAAAAACCTAGACTGAATTGGTTTGGATTCAGTTTTGATAAACGTTATAGCAAAAACTACCAGACGAATTATTTGAATGAGATGAAAATCTTTTTAGAAGATACCACCGATGCTAAAATGATTTCTGGTTGTGTAATTGATAGTTCTGGTCCATTGCCTGGTGCAACAATACTAATTGTTGATTCAAATAGAAATACTTCGACCGATGTTGATGGAAATTTTAGTATTTTAATAAATAAAAATGAAACCTTAAAAATTACACTGTTAGGTTATCTAGATGAAGTAATTACAATTACTGATTTTAAATCATTAAATATTATATTAGAAGAAGCTTCTCCATTCCTAGACGAGGTGATTGTTGGCGCCATTGGAATGCGCAAAAAAAATTCCGCAATAACCTATGCATCACAGCAAGTGGTTGAAGAAATAACACAAGCAGGAAATCCTAATGTAGTGCAAGCGTTGATTGGAAAGGTTTCAGGTTTACAAATAAATACAACAAACAATTCTGTAAATCCAACTTCTAAAATTGTACTTAGAGGAAGTTCATCACTAAACGGAAGTAGTAGTGCTTTAATCATAATCGATGGCGTTATAAGTGATGAAAATAAACTTGCCACTATTCCGCTAGACGAAATCACAGATGTCAACACAATTGATGCAACGCAAGGATTAGCTCTTTATGGAACGCAAGCTGCCAATGGTGTACTAATTATTACTACCAAAAAGTTGCTACAAGAAATTAAGAACGTAAAAACTAGAACTAATTTTAATGAAACTGCTTTCTTTTATCCCAATATAAAAACAGATCAAGATGGAAAAATTGTGTTTAGTTTTACTACTCCAGAATCATTAACTAAATGGAAGTTGCGCTTGTTTGCTCATAATAAAAAAGCAGAAGTTGGTTATTTCCAATCGGAAATTGTTTCGCAAAAAGACGTCATGATTATGCCAAACATGCCACGATTTGTAAGAGAAAAAGATACCATTACAATTAGTGCCAAAGTGGTCAATATGACTACCGAAGGAAAATCGGGTACAGCTGTTTTATATTTGTTTGATGCCAGTACGATGAAATCTATCGATGCAATTGTATTGAATACCAACAACACCAAAAACTTTCTTTGTAAGCCAAAAGAAAGCGTTCCAGTAAGCTGGACAATTACGATTCCCGAAGGAATTCAAGGTTTACAATATAAAATTATAGCCAAAAGTGGGAATTTTACCGATGGTGAAGAAAATATTTTGCCTGTGTTAACCAACAAAATACTAATAACCGAAAGTATTCCGCTTTGGGTTCGAGAAAAAACTAAAAAAGAAGTGGTTTTTGAAAACTTGAAAAATGCATCGAGCACAGTAAAAAATCATCTATTTACTTTAGAGTATACATCCAATCCGGTTTGGATTGCCCTACAATCGTTGCCGTATTTAATGGAATACGAACACGAATGTTCTGAACAAACCTTTGCGAGATATTATGCGAATTGTATTGCTAAAGAAATAATTACTAGTAATCCTAAAGTTGCCGAAGTATTTGAAAAATGGAAAAAGCAAGGTGTCAAGTCGAAGTTGGAAATGAACGAAGAGCTGAAATCTGTTCTTATGGCAGAAACGCCTTGGCTTTTAGATGCTGATGAAACTTTTAGAAATAAACAACTTGCAACACTAATGGATTTGAAAACATTAGATGAATCTACCGATTTAACGTTCAGAAAATTAGAAAAGAAATTATTGCCCAGCGGTGGCTTTCCATGGTTTGATGGTGGAAAAGAGAACAGTTACATCAGTCAGCACGTTCTTTCTGGAATTGGTCATTTAATCAAAATGTTTCCCAATTCGGAGGCGAAATATGAAAACATAGTTGCAAAAGGAATTCCAAATTTAGACACACGTTTTTTAGAAAGAAACGACAGCAAGAATAAAAAAAGTTTTTATTACAATCCAATTGATTTACACTATTTGTATGCACGAAGTTTTTATTTGAAAAAATATCCGCTAGCACACAATTTGGATTCTATAGTATCAATACAACTTACGGAAGTTAAGAAAAATTGGTTGCAGTATTCGCTATATGAAAAAGGTATGTTAGCCTTGGTACTGCATCGATTTAAAGAAAATGAATTTGCAAAAAAAATTCTAACTAGTTTGAAAGAAACTGCTGCACATAATTCGGAAAGCGGAATGTATTGGATAGAAAACACTAACGGTTATTATTGGTATCAATCGGCAGTTGAAACACAAGCGCTACTTATCGAAGCTTTTTCTGAAATTGATAAGGATACAAAAACCATAAACGAATTGAAGGTTTGGCTGATCAAAAACAAACAGTCCAGCAGATGGTCTACGACAAAATCGACAACAGAAGCTATTTATGCCTTACTACTCGAAGGAAGTGATTGGACATCTATAAAAGACAACACCAAATTTGTAATTGGAAACGAGAAAATTTTATCTAAAAAACTTTCTGAAAAAGACAAAGAAGCAAGCACTGGATACATCAAAATGAATTGGAAGGCTGAAGAAATCACTAAAGAAATGGCGAGTGTAAAAATTACTAACAACTCGGAAATTCCTGGATATGGTGGCGTTTACTGGCAGTACTTTGAAGAGTTGGAAAATGTAAAAAGCAGCTCCAAATCGGGCTTATTGATTACAAAAGAGTTGTATAAAAAGGTTAAAACAAACGAAGGAAATAAGTTGGTTTCTTTAACTGATGAAAAACTAAAATTAGGCGATTTGATAACTATTCGACTTATACTAAAAACAGATACCGACTTAGAATTTGTACATTTAAAAGATTTACGAGCATCTTGTTTTGAACCAATAGATGTATTTTCTGGTTACAAATGGTCGACTTTAAATTATTATATGAGTACTAAAGATGTGGCAACTCACTTCTTTTTTGATACTGTAAACAAAGGGACCTATGTTCTAGAATATGATGTTCGGGTTACCAATTTAGGTACTTTTAATAACGGCATTGCTACGTTGCAAAGTATGTATGCACCTGAATTTACGGCTCATTCTGTTTCTAGCAAGGTGAAAGTTGGTGAGTAAAATCCACTGAGAACGTGTTTAGGTCTACCCTATCTGCTGCCTTTGCGATAGTAGAATGTTTGTAACTTCAACTAAATGTGATAGAAATGCAGTTAAACTTCTTTAATCTTACCTAGTCAATAATTCTGCAAGGTCGGGATACATGGCGAGCCCATACACAAAAAATTTTAGCGCCGTGAGGAACACTAGTCAGAGCTGGATTGGTGGAGCTTTCAGTACGTTGCAAGAACCAATCGGTCGCGGAGCGGACTTCAACATTTTCTCGTCAAGGCGTCAACATTTTCTCAACGTAGCCTCGACAGTTTGTTTTCTAAGTACGTGAACATTTTGTCCATAAGGCTTGAACATTTTGTCCACAAGGCTTGAACATTTTGTCCACAAGGCTTGAACATTTTGTTTATAAGGCTTGAACATTTTGTCTATAAGGCTTGAACATTTTGTCCACAAGGCTTGAACATTTTGTCCACAAGGCTTGAACATTTTGTCCATAAGGCTTGAACATTTTGTCCACAAGGCTTGAACATTTTGTCCACAAGGCTTGAACATTTTGTCCATAAGGCTTGAACATTTTGTCCACAAGGCTTGAACATTTTGTCCACAGTATTAGAAACAAATATGCCCGATCCTATAAGTTGGGATTTTCATCAACACAACTTTTTTTTAAAGGGATATCTGATTTATAATATGCCCGGCTCCGCTTCTACTTCAGCATGTGCAAAGCGCTGCAAATGTCTACTTATTGTGCGGACAGAAAAATGTTTGTAACTTCATAACTGACTGGAATGAAAACTTTGCTAAACTTATTTAATCTTATACCATGAAAAATTCCGCAAAGTTGGGAGATTTTGCGTAATACTACATAAAAGAGATTTTAGTATAGTGCGGGTATTTTTTAGGTGGATTGGTAGCGTTTTTAGGGCGTTGTAAGAATGAACGTGTTGTGGAGTTGTTAGCCATTTTTTTATGAGAAATATTTGTAACTAGGGAAAATTTGCAATTGAGAGAGATGGGTGTTAGTGGAGGTTTCCTCATTCCAACTTGCCGAAAAGCATTGGAAATCTTTTTCTTTAATGTAACCATATCCATCTACATAATAAACTTCATCATTACAGATTGCAACTCCAAATTTTGGAGAAGTTTCTATTTTTAAAATGTAAGTTCTTTTTAATTCATAGCTTGTTGCGCGACAAAGTTCTGAGATATGAAGCATTTGATTCTGATATTTACCATCTAATATTTTGACTAAACTTGTTGAGGCAAAGGGTATATTTCCACACCAATCTGGATTTGTTGAACAAGTTTCCAAGACTTCAACATGCGCAACTACAGTTTTTAAATCATTTTCCATATCATTTATCTGCTCCGCTGTTTTCAAAGAAAAACTATTACTTACATTTTTTTGGCAGTAACTAATATTGAAAAATGAAATAAAAAGTAAGACGTTAAGTATTCGCATAATTTAGATTTATATGAGGGTTTGAAAATCTTCGCTAACGTTTTGCAGATTTTCGATGGGCGGGCTTTTCTGCACAAATGTTCATTCGAAGAACTGAACTTTCGGCAACTACAAAACTATCTACGGAGCACGAAACCCCGACTATTGCAAAAATGATGTTATGCGTGGTTTTCATTGTCCGAATAGTTTGGCGAATTCTTGTCCATTAAGATAATCTGAGTCATTTGTCAACCTATACTTACTGTCATGTCCGTTTGATATTTCCCGTATTTGAAGAGTTTTGTTTTTTATATGTTCATTATACGAGTTTAGAAAATCCTTAAAACTGGCAGCCAACACAACAAAGTCGCACTCATTGATTAAAAATAGTACTTGACCTATTGTCCCGTTTGGTCCGGGATCAAAGTCAAGGAACAAATAATAACCATCTCTTCCAGCAATGGGAACTCTGGATTCACTCCAAACAGTGCCCCTTATCTTATCATTATATTGATATTTGTTATAAAACTCAATAGAGTCTTCAAAATAGTCAGCCAGTCCTTTGTATTCAGTAATTATCTCTTCACAAGAAAAAAGCAATGCTTCGTCAGGAAGAAGATATAATTTATCTGAGTGTTGCCCATTTATATTTTTAAGAAACAATGTGAAATCGTCAGGAAGTGTCCGTTTAATCAACTTTTCAACTTCATCAATTTGTTCGTCTGAAGCACCTTCTGAAAAATCAAAATCTGAAAGAGAGTGTCCAAAGCCTTCAATATTCTTTATAAACAGTTCTGTGTTTGTCATTACGTTTCGTCTGTTTTTATATTACGCATAACGTTCGCTCACTTCTCGTCAGTTGCGATGTTAGGAACCAATCATTTTCTGTTAAAGATAAAAATTCTTGCGAAACGCAAACGTGAACTTACGACAAAATTCTCAATTGCGAGAAACGGCTATTAGCGGCAAGCTTTACTTTGACCACAATTGTTTTAATTTTGAGAAAACATTTTCGGTTTTCTTGATGTCTAGTGTAGCTTTCCAATTCACGTCAAATTTTCCACTTTGATTTTCCCCAAACTTAGTTTCCACTACAGCTTTGAACGGACCAGTTCCTCTATCTAAATAATAAATTTCTTCATCATGCTTAAACTGTCGACTGAAATAAATTTTCACAACTGTTTTGTCTGAAGTTGATAAATAAATACTGCAGTCTGCCCATTTCGGAGTTTTTCCATTTTTATAAAGCAACTCAATGACTCTTTCAAAAGATAGTTCATTATCTTCTAATTCATTCCATGTTTTTAGATATTCATTTTCTTCCTCGCTTAGATGTTCGCTGCCATTTCTTTCACTTGGTTCTAAAATAAATATGTAATTTTCCGAAATTTCATTAATGCATAATTTTTCAGTTACTTCTCGAAGATGAATTAATAACAGCTTGAAGTTTTCGGTAAATTTTTCTTTTGTCATTTTTAGCAGAATTTTGTGAGCTTGCCAGTAATGTTCGCTCGCTTCTCGTCCGTTGCGATATATGGAACCAATCATTTTCCGTTAAAGATAAAAATTCTTGCGAAACGCAAACGTGAACTTACCACAAAATTCTCGATTGCGAGAGAAGAGGGTGTTGGCAGTAGTTTTTTTATTTTCCAATTCGGCTCCATTTTCCATTTCTATTTTCATAAATCGGAAGCGGATAAGTTTTTGTACAAGTAAATACTAAACTATAATCGAGAATTGCTTTTTGATACGTTTTGTCAAAAACTGGTTTATTAAAATTAATTATACCTTTTGGACACATCTTTAATATTTTTTCAACTTTTCCATTTTCATCTCTTTCTCCAAACTTTGGAATGTCTTTAATTTTTAATATTTTAATGTTGCTTTTTTTTAGCATTTCAACATTTAAAGAAAATTTTTTAGAAAGATTGATTAATTTAATTAGTTCTTGATCATTTTCAATTTTTAACTCATTTTTCAAGAAATTACGAATATCAAAACTTGGATTTTCTCCTTCACTGTTTTCGATTAAAGACTTGTTTGTAATTTCTAGTAAACAATTACAATTATTTTCTTTTAGTACTTGGAAAATTATTTCGTTTGCTGTTTCATTATAAACATTTTTGACTTCTTTCTTTTTTGAACAACTATTCATTGTAATAATTAGAAAAAGTCCATAAAACAGACAATTTAGTTTTTCCATAATTTATTTCTAAATAGTTTAGTTCTCTCGTTTTTCGGCAAAATTACTGCTAATATTCCGGCGCTTGACCAGGTTGCGAAGTTCGGAACCGATTATTTTCCGTTAAAGATAAAAATTCTTGCGAAACGCAAACGTGAACTTACCACAAATTTGCAATTGCGAGAAACGGCTGTTACCTGCTGGCGCTTTAGTTTTTGGGATAAATACTACTAGACCAAACAACTTTTCCTTCTGTTGAAATATAATCTGCACTCGGCATTTTCAATTCTTTTGTTTGAATTATTGACATTCCTATTTTAAAATCATCTTTTGTTCCTTTCGATCTTACCACATATATTTCAACTGTCTGACTTTCGCCAGGCTTCAATGTCAAAATTTGAGGAATATTTTTATCACATTCTTTTACTCTAATTGTCACATTTTCATTACTCGTCCTATAGAATTCTTGCCAAGAACAACTCATACATAAATAATTCAAAGTTTCTTTTGATTTATTCCACAATCGGACTTTCATTTTGGCGGTATTATTCTCGAAATAAATTGATTTTTCTGTTACTAAGCGTAAATCCTCGGTTTTAATTTTCTGGGCAATCAGATTTCCAGTTAGTAAAAAGATTAATATTAAAAAGTAATTTTTCATATATGTTGTGCGCTAGTTTCTTGAATTCTCCGAGTCTGCGTTGCGCTTGCAGGTAACGTCCCTTGGATTGCATTCAGTAGCTTTTTTGAACACTGACGCTAACAAATATACCGAAAACTTTTAAACAAAAAACCTAGATAAAAAGAAAAGAATTTGACCGATTAGTTTCCGGATAAGTCCCGAACCAAAGCATTGATGCAAACCATTGTTAACTGTAGTTATTACATAAACTTTGTTTCAAATATTTTAATTAAATCACTAGTCTCGATTGCTGTTTGGTCAAACAATCTTAAGGCTTCTCTAACTTTTGGATATTCATCAACAAACTCAATAGTGTCTATTTGTTTTAGATTAAAGTCATTCATGATTTGGATAAATGATTCTTCGTTAATTCCCCAAAACTTTACGTATTTAGATTCAGTAATAAAGATTTCAATTAGCTCATTTTCTGAGTGAAATATCAATCCAATTTCAATAAAAGTATCTGCGACAATCTCTTTATTATATTTACTTAAAAAACTCAAAGTTTTCTCTTTGTTTGAATATTCACCATAATTTAGTTCTGAGCCTTCGTGACCAAATAGTACTGCTATTGTTTCCGGCATTTCATTTGAAAGTGCTACTATCAAGTTCCAAAGATTAGAATTATTGATATTTATTTCTGAATAAAAGTTGAATCCTAAATCTGTATGATCTGGATTGTTGTCTTTTTGATGTACAATATAGCCTTCAACAATGTTTGCAGTTTTTCTTTTTTCAAGTCTTTCAGACACTCCCGAATTTGCGGGAACTTCGTCAAAATTTGGAGCTCGTAAAGTTATTGGTAATTCTAAATTTTCTTTCATTGTTTTTGTTTCGTCTTTCTGTCAAGCATCATTACAGTTAGCGTTTATAGGTTTTAAGAATTTGGGGATTTGTAAGCCTGAAACTTTCGATTAATCACCAAAAATCTAAAGTACAAAACAAACATTAAATTAATTCCTAAACCCCAATTTCTTAAAACGGCTGTTATGCACAGTTATTTTAATATGCTACTTCAATACATTTAGCACATTCATTTTCTAAGCTATCAAAACAATCGATTAAAATTGCGCACCCACTTTTTTCGATATTCTTTTTTACAATATTAAATGTTTCTCTTCTGCCTTGCTGATCTTGTCCGAACATGTCAAAAATGATATTGTTGTTTTTTGATAACGTGGTGTATAAACTCAATAACTTTCTAAGATTTCCAGGAAGCTTTCTCAATTTTGTTTTGCTATTAATCCATTCAATTTCATAAATCCGTTGCGGAATTGAGCTTTTTGAGTTTGCATTTAACTTTATATAATTTCCAACAGTTAATGGAAAAAAATGATATTGAAAGAATGATTCAATAATATTTTCAACTACCAGTATTTTTTTGAATAATATTATTTTTGAATTATTTTTTTTACCACTAAACAATTCTTTCAAACTGTTTTCGATTTCACTTACTAAATTGTCATTAGCTAATTTAATTAGGATTATTTCTCCTTCTTTTAATTCAAAAGGAGGAAGGTAAAATTGATCAGTTTTTATTCCGAGGCTTTCTATTACCATTCTGTTTTGTATAATTGTGCATAACGCCTATTGGCTCGCATTCAGTAGCTTTTTTGAACACTGACACTAACAAATATAACGAAAACTTTGAAAGAAAAAACGCTTTAAAAAAAGAAAAAAATTTGAGCGAGTAGTTTCCCGATAAGTCCCGAACCAAGTCATTGATGCAAATCATTGCTATAAGCCGTACTTAGAACTTTTTATTACCGTTATATAAATCTTTTGGTGTGTCTGATTTTATTTGAAAACCAAAATCTTTATCATCGATCTGAAATTCCTTAATTAGTTCTTCTTTACTTATAAATTTTATTGATTTGAAAACTTTATCATCAATAGAAGCTAAGTCACCCTCAAATCCAATAGTTAAAACTCTTTCATTTAAAATGTATTGAACATTATTGTCATTTTCTGGGTCATTAACTCGTTGTTTGTATTCAGAAGATTTGGACGCAAAGTATTTCCAATATCTATTTCTACAAAATTTTTTGGTTTCTATGTAAACCGCACCGTCTTTTCCATCTTCACCAAGTATCTCAATTGACTTTTTGTCTTTATAGACAGTTACAGAGCTGATATCATTCGGATCATATTTTTGTAAATCTTCTTGTAATACACTAACGCTATCAATAAAGAAAACAGGATTTTCTCCAAGTTTCTTCAATACTCTTTTCGGAGATTGAGCATAGGAAATAGACAAAGTAATAAAAGTAAATAATAGATATTTCATATTTTAAGGTTTATTTTTTTAGTATGGCTTATAACTCGTGGATATCCACTACTCTATAGCGCAGATACACCTAAATTTAGTATGCAAGTCGCTATTTTGACCAGCACTATTCAAATATACTATTATTTATGAAATTTTCTTAAGAATAGTATTTTTCTTCTTCCTGTTGAAAGTAATAAAAAAAAAATCTTTAGCCTTGATTACAAGAAATACTATACCAATTTTTATTGGGATTTACAGTAGGAAAGCAACAACCTGCCTGCCGACAGGCAAGATTGCACTGATTGATAGTTCCCAAGCCATTGTGCTTCAAGGAACTTTGATTAAATGAGAATCTGAAACACTGCAACCTAAAGTTCAAGAGAATCTGAAACAAGTTCAGTTTTAAAAAAAAATCCGACTCAGTAACGAGTCGGATAGATTCTTCCTTTGTCACAATGACAAATCAAGTTGAGTTCTTAAAGATGTACTCCTTAAACTTCACGAGAAACTGAAACAAGTTCAGTTTTGTATTATTTTTTAATCAAAGTCATTTCGTCAACAATGTGCTTGGCTCCTGAGAAGTTCTCGATTACCCAAAGTACATAACGAATGTCAACGTTGATGGTTCTTTGTAATTTACTGTCAAAGATTACGTCTCCTGCCATTGCTTCGATGTTTCCGTCGAAAGCTAAACCGATTAATTCTCCTTTTCCGTTCAATACTGGCGAACCTGAATTTCCTCCTGTAATATCATTATCCGTAAGGAAATTTACGTGCATTGAACCGTCTTTGTCAAGGAAACGACCGAATTCTTTGTTTTTGTTCATTTCTAACAAACGCACTGGTAAATCAAATTCTTGATCTCCTTTTTTGTATTTTTTAACTATACCATCAAATGTGGTGTAGTTGTTAATTGTAGCATCGTTACGCTTGTCTGCTGGCAACGAACGAACCTTTCCGTAAGTTAAACGCAATGTTGAATTCGCATCTGGATATTTAATAGTTCCAATTTTAGATTCTCTTAAACCTTCTACCAATAAACGGAAAGCTGCGCCGTAATCGTTTTGAGCTTTAGTAATTTCTTCAGATCGTGCTGAAAAATGAGCTACCATATCATTCGATAAAGTATACAAAGTGTCATTGTTTAAAGCTTCTTGACTTGGTGCTTGCAAAAATGCATTGATTTTTTCAACTGAAGTTAAAATGCTGCTATCAATTGCATCGTTTACATATTTTGTAAAATCGTTATTGTTAGCCTCACCAACTTTCTTAACCATTGGCGCAATTGCGTAACCTGTAGATTTCGTTGCATACACTTTTAATTGCGCAGCAAGTAAATCTTTTTCAGCTGGAACATGTAATTCTTTAAACATTTCAGTCGCCATTTCTGTAATTTGTGGCGCCATTGTTGCACGTTTTGTAGCATCTGCTTTCACATAATTTTCCAATTGTTTTCCTAACGATCTTCCGATAGTTCCGAAAGACGTAGTACGGAAAAGTTGTTGCAAGTAGTTATCGTGACGTGATTTTTCGTTCGTTAATGCATAGAAATTGTTGATTGTAGCAACTACATTTCCGTATTTCGCTTTATTCTCTGGCTTGTTAGCCCAAGTATTGAACTTTGTTTCTTGCGCAGCTTTCGATTTGGCTGTACCAAATTTAGTCAAAGCATCAATCATTCCTTGACGGTTTTTCCAATAATTCGCTGTTGAAGCAAATTTAGAAGCATAAATCAAACGAAGTGCATCGCTTTGATCCATATATTTTTTCATGTTGTCCATTCCAGTTTTAGCACCTTCAACCCAAGCAGGATAAGCAAACTTAACGTTTTGCTCAATTCCAGCAGCTGGCATCCAACGGTTGGTTCTTCCTGGGTAACCTAAGATCATCGCAAAATCGTTTTCTTTAACACCATTGATGTTTACTGGCAAGTAATGCTTTGGTTGCAACGGCACATTATCAGCAGAGTAATCAGCTGGATTTCCGTTTTTATCTGCATAAACTCTAAACATAGAGAAATCGGCAGTATGACGTGGCCATTCCCAGTTGTCGGTATCACCACCAAATTTCCCTAAACTTTCTGGCGGCGTTCCAACTAAACGAACGTCTTTGTAATCTTGGTAAACAAAATAGTAGTATTCATTTCCTTGAAAAAACGGACGAACAGAAACCGTATATTTTCCACCTTCGTTGTTTTCTTTTTCAATTTTAGCAATTTCTTGATTGATTGCTTTTTCTCTTTCTGCTTCAGTCATTGACGGATTTACAACGGCCAAGATTCTCTTAGAACAATCGTCCATACGAACAAAGAAACGAACGTATAAGCTTGATGGTTTCATTTCAGATTTTCTATCTGCTGCCCAATAACCGTCTTTTAAGTAATTTTTTTCGGCAGATGATAATTCAGCAATCGCATCATAACCGCAGTGGTGATTGGTTAAAACCAAACCATCTTTAGAGATAATTTCTGCTGTACAACCACCATTAAATTGTACAATCGCATCTTTTAAACTGTGGTTGTTGATGCTGTAAATTTCTTCGGCTGTTAATTGCAAGCCTAATTTTTGCATATCTCGGTGGTTCAAACGTTCAATGAACATTAAAAACCACATTCCTTCGTCTGCTTTTACACTTGTCGGAACAAGTAAAAAGGCTGCGATTATGGATAAAACAAGTTTCTTCATAATATTTTGAGTTAATTTTAGTGGTGCGAATATAATTCATTTAACAAATTTTTAAAAATTATATTGCGAAAAACTAAAACGTTGTAGCCTATTTTAACTTAAAATTTGGAATTTGATAATTATACCCATAAAAAAAGCCCCGAAAAATCGAGGCAATTTATATTTATTTAAAGAAGTTTATAAACCGTGGCTGTTTTCTGGCTTATCGGTTTCTACATTCAGCATTTCCCAAAGTTTGTCTTTCAATTCTGTCAATCCTTGTTGGGCTACAGAAGAAATAAACATAAAAGGAACGCCCTTAATTTCTTTTTTTAATTGAACGTTCAACTCCGCTTTGAGTTCATCGTCCAGCATATCGCATTTTGAGATTACCAATAAACGGTCTTTATCCAACATTTCTGGATTGTAACGACGTAGTTCATCAAGCAAAATTTCATATTCTTTTTTGATGTCTTTGGCATCTGCTGGAACTAGAAAAAGTAACGTTGAATTTCGTTCGATGTGACGTAAGAAATAATGCCCTAATCCTTTTCCTTCTGCTGCGCCTTCGATAATCCCAGGAATATCTGCTATTACAAACGATTGAAATTCGCGATACGCAACAATTCCTAAATTGGGTTTTAAGGTTGTAAACGCATAATCTGCAATTTTTGGTTTCGCCGAGGTTAATACCGAAAGTAACGTTGATTTTCCAGCATTTGGAAAACCTACCAAACCTACGTCTGCCAAAACCTTCAACTCTAAGATGACATCAATTTCTGTAGATGGCATTCCGGGTTGCGAATACCGTGGCGTTTGATTGGTTGAACTTCTAAAATGCCAGTTTCCTAATCCGCCTTTTCCTCCTTGTGCTAGAATTTTTTGCTCGCCGTGTTCGGTAATTTCGAAAAGAATTTCTCCTGTTTCTATATCTTTAACAACAGTTCCCAAAGGTACTTCTACAATTTTATCTTCTCCATCGTGACCTGTACTTCGAGAGCTTCCGCCATCGCCACCATGACCACCACGCATGTGTTTTACAAATTTTAAATGGAAAAGTGTCCAAAGACTCTTGTTTCCTCTTATGTAAACGTGTCCGCCACGACCACCATCACCACCATCTGGACCACCTTTTTCTATGAATTTCTCGCGGTGTAAATGCGTAGAACCTTTACCTCCTTTTCCGGAAGTAACATATATTTTTACGTAGTCTACAAAATTTCCCTCTGTCATTTTAATTTTAGATTTAAGATTTTAGATATTAGATTTTTTGAAAAATCGTGTTCTAAATCTTGGTATTTTATTCTTATGAAAAATAGCTTAGCCCTGATGTTAGGGAAAAGCCTCGCATTTTTTTTGCGAGCTTTGGAAAGGCAGCAGGAAAATGGACTGCTAAAATGCCCGAGCCATTTGCTCCTATAAATTTTTAATATTTGAGACTAAAACTTTGTCAATCTTGACGCCATCCATGTCTATTACTTCAAATTCTAGTTTATTCCAGATTAATTTTTGTCCTTGCTTTGGAATAATTCCCAATTCGGTTACGATTAATCCGCTTACGGTTGTTACTTCGTAATCACCTATTAAATCGTCCATATCAAAATAGGTTAGGAAATCGTGTAGCGAATAATGTCCGTCAACCAACCAGCTTCCGTCTTCACGAGCTATGATTTTGAATTCGTCTTCGTAGAAATCGGCTGCATCACCAACCAAGGCTTCTAGGATGTCGTTTAGTGTAATTATTCCTTGAAAAACTCCGTGTTCATCAGTCACTAAAGCGTAATGCACTTTGGACAATTTAAAGTTTTCAAGCGCTTTATACGCTGATGTATGTTCAATAAAATATACCGGTTCTTTGGTGATTTTCTTTAAATCGAAATCGCCTTTTTCGAAACTAACGAACAAATCTTTTAAAAGAACAATTCCTTCAACATCGTCTAAATTATCGCCACAAACTGGGTAAAAGGAGTGCAACTCGTTAATTACTTTATCTTTAATTTCTTGATATGAATCTTCGTAGGACAAGTAAACAATAGAGTTTCTGTGTGTCATTAACGAATTTACTTTTCTGTCGCCAATGTGAAAAACGCGTTCTACAATATCGTGTTCAATTTCTTGAATTTCACCACCTTCGGTTCCTTCTTTAATAATTGCTTTAATTTCTTCTTCGGTTACTTTACCATCGGCAGTTGGTTTTATTTGCAACACTTTAAGCAAAAATTCGGTAGACGTTGTGAGTAACCAAATGAATGGCATGGTAACTTTAGAAACCACTTTCATAGGCAATGCTACGGCTTTCGCAATTCCTTCGGGATAATTTAAACCAATTCTTTTCGGTAATAATTCACCTAAAACTAAAGAGAAAAAAGTAAGCGTTACCACCACTATTCCAACTGCGATACTGTCGGCATAAGGTTTTAGAGTTGCAAAACTTTCTACAAATAATTTTACATCGGTTGTGATTTTATCTCCTGAATAAATACCGGTAAGAATTCCGATTAAGGTAATTCCGATTTGAACTGTCGATAAAAATTCGTTGGGTGAGTTGGCTAAATCTAATGCTGCTTTAGCATTTTTGTTTCCTTTTTTTGCGGCTGTCTCTAATCGGTTTTTTCGGGCAGAAATCAGAGCAATCTCCGACATTGAAAAAACACCGTTTAAAATGATTAAAAAAAGAATTATTAAAATTTCCATAGTTTAAAATTACAAAAAAAGAGCATAAATCCATCTTATCGGAAATAGCTCCTTTTCTGTTTGCAAATATCTGAAAAAAAATTGAATGCTCGAAATATATATTCGATGCAAATTTTAAGTCTATAATTTATCGAAAATTTCGTTCAATCGTTCGTTAACTTCTAAAATTGTTCCGATACCATTTACAGCATGAAATTTACCTTGAGCTTCATAATAATTCATTAACGGCGCAGTTTTTTGGTTGTATTCGTCGTAACGATTTCTAATTTTTTCTTCGTCTTGATCGTCTGGCCTTCCTGACGTTTTTCCTCTTTCTAGAAGACGTGCTACCAAGATATTATCGTCTGCTTCCAGCGCAACAGTTGCCGTAATACTTTGATCTTTTGATTCTAAAAACTTGTCTAAAGCTTCTGCCTGAGCCAATGTTCTTGGGAAACCATCAAATAAAAATCCTGCCGAATGTGGGTTTTTATCCACTTCACTTTGTAACATTTGAATGGTAACTTCGTCTGGAACCAAATCGCCTTTGTCCATGAACGTTTTAGCTAATCGACCCAATTCGGTGTCGTTTTTAATGTTAAATCTAAAAATATCTCCGGTTGAAAGATGTGTTAAATTGTATTTTTCTTTTAAAAATTCAGCTTGTGTGCCTTTACCTGCGCCAGGTTTTCCGAAAAGAACGATGTTAATCATTTTAATTAGATTGTTAGATTGTTGGATTATTAGATAGTTAGATTGTTGGATAGCTAGAGTGTTGGATTATTAGATAGCTAGATTATTGGATTATTGGATAGTTAGATTATTAGATAGTTAGATTATTGGATTATTAGATAGTTAGATTATTGGATTATTAGATAGTTAGATTATTGGATTATTAGATAGTTAGATTATTGGATTATTAGATAGTTAGATTGATGTATTGCCTAAATCTGATTTTTAATGTGGTCGACTTTATGACTTTCGACTTTATGACTTTCAACTTTCGACTTTATGACTTTATGACTTTCGACTTTATGACTTTCGACTTTATGACTGCTCTGCTAATTGATAAACGTCTTGTAAATTTCTTCCTAAACCATCGTAGTCTAAACCATAACCAACAATGAATTTATTTGGAATTCTAATTCCTATGTAATCAATTTTGATGTCTTTTTTGTATGCTTCTGGTTTAAAGAATAAGGTTGCAATTTTTAAATGCTTCACTCCTTTTTCTTTAAAAATCGCTTTTAATTCCTCAATTGTATTTCCTGTATCAACGATATCTTCGACTATTACAACTGTTCTTCCTTCCAGATTTTCGTTAATTCCGATAAGTTGCTTTACATCGTTTGTAGATTGTGTTCCTTCATACGAAGCCATTTTTACAAAACTTACTTCGCACATGCCACGATATTGTTTCATCAAATCGCCCATTACCATGAAAGATCCATTTAAAACTCCGATAAAAACTGGTACTTCATCAAAGAAATCATCGTCCATTTGTTTTGCCATATTTTTAATAGCAAATTTTATTTCTTTATAGGAAATAAATGGCTCGAAAGTTTTGTCGTGAAGATGTATCATTATTTTTCGGTTTAGGATAAGGTGCAAATTTAAAGAAGTAAAAACTATTACGTCGCAAGTATTTAGACTTTTTTGCAAATTTGATATATTTACCAAATGAATGCAAATTTTTACAATCAGATAGCTAACAGTACAGCACATAGGAAAAGTAGAGATAACAATAAAAATTTCATCTTTAACAATCCTGAATGTTTAACGTATTTATTGGAAATTGCATTCAATACTAAGGATAAAAACCATCACAAAGCCTGTTGGATTTTAGAATTGATTTGTGAGGAAAAAATGGAGTTGTTTTTACCTCATTTAGATGAATTTTGTGAAGCGTTACACCTCTTTAAATCCGATTCTGCTATCCGTTCGATTTCAAAGATTTGTTTGTTTTTATCCAATGCCAAGAAGTATTCTTTGACCGAAAATCAAGAAGAAAAAATCATTGAAACCTGTTTGGATTGGTTAATTGAATCGGATAAAGCTGCAAATGCTGCCTATGCCATGAGAACTTTATACAATCTTGGAAAAAAACACAATTGGGTAAATGCTGAATTAAAAGCTTTACTAACTCGAGATTTTAGTAATCAAACTCCAGGTTATTGTTTTGCAGTGAAAGATATTTTGAAGCGTTTAAAATAATTTTCAAATGTTTATCTTTGCGCAAATCTACCTGTCGGCAGACAGTCAACTACAACAATACAATGACACGAGCGAAGTGACTGCATTTGACAATTAAAAAAATAACTACGACAAATGAATTATTTCTCATCCAATTTTAAATTAGGAATTCTCGGCGGCGGACAGTTGGGCAAAATGCTCCTTTCCGAAACTAGAAAATTCGACATTCAAACCTATGTTCTTGATCCAAGTGATGAAGCACCATGCAAAATTGCCTGCAATAAATTTTTTCAAGGAAGTTTAATGGATTTTGAAACCGTTTACAACTTTGGAAAACAAGTAGACGTTTTAACTTTCGAAATCGAATTGGTAAATCTTGATGCGCTGGAAAAATTAGAAAGCGAAGGTGTAAAAGTTTTTCCATCGCCAAAAACATTAAAATTAATTCAGAATAAAGGAATTCAGAAAGAATTTTACGAGGCAAACGGAATTCCAACTGCGAATTTCAAAAAATTTGCCAGCAAAAAAGAATTACTTGTAGCGTTTATAGAAACCAAACTTCCGCTTCCATTTGTATGGAAATGTACTGAATTTGGATATGATGGAAATGGTGTGAAAATCGTTCGTTCAGCAACAGATATCGAAAATCTTCCAGATGTAGAATGTATTGCTGAAGAAATTATTCCGTTTAAAAACGAACTTGCCGTTATTGTCGTCAGAAATGTTTCGGGCGAAATAAAAACCTATCCTGTTGTAGAAATGGAATTTCATCCCGAAGCCAATCAGGTAGAATATGTAATTTGTCCCGCACGAATTGATAATAAAGTGGCACAAAAAGCACAAGAAGTAGCTTTAAAAGTTTCTGAAAAATTCAATCACGTTGGTTTGTTGGCTGTAGAAATGTTTCAAACAAATTCAGATGAAATATTAGTAAATGAAGTTGCGCCAAGGCCACACAATTCAGGACATCACACGATTGAAGCAAGTTACACATCGCAATTTGAAAACCATTTACGCGCCATTTTAAATCTTCCGTTAGGAAATTGTGACAGTAAAGTTGCCGGAATTATGGTAAATTTGGTTGGCGAAGAAGGTTTTTCGGGACAAGTAGTTTACCAAAACATCGAAAAAATAATGGCAATTGGCGGAGTAACTCCACACATTTACGGTAAAAAAGAAACAAGACCTTTCCGAAAAATGGGTCATGTTACCATCGTAAATGAAGACATGGAAATCGCTAGAAAAATCGCTGAAGAAGTTAAGAATAGTATTAGAGTGATTAGTGTTCAGTAATCAGTCGCATTTTACGGCGTAAAAAATAAACATTTTTTTAATTAAATTTGTAAAAAATCAATAAATGAAAATTTCAAAATTACACATAGAACAATTCAGACATTTAGAAAATCTAGATTTTGATTTTACCTATCCTGATGATTTTCATATTAAAGAAAAACGAGGTAAACCTTTAGATAAAATATGTTTTATTGGACAAAGTGCAACCGGGAAAACTAGTTTATTGGAATTGATTGAGCAATATCATTCAAACTTAAATAATCTCATAGTTACCGGAGAATTCTTTTCATACAAAGACAAAAACTTACTAAATGGAAGTGTTAGTTTTGACGCAAAAAAATATGTAATAAAGATAACTAATGAGACACTTGTCTATCAAGATAATGTTCATGAATATTTATACTCGTATGTAGAAACTGGAAATTTCGATAATTTTCTAAAAACAGAAGAAAAAAAATTTTTATTTTATTTTAAAGCAAATTTAATTTCAGAAAAAAATATTGAAATTTTTACTAAAAATCCTATAGATATTTTTTCAAAACATCCAGGTTTGGATAGTAGGTACAATATTAACAATATCTATTCTAAAGAAGTTGCAATTATATTTAATGAACTTGTAGAGCCAGACTTGTGGTTAATTTTATTGATGGAAATATTACATTACAGAAAAAAGTTCAATCAAAAAATGTCGGATTTAATTCATAAAGGTTTATTAGGCAATCAAAAAAAGCTAACTTCTGAATTTGAAAAATGGCAAAAAGACAATCCAAATACATTAGAACTATTTGCTGAAAAATTCAATCCAATTTTAGAGAAATTAAATTTGGAAGTCGATGTTTTTAACACCGAATATTCAATACCGATAAAAAACAAAAGAAATGATGAAATAATACCTATTCAAAACACAAGTACTGGAACTAAAGGATTATTATTATCATTTTTACCATTATACAAATTAGATACAAAAGAATCGATTATCCTAATAGATGAACCCGAGCGTTCCCTATATCCAGATATGCAAATGGATTTGATGGAATATTATAAAAATTTGGCTCCAGAAGCTCAATTTATTGTTGCCACACATTCTCCATTTATTGCTGCTTCATTTGAACCTGAAGAGCGTTTTATTTTGTATTTTGATGAAGAAGGAAAAGTTGCAGTTAGAAGAGGAATTTCTCCAATTGGTGATGATCCAAATGATATGCTTAAAAATGATTTTAATTTAGAATCTTTAATGAATGAAAAAGGCGTTGAGGCTTTTGAGAGATTTAGAAAATTAAAAAAACTTTTGGGTTCTGAAAAGAACGAAAATAAAAAAGATAAATTGCTAGAAGAAATTCTAGAATTAGCAAATGCCTATAAATTTTAATGAGAAAGCAAACCAAGCACATCGACTCGTTAGCAAGAAATACAGAATATATTAAGGATGGAGACAACTCAATTCTACGCCAAATTTTATTCAATGAGCAAAAAGGATTTTGTTCTTATACAGAAACATATTTAGGAAGAACAGACCAAAAAGATATTGATCATTTTAATCCTTCTCAAGATTATAATGAGCGTAATAATTATTTAAATCTCTTTCTTTGCAAATCGCAATGGAATAAGGAGAAATCAAATAAATGGAAAGAATTTCAACCTGTTTTATCTCCTCTAAATGATGATTTTAACGTTAGAATATCATACAATAATGAGTTGAAACTTTTTGAAGCAACAGATGAAAACGATGTTGATGCAAAACATTTAGTCAAATTATTAAAATTAGATGATTATGATTTATCAACTGAAAGAAAAAGATATATTGAACTTTGTCATGAATTGATAAAGCATTATGAAAGTCCAACAGTTTATTTTCAAAAAGTAACTCAAAAGAATATAACAGAACTAAAATTCATCAGAAGTTTAGAAAAAGAATTTGGAATTGATATTTGGAATATGATTCCACAACCTCAATAAATAAAAAAATGAGCAAAGTAGCCATAATAATGGGAAGCATTTCCGATATGCCCGTAATGCAAGAAGCCATCGACATCCTAAAATCATTTGAAATTGAAACCGAAGTCGATATTGTTTCGGCTCACAGAACGCCAGAAAAATTATTTGATTTCAGTAAAAACGCGCACAATCGTGGCATTTCAGTTATTATTGCTGGTGCTGGTGGCGCAGCGCATTTACCTGGAATGGTCGCTTCCATGTCGCCATTGCCAATCATTGGCGTTCCAGTAAAATCAAGTAATTCCATTGATGGTTGGGATTCGGTTTTATCGATTCTGCAAATGCCTGGTGGCGTTCCGGTTGCAACTGTCGCTTTAAATGGAGCCAAAAATGCTGGAATTCTAGCAGCTCAAATCATAGGTTCTTCAGATAAAAATGTTTTGGATAAAATTATTTCCTATAAAGAAAGTCTGAAAGAAGCAGTAAATAAATCGTCAGAAAATTTAAAAAAATAAAAATCACACAAAGTAACACGAAGAATTAGCACAGAGATACACAAAACCTTTGTGAAACTTTGCGAATTTCTTCGCGAAACTTTGCGAAAAAAAATGAAATGATTTCAACTACTATTTGGGCTCAAAATCTGAATAAAAATAAAATATATTTTACAAAATCATGAAGGATTCTCAATCATCAGTACGGACAAGTAGCAACTTGTCCCTAACTCAAAAATTCAACACAAAATACGATACTGCGCCATTCTCCCAAATCAAAATGGAAGATTACAAACCGGCTTTTATAGAAAATATAGCGGCTGCAAAAGCAGAAATCGACACCATAATCAACAATCCCGAAACTCCAACTTTCGAAAATACCATCGAAGCGTTAGACTTTTCAGGAAATGCTTTAGACAGATTATCGTCTATTTTCTTCAATTTGAATTCGGCAGAAACTTCTGAAGAAATGCAGAAAATTGCTCAAGAAGTAACGCCATTATTGACGGAATTTAGCAATGACATAACTTTAAACGAAGACTTATTCAAAAGAATAAAAGCGGTTTACGAACAAAAAGACACTTTAAATCTTACTACAGAACAAGTAACTTTATTGGATAAAAAATTCAAAAGTTTTTCTAGAAACGGCGCATTATTATCGGAAGAAAAAAAATCAAAACTTCGTGAAATTGACACCGAATTGGCAAAACTAAAACTGACTTTCAGCGAGAATGTTTTAGCAGAAACCAACAATTATCAATTGCATATTACTAACGAAGCTGATTTAAAAGGTTTGCCAGAAGGAACAATTGAAGCCGCAAAAGCATTGAGATCCCAAACTCTTGGGATGACAGATAAGGACGGTTGGATTTTTACATTAGATCATCCAAGTTATTTACCATTTGTAACGTATGCCGAAAATCGTGAGTTGCGAAGAGAAATTACCATCGCAGCCGGAAAAAAAGCATTCCAAAATAACGAATTCGACAATCAAGAAATCACTTTAAAGATTGCGAAATTACGTTTTGAACGTGCCAATTTATTAGGATATGAAACCCATTCGCATTTTGTTTTAGAAGAACGAATGGCACAAAATCCAGACAAAGTAAAATCATTTTTAAATGATTTATTGGTCAAAGCAAAACCTGCAGCAGAAAGAGAATTTGCTGAACTAGCTGCCTTTGCCAAAGAATTAGACGGAATTGATCACCTTGAAAAATGGGACGGTTCGTATTATTCAGAAAAATTGAAACAGAAATTATTCAATTTGGATGATGAGAAATTAAAGCCCTATTTTCAGTTGGAAAATGTTCTAAATGGCGCATTTACAATTGCTGGAAAATTATATGGATTAACGTTTACCGAAGTTTTTGACATCGATAAATACCACGAAGAAGTTACAACCTACGAAGTAAAAGACGAATTCGGAGAACTGGTTTCGATTATCTACGCCGATTTCTTCCCAAGAAAAGGAAAACGAAATGGCGCTTGGATGACGAGTTTTAAATCGCAATATATTAAGGATGGAAAAAATGAACGACCACATATTTCTAACGTTTGTAATTTCACAAAACCAACCGAAACAAAACCGTCGCTTCTAACATTTAATGAAGTTACGACTTTGTTCCACGAATTCGGACACGGATTACACGGAATGTTGGCCAACACTGTGTATCCAAGTTTATCTGGAACCTCAGTATATTGGGATTTTGTAGAATTGCCAAGTCAAGTTATGGAAAACTGGTGTTACGAACCAGAAGCGTTGGCATTGTTTGCAAAACATTACGAAACCGGAGAAATTATTCCGCAAGAATATGTCAATAAAATCAAGGAGAGCGCAAGTTTTCAAGAAGGAATGGCAACGTTGCGTCAATTGAGTTTTGGATTATTGGACATGGCTTTTCACAGCAACAATCCAACCGAAATTACTAACATCAAAGCATTCGAAAAAACAGCATTTGAAGGCACAACTTTATATCCAGACGTTGAAGAAAACTGTATGAGCGTTTCGTTTTCGCACATTTTTGCTGGCGGATATTCTTCTGGATATTACAGTTATAAATGGGCAGAAGTTTTGGATGCTGATGCGTTTGCCTATTTTCAAGAAAAAGGAATTTTCAATAAAGAAGTGGCGAAAAAATTCAAGGACAACGTGCTTTCCAAAGGCGGAACGGAATTGCCAATGGAATTGTACAAACGATTTAGAGGTCAAGAACCGAAGGCTGATGCTTTGTTGAAACGTGCTGGGCTTTTATAGAAATAAAAAAAATATGAGAAAATTCTTTTTTTCTTTTATCATTACTTTACTCCTTTTTAGTTGTCAAAAAGAGCTAAAGATTAATAATTTCGATGAAATTGTTCATTATGCAATTGACGATGAAATTGCTAATAAAAATGATTCTATAAAAAGATTCAATGAAATTTATACTAGCGTTTATGCGCATAAAATAAATTTTCGAACTTTCGAGAAGGAGCTTATTTCATATGACTATGTAAAAAATATAATTCCTAAAGAAAAAGTTCGAAATATAGATGAATTTATATCAAATGAAATATATTACGAAAGCCATTTAACGGCTTGTATCCCATCGTATAGAGATATTTTGATTTTAAAAAAAGACAATAAAATCGTCGGTGTTTTAAAACTATGTTTTGAATGTAGCATGATTGATAAGTATGGTATTATTGAATCAAATTGTGATGAAGACATTGATTTTGATAAGTATTTTATGAATTTCGAGAATTTTCACAAAACTCTTCATGGAAAAAACTATAAACGATAATAGTAACACTGCAAAGAAATAAAGGAATGCTAAAATAAACTTAACGACCGTAATTTATTAATGGTTTTAAAATGATTTTACTTCAAAAATTCCCTAAAATTATCCTTATCCAAAACTAAAAAAATAGGATTGTAAGCATCTTGGAACGACTTTGGCAATTTAGCTTTTTTAGAGTTTGTCCATTTAAATTCAAATGCACTTACAGCATCGGCATTGGTTTCTACATAATCGATTTCTTGCTGGGTTGTAGTTCTCCAAAAATAAGGTTTTGCAACACTTTGAGAATAAGACCGCATTTTCATTCGTTCTGAAACCAAAAAATTTTCCCACAACGCACCTTTATCTTGCCGCAAATTCAGCGTATTGAAATTACCAATGACCATATTTCTAACGCCATTGTCATAAAAATAGATTTTTTTGTTGGCTTTAATTTCATTGCGAATGTTTTTAGAAAAGCTATTTAATCTAAAAACTACAAAACTTTTTTCTAACAAATCAATATAATAATTTACCGTATTTTTATCAACGCCAACTAGTTGAGCAATTTCATTATAACTCACTTCACTTCCAACTTGCAATGCCAAAGCTTGTAGAATTTTTTCTAAAACATTGGATTTTCTAATTCCTGCCAAAGCCAAAATATCTTTGTACAAATAACTCGAAACTAAGTTTTTAAGGATTTCATACTCGTTTCCGAAGTTATTAATTACATCAGGATACATTCCGTAAAGCAATCGCAATTCAAGTTGCTGTTGGGCTTTCATATAACCCACATTTTGCTCAAATTCATTCCACGAAATCGGAAACATTTGAAACTCAAATTTCCTACCTGTCAATGGTTCTTGCGTTTCATTATTAATATCAAAAGCCGATGAACCCGAAACTATAACTTGAACATCTTTTATTTGATCGACCATAATTTTCAACTTCAAACCAATATTTGGAATGCGTTGCACTTCGTCAATAAAAACGTATTTATAATTTCCAATGATACTTTTAAGGTTTTCAGTATTGGCATTCGACAACGTTTCTACTACAGTATTATCATCACCATCCAAAAACAAATACTCACTTTTGTTCAAAATAGAATTTATCAAGGTAGTTTTTCCAACTTGCCTTGGACCAATAAGCACAATAACTTTACCTTTGTGAAGTTTTGCCACTACATTTGACGCTAAATCTCTAATTATCATCGTTATATTTTTTTTTACAAATGTACTAATTTATTTCTATTCACCAATATTATATATAATTCAGTGATTGTATTCACCAATATTATATATAATTCAGTGATTATATTCACCAAAATTAGTATTTTAAATAAATTACAAGACAGAATAAAATAAACTTTCATTTTTTATTGAAAGTTCAAAAACATTGTTTATCTTTGTTTCATGGAATTCAAAGAAGCAAAAAATAAATTCGTTCAAACTTGGGGTGCATTGGGAAGTCAATGGGGAATCAACAAGACTATGGCGCAAATTCATGCACTATTGATGGTTTCTCACGAAGCCGTTTCAATGGAAGACATTATGGAAGAATTACAAATTTCAAGAGGAAATGCTTCGATGAATTTACGGGCTTTGATGGATTGGGGAATTGTTTACAAAGAATACAAAGCCGGCGAACGACGCGAATTTTTTACGGCCGAAAAAGATTTGGATGAATTAGCAGTGAAAATTTCTAGAGAACGAAGCAAACGCGAAATCAAACCTGCATTGAAAGTTTTAAAAGAAGTTTCATCCATAACCTCAGACAATACTGCAGAAGAAAAACATTTTGTTGATCAAACCACAAAGTTGTATGATTTTGTTTTAAAAGCGGATAATATGCTGGACAAAATGACCGAATTCAAAGACAATTGGTTGGCAAAATTGGTTGTGAAAATAATGAAATAGTTTTTGAACATCTTAAAAATAACATTATCAAAAACTATACGATGAGACCATTAAAAAACAATAACGAAGAACGAATTAATAAGTAAAAAAATTTAACTAAAACTTTCATTTTTTTCTGAAAGTTTAAAATATATAATAATTATGAAAAACTTATTTAAACTAAATTTATTCTTTGTTGGAATACCTATTATACTATGTTTATTTGGTTTAATCAATGAAAACTATTACTATTTGGGCCTAATTTCAACTATACTAACTGGAATATTTCAAGTTGTAATTAGTATTAAAATGATACAAGACGAACCAAATGACAAAAACATTAAAATTTATTTGGCAGGAGTTATTCTATTCTTTTTTACATTGTTTATAGTTTCAAAAATAGACTTTAGTGATTCGCTAAAATATATTCTACTGCTCATGCCTCCAATTTTAGCAATTTATCTTTCTATAATAATTTACAAAAAACAATAACATGAGCTTTTTAACCGCAGAATGGAATGACTTAGCCTTAATAAACTACGAAATCAATCCAAAAATTTTAGATAATTATATCCCTAAAGGAACAGAAATCGATTTATGGAACGGCAAATGTTACATCAGTTTAATAGGATTTATGTTTGAAAACGTGAAAGTTTTAGGAATTAAAATTCCGTTTCATGTCAATTTTGAAGAAGTCAATTTACGGTTTTATGTGAAAAGATTGGAAAATGGAGTTTGGAAACGCGGCGTTGTGTTTGTGAAAGAAATTGTTCCAAAACACGCCATTACAATTGTTGCGAATACGTTATACAACGAACATTATCAAACTTTGAAAATGCGCCATTCAAGAACAGAAAATGAAAACTCAAAAATATTTCAATACGAATGGAAAAAAGACAACAAATGGAATTCCATTTTGCTGAAAACCAATAAAAATCCAATTCCGATTGAAGTAAATTCAGAAGCCGAATTCATCACCGAACATTATTTTGGCTATACCAATTATAACAAAGAAAAATCAATTGAATATGAGGTAACGCATCCAAGATGGGAACAATTGGAAGTGCTAGACTATAAAGGTGACGTTGATTTTGAAAACATTTACGGTAAAGATTTTAAGTTTCTTCAAGAAGTAAAACCAATTTCGATCTTTTTAGCATTGGGTTCAAAAATCACTATCGAAGGTAAAAAAACAATCCGATGAAAACTTTAAGAAAAATAAACAATATCGCTTTTTATACCACATTGATACTATTCATCACCGTATATCTTGGTATGTTAGCACAAATTCCACTTGGAATTATTCAAGTAACTTCTGCAATTATAATAACCTGTATGATGTTTCGAAAATCAGATTATGCGAAAAAACATCTTACGATATATTGGATTTTAGCTCTCACAGAATTGTTTTTATTCTATTTGGAACACTATCATTATCAGTCAAGTAATGATTTTATTGAACTACCATTGATGGTATTCTTTCCAATGGCAATTGCTATCTATTTTAAAATAATTATGAATCATATCACAAAAGAATATGAAAACGCTAGAAAATCAAACCTTATTATATGACGAAGATTGTCCGCTTTGTCGCGTGTATACTTCTGGTTTTATAAAAGCTGGAATGTTAGACGAAAATGGCAAGAAACCTTATTGCCAACTATCTGTTGAAGAGCAAAATTTTATTGATGTCAAACGTGCCTCAAACGAAATTGCATTAGTAGACAACGAAAACAAAACCGTAATTTATGGAATTGACAGTTTGTTAAAAGTTATCGGGTTTTCATTTCCATGGATGGAGAAAATCGGAAATTTAAAACCTATAAAATTCTTACTCAAAAAATTATATTCTTTCATTTCTTACAATAGAAAAGTAATCATTCCGAGTAAAATTAAAAAAGAAATCAAGTTGCAATGTGTTCCTGATTTTAATTATAAATATCGAATACTGTACATTTTATTTGCAGCAATTATAACAACAGTGGTCTTATATAAATTTTCAGATTCAATAAGCATTTTACCAAAATCAACTATTCTTAGAGAACTAATTCTTGCTTTAGGTCAGGTCGGTTTTCAAGGACTATTTCTACTACAATTTGACAAAAAAATAATTTTAAATTATATCGGAAACTTAATGACGGTTTCGCTGATGGGTTCATTATTATTACTTCCGATATTGATTTTAAATTTGGTTTTTAATGTCCCACAACTAGTCACTTTAGGATGGTTTGGAATAACCGTTTTACTAATGTTACTAGAACATTCACGAAGAATTAAAGTATTGGAATTACCTTTTTACTTATCAATAACTTGGGTAATTTATCGAATAATCGCCTTGACAATCATCTTAAATTTAAACTAATGAAAAAGCTAATAATTGCAGCAGGAACAGGATTTTTAGGTCAGGTTTTAGTAGCACATTTTAAAGATAAATTTGATCAAATTATAATTCTGACGCGAGGAAAATCTAAAATTAGTGATTCCATAAAATATGTGAATTGGGATGCCAAAACGCTTTCTGGTTGGGAGAATGAATTAGAAAACGCTTCAGTTTTGATAAATCTTGCAGGAAAATCTGTTGATTGTAGATATACCGAAAGCAATAAAAAAGAGATTTACGATTCTAGAATTGACAGTACAAAAATTTTAAATGAGGCAGTTTTAAATTGCAAAAATCCACCAAAACACTGGCTGAATTCATCAACATCTACAATTTATAGATTTTCATTAGACAAACAAATGGATGAAATTAATGGCGAAATTGGCGATGATTTCTCAATGAATATTGCAAAAAGTTGGGAGAAAGCCTTCTTTGAAACTGAAACTCAGCAAACATTGAAAACTGCATTACGAACTTCAATAGTTTTAGGAAAAAATGGCGGCGCTTTTGTTCCAATAAAAATGCTTGCAAAATTGGGACTTGGCGGAAAACAAGGAAAAGGCAATCAATTTATAAGTTGGATTCACGAAAAAGATTTTGCACGCGCAATTGAATTTATAATAGAAAAACAACTGACAGACATTGTAAATATTGTTGCTCCAAAACCTGTTTCAAATGATGATTTCATGAAAACACTTAGAGCAGCAATCGGAATTCCGTTTGGACTTTCTACAAGTAAATTTTTACTCGAAATTGGCTCCTTTTTCATCCGAACTGAAACCGAATTAGTATTGAAAAGTCGAAATGTAATTCCGAAAAAGTTACAAGAAAACGGATTTACATTTGAATATGAAACGTTGGAAAAAGCATTTAAAAATCTTACTAAAACAAAATGAACCTCAACATCCTTGGTTATATAATTTACTTGTTAATAACCTCAATTATTATTATCAAAGTTGGCAAAATTTGTTTTCAAAACGGAAATATTTACGTCGCACAACTCATTCCAAATCAACTAGATTTGTGTCAAAAAACCAATCAAATATTACTAATTGGGTATTATCTTTTAAACATCGGCTATTGCTGCATGACCTTAATTGCTTGGAGCAAAATTGTTACAATCACACAGTTAGTTGAAGTCATTTCGGTAAAATCAGCCATCATAATTTGTACAATTGCACTAATGCATTATTTCAACATTTTTATAATTACTAAATACATTCAAAAATTAATTTAAATACTTTTAACATGGAAACTACAAAAATTTTAATCGGTTATGCAATTTATTTACCAATCGCTTTGTTCCTTACCTATTACGTTTCTAAAACTCTTTTTAAAAACAGTAAAGTATATATGATGGACATTTTTAAAGGCAGAGAAGAAATTGCAATTGCAACCAACAAACTTTTTGAAACCGGATTTTATTTACTCAATTTAGGATTTGCTTTAATGATTTTACAAATGAATCTTTACAATAATAGTTATCAATTGTTAATCGAAAAATTGAGTTATAAGATCGGAGGATTCTCAATCTATTTGGGAATCATGCTTTTCTTAAATCTTTATTTCTTTTTTAGAGGAAAACGCAAAGCTAGTGAAAGAGGAATTCCGGCAGAAAAAATAATTATTAACTCTTAACTAACAAACCTGACAGAGTTTTAAACTCTGTCAGGATTAAGTACCTAACTAATGACAACAATAAACCTACTCACAAAAATAAACGCACCAAAAAAAGTAGTTTTTGATTTATCAAGAAACATTGATATTCATCAAAACGCTGCAAGTCAAACCCATGAAAAAGCAATTGACGGAGTAACATCGGGCTTGATAAATTACAATGAAACGGTTACTTGGCGTGGCAAACAATTTGGATTTTATCTCACGCACAAAAGCCGAATGACCGTAATGGATTTTTACGATTATTTTGTAGATGAAATGGAAGAAGGAAAATTCAAATCGTTTAAGCACGAACATTCATTTGTGGAAAAAGATGGGAAAACGGTTATGATTGATAACATCAATTATGAAACGCCGTTTGGAGTTTTTGGAAAACTATTTGACAAATTGATTTTGAAGAAACATTTGATTACTTTTATAAAGAAAAGAAATCAGTACATAAAAAATTTAGCAGAATATGAAAATCATTAAGTTCATAAATACCTTTGCAATTGGAATTCCAATAGTATTGATTCTATTGATTTTAGTTGATAGTGAAATGCAGCTTTATGCAATGTTTTCAATGGTTTTAACTGGTGTAATCCAGACTATTCTTGCCATTGCGCTTTGGATAAAAAAAAGAGAAAATGTACTAATTGGATTTTATTTTTTGTTATCCATTTCGTTCTTGTTGGTATTTTTCGCTTTTAATAACTTTAAACTTGACGACGTCTTTTCATTTAAATTTTGGGCTTTACCACTATTTTTAGCAATTTATCTTTCAATTTTAATTTACAAATCCAATGACGTTGCAACTGAAAACCAAAACTAATAACCACCAAAAAACAGGAATACTTTCCACCCAAAAAGAAGTATAATACTTGGATTTTCTTTCGTTTGAAAAAAATAAAAAAACTGCAACAATAATGGCAATGACACTTGCAAAAATCAATTTCAATGGAAAAATTTGAAAATTGCTATTTTGATTATAATTGACATTGAATATCTCTAAGAAGCAAAACACAAACAACAAAACATAGCCCAAAACCTTGGTTTGCCTTACTCCTATTTGCTGCGGAACAGTTTGTAAATGTAGATCATCGGTTTTTAAATCAATAATTTCAAAAATCAAAATCAGAACAAAAATCAATAGAAATCGCTGTAAACACTTGAAAAAAAGATCAGAAGTTAGGGCAATTTCAGCATCAATAATTGGCAAAACAACGGTCACGCCAACCCAACACAAAGCCACAATATAAATTTTAATTCCAGCCCAATTTCGTGCATTTTTTCTATTTGGAAAAAAAGGCAACGTATATAATAAGGTCAAGATTAAGAAAATAAATCCAATGAATTGGGTGGATTTCTGCAACTGAAAAAAATAATAAGAAGTTGCAAAAAATGACACAAAACTTACAATTGCAATCAACTTTAATTCGTTTCGCATCTTACTTTTTTTAACTCGAGCCAAAGCATCGTATTTTACAAAATTATACCCAACAATTGTCCCGAAAAAAGCAAAACAAGAAACCGAATTATCGGTAGAAATCTTAAACATAAACTGCGTCAATTTTACTAACGCAAAACACGAGAAAGCCACGTGAATACTACAATTTATGTAAAAATCGAAAATTTTCTTTAGCACTTGCATGTTACAAAATTAGTTAATCTGTTAATAAGACGTGTTTTTAGTTAACAATTTCTCAAAATATTACACCTTGTTTAACTAAAAATTAGAAGTTTAATAATTACTTTTGTTCTCGCAAAACATTTTCAGTTTACATACTGAAACTAACACAACTAAACACCTTTTTATTTTTATTTTAATGAAAACAGACGCATTTGCATTACGCCACATAGGTCCAAGTGAAAACGACCTACAACATATGTTCAAAACTATTGGAGTTGAAAATTTTGAACAATTAGTTTATGAAACTTTACCAGACGATATCCGTTTACAAGCAGATTTGGATTTGGAACCTGCAATGACAGAATATGAATTTGCAAACCATATTAAAAAATTAGGCGATAAAAATAAAATGTTCCAGTCGTACATCGGTTTGGGATACAATCAGGCGATAATTCCTGCGGTGATTCAAAGAAATGTTTTTGAAAATCCAGGTTGGTATACCGCTTACACACCTTATCAGGCAGAAATTGCTCAAGGTCGTTTGGAAGCCATTTTGAATTTCCAAACCATGGTAATCGAATTATCTGGAATGCAAATTGCAAATGCTTCACTTCTTGATGAAGGAACGGCTGCTGCCGAAGCAATGGCGTTACTTTTTGACGTTCGTTCTAGAGATCAAAAGAAAAACAATGTAAATAAATTCTTCGTTTCTGAAGAAATTTTACCTCAAACATTATCGGTTTTGCAAACACGTTCTACTCCAATAGGTGTGGAATTAGTAATAGGAAATCACGAAGAATTCAATTTTTCTTCTGAATTTTTTGGAGCTGTATTGCAATATCCAGGAAAATTTGGTCAAGTTCATGACTACGCCGGATTTATCGCTAAAGCAAAAACTAACGAAATTAAAGTTGCCGTTGGAGCCGATATTCTATCGTTGGTAAAATTGACTTCTCCTGGAGAAATGGGTGCTGATGTGGTTTTTGGAACAACACAACGTTTCGGAATTCCATTAGGATATGGCGGTCCGCATGCTGCTTATTTTGCAACAAAAGAAGAATACAAACGTTCAATGCCGGGAAGAATTATCGGTGTAACGATCGATACGAATGGAAACCGTGCACTTCGTATGGCATTGCAAACTCGTGAGCAACACATTAAACGTGATAAAGCTACTTCAAATATTTGTACAGCGCAGGTTTTGTTATCTGTTATGGCCGGAATGTATGCTGTATATCACGGTCCAAAAGGTTTAAAATATATTGCTGATAAAGTTCATGCTTCGGCTATAACTTTGGCAAACGAATTGGAAAAATTAGGTTTATACCAAATAAATACAGCTTATTTTGATACTATTGTAATCAAAACCGATGCTAAGAAAGTTCGTGAAATCGCTGAATTAAACGAAGTTAATTTCTATTACATCGATGAAAATACAGTTTCAATTTCGTTAAACGAAACTACAAGTATTGCTGATTTGAATAAAATCGTTTCCATATTTGCAGAAGCGACTGGAAAACAAGCAACTGAATTTACTACTTTATTAAAAACAGAATTACTGTCGTCAAATTTAGAAAGAACTACAACTTTCTTACAACATGATGTTTTCAACAAATACCACTCGGAAACTGCTTTGATGCGTTACATCAAAATGTTGGAGCGTAAAGATTTAGCTTTGAATCACTCGATGATTTCTCTTGGATCTTGCACCATGAAATTGAATGCTGCTTCAGAAATGTTGCCTTTGAGTATGGCACAATGGAACAACATTCACCCATTTGCACCATTAGATCAAGCGCAAGGTTATCAAGAAATGTTGACTAAATTAGAGCAACAATTGAACGTAATTACAGGTTTTGCAGGAACAACTTTACAGCCAAATTCTGGTGCGCAAGGAGAATATGCAGGATTGATGGTTATTCGTGCTTATCACCAATCCCGTGGCGATCACCATAGAAATATTGCTTTGATTCCATCATCGGCTCACGGAACAAATCCGGCTTCAGCTGCAATGGCCGGAATGCAAGTTGTAGTTACCAAAACATTAGAAAACGGAAACATCGATGTTGATGATTTACGTGAAAAAGCAATTTTACACAAAGATAATTTATCGTGTTTAATGATAACTTATCCTTCAACACACGGAGTTTTTGAAAGCGCAATTAGAGAAATTACACAACTTATCCACGACAATGGCGGACAGGTTTATATGGACGGTGCCAACATGAACGCGCAAGTTGGATTAACAAATCCAGCAACAATTGGCGCTGACGTTTGTCACTTAAATTTACATAAAACATTTGCAATTCCTCATGGTGGTGGTGGTCCAGGAGTTGGTCCAATATGTGTAGCACCACAATTAGTTCCGTTTTTACCAACTAATCCTGTAATTCCAACTGGTGGCGAAAATGCCATTACAGCAATTTCTGCTGCACCTTGGGGTTCGGCTTTGGTTTGCTTGATATCATATGGATATATCTGTATGCTTGGCGCAGAAGGTTTGAAAAGTTCTACTGAGCATGCCATTTTAAATGCCAATTATATCAAAGAAAAATTAAATGGTCATTACGACACGTTATATTCTGGAGAAATGGGTCGTGCGGCACACGAAATGATTTTGGAATGCCGTCCATTTAAAGAAAAAGGAATTGAAGTAACTGATATCGCAAAACGATTGATGGATTACGGATTTCACGCGCCAACAGTATCATTTCCAGTAGCTGGAACCTTGATGATTGAGCCAACAGAAAGTGAAAACTTGGAAGAATTAGACCGTTTTTGTGATGCGATGATTTCTATCAGAAAAGAAATTGAAACAGCAACAGCAGAAGATTCTAATAATGTCTTGAAAAATGCACCTCATACATTAGCAATGGTTACGACGGACAATTGGATTTACCCATACACTCGTGAACAAGCAGCATTCCCATTGGATTATATTGCAGAAAATAAATTCTGGCCAACAGTTCGTCGTGTAGATGAAGCGTATGGCGACAGAAATTTAAACTGTAGTTGTGCTCCAATTGAGGCATATATGTAAATAGTAATTAGTCCTCAGTGGATTAGTAAAAAGTAAAGGTTTCAAGTTTTTATAATTTGAAACCTTTTTCTTTTAAACTGATTTTTATCAGTAAATTTAAAATTGAATTGGACTACTTTTGAAATTTAAATTAAAATAATGAAAGACATAGAAAATCAAGACGATTTATTTTTATTGGTAGATAATTTTTATCAAAAACTACTTTCAGACCAATCTATAGCTTACATATTTACTGATATTGTAAAAATTCATTTGGAAGAACATTTGCCAATTCTGGTGACTTTTTGGTCACAAGCTATTTTAGGAACAGGAGGTTATTCTAAAAATCTAACTCAAATTCATTTAGATATAAACGACAAAGAATATCTTTCACCAGAATTATTCAAAATTTGGTTACAGCATTTTTTTTCAACTGTAGATGAAAACTTTAAAGGTTCAAATTCAGAAAAAATAAAAACTCAAGCACTAGATATTGCAACCGTTATGCAAATAAAAATTGCACAAAAAAAGCAGTAACATTATATTATTAATAAAAATATCAGTTTATTTTGATAATTTCATAATAGTATGCGTGCATAATAATTTTTCTGCGATAAATTGATTTTTTATCTTTAAATTTACATTAGAATCAATCATTAACAACCACAATGAATATAAAAATAACTGGTTCTGGAAGTTATATTCCAACCGAAATAGTATGCAATACTGATTTTTCAAATCATGAATTTTTGAATGAAGATGGAACACCTTTTCCACAATCCAATGACATTATTACCCAAAAATTTAAAGGCATAACCGGAATTGAAGAACGCAGGTATGTTACTAATGATTTATTGACTTCTGATATTGCGTTTATTGCTGCTAAAAAAGCTATCGATAATGCTTCTATTGATCCTGAAACTTTAGATTACATCATATTTGCACACAATTTTGGAAATGTAAAACAAGGCGCAATTCAAGCCGACTTACTACCAAGTTTAGCCACAAGAGTTAAACATGATTTACGCATTAAAAATCCAAAATGTGTTGCGTACGACATGCTTTTTGGATGTCCAGGATGGGTTGAAGGTGTAATTCAGGCTACTGCATTTATAAAAGCTGGAATGGCTAAAAAATGTTTGGTGATTGGAGCCGAAACTTTATCACGAGTTGTTGATCCGCACGATAGAGATTCTATGATTTATTCTGATGGTGCAGGAGCAACAATTATCGAAGCGCAAGAAGGCGAAAAAGATGGAATTCTTGCTCATGAATCAGCAACATTTGCTTACGAAGAAGCAAATTATTTGTTTTTTGGAAATTCATTCAATAAAACGCACGATGCCAATGTGCGTTACATAAAAATGCATGGAAGAAAAATATACGAATTTGCATTAATCAATGTTCCGAATGCCATGAAAGAATGTCTTGATAATAGCGGCATCGATATTAGCCAATTAAAAAAAATATTGATTCATCAAGCCAATGAAAAAATGGATGAAGCAATAATTCAACGTTTCTACAAACTTTATGGACAAACTCCTCCAGAAGGAATTATGCCTATGAGCATACACAAGCTTGGAAATTCAAGTGTTGCTACAGTTCCTACACTATACGACTCTTTAATAAAAGGAGAAATTGAAAACCAAGAATTGAACAAAGGAGACGTAATTATGTTTGCTTCTGTTGGTGCCGGAATGAATGTAAATGCAATTGTTTATAAAATGTAAAAACTGCAATTTCATAATAAACCGCAAATTCTCAAATTACTATTTAATTGAGAATTTGCGGTTCTTTTTTGAACTAAATCTAGCGTATAAAAGTCAAAACTTTATTTATCTTTGCGACTTAGTGCTTAAGCAACAAAATGAACCAACATGTACGAAAAAACATTTCCAAATAAACGCTTCAAACACACCTTAGAATTTTTACAAAAGCACGTTGCAACCTCTGAAACTATTTTTGACCTAGGTGTATCAAATCCGTTTTCCAAAATCATGGAAGAAAATGGCTATACTGTAAAAAATAGTAAAGGTGAAGATTTAGACAACGACCAAACTGCACTAAAGAATGAAACCTATTCGGTTTTTACAGCATTTGAAATATTTGAACATTTATTGAATCCGTATACTGTTTTGCAAAATGTGAAGTGCGACAAATTGTTGATTTCAATTCCGTTACGCTTATGGTTTTCGCCTGCTTACCGAAGTAAAACCGATATGTGGGATCGACATTACCACGAATTTGAAGATTGGCAATTGGATTGGCTATTAGAAAAAACGGGATGGAAAATTACAGCTCGTGAAAAATTTACACATCCTGTAAAAAAATTAGGGTTTAGACCTTTACTAAGATATTTCACTCCGAGATATTATATTGTTTTTGCAGAAAAAATAAAATAATGAAATATTACATTGTTATACCGGCACACAATGAGCAGGATTTTATTGCACTTACATTGGAATCTCTTGTAAATCAAACTGTTTTGCCATCAAAAATTGTTATTGTAAATGACAATTCGAGCGACGAAACTGCCACTATTGTTTTGGAATATGCAAAAAAATATCCATTTGTAGATTTAATCGAAAAGACTTCACAACTGATTCACCTTCCGGGAAGTAAAGTTATTCAAGCATTTCAAACTGGATTTGAAAGCCTAGATGACGAGTATGATTTTGTTGTAAAAGCCGATGCTGATTTAATTTTTCCTCTCAATTACTTTGAAACCATTATCAAACATTTCAAATCTGATGACCGCATTGGAATGGCTGGCGGATTTTGTTACATTGAGAAAAATGGCAATTGGGTTATAGAAAATCTTACGGATAAAGACCATATTCGCGGCGCTTTAAAAGCTTACAGAAAAGAAACTTTCAAACAAATTGGCGGTTTAAAACCTGCCATGGGTTGGGATACGGTTGATGAATTATTATGCAAATTTTATAATTGGAAAGTAATTACTGACGCAAGTTTACATGTAAAACATTTAAAACCTACTGGCGCTAACTATAACAAAACAGCTCGTTACAAACAAGGAGAAGCATTTTATACTTTAGGTTACGGATTTTGGATAACTTCTATTGCTTCGGCTAAACTGGCTTTGATGAAGAAAAAACCATTATTATTTCTCGATTATATTCAAGGTTTTTGGAAAGCAAAATCAGAAAAAAAATCACTTTTAGTTTCTGAAGAACAAGCTAAATTTATTAGAAATTACAGGCTTGACAAGATGAAAAAGAAGTTGTTTTAATAAGAACATTTCAATTTTTAAAATTTTGCGTTAGGGATAGCAGTGAAAATCCTTTTATTTTTTTCTTTTTAAAAAATAAAAGATTGCAACGAATAGCCCGACCTGAAAGGTAACGCCCAAAAAAAAGTATTTGATACCGCAAAACTACTTCGCCAATTCGAAAAAATAAAACTCTTTATTTTTCCTCGGGTCACAACTTATAACTATTTTTGAACTTATTTTAAAATTATGATGTTAGTTCGGTATTTATCGCAAATAGGTCGGTATTTTTTAATGCTTAAAGAAGTATTTAACAAGCCAACAAAATGGTCTGTGATGCGAGGATTAATTTTTAAAGAAATTGATGATTTAATTATTGATTCGCTTGGTATTGTGGCATTTATATCTTTTTTTGTTGGAGGTGTTGTGGCAATTCAAACGGCGTTGAACTTAACCAATCCATTAATTCCGAAATACCTTATTGGTTTTGCCACGAGGCAATCGGTGATTTTAGAGTTTGCTCCTACTTTTATTTCCATAATTATGGCGGGTAAAATGGGCTCGTTTATAACCTCAAGTATTGGAACCATGCGAGTTACTGAACAAATTGATGCCTTGGAAGTAATGGGTTTGAATTCTTTAAACTATCTAGTATTTCCCAAAATTATAGCTTCGTTTTTGTATCCGTTTGTAATTGGAATTAGTATGTTTTTAGGAATTCTTGGAGGTTGGATGGCTGGTGTATATGGCGGATTTACCTCATCGGACGAATTTATTCAAGGTCTTCAAACCGATTTTATTCCGTTTCACATTGCCTATGCGTTTATAAAAACTATACTTTTTGCTTTTTTATTGGCGACAATTCCTTCTTTTCATGGCTATTATATGAAAGGTGGCGCACTAGAAGTTGGTAAGGCAAGTACGGTGGCATTTGTGTGGACGAGTGTAATGATTATTTTGGTGAATTATATTTTAACACAATTACTTTTAAGCAAATGATAGAAGTTAAAAACATAGAGAAATCGTTTGGGGAATCTAAAGTTTTAAAAGGTGTTTCGACTGTTTTTGAAACTGGAAAAACCAATTTGATTATTGGACAAAGTGGTTCGGGAAAAACAGTTTTGCTAAAAAGTTTACTTGGTATTTTCACTCCAGATGTAGGCACAATTTCGTTTGACGGTAGAATTTATTCTGAATTATCAGATGATGATAAACGTGAGTTACGAACAGAAATAGGAATGGTTTTTCAAGGAAGTGCTTTATTCGACAGCATGACGGTTGAAGAAAATATTGGATTTCCATTAAAAATGTTTACTGATAAAAGTGCTGCCGAAATTAAGGAACGCGCCAACTTTGTAATTGACAGAGTAAAGCTAATAAATGCCAATCATAAAAAACCTAGTGAAATTTCGGGCGGAATGCAAAAGCGTGTTGCCATTGCAAGAGCAATTGTAAATAATCCGAAATATTTGTTTTGTGACGAACCCAACTCTGGTCTAGACCCAAAAACTGCTACGGTTATTGACAACCTAATTCAGGAAATTACTGAAGAATATAATATTACAACTGTAATTAATACCCATGATATGAACTCGGTAATGGAGATTGGGGAACGCATCATCTTCTTAAAAGAAGGTGTTCTTGCATGGGAAGGAACTAAAAAAGAGATATTTAAAACCAACAATGAAGCTATTGTTGATTTTGTTTATTCTTCAAACCTATTTAAAAAAATCAGAAAAGCCCAGAATAAAGAAGATCTTTAATCGCGTGCAACGTAAACCCAACCTGTTTTTGCTTCGCCAGATTCGAGCGTTACCAAATAATAATAGGTTGCACTTGGTAGTAAATGTCCGTTATAATCTTGTCCGTACCATTCGTTCTCATAATTTGCTTTTTCATACATTACCATACCGTATCGGTTGAAAATTTTAAGATTGGAGACGTCAAATCCAGATAAATTAAACGTGTCATTTTCGCCATCGTTATTAGCCGAAACTCCTTTTGGAATTGAACACAATGTAGTTACAACATCTATAAATTGAGAAGTACTGCAACCTAAAGATGACGTAACAACTACTGTATAAACGCCACGCTCTTGGCCAGTTAAATTCAAAGGATTTGAAGTGCTTGAAAAACCATTTGGACCATTCCATTGGTAACTTACCTCATTGGCAGTAAAAGATTGATTTTCTGGAACGACCTCAACAAGATATTGATTTAAATTACAATTGGCTGTTATCGAAAATTCTGGTACGCTTTCAACTTGAACAGAAATAGATTGAGAAACACTGCAACCATCTGAAGAAGTAGCTGTTACAGTATAATCGCCATTGTTTGCAATTGTGCTATTTTGAATAATTGGATTTTGTAAATTAGATTGAAAATTATTTGGTCCAGTCCAATTGTATGTTGCACTGATACTGCTTGTAACCTCTAACTCGATTGTATCACCTTCACATAGTATCGGATTTGTTGTTAGTGAAGTTAGAACCGGATTTTCATTTAGAGTTACGGTAACTATCGCTTCGTCTACCAGTGTACATGTTCCTGACACTGAATATTTAAATGTGTAAACTCCATATCCTACTCCTTGCGGATTCCAATTGGAACCCGTTAATGCAGATCCACTATTTGTAACTTCCTGCCAAATTCCAGTTGCATCATAAGGACCTTGCAACACAGTATTCAAATTGATTACTGAATTGGAATTACCACACAATGCGATTGCACCGTCATTTCCTGCGTTTGGAATAACCGTTGGCGGAATTGTGAAAGAAATTATTTTATCTACACATGAAACAGAATTCGGCGCAAAAATTCTTACATAATAGGTGCCTGGCGACGTAGTATCTGAAAAAGGATTGAAAGTTAAAGTATTGGTAGTACTCAATATAGTTGTTGTTGCTGTACCTTTCCACCATTGATAACTAAAAAACGGAAACGAGTCAACCGTTAGTTGTCCAATTTGTCCAGCACAAAGATTTTGTGGAGTAATTATTGGTTCTGGTAAAGATGTAATATCCAAAAGTGAATTTACAATATTGCCACACAAATCACTAACTTGAAAATTATAAATTCCTGGTTGTAGTCCTGAAAAAACATTGTTTTGCCCATTATTAACTACAAATGGTAATCCATCTTTTGTTGTAATTTGAAATGTTAATGGCGCAATACCATTTGCATTAATCAAAACCTCTGTTCCTGTTGTAGAACATGGAATTGCATACACAGATGCGATAGCAAGATCTCCAGTAAATTGAAATTCTTTTATTGTAGTAACACAATTTGACAAAGCCGCTGAACCATTTCCATATTCAAAGTACGATTTTAAAATTCTAAAATTCCCTAAAGAGGCAATGTTGAGTTGCGTAGCAAGATTATTCAACTGTAATGCATTTGTTCCATCAGGGATAGAACCATTTGTGTAAACTGCTCCTGTAATTGGATGCTGCCATTGACCAGTAACTGTATTTAACTTTTGCAACCAAAACTCAGCTGAATTATTTAAATTAGAAACATACTCTAAACCTAAATTAAATGACCCACAATTTCCTTGAACTACAGCAGAATTAATAGAAACTGATAGACCAACAACTGATAAATTAGTCGTTCTAGCAACTCCACAGATATCTAAACTTGTTAATGTATACGAACCTTCTGGTAAAGAGTTCATATAAAATCGACCATTACTTGCAATATTTGTAGATACATTAAAGGGTAGTGTCTGTCCAAATGTTGTTGGTGCTGCCGTTATTATCATATTTTGAAGTGGCCCATTTGGACTGTATAATGTTAGCGATGTAAACCCATCTGAACATCCTCTTCTATAATCTACCAAAAGTGGTCCTTGTGAAATAAATTGGCCTACATTAGCGGTGACAACATGTACAAAACCACAGAAATCGGTTACATTAAAAGTATATCCACCAGGAGCAAGTGAAGTAACCGAAGCAGTTACAGCATTATTTGAAGTAATGGAACTGCTGACATCATATGGCAAAGTTTGATTGTAAGCCAGCGGAGCTTGAGTTATAACAATCGATGCTAAAAAACTTCCTGAAATCGATATATTTACAAATCCACTGGTAAGACTGCAACCTGGCGAATTTCCTCCTAAAGCAGTAACTGCAGTAGTATTTCTTGGTGGAATAATTAAGGTTGAAGTATTGGTATTTCCGCAAACATCTGTTATCAAAAAAGTATAAGTACCGGCAGGTAAATTCATAGAAAATCCACCATTATTGATATTTGAAGAAACATCATGAGGTAAAGTAAAACCATACGTTGAAGGCGCAACTGTTATTATCACGGAAGCAATATTTGGACCACCAACATTATCAATAACATTAGTTAAAGGAGTACATTGCGGTTGGGTAGCATTTATTTCTATCTGATGGCCAAAGTCAGAAACAGCTACTGTACCCTGTACTGTTCTATTACAAGCATCGGTAACGCTTATTGTATAAGTACCATTTGGCAATGCATTAAGCGAGTTTGCAGCATAAAAAACCTCCGTTGTAGTAAATGGTCCCGGATGATTTAGATTGTGTACTGCTGGATTAAAACCTGCTGGAGCACTTACAAAATTTACTGTATATGGTGGTAAGAAATCGCATAAACTTAGCACTATTTGTTTATTGCACGAAGGATTTGTATTTGAAGCAAGTGACAATGACATCTGCATTGAAAAAGAGTTGCCAGTATTTGTAAAACTATTTCCACAAGAATCGGTAACGGTTATAGCATAAGATACTTGACCTTGATAATAGGGAAAATTAACACTTATAGATTGTTGTGTTAGACCACCAGAAGTTACGACTTGATTAATTATAACAGGAGTTCCACCACCAGGAGGAGTCAAAGAAAAGGCAACTGTTAACGGATAACTGATTGAATAACCAGTGGCAGCACTAACTGTAAAATCTCCTGACGATGTAGTACAATTCACTAAAGTACAGTTTTTATCAAAATTCCCCACAACTAAATAGGGAACTTGCGGCACTTGCGGCACAGTATAGGTTTGAACTAGTCCATCGCCACAAGCATCATTAACTCTGATATTATAAGTACCAGATGGCAATCCTGTAAAGAAACTAGACGATTGCGGCGGAACAATAACTGGTCCAGAAATAATCTGATAGGAGACTGGATTTCCTTGTGTTACATTTACCTGAATAGTTCCATCGTTACACGTTTCTGGTTGACCAGTAACTTGATAAGCTAACGGTGTAACAAAATTTTGTATTACTTGATTCTGCTGCTGCGAATTGCTTAAAATACCCAAAGTTTGGGTTGCAACTACGCTATAAACACCTGAATTTAAACCTGAAAAACTTGAGTTGTTTGTAACTGCCAAAGGAGTAGCTAAATTGGGCAATAAATAAATAGCATAAGAAACGGTTGCTCCAGCTGTGGTTCCTGAGGTAGAAAATTGAAAGCCTCCATTTCCTGTACATGTTTCATTAGTAACTGCCACATTTAAAGTAAAACTGGACAACTGCGCAAAACTAGTTGGAATGAAAAAAAATAAAAAAATTATAAAACTTACTATTCTAAAAGTATTTTTTTTCATGTTTTGAGGGATTTACTGTTAGCTAAAGATGCAATAAAAACAACAAGGTTGCGTGAAATTTAGTTTTACAAGTCATTGGCTAAGGTAGTTATTCTTTTGATATCTTGTTCTTTACTTTTTGGGTAAATAAGAAGCACATTTTCATTATCTACTATTATGTAATCGTCTAACCCATCAATAATGACCAGTTTTTTAGCTTCAGATCTAATGATATTATTCGATGCATTTTCTAAAATAACAGTTGCATTGACAACTGTATTATTGTTAGAATCTTTATTCAATTTTTCATGTAATGAACCCCATGTTCCCAAATCGTTCCAATCAAAAGTAGCAGGTAAAACGAAAACATTATTGGCTTTCTCCAAAATAGCGTAATCTATAGAGATATTTTCTGAATCGGCATAATTGTCGATGATAAATTGTTTTTCAGAACTGGTATTGTACGTTTCATATCCTTTACTAAACAATTCGTTCATTTGAGGTTGAAATTTTTCAAATGCAGTAGTAATTGAGTTCACACTCCAAATAAAAATACCTCCATTCCATAGGAAATTGCCTGCATCTAGAAACGATTTAGCCGTCTCATAATTGGGCTTCTCTCTAAATTGACTTACTTTTTTTATAGAACTGATATCTTCTTTATCGTATTCAATATATCCAAATCCTGTGTTGGGAAATGTTGGCGTAATTCCTAATGTCATCAAAGCATCATGATTTGAACTGTAATCAAAACAAGTTTTAAGATCTTGAGCAAAAGCAGTTTCATCTTCAATCCAATGATCGCTTGGAGCTACAACCATAACTGCATCGGGATTTTGCTTTTTTATTTTCAAAGAAGCATACAAAATGCAAGGTGCGGTATTTCGCATGGCAGGTTCTAACAAAATTTGCTCTTGTTTTACCAAAGGCAATTGTTGCAAAACCAAATCATTATAACGTTCGTTGGTTAAAACTAAAATATTTTCGACTGGGACCAATTTTGACAATCGGCTGAAGGTTTTTTGGATTAAAGTTTCTCCTGAACCTAACATATCATGGAATTGCTTTGGAAAATCAGATGTTGATACAGGCCAAAACCTAGAACCGACTCCACCAGCCATTATAATTGCGTAATAATTTTTATTCATTTGATTTTGATTCTATTTATAAAGAATTCTTATTAAAGAATCGCTTTGTCAGAATTACAAATATATTTATAATAAATAGGATTTGAAGCAATAATATTCCCAAAATAAATAATATTGGTTCGTGAAAAAATATCGAATTATAATTAGAAATTACATAATAAGTCTTTTGCAACTCTAAATTATATAAATAATATTGATTTAAAATCAATACAAAAATCAATAAAATAGTCGCATAAACGTGAATTCTCTTGAAAATTAAATTCATTCTTAATCCTAATAAATCTATTGAAAGATAAATTGCACTTAAAATCAAAGTTAAAAGAAAAGAAAAAACATAAAGATTTACTTCAGTAAATACATAGTAAGTATCATAAATTGAAATATCAAATACTTTTTCGCGATCAATTAAGATACTAATTAAGTAAAATAATAATGATACAAAAAACAATAAATAGTAAACTTTAAATTTCTTCATTCTATCCCGGAATTATCTCAACCTCAGCATTGGCATTAAACAAAAATAATCGTCCAGTTTGCACTTCAACACATTCGTATCGTTTGGTTCGAAGACCCTTTTTCTGAAAAACACGTCCGTTTTTTATTCTGAATAAACTCCCACTTGGTACTTCATGAATAAAATGTATATCGGCTTTTCTCTCATCAAATTGTTTTAATGCAAATGCTAATTTGGCATCAGTATCACTACTTGCAGTTGGATTTCTAAAATGATTGGCCACCAATGGCAAAACCGAATACGGAAAAATCTCTGGACGAATAAAAGGAACCATCAATCGTTGAAACGTCATTTTCCATTCGTTTCCATGTGGTTTAATATTCCTACCAAATTTTTCAAAAGCTACCAAATGAGCAATTTCATGAACCAACGTAATCAAAAATCGGTATTTATTTAAATTGGCGTTTACTGTAATTTCGTGTTTTCCAGAAAGTCCTTTTCTATAATCACCATGACGCGTTTGTCGCTCATTAACGATTTTTAAATGCACCGAGTTGGCTTTGATTAACTCAAAACAACTTTGAACTGCATGTTCAGGCAAATATTTGGCTAAAACCTCACTCAAATTTAGGGTGTTGTTGAGGAAACTTCTAGTACTTTTCCGTTATAATATTTATTTCCAGTAAGAGCAAAATTAAAGATATAATCAGCCATTTCCTTTGCCGAAAGTGGCGCTTCATAACCTGGAAAAGCTTCTTGCAACATTTCAGTATTAACCGAACCTAGCGCCAAAACATTAAACGCTATTCCTTGTTCCTTATATTCTTCGGCTAACAACTCTGATAAAGTAATAACTGCGCCTTTACTCGAACTGTATGCAGCTAATCCTGCAAATTTCATACTTCCTTGAATTCCGCCCATAGAGCTTATTGAAACCACATGACTACCTCTTTGAAGATATGGAACACAGATTCGAGTTAAATTGGCTACACCAAAAACATTTACTCGATATACCGACTCAAAATCGGTTTGTGAAGTTTCTGAAAACGGCTTTAGCAACAGCGCACCAGCATTATGAATAACAATGTCAACATTTTTCCAAGTTTGAGAAAGGAAATTTTCAACTTTAGCTAATTCATTTTCTTCCGACAAATCTACAGATAGGCAAGTAATATTTTCGTTTTCAATTAATTCCTGTGGTATTTTTCTAGAAATAGCTAAAACTTGATGCCCTTCGCTGGCAAATTGTAATGCTAATTCGTATCCAATTCCGCGTGAAGTACCAGTAATTATTATATTTTTCATTACAATTTTATTTTAGCTAAAATAAAAAAAATCCCACGAAAATGGGATTTTTAAGAACAAAATATTACACATCTAATCTATAAACTCTAATTCTTGACTTTGACCTATTTTGACTTCTCTAACATTCAATACATTGCCATTACTAGCATCGGTTAAAAAAGCGACAATTTTAATATTATTAGTATTATTAATATTGGAAGGCAAATTTACCGAATACATTTTTTGAACTTCTGCACCAGCAACAATTGCATCTCCCGAAATAGATGAAACAACACTTCGCAACACACCATCATATTTAAAATTTGGTATTGAACTTAAACCTCCATATAAATTTGAGGAATAATTGGCTTGTGTATGAAACAAATTATCTTCTACCAAGTAAACCACCAATCTTGTATTCAAATTTTCTGCAAATCCCATATTCACAGCAACCGATATTGTATTTGACACTAAACTTGCATTTATGGCTAACCCAACTTGAGAACTTGCCTTAATTTCGTTTATTACTTGAGAAACGTTTTGATATTGTGGTCCAGACCAACTCAAAGTTCTGTTTATTTTACCTGTTGGTACACCATTTACATTCTGTGCTGAAGCTAACGAATTACCACTTGAAGAAATAAATGGATCATTCCCAAACAGATGTATTTGAACCGAAACTGCTTTACTTGTTTGCTGTTTTAACAATTCTGTTCCATATAAAATTCTAGGACAATTCCCACACCAAGTTCCGCTGTATTCTTCAACCAAAACCCGATTTACAAATTGATTTGTAGTTGTGCTTTCCTCATTTACCGTAATTGAAATCGTACTACTTTGAAAAGTTAAATAGCTTGCCTTAACAGTATAACTTCCTGTCTGAGAAAAGGTGTAACTAGTTCCGGTAATGGGTTCGTCATTAACAAAAATTACACTTTCATCCGTTAAATCAGAACCGAAATTTGAACTCACATTAAAGGTAACCGAATTACCCACAGCCAAATTTGTTTGACTTGAAGACAAATTGATACCTGTAACAACTTGATTTTCTGACACATTATCTTCGGTTTTAGTACAACTAAATAGTAACAGAAAAATGAAAATTCCCGAAAATTGAATAATTAATTTTTTCATGATATTTTTTTTGGTTTAAAGTCTTTTTCTAAGCATGGTAAAAGTACCACTGTTATTTTTTATGAATTGTCGGGTAAATTACATTTGATAAAAAAAAATGAAAATAAATTTGAAATAAAAAAAATGAAAAAATTTATTCTACTATTCCTTTTTACAAGTTGGATTTCTACTGCTCAAAAACTTCCCGTTGTAGACCTTGAAAATTTAGATGGAGAAACAATTTCAACCGCAACATTCAATTCTGAAAAACCTGTAGTCATTACATTTTGGGCAACTTGGTGCATTCCTTGTCTAAATGAACTTTCATTTGTTAATGAAGTTTATGATGAATGGCAAAAAAAATATCAATTTGATTTTTACGCTGTATCGATTGATGATGATCGAACCGTTAGAAAAGTTGCTCCATTAGTAAACGGGAAAAATTGGCCTTTCAAGGTTTTAATTGATACCAATCAAGATTTAAAACGAATGCTTAATATCAATGCAATACCTTATTTAATTATTGTTAAAAATGGGACAATCATTTACACAAAAAATGGATTTGTAAAAGGTGATGAATTAAAAATTGAGGATGTAATTTCAAAAAATCAATAGCAGAATGAAAAAAATAATTCTAGTATTTATGCTAATTTCAAATTGGTTTTCGGCATTTAGCCAACTCTCTGGGAGTTTTGAAACGTACTCCTCTTGGTATGTTGATGATGAAAAAATAAAACTCGAAGCTTTGGAAGCGGACGAAAGATTGCGAGCTAACAGTTATTTAAAATTGGATTATAATTATAAAAATTTTACAACTGGTTTTCAACTTGAAAGTTACGAACCAAGAGCATTATTGAATTATTCTCCACGTTTTAAAGGTACAAATATTGGTACTTTTTATTTAAATTATACCAATAAAAAAAATACTATCGACATTACAACTGGTCATTTTTATGAAAAATTTGGAAATGGTTTAGCACTTAGAACTTGGGAAGACAAACCGCTTGGAATTGCGAATTCATTATTTGGAGTAAAAGTAAAATTCAAACCATACAAAGGCATCGAAATTACAACACTCTATGGGAAACAACGCAACGGTTTTGGTACAGATTTTAGCAACAGTAACCTATTTGGTGCAAATTTAGATGTAAAACTTTCCTCTTTAACAAAAACAAAAACGGCTACTTTTGGTTGGGGTACAAGTTTTGTAAATAAAAATGAGGCAATAACTGATGTTCCTTCCAATGTTTATCTGTATTCAAATCGATTTAATTTTAAAAGAAAAGGATTTACAGTAGATTTTGAATATGTTTTTAAATCGGAAGATGCCTTAGTAGAATTTGGCGAAGTACGACCTGAATTTCTTTTTGATGGAGATGCTTTACTAATTAATATGGGCTATTCTAAAAAAGGATTGGGATTTAATTCAAGCTTTAGAAGAATGGAAAATTTTGGATTTTATTCCCAATCAGAATTATCTCGAAATAGTTTTAACGAGGCGCTATTAAATTATATCCCTTCAATTACCAAACAATTTGACTACAGTCTGACCAATATTTATGTGTATCAGGCGCAACCCAACTTACGATTTGAACCAGATGCCAACAAATCGGGTGAAATTGGTGGTCAATTTGATTTATTCTACAACTTTAAAAAAGGATCTTCACTTGGTGGTAAAAACGGACTGAATATTGCGTTAAACTATGCAACTTGGTATGGTTTAAAAAGTATTTACAACTCTGATGAACGTCAATACGAAGCTGATTTTATCGGTTTTGGACAAAAATTTTATACCGATTATAGTATTGAAATTAGAAAAAACATCAACAAAAAATGGACTTCAATCTTTACTTATTTGAATCAATACTATAATTCTAAATTTGTTGAAGAAACTGTTGGCGAAGTAAATACCAATACTGTAGTTTGGGACAATCAATACAATTTTTTGGGAAGCAAAACTATAAAAATAGAAGCCCAACATCAATGGGCAGATGCAGGTTTTAAAAATTGGGTTGGAGGATTAATCGAATACAATTTCAATACCAATTGGTCTATTTTTAATAGCAATTTATACAATTATGGAAATTCGGATGCTACCAAAAAAATAAATTACTACACAGTTGGAACAAGCTATTCTAAAAATGCTACACGCGTTCAATTGAGTTACGGTAGGCAACGAGGCGGTTTAGTATGCATTGGTGGTGTTTGCAGATTTGTCCCTGAGAGTTCTGGATTAACCCTAAATATTAATTATTCTTTTTAATGAAATACTTTTTATAAAACTTAATTGCTTGAAAAATTCCCAATCCAACAAAGACAGTAGGAATAATTATTTTCATCAAATATTTAGCTAGAAAATCGGTTTGGTTGGTTACATAATCTAAAGACAAAATCAACACCAACATCCCGCAAAATGTACCCAAAACAGTACCTAAAACATAGAAATATTTTCTTGAATTAGAAACTTCAATATAATTCCCATTTAATAAATACAGATTCCAACTCGTCCAAAACGGAATTTGAATAAAGTTCAAACAGCTTAAAAGTAATCCGATTACAAAAGGAGAATAACTGACATATTTATCTAAAATAGACTCATTAGAGGCTTCTTTTGATGCACTTGCATAAAAAATATAAGCCAATAGAAACATGAAAACTATTGAAAAAGCTTCGATAAACTTAATTAGTTTTTTATTCGCAATTAATTGATTTGCAAAAAGTAACGTGCAATAGATTACTAAAAACTCAATTAAAATTACACCAAACAAATAAAAAATGGTTTCTTCGATTCCGAATTTTTTAAAAACTTCATAGCCTACAATATTCAAATATCCTAAAGGAATTGATCCAATAAAACTGATTAAAAATCCAACTAATATGTTTTTGAGTTTTTGCATTAAATTTTACACGAATTATACCAATTTTCACTAATTCTAGAATGAAACAATTATACAAATTAAAGCAAACTATTTAAAAATTTACAATCTTACTACTTTGTTCCAAATGCAATCGGTATTCTTTCATTCCAATTTTATGTGGCAAATAAGGTGATCCATTTTTATGATTGATTCGGCTTATTTCGTACATGTACGTAATGTGACGCGCCAATTCTTTCCAAGCAAAAAAGATAGAATGTTTAGGATCGTAAATGTGTGTTGGCTCGCTTGCAGCTCCATTCAGTTCCACCAACGAAAAGTTTTTACCTTCTTCAAGTTCGTTCCAAGTATTGTACATAATATCCAATCGACCAAAATAAAATCCTGGAATTTGAACACACATTTCATCAATAACTTGAGTAAGTTTTGGACTAATCCAATGACTTGCATCGATAAATTTAGCCCCACGAGCATGATTTCCAAAAGGAACTAAATTCAGTTTTTCATTGACAGGTAAAACTTCTTGTAGCTTTTTTCCATATTCGCGTTGTAACGATGGTAACTGAAGTTCGAAACGCGGATTAAGCTTTAGTAATTCTTCAATTGTTGACTTGCCATTTCCTTCCACAATTAAAAATTCTTTAGCTACAATTCCGGTAATTCTTCCTTGCTTTTGGTTGGGATAACGAACATAAAAAATTCCTACTTCGTTTTCAAATGGAATTAAATCTTGAATTAAATAATCAAAATCGGCTTTGGAATGATAGGATTTTAAATCGTCTAACGAATTGATTTTTTTTACTGCTGAACCACGCAATCCAATATCTGGCTTAGCAATAAACGGAAATTTTATTTGTGATTCTTGAAATATATCATTTACTTTTTCAAAAGGAATTTGTCCTAAAATTAATTCAGTTTTGGGAAAATAGTTTTGCGGAATAAGGTCGTAAATTTCTTTTTTGGATTCGTTCATAAATCCGCCATTTTTTATGGTAGGATTACTAGCGTTGAAGAAAAAAATAGATCTAGCACGAATAGAATAATACGACCAAAGAAAATATATTGGAATGTAAACAACTTGAAATGGCCAATATTCCCAATGGGTTAATTTATGTAAAAAAAGTTTCAATTTATTAGTTTGTATTTTACTGATTATGAATTTAATATAATTTTCTTTCGAAATCCTGTCTTGCGTGAAGGATTACTTCACATTGCCTTCATTTCCATAGGAGTTCAGTGAACTTCGTTTACAGCGAAAATCCTTTTTCTTTTTTTCAAAAGAAAAAAATTGTAGCGGAAAGCCTGACAGCAAAAGTAGAAAAATGATGTGAGGTATCGAACATTATTTTTCTACTTTTGGTAGCAAGCCCAAAATATTTTAAACGGTAATAAATGTATTGGAAAAATCTTTATTTGCAATTAGGTCGTGATGAACTAAAATAACTTTGTTCTGATCCACCACAGATTGCGTAATGCTTAGTGTTTTCATCGAATCATTTCTATTGATGATAAGTCCGTTTTCCTGATTATCATTTTCGGTATAACGATGAAAATTATACATTTCGGTTTCGGTAATTTCTGGTTTTGTATCTAAAAATGTGTGAAACCAATTAGATCGTTTATCACGAATCTCTTTAGGATACAGTGTTGAAGAGGACCAAATATGACTCTGTGTAGTATCTAAATTTAAAGTGGTTTTTTGAATTCCATTCCAACGCAATTGATACAATTTATGCTCTTGAAATAAAACTAGTGTGAAAGGTTCAATATTATCTAAGTCAATTTCATTCCATTCATTAATCGCTGAATTTGAAGATATTAAATCTAAAACTATCAATCCTCTACTCTTTCGGTATGGCAACTTTACTTCGTGTTTTTCATCAGCGCCATTAAGTAAAACTAAAATTGTTCCTTCCTCGGTAATTGCATACCAAGTTCCTCCAGCTTTTGGATCTTTTGGAAAAATAATATTTTTATTATTTACTAAATAATTTTTTGGTTCGATGGCACTTGGTCGGGCAACTTTTTCGTCACGATTGTGCGTTATTATTGCTTTTCCGTTAGAAAAAACAAAACTTACTGTGCACATTGCTTGCGGTATTCAATTGTAGAACGTGCTACTCCAAAATTGGCATCAATTGTAATAGCATCGTTTTGTAAAACGGCCACTTTAATCAACGCTTGATGGTGAATGCAATGTTCTAAATTGTATAGTAACTCGCGGTGGTAATTGCTTTCAATATTCAACTCTTCGCCATCAACTATTTGCTGCAAAATCACATTTTTGTTAGGTTTATCAAGGGTTTTGATAATTTCTACAATTGTTTCTTTGGCAAAATTAGTATCCGTTTGAATTAAATAATCACGCTTGCGGTCGTCGTAGTTTATAACGCCGGCTTCGTATTGTTTTTCAAGACATTGAAACATTTCGATAATATGACGCGTATGTTCACCAATTGTTGCGTTACTTAATCCGTGACACGGACAAATATAATCGTCAATTGAAAGCTGCGAAAGTAAATCTGACAACTCGTTTAACGTGTTTTTTATTGAAGGTATTAGCATTGTGTTTCAGTTATATCTTAAAATGTACGAATTTAGGTGACTTTTAGTTTGAAGTCAACAATTTAGGAATTAAAATTTAAATTTCAACAAGTTGGGAATTTTATTTTTTTCACTGTAAATTAGTACGATACAACACGTTAATGTTACAACTGCTAGTGCAAATAAAGTCCCTCCGTCGTCTTTAACAATAATTCCGAGTGCAAATATATGAGAAAAAATGGCACCAAACATAGTTCCAAAACCTAAAATTGCACCAACCAGTGTTGTTCTTGGTATTAATAGTAATATTGAGGCTATTAATTCTACTATTCCAGAGCCAATTCGACCATAAGGTTCGATACCTAAAGTGGTGAAAATATATACCGATTCTTCGGCACCAGTGAATTTAAAATATAAGGTTTGCACAAGAATTACAACTGCTATCAGTTTAATAATCCAAAGAAAAATTGGGTTTTTCATCTCTAAATTAATTTAAAAATTTTTTCCAACTCACATCTGCTTTTCTCTTCAAATTACTTTCATCTTTGTTCCAAGTTTTTAAAGTATTGTTGAAAAAGGCGTTGTAAAACAAGTACAATTTATTGTCGATGATTTTAAATGTTGCTGGATCAATTTCTACTTTTTCGCCAGTTGCACCCATTGCATAAGCACACCATCCTCCATATTGTGGCTCATAATTAGCAGGATTTTTTACAAATAAATCTTTGTTGGCTTGAGATGAAAAATTATAAACAACACCTTCATAAGTAGTGGTTATGGTAGATTTTCCTTTAGCTGCTTTTTTCAAAGTAAAGTACGCAACTGGATCATAACCTTGAATGGCTAACTTGTTTTCTAAATTGTATTCTTTTACTCTTTTTGAGGTTTGACTGAATGCTGTTACAGAAAGTAAGGCAACAAATAACAAAATTGTTTTTTTCATGATTTTAAGTTGTTTTATTTTTATGGTACAAAGATAAAACGCTGATTCAAATCGTTTTGTCTGATAGTTTACATTTGAGTAAAATTAAAAGGAAATTCTGTAATTAATACCCGCAACAAAACCTCTAGTCAATCCGTCAGGTCGAATTTCTCGAACTACAAATGGTGTTGCAAGCGAGAGTTCAATCGAATTTCTTTTGTTAATTTGGTAGGAACTAATTAGATTTCCATTAATGGTTAACCCATCTGAACCTTTGATTGTTTCTCTTTGACTGAATTGATTTTCGAAAGTATCTTCACCTAAATGATAAATGAACAAAATATTGGGTTTAAAGGTAAATTTTTTAAGTTTATACGAATAGGTTGTTCTAAAAAGAGCATCTGATTTTCGTTCGAATAGATTGGTGGTAGGAAAATCGTCGGAAGCCGAAAATTCATCGAAATAAGAATTTTTATTATTATTAAAAACAGGAATTTGAATAGCAGCATTAAAGTCCCAATTCTTGTATTTTAAATTGGTTCCCAAAAACAAATCAATAGTTCCCAAACTCGATTGATAATCTAGCGGAAGTGCATTACCATTAACTGTACGATTGGAATTGGTAAATGGAAATTTCCACCCAACCAAGGCACTCCATTGTTTATTTTTAAATTCTTTAAACGTATAATTACCAACAAGAAAAGCATCTCCAAAAGAAATGCTAGTTCCCAAACTTCCATTGGCTGACGAAAAAGTGACTTTTGTACTAAGAGAAAATTTATCATTAAACTTTCTAGCATACGAAACGTAGGGAGAAATATAAGTAACATCGGCTTCGCCAGTTCCAAAAATTGCAGCAATTTCAACATTATTTTTTAGTTCTTTCTCATCAGAGTTAAAGCCGCTTCCCACCGAGCAAATTCCGGCATCACTGCAGCCTTGTGCAAAACTAAAATCACCAATTATAACAATCAAAAAAAACATCAACAGCTTCTTCATGGCTTACTTTTTATAGTGATTTTGTAACTGATAACAACAAATCGTTGGTGATACGATGTTTATAGTCCGGCGAAATATATTCAAAAACTATTGTTCCTGACTCATTTACAACAAACAAACTTGGAACGGGTATATACAATTCTGTATTCAAATCTTCAGAGCTTTTTTTAAGATACTTGCCATATCCTTCTGGAGCTTGAAAAGCAATACCAAAAGCTTTAGCAAATGCTCCGTTACTGTCTGAAAGTAAAGTATAATTTAATTTTTCTTTTGTTTGAGTTTCCATCAAACTTTTAGGTGAATCGGGACTAATCGCAATAATTTGATAACCTTGTGCAATCAATTGACTTTCAGCTTCGGCCAAAGCACTCAAATGCGCATTGCAGTACGGACACCAACCACCGCGATAAAAAACCAAAATTGTTTTCTTAGATTTTATGATATCCGTTGTACTAACTGGTTTTCCATCACTGGATTTTAAACTTAAACTTGGTACATCTTCACCGATTAATAACGGAGAAATGTCGTTAGCCGATTTTGGCAAGGTTGTTTGTGCAAATAATAAAGTATTGGATGCGAAAAAAAGAAATAAGACGATTCGTTTCATAATAATTGAATTAAATTAATAATCAAATTTATTTCAATAGTACAAATACAAATGTCGGGTAGTTTACATTTGGTGGGGAATTATTTACAACTTCGCAATATCATCAATAATAATCTCTTTTCGATTGTAATAAATGATATTTTTTTCTTCCAATTCGTTTAATAATAACGTAGCCGTTTGTCTTGAAGTACAAATAATTTGAGCAATATCTGCTTGGGTTAGGTAATTGTTGATGGTATATTTTTTACCTTCTTGTATGCCTTCTCGTTCAGCCCAATCTTTGAGAAATGATGATAATCTGGTTTTAGCATCTTTAGAAACCAAATTGGAATAATTGTTTTTGAAGCGTTTCATTTTAAGTCCAACAAACTTGGTATACGACAAAGCTAAAGTTGGATTTCGAACCAATAAATCTTCAAAATCAGACAACAAAAAACTACAAATAGAAACCTCATCAGTTAATACTTTGGCGTATTCGTTTACATTTTCATCGGCTTCAAGGGATAATTCGCCAAACAAATCGCCTTTTTGTAGAATTTCTTTTATGGTTTCGTTACCTTCTTCATCGATGGAAACAATTTTGATGTTTCCTTTTTTGAGTAGAAAAATGCGAGGCACATCGGAAGATGAAAAATAAATCACATCACCTTTGTTGGCTTTTTTAAATCCTGTAATAATGCATAATTGCTTAATTTGAGACATGCTCAACGTCCAAAACAATTTATGATCGCGCAGATACCAGTATTTTAATTCGTCGTACATGAATAGGAATTTGTATGGTAAAAGTATTAAAAATTCGAATTCAAAAACAAAACCCTTTCAGAATATTAAACTGAAAGGGTTTGAATTAACATTATAAATAACTTTTTTAAGAAACCAATCCTCTAGAAATCACTATTCGTTGAATTTCAGAAGTTCCTTCATAAATTTGAGTAATTTTTGAATCACGCATCATTCGTTCTACATGGTATTCGGCAACGTAACCGTTTCCACCATGAATTTGAACTGCTTCGTTGGCAACTTCAAGTGCAATTTCTGAAGCATATAATTTTGCCATCGCTCCAGAATGCGCGATGTCTTTACCTTCGTCTTTTTCGCAAGCTGCTTTCATTACTAATAATTTAGCAGCAGTAACTTTAACGTACATATCGGCCAATTTAAAAGCAATAGCTTGATGATTGAAAATTTCTTTTCCAAAGGCTTTTCTTTCGTGAGAATATTTCAGTGCAATTTCATAAGCTCCAGTTGCAATTCCTAATGCTTGCGACGCGATTCCAATTCTTCCACCGTTTAAAACGTTCATTGCAAATGCAAAACCGAAACCGTCGGCACCAATTCTATTTTCTTTTGGAACTTTCACATCAGTAAACATTAACGAATGTGTATCGCTTCCGCGGATTCCCATTTTCTTTTCTTTCGGACCAATATCAAATCCTGCCCATCCTTTTTCTACTATAAAAGCATTAATTCCTTTATGACCTTTTTCAATATCTGTTTGTGCAATAACTAAATAAGTTGACGCAGTTGAACCATTGGTAATCCAGTTTTTTGTTCCGTTTAACAAATAATAATCACCTTTGTCAATTGCGGTAGTTTTTTGTGAAGTTGCATCACTACCCGCTTCTGGTTCAGACAAACAAAAAGCTCCAATAACTTCGCCTTTAGCAAGAGGAACTAAATATTTCATTTTCTGTTCTTCATTACAATATTTTTCCATTCCGGCGCAAACTAGCGAGTTGTTTACCGACATGATTACGGCAGCCGAAGCATCAACTTTTGCAATTTCTGTCATTGCCAAAACATAGGAAATGCTATCCAACCCTGAACCACCATATTTTGGATCAACCATCATACCCATAAACCCTAAATCACCCATCATTTTGACTTGCTCAGTTGGAAATTTAGAATGTTCATCACGTTCAATAACACCAGGAAGTAATTCTGCAATTGCAAAATCTCTAGCGGCTTGTTGAATCATTAAATGCTCTTCGGTTAAGTTAAAATCCATAATGTGTAGTAAAAGTAGTTTTGATTTTCTTTAAATTTGATGCAAAAATAACGCATTTAAATTAAAATTTCAAACGTTTTCGTAAATTTAGCCAATGTTTAAAGAAACCTACAATATAATTGGTGTAATGTCTGGAACTTCATTGGATGGAATCGACTTGGCACACATACAATTTACAATTAAAAACAATAAATGGGAATATGAAATTAATGCTGCAGAAACAATTTCATACGATGCAGCTTGGTTAAACAATTTGCGAAAAGCAGTCGATTTTTCCATGTCGGAATTGGAATTTTTAAATCAAAATTACACTCGTTTACTTGGTAAAATTATTTCAGAATTTATACACAATCATAAAATTGAAAATATTGATGCCATTTGTTCTCACGGGCATACCATATTACACCAACCCAAAAAAGGAATAACCTTGCAAATTGGTAATCTGCCCGAAATTGCTACTTATACTAATCAAAAAGTTGTTTGTGATTTTAGAGTTCAAGATGTTCAACTTGGTGGTCAAGGCGCACCTTTAGTTCCTATTGGCGATGGAATTTTATTTTCTGAATACGACTATTGTTTGAATCTTGGCGGATTTTCTAATGTATCTTTTGAAGAAAACGGAAAAAGAATTGCCTTTGATATTGCTCCAGTAAACACAGTCTTGAATTTTTATGCTAATAAATTGGGATTGGATTATGACGATAAAGGAAAAATCTCCCGTTCAGGTTCTTTAATTGCAAAGCTTTTCGACGAATTAAATGCTTTAGAATATTACAAAAAATCGTTTCCAAAATCGCTTGGATTTGAATTTGTGAAAGAAATTGTCTTGCCTTTAATCGAAAAGTATTCCGTTTCAACAGAAGACAAAATGCATACTTTTTCAGAACATATTGCGTATCAAACTTTAAAAGCATTACCTAAAAAAAGTGGAAAGATCTTAATAACTGGCGGCGGCGCATACAATGATTATTTAATTGAACGCATGCAATTTCACTTACCCGAACTAGATATTATCATTCCAGATAACAAAACATTAGAATTTAAAGAAGCCTTAATCTTTGGACTGTTAGGCGTATTAAAACTTCGTGACGAAATTAATGTTTTGAGCAGTGTTACTGGCGCTGAAATGGATCATTCGTCTGGGAAGATTTATTAGTTCACTCGTAAGTATATTATAAAATCAATTCGTAAAAATGCATTAATCACATTTATTAATATGAAAAGTGATAAGTTCTATATCTTTTCATAACAAATAAGTGTAAACGATATCAATTCTAAATCTTATTAAAAGTTTATATTTGCACCACAAACTAAATTACACAATGAAAGATTTACTTAAAAAATTTGAGAATAAAGAACCAGAAATAGTTTTTAACTGGAAAGATAGCGAAACCGAAGCCGAAGGTTGGACAGTAATTAACTCACTTCGTGGAGGCGCAGCTGGTGGTGGAACTCGTATGAGGAAAGGACTGGACATGAATGAGGTTTTGTCTTTGGCAAAAACTATGGAAGTAAAATTTTCTGTTTCTGGACCAGCAATTGGTGGTGCCAAATCGGGAATAAATTTTGATCCAAACGACCCAAGAAAAAAAGGTGTTTTACAACGTTGGTACAAAGCTGTTTCTCCGTTACTGAAAAGTTATTACGGAACTGGAGGCGATTTAAATGTCGATGAAATTCACGAGGTTATTCCTTTTACAGAAGAATGTGGAGTTTGGCATCCGCAAGAAGGCGTTTTTAATGGACATTTCAAACCAACAGAAGCTGATAAAATTAACCGCATTGGGCAATTGCGTCAAGGTGTTGTAAAAGTTATTGAAAACACAAAATTCTCTCCAGATGTATTAAGAAAATACACCGTTGCCGATATGATTACTGGTTATGGAGTTGCCGAAGCGGTGCGTCATTATTATGATATTTATGGTGGCGATTTTCACGGAAAGAAAGCCATTGTTCAAGGATTTGGAAATGTAGGTTCAGCCGCAGCTTTTTACCTTGCAGAAATGGGTGTGAAAGTTATCGGAATTATTGATCGCGATGGCGGAGTAATTAATGAAGGTGGATTTTCTTTCGAAGAAATCAGAAGATTGTTCTTAAATAAAGACGGTAACAAATTGGTTGCCGAAAATATGATTCCGTTTGAAGAAATCAACTCAAAAATTTGGACTATTGGTGCTGAAATTTTTGCTCCTTGTGCAGCTTCAAGATTAGTTACTAAAGATCAAATTGATAATTTAATTGCTTCTGGATTAGAGGTAATTTCATGTGGCGCGAATGTTCCGTTTGCTGATAAAGAAATTTTCTTCGGTTCGATAATGGAAGAAACAGATAGCAAAGTGAGCTTGATACCAGATTTTATTTCTAATTGTGGAATGGCACGCGTTTTTGCTTATTTCATGGAGAAAAAAGTTCAAATGACTGATGAAGCTATATTTTATGATACTTCAGAAACAATTAAAAAAGCAATTGATAAAGCACATTCATTAAATTCTGATAAGAAAAACATTAGTGCCACAGCATTTGAAATTGCGCTGAAACAATTGGTATAACTATTGCTTTTACAATTTTTAGTATATTTAGACGTTAAAATATAAAATCAATAAGATAATGAATAGAGATGCTACATCAGAAGACAAAAGAAAATCGTTTTTAATAGCGATAGTTTTGTATGCTTTATTGTTATTGATTTTATTTTTTATACGTTTTTGGCCACCTTCCAATCTTGAGGAACTTGTTGGTGGCGGTGGCGGTGGTGGCGTTACTGTAAATTTTGGCGATACCGAATTTGGTAAAGGTGCTGAATTTACTAGTCGAGAATTGGATGTAAAACAACACACTAAACAAGCGCCAGTCGCAGCAAGTCAAGACGAAAACATTATTTCTCAGGAAAATACCGATGATGATGTGGTTGCAGTACCTAAAAGCGAACCTAAGAAAAAAACTCCGGTTGTAATTAACAAAGAAATTACAAAACCAGCCGTTACCCAACCAAAACCTGTTGTTAGAAAAACAGATGACGCTTTGGCAAATATCCTAAAAGGAAATAAAAAAGGCGGCGATGGAAACAGCAGTACTTCTGGAAATCAAGGACGAGCCAATGGCGATATAAATTCTAGCGGCTATTCTGGAACTGGTGGTTCTGGTGGTGGAACCGGTGGCGGAAATGGAAATGGAAATGGCACAGGAACTGGACCAGGTTCAGGTTCAGGAAGTGGTGGAGGAAGCGGAAGTGGGAATGGAAAAGGTGTCGGATCTGGATATTCATTAACTGGTAGAAAAGCGTTGTCTATTCCTAAACCAGCTTACAATTGCGATGAAGAAGGAACTGTTGTGGTACAAATCACAGTGGATAAGAACGGAAGAACTATTGATGCAAAACCTGGTTACAGAGGAACTACTAACACAGCTGCATGCCTTGCTAGCCAAGCGAAAAGCGCTGCTTTAAATTCTAAATGGGATGCGCGAAGCAATGGTGAGGAAAACCAAGTTGGAACAATTACTTATAACTTTTCTATTAGAAATTAAATAAAAGAACAATACAAAAAATGATCTAGCCCTGATTACTTCACTAAAGAGTTTATTATAATCGGTGTTCAGTAAACTTCGTTTGAAGTAGAAATAAAAAAACCTTTCTGGTGTTCAGAAAGGTTTTTTATTGGAACGAAAAGCAGGAACCTACCTTTCGGTAGGCAGGAATGGTTGATAAATAAATCCCGAACCATTTGTTCCTAAAAAAATTATTTTGGACTCGTTGCGATTACAAATTTCATGTTGTTCTTGACTCCGATTTGTAAAACATCAACTAAATCTTGAACTTGCAAATTGAACGGAATTCTAACCACAACGGTTTGATCTTTAGATTTATCAATCTTAGAAAGCAATGTTGTTTCTAACGCTTCGAAGGAAACTTCTTCTTTATCAAGGAAAAACTTCTTGTCTTCAGTTACCGATAAACTGATGAGTTGCTTGTTGGTTTTTTCGTTTGTTTTAGACTTTGGCAACGTCATTTTGATCACGTTTGGATTTGCCAATGTTGATATAATCAAGAAAAACAACAGCAAAAAGAACATGATGTCACTGAGCGATGATGTAGCTACCTCAGCGTGAAATCGTTTATTTCGTTTTATTGGCATTTGGTCTTTGAATTATGTTAACAAAATCTAGAATTTGTTTTTGGATTGCTAACGAGAAATTATCAATTTTTCCGTTGAACAAGTGATAGGCAGAATACGCAATGATTCCAACAATCAAACCAGCTCCAGAACTGATCATTTTTTCGTACAAACCGCCAGAAATATTTCCGATACTGATGTCTTCTGTTTGTGAAATACTATAGAAAATTTTGATTACTCCACCAATTGTTCCAATAAACCCAAGTGTTGGTGCGATACCAGCTATAAGTCCGAGTTGTCCCATTTTTTTCTCCATTTGTCCAATTTCGATATTCGTGGCACGCTCCATATTGGATTCAATTTCGGAAATTGGTCGTCCTATGGTAAGAATTCCTTCTTTTAAAATTACTCCAGAAGCTGTTCCGTTTCTTTCCGCCAATGAAACCGCCATATCTAGATTTCCTGAATTTAGATTGTCTTTTACATCACGTATTAAATTTGGATCAATTTTGGCAGCTTTGTGAATAAATAAAAAGCGTTCTACAATTAAATAAAAGGTATAAAAAAGTAATAAAGCAATTGGTATTAAGAAAAAACCACCTTTGAAGATGAATTCTAAAACAGAAATTTCAGCATTAGCTGTACCAACATTCTCAATAACAGCGCCTGTTGCAGCTTGTGACAGTGTGTCGGCTTGTAATCCAATAAATAAATTAATCATATAATTCTATTTTTTGTTTTAATTTTAAAAATAAGTTGAAATTTGCACTAAAGATAAATTCGTTTACTTTATTAAACTATAAAAATCGTAAAATATTTTACCTTTCCCACATTTTATATACAAATGAACTACGAAGAAACTACAAATTGGCTTTTTAATCAGCTTCCCATGTATCAATTGCAAGGTGCATCGGCCTATAAAAAAGATTTAACCAACACGCTACTATTAGCCGAACATATAAATCATCCAGAAAAAAAATTAAAGTGCATACATGTTGCAGGCACTAACGGAAAAGGCTCAACTTCTCACCTATTAGCTTCTGTATATCAAGAAGCTGGATATAAAGTGGGATTATACACCTCGCCACACTTGAACGATTTTAGAGAACGAATAAAAATAAATGGTCAAGATATTTCAGAGGAATTTGTTATTGATTTTGTAAAGAAAAACAAAAGTTTTTTTGAAGAAAATGACATGAGTTTTTTTGAAATGAGCGTCGGTTTAGCGTTTGAATATTTCGTAAAAGAAAAAACAGACCTTAACATAATAGAAGTAGGAATGGGCGGACGATTGGATTCTACCAATATCATTACGCCGCTTATTTCGGTTATAACAAATATTGGATTAGATCACACACAATTTTTAGGAACAACGTTAGAAGCCATTGCATTTGAAAAAGCTGGGATTATAAAACCAGAAATTCCTATAGTCGTTGGTGAATATACGAAAGAAACCAAACCTGTTTTTGAAAGAAAAGCACTAGAAACTAATTCCGAAATTTATTTTGCATCCGATTTAATAAATGAAACGTATCCATCTGCTCTTTTAGGCGATTATCAAATAGCAAACAAAAAAACAGTAGTACAAACTTGTACTGTCTTGCAAAATATTTATCCGATACTTGAAAACGACATAAAAAACGGATTTTTAAATGTTGTTACAAATACTGGATTACAAGGAAGATGGCAGCAATTGAATGAAAATCCAAAAGTGATTTGTGATACTGCACATAACGAACACGGATTAAAAGTTGTGTTAAATCAAATTCAAAAAGAGCATTTCAATCAACTTCATATCGTTTTAGGTGTCGTTAACGATAAAAATCTTGATGACATTTTACCTTTATTTCCAAAAAATGCACAATATTATTTTTGTAAACCGAATATTCCTCGCGGTTTAGATGCAACTATTTTAAAAGAAAAAGCACAAGAATTTCAAATCTTCGGAAATTCATATAATTCTGTTTCAGACGCTTATGCAAATGCTATGGAAATAGCAGACGAAAAAGATTTTATTTACATTGGAGGAAGCACATTTGTAGTTGCAGAAGTTTTGTAATTTTCTTGAATTTTATTTGCTAATACAAAAAAGAAGCCTATATTTGCACTCGCATTTACAGCTAATCGGGCGATTAGCTCAGTTGGTTCAGAGCATCTGGTTTACACCCAGAGGGTCAGGGGTTCGAATCCCTTATCGCCCACAGATTACAATACATTCGGGCAATTAGCTCAGTTGGTTCAGAGCATCTGGTTTACACCCAGAGGGTCAGGGGTTCGAATCCCTTATTGCCCACAAAAAACTCCTTAAGAAATTAAGGAGTTTTTTTTTATTTTTATTCTAGAACTACTTCTTACCAAAAAACAGTATACAAAGCTGCTGTAACCGCAACAATCACAAGCATTCCTACAGTAAAACTTGGTGACATTTTGAACATCGTTTTATCAACTTCTAAACCATTGGTTGGCACTCCTTTTTTAGTTTCATACATACTAATAAAGTACATTCCGATAACGCAAATTAAGAATACAAATCCCATTCTATCAATAAACGGAATTTCATAGACACCTTTAGCATTTGGCACCGCAAAACCCATCGGATTTAAGAACGATAAATCAACGAAAGCTGGCATGAATTTGAAAATTATAGAAAGAATAAAACCTCCAATTGTTGCAAATAAAGCCGCATTTGAAGTAGTTTTTTTCCAAAAGAAACCCAAAATAAACATCGCAAAAACACCAGGACTCACAAATCCTGTATATTCTTGAATGTATTGAAAACCTCCTTTTTTATCTATTCCTAAAAGTGGCGCTACGACAACGGCAATAATCATTGCTGTGATTATCGTTAGTTTTCCGATGCTTACTAATTTTTTCTCGCTTGCGTCAACATTAATTTTTTCTTTATAAACGTCCAATGTGAAAATTGTTGCTATACTATTGGCTTTTCCTGCCAATGACGCTACAATCGCCGCTGTCAAAGCTGCAAACGAAAGTCCTTTTAATCCTACAGGTAATAAATTCAATAAAATAGGATAAGCTCGGTCTGGATTTACACTTCCATCTTGTAACATTTCGGTTTGAAAATGTCCGTTTTGATATAAAACATACGCTGCAATTCCGGGTAAAACGACTATAATTGGCATTAATAATTTTAAGAAAGCCGCAAATAAAATTCCGCCACGAGCAGTTTTCAAATCGGCACCTAAAGCTCTTTGGGTAATGTATTGGTTGCAACCCCAATAATTCAGATTGATAATTAACATTCCACCAATTAGTACGGAAAGTCCTGGCAAATCCATATAATTCGGATTCGATTTATCAAAAATCATATGAAAATGGTCATCTGCCTTGTCTCGCATAATATTGAATCCGCTAATTACTCCATCAGAACCAAATTCGGTTGCAACCAAATTTAATGCTAAATACGTTGTAATCAATCCGCCTAAAATCAAGAAAAAAACCTGAATAACATCGGTATAACCAATAACTTTCATTCCGCCAAGCGTAATCATAACGGCAAAAACCGCCAAAAAAATCATACACAAAGTAATATTCAACCCTGAAATACTACTAATCGCTAAAGCGCCCAAATATAAAATGGAAGTCAGATTTACCAACACATATAATAACAACCAAAAAACGGCCATAATCATTGCTACATTACCATTATACCGCTGTTTTAAATATTGCGGCATGGTGAATATTTTGTTTTTCAAATAAACAGGCATAAAAAAAATGGCCACGATTACCAAAGTAATTGCTGCCATCCATTCGTATGTCGCAATAGCCAATCCCATTTTGAAACCACTTCCGCTCATTCCAATAAACTGCTCAGCACTGATGTTACTTGCAATTAAAGACGCTCCAATTGCCCACCATGTAAGAGAACCTTCGGCAAGGAAATAATCGTTACTACTGGTTTGTGCTTTCTTTTTTCGGTTGTAAATCCAAAATCCGTAACCAACAATTATGATAAAATAGAGGAAGAAAACAATATAGTCTTTGGTTGCTAAGGTTTGCATTGGTTTAGTTTAATGGTTAGTTTTCAATTATTTAACTATCAATGAATTAAGGATGTGTCAAATCTTAATGAATCTTAATTTTTTAATGGTTAAAGTTTATTCTTTAAATTACTTTTCTTTAATTATCTCTTATTAAAATGAATATCTGATAACTCTCTTAAAATTTTAGCACTTTGTTCAGGTGAAATATCGCGTTGTGCTTCAGCTAGCATTTCGTATCCGACCATAAATTTTTTTACAGTCGCGCTTCGCAATAATGGTGGATAAAAATGCATGTGAAAATGCCATTCTGGATGCGAAACCCTATCCGTTGGTGCTTGATGGATTCCTGCTGAATAAGGAAAAGACGTTTCAAATAAGTTATCGTATTTGACGGTAATTCCTTTTAGAATTTCTGAAAAAGCTTTCGTTTCATAATTAGTCATCGCAATAATATTTCCAAAATGTCTTTTGCTGACAATCATGGTTTCATAAGGCCAAGTTGCCCAAAAAGGAACCAAAACCACAAAATGATCATTCTCAATAACGATACGTTCTTGCATCTTTAATTCTTGCTCAACATAATCTTTCAACAAACTAGATTGGTTTTTATCGTAGTAAGAACGTAGGTTTTTTTGTGTTTTTTCTATTTGAGTTGGCAATGACGATTGCGCCCAAATTTGACCATGCGGATGCGGATTGCTGCAACCCATTACGCTTCCTTTATTTTCAAAAATCTGAACGTAATTGATGAAATCTTGACTTCCCAATTCTATGTATTGCTCTTTCCAAACTTTTACCACTTTTTCAATATCTGAAACTTCCATTTCAGGTAATGTGAGATTGTGTTTAGGTGAAAAGCAAATGACTTTATTAATTCCTCGTTCAGGTTTTAACTGAAATAAATTGTTGGAATTATTTTCAAAATCAACCTCATCTCGCAATAAAGCAGAAAAATCATTTTCAAATACATAACAATCGGTATAATTGTCATTTTTTACTCCGTTAGAACGAACATTTCCTGAGCACAAATAGCAATTTGCATCGTGTTCTGGACGATTATCTTCTACAATTTTCTCGTTTTGACCTTGCCATGGACGTTTGGCACGATGTGGCGAAACCAAAATCCATTCGTCTAGCAACGGATTGTATCTTCTATGTGGATGTTCGTTATGGTCGAATTGTTGCATGTTATCTAATTACTAAATAAAAGTTTTTATTATAAACCATTAAGGTATTAAGTTTCATTAAGCTTAATTGCCTTAACTTTCTTAATGGTTTAATTTCTTAATTTTTATACTCTGATGTCCCTTTGGATATTTTGACTTTATATGATTTTAATTCTATTCCAAATTTGGAACGATATTGTGCTGAAATTTTATCGATTAGTTCTTTTTCTGAACCTTTTTCTACTAAATTTATCGAACAACCACCAAAACCACCACCCATCATTCTTGCTCCTAAAACCGAGGTTTCATTGGCTACAGCATCAACTAAAAAATCTAATTCATCACAACTCACTTCATATTCTTTAGACAAACCGTGATGTGTTTCAGTCATTAAATTTCCTAACTTATTAAAATCTGAATTTTCTAAAGCCTCAACTGCATCTTGAACACGTTGAATTTCTTTCACTACAAAATGACATCTTTTATAAACGATTTCTCCAAGTTCCTTTTTAAGAACATTTACCATTTCTTCAGTACAATTTCTAAAAGTTTTTACTTCAGGAAAATGACTTTTTATGATAGCTAAACCTTGTTCTACCTCGTTTCTTCTATCGTTGTAACCTGATGTTAAATGCGTATGTTTTACATTGCTATCCAATAAAAGTAGTGCATATTTTTTGAAGTCTGCTTTGTGATATTCGTATGCAAACGTGTTGCAATCCAATTTAATTACCTTATTTTTCTTGCCAAAAACTGAAGCAAATTGATCCATAATTCCACAATTTACTCCTACAAAAGTATGTTCTGATTTTTGTCCGATAAGTGCGATTTTTTCTTTGGTCAAACCTAAAGTAAACATTTTATCGAAGGCATACGCAAATCCGCATTCCACCGCAGCTGAAGAGGAAAGTCCCGAACCAATTGGAACAGAACTACTAAAAACAGCGTTAAATCCGCTATCGAATTGCTTTTGTTCTTTTAGTTGTTGCAAAACCCCAAGAATATAATTGATCCACATGGTTTGACTTGGAACTAAAGTATCCTTCAAATTAAATTCGAAAACCTCATTCAAATCTTTGGCTATGATTTTACAATCAGAATTTTTATTGGGTGAAATCGCAATACAAACGTATTTATTAATGGCTGCTGGCAAAACAAATCCATCATTGTAATCAATATGTTCACCGATAATATTGATTCTACCTGGTGAAAGGAAAATATGTTCCGGTTTATTTTGAAAGGTTTTTTCAAAATGCTCCGATGTATTTTGTATTAATTTTTTTTTCATTATTATGCTAGACTTGTTACAGTACCTGTTTTTAATTTCTTCAAATTACACTTTTTACCCTAAATTTAAACCACATAGAAGCATAGATTTCCAACTGATTAAAAGATTAAATTAGAAATTTAATTTTCCACATAGCTATGCATTTTATTTAAAGCAAAGCGCCTTTTTAAGTTTTTATTCCTATGTTTCTATGTGGTTACAATTATTTTTTCATAGTAATCATAATCGTTGACGAACTCAATCCATTAGATTTTACCTCTAATTTTAAATCTCCAACTGTTTTTCCCGCTTGAATAATCACTTGACATTTTCCGTTGAATGCACTTCTTTGCCAAGCACCATCAGCACATTTATCAGGTTCATGCGAACTTGGATCGCCATTACCAACACCAATAATTTTAGCATCACCTGTTAATTTGAAATAAACCATATTGTTAGCATTTGGAACTTCTCTACCTTTATCATCAACAATAGAAATATTTACAATTACTCCATCTTTAACATCCGCTAAAACCGAAGATTTATCGGCTTCAGCAACAACTTTTGTAGCGTGATTAGTAGTTTCAACTTTTGAAGTTAATTTCCTTCCGTTTTTATAAGCAACTGCTTCTAACGTTCCTGGTTCGTAATTAACTTCCCATTGCAAATGGCTGTTTCTTGGCATGACTTTTTTTCCTAAGCTCTTTCCGTTAAGGAATAATTCTACATCGTCAGCATTGGTATTTATCCAAACATCAATAGGTTTCCCAACTTTCTCAGGCCAATTCCAATGTGGTGAAATGTGCAAAATATCTTCATTCGTCCACCAACTTTTATAGTAGTAATAAATATTTTTCGGGAAACCACAAACATCTAATATTCCGAAATGCGAACTGATATTGGGCCATTTATAAGGTGTTGGTTCACCACGATAATCAAATCCTGTCCACACAAAACCACCAAGCCAATAGTCATTTTCTGCAGCCAATTTCCACCAAGTTTCAGCTTTACTTGCCCACCAAGGATGTGTAATGTCTTGGTCTGGAACATAGGCACGAATTTCATCTTTTTCATAAATTCCTCTCGTTGTTACAGTACTTCCCATTTCGGTTCCAAGCAACGGTTGATTGGGATGATCGCGATGATAATCGGCTACGGCATATTCACGATAATTAAATCCACGAATTGGAATTACTTCATTTACACCTTTAAAATCATTTGCCATATCGGCAGCATAAGTTGAAGTTCGAGTTGGATCTAATTCTTCTTGAATGGCTAAAAGTGATTTTGCAATTCGTTTTCCGTAGTCATTTCCTTGAATGTTTTGCTCTTCATTTCCAATGGACCATAAAAAAACAGAAGCGTGATTTCTATCGCGTTTAAGTATTCTTTTAAATTGGTCGATATATTCTGGACTACTGTTTAGCAAACGCTGTTCATCAAGAACTAACATTCCCAAACTATCACAAGCTTCTAAAAGTTCTGGAGTTGGTGCGTTATGACTAGCTCTGTAAGCATTGGAACCCATTTCTTTGAGTAATCTTATACGATAATATTGCATGAAATCAGGTAACGCACTTCCAATTCCGGCATGGTCTTGATGATTGTTTGTTCCTTGAATTTTGATTTTTTTACCGTTTAAGAAAAAGCCTTCTTTGGAATCGAATTTAACCGTTTTAATTCCGAAACGAGTTTTCGTTTGATGTACCATTTGGTTTCCTGATTTTACAACAGAAATTACCTTGTACAAATACGGATTTTCAATTGACCAAAATGTAACGTTGTTCAAGTATAGATTCTGCTTAATGGTAGTTTTTCCGTTAACCGAAAGTACTACTTTTTGTTCAGAAGTTTTACCGAGTTGCTTGCCATTTCTATCGGTAATTATGGAATAAACAACAGCATTTGAAGATTCTAGATTTTTATTTTCAACTTCAGTTTCAATCGTTACTGTTGCGTTTTTACCGTTTACTTTTGAATGTACAAAAACACCGTCATTTGGGATGAAAACTTTATCGGTAACATTCAACCATACGTGACGATAAATTCCGGCACCTTCATAAAACCAACCTTCATATTGTGTAGCATCTACTCGAATTACAATGACATTATCGCCTTCAAAATTTACATAATCTGAAACATCGTAAGAATTACCAACATAACCACTAAAATTAGTTCCTACATAAAATCCGTTGAACCAAATTTCGGCATTTCTGTAAATTCCGTCAAATTGAAGTTCGAATCGTTTTCCATCGTCTTTTTTGTCAACAGAAAAATGTTTGCGATACCAACCAATACTCGTTTCTGGATAAGCACCACCAACAGGCTTGTAACCGTGACTGTCCATTTCAACTTGCTCAGATTTTACAAAAGGAAGTTCGACAACCCAATCGTGTGGAACGTTGATTTTTTTCCAAGTGGTATCTACAAATTTTGGATTTACAATGGTAGTTGCATAGACATTTGACTTGTGAAGCAACGCTGTTTTTCCATAATCGAAATCTTTGGAAACATCGGCTGCATTTCCAAAATGAAATCTCCAATCTTCGTCTAAACTGATTTTTTTCTGAGCAAAAGTTGTACTTAAACTCATTAAAATTAGAGCAAAATAGTATATTTTTTTCATCATAATTATTCTTTAAATGCATCTAATGCTGGCGAAGGTTTCCCATCTGCTTGCCATGCGCTTAAACTGTAACCACTCCATGATTTTGCTCCTTGTGGTTCCCAATACATCACTCCCAAACCTCTTTTGTTTGGAACTTTTTTTACTGCTTCAATAGTAGCTTTTAATAATTCATAAGTATTTTGAACTTTATCATCTTCACCTCCAACTTCTACAATCATCACGTCTTTATTGTACCGTTTTACCATATCGTTAAGGTTGAATTCTAAGTCGGCAATGGTTTCTGAATAATCTTTTTTAATCCAATAAGGATAATAGGAAAGTCCTATGATGTCGTATTTTACCTTTTGAGCTGTGGCATTATCGAAGAACGTTCTGAATTTTGCATTGTTATTTCCTTCATCAACATGAACGATTACTTTGATATTTTTATCAACAGCTTTCACAGCATCGTAACCTTTATTTAAAAGTTGTCCAAGTTGGTTCCAATTATCGGTGCTTCCTTCTGGCCACATCATTCCGCCTGGAATTTCGTTTCCAACCTGCACCCATTCTGGAGTTACTCCTGCGTTTTTTAAAGCCGAAATCACCTCAAAAGTATGATTGTAAACATCGTTTAATAATTCTGGGAAACTGTGATTTTTCCACGCTGCAGGTTTATTTTGCTTTGCAGGATCAGCCCAAGAATCGGAATAATGGAAGTTAATCATCACTCGCATTCCCATTTTTTGGGCACGCAATGCCATCGCGACAGTTTCATCTTTACTACAATGTCCACTAGCTTTATCGTCATTTGGATTTACCCAAACTCGCAAACGAACCGAATTCATTCCTCTATCTTTTAGCAATTGAAGACATTCTTTTTCGGTTCCATCTTGATCGTAAAATTTGTACCCTGTAGCTTCCATTTGAGGCAACCAACCCACGTCGGCACCTTTTACGAAAGACGATTTAGCGCTTTTGCAAGAAGTAATTATCAATACTATTGTAATTAATAATGTGACATTAAAAAGTTGTCTCTTATTCATAATTAATTTTGGCTAAAAGCATCCATTACAGGAAGTGCATTATTATTAAAGTCCCACAACGATTGATTTTCCCATGAAGAACCATTGCTTGAAGTTGGTCCTCTAAAAGCAACCCATTCTCCACCCCAATAACAAAATCCGATACCGTGTGCACTTTGTTTTACCAAATTTTTAATTGCTAATAAAAAAGCTTTCTGACCTTCATTAGTTGCTGGATATTCTGGAATTAATTGATTGTCTAATCCGACAACATTATTTGTAAAATCGTTAAATCCTAAAGTAAATGGATAAGAAGTTTCAGCTATAATAACTTTTTTATTGTATAATGAACCCAATGAATTCATGGTGTTTTGTACCGTCGTTAGATTTTTTCCGTGATAAATTGGGTAATAAGAAAGGCCAATATAATCGTAATTTATGTTGCGCACTTTGTTAAAAAACCAATCAGCACCTGACGTTCCTGCATAATGCAACATGATTTTAGTAGTTGGCGATTGACTTCTAATTTTTTCGCTTGCCACTTGAAATAACTCTAAACTTTGTACTTCATTAGTAGATAATTTTCCTTGAGGCCATAACAATCCGTCGTTGGTTTCGTTTCCAATTTGAAAAATATCAGGTTGAATTTCGGTTAGAATTGTTGCTGTATAATTGGCAACAGCCGTTTTTAAATTGGCAAAACTCAAACTTTGCCATTCTGTTGGAATTGCTTGCGCGCCAGGATCGGCCCAAGTATCTGAATAATGAACAGTTACCCATACTTTAAGTCCGGCTTGTTTTGCTCTAAGTGCCAATGCTTTTACTTCGGGTAAACTTGAAACTGCATCAATTGGATTTTTCCAAAGTCGGATTCTTACAGTGTTGCAACCTGCATTTTTTAAAGTTGTCAATGCATTTTGAGCTACACCATTGTATTTGTAAACTGTACCTTCACTCTCTATTATAGGCAAAAAAGAAACGTCAGCTGCTCGTATAAATTCATCTGTTGGTGTTGGATTTGAAGATTGTTGCGCATCATCACTCGACGAACAAGCAACTAGCGAAAGTGTTAGAAGTAAAAATAAAATATTTTTCATAATTATAAATTTTCAAATTTAAAGATGGTATTATGTTTGTAGTGCTCGCCTTTTCTTAAGATTGCATTCGGAAAATGTTTGTGATTTGGTGCATCAGGAAAATTTTGTGTTTCAAAACATATTCCGCTTTGTGCATTATAGTTTACATTTTCTTTTCCTTTAATTTGATTGAAACAATTGCCGCCAACATAAACATGAACCGCTGGTTGATTGGTTAAAACCGACATTTTTAACCTATTTTTCTCACTAAAAAGAAATGCATTGACTTCGATACTATTTTCTAAAACAAAGGTGTTATCAATTTGATGTGGAGCATTTTTAGAATTTGAAAAATCAAACGAATGCTTTTCTAAATTTACGAATTTTCCTGTTGGAATATTTTCTGATGTAGTTTCTAAAATTTGCTTAGAATTCACAAAGAGTATTTGATTGGTAATAGCATCAGCTTGACCATCAAGATTAAAATAACTGTGTTGCGTACAATTGATTATCGTATCTTCGGTTGAAGTTGCAGTATAATTTACAATTAATTGGTTATCATCTGTTAAAGTGTACGTAACATTTATAGTCAATTCGCCTGGAAAATTCTCTTCATTATTTTCACTGATGTACTGAAAAGTAATAGATGGATTATCAGATTCAGCCGTTTCAATAAATTTCCAGAATTTTTTACTAAAACCATTATTTCCTCCGTGAAGATTGTGGTTTCCGTGATTTTTATTCAATAGAAATTGATTCTCGTTAAGTGTAAATTGTGCGTTATTTATTCTTCCAGCAAAACGTCCAACGGTTGTTCCAAAATAAGGTGCGCTTGGTAAATCATATGAATTTATGTAATCCTGAAGTGAATCAAATCCTAAAACAACATCAACTTTATTAGTCTCAGAAACTGGAATTTTCAATGATGTAATTGTTGCACCATAATTCATTACCGATAATTCTGCACCGTTCTTGTTAGAAAGTGTAAAAAGTAAAACATCATTGCCATCAGAAAGGTTTCCGAAGAATTTACTAAAAATAGAACTCGAAATTTGCGGATAATTATTTTTAAGCATAACTATAATGTCAATGTGATAACAAAAATAGTTTATAATATTAATTTACTCTACCACTACCTACCAGTTTATTTGTATCTTGCCACCAGTTATATCGATTTCGAAAAGGAACAATTTAAATTTAATAATGAAAATAATAAACATCAACACCAGTTCATCACATCCTAAATACAAGCAAATTGTCCTATCCATAGAAATTGCAATTGCTGAAAATCGCTTGAAACGAGGTGACAAACTTCCGTCGGTAAATAAAGTAAGTTTGGAATTTTCGATTTCTAGGGATACCGTCTTATTGGCTTATGATGAACTCAAAAAACGTGGTATTATTTTCTCCATTTTAGGAAAGGGATATTATGTTAAAAGTGTCGAGTTCAGTTTTGAGCAACGTATCTTTTTATTATTTGACGAATTGAATAGTTTCAAAGAAGACCTTTACAATTCGTTTTTGGAAAGCATCAATAATTCGGCACAAATTGACATTTTCTTTCATCATTTTAACATCGAAATGTTCAAGAAATTAATTAATGAAAGTAATGGAAATTATTCTAAGTACATCATAATGCCAACCAATTTAACTGACGCTGCAAAAATTATAAAAACTTTACCCAAACAGGACGTCTACATTTTAGACCAAACCAATAGTGAATTAGAAATGTATCCATCGGTACATCAAAATTTTATAAAAAATATTTACGACGCACTAAATAAGGGAAAAAAACTGCTCAATAAATATGAAAAACTGATTTTAATCTTTCCTGGTTTTAGAGAACCTATTGGAATGAAAATTGGCTTTGAAAAATTTTGCGTCGAAAACAACTTTGATTATGAAATTATTCAAGATTTTAACGATAGACAAATCAATTATGGTGAAGTATTTATAATTCCAAATGACAGGCATCTGGTTAAAGTGATAGAAAAATCGATTCTACAAAAATTAAAATTAGGTTCAGATTACGGAATAATTTCATATAATGACACACCTCTAAAAAAAATAATAGAAAAAGGAATTACTACCATTTCGACCGATTTTATAGAAATGGGAAAACTGCTAGCTCAAATGATTTTAGAAAACAAAAAAAATAAAATTGAAAATAAGAGTTCTTTATTGATTAGAAACTCATTGTGATTAGGGCAAATATTGTAAGACTCTTTCCAAAGCCATTCCTCTAGAACCTTTTATCAATATTGCTTTATTATTAAAATAGTTAAAATCAGTGTTAGAAATAAAATCGTCAAAACTGCTAAAAAAATTAAAATTTGACTTATCAATCTGGACTTTGTAAAAATCACTACCTACAAAGTAAACTTGTACTCCAATATATTTTTCTAATTGATTTACAATCGCTTTATGTTCTGCGCTACTTTCAGAACCAAGTTCAAACATATCGCCGATAATAATAACTTTATTCTCTTTTTCAAGTTGATTAAAATTTTCTAGAGCTACTTTCATACTACTTGGATTAGCATTATAAGCATCTAGAATTATCTCATTAGTATTTTTTACAATAAGTTGAGAACGATTGTTATCCGGAATATAAGATTCTATTGCCTCTTTTATTTTTTCATCAGAAATATTGAAATATCTACCTATTGTTAGAGCAGCAATAATATTGTTTGCATTGTAAAGTCCGATTAAATTTGAATTGATTTTAACTTTATTAAATTGGATTGAAACTAATGGATTTGCGGTAATTTCATTGACAAAAACAGTAGCCTTTTCATCAGAATTGCTAAAAGTAATCCGTTCAATATTACTCGTTTTTTCAACTTGAATGGCATCATCTAAATTTACAAACACTTTACCTTTTGCCCCAAGCAAATAAGTATACATTTCACTCTTACCTTTTATAACACCTTCTACACCACCAAAACCTTCTAAATGCGCTTTCCCAAAATTGGTAATATAACCAAAATTAGGTTTCGCTAAATTACACAAAAACTCAATTTCCTTTTGGTGATTAGCACCCATTTCAACAATTCCGATTTCGGTATCTTTAGTAAATGACAATAAGGTTAATGGTACTCCGATATGATTGTTCAAATTTCCTATGGTAGCTGTAACCTTGAATTTTTTAGACAATACAACGTTTATAAGTTCTTTAGTCGTTGTCTTGCCATTACTACCGGTAAGTGCTAAAATGGGTAAATTTAAATAATCACGGTGAAATTTTGCTAATTCTTGCAATGCTATGAGGCTATCCTCAACAACTATCGTCTTTTCATTTATATAATAATCTGGATTGTCAATAATTACATAGGCGGCGCCTTTGTTCAAAGCTTCTTGAGCAAATGTATTTGCATCAAAATTATCGCCTTTTAAAGCTACAAATAAAGAATTTAACTGAATTTTTCTTGTATCAGTACATATTGACGATGTAGTCAAAAACTTATTGTGTATTTGTTTTATATCCATTTTTTATAAAAAATAAAAGCCCTAATAAAAGGGCTTTTAATTATTGATTATGAGATTGAAATTAATTTCTAGCTCTTTTTTTCTTGTCTGCTTTTGGACCTACTCTTGACATAGCACATCTAAATCCTATGTAATCTGTCGCCATATCTTGTGGAAAATATCTTCTTTGAGCTGGATCTAACCAATAGGCTCTATCTCTCCAAGATCCACCTTTGTAAACTCTTACATCATCATTGATAAGAGTTGTTCTCTTATTAGATCGGTCATATTTACGAATCATATTTCCAATACTGTCGGTAGTAACATTATGTTTTGGAGAATCGTACATTCTTTTTTCATCAGAAATTTTATCTCCTTCTTCTGCACTTCCAAAGTCAAAATATCGTGTAGACTGTTTGTCACCATCTCTGTAGTTTCTTTCGTCACTTTTGTCGAAATTTTGTCTTAAGTAAGTTTCGTTTTCGTCAACTGGTATTTGAGCAATTTGACCTGGGAAATTTCTGGCTTGAATTTTACCATTTGACATAGTATCAAACTTTTGTGTTTCAGCAGTCACTAATTCAACTTTACCATCGTCACCGATTTTATTTTTAGTGTAAACGTTACCTCTGTAGTAGTTGAAATCGTTAGCTTCATCATCAACAATTGGACGATAAACATCAGCAACCCATTCTGCAACGTTTCCAGCCATGTCATACAATCCAAAATCATTTGGAGCATACGACTTAACTTTATTTGTAATATCTGCACCATCATCAGACCATCCAGCAATTCCACCGTAATCACCTTTACCTTGCTTAAAGTTAGCCAATTGATCGCCTTTAAATTGTCTTTTTCCTGAACGTGTATAACTTCCAGACCAAGGATATTTCTTTTGACCTTTGTAGATGTTATATTCTCTTTGACCTACATCAGCTGCTGCTGCATATTCCCATTCTGCTTCTGTTGGAAGTCTGTATTCTGGCAATATTAAACCAGATGTTCTTTGAGCGTATAAATTTTTAGGTTCTTGTGTTTCACCTTTAGAATTTTTAACACCACCTTTTCCTTTAGCTTTAGAACCTCGTCTTCCTTTTAAAACTATTTCTTCATTAGCGCTACCAAAAGTACTTGTAGGTGTTGCTAAATACGTTTCAGTATCAAAATTAGAATCCGCTTTAGCATCAGTAACTTTAGCATCTCTTTTTAAATATCCTTCTCTTTCAAGAATAGACTCATTAACTCTGTTGGTTCTCCATTTACTAAATTCAACCGCTTGAATCCAATTAACTCCAACTACAGGATATTCAGCATAAGCAGGATGTCTCAAGTAGTTATTAGTCATTGTTTCATTATATCCTAAACGATTTCTCCAAACCAATGTATCTGGCGAAGCACCTTCATAGATATTTTTATAATTTTCTTCTTCTGGTGGAAATACATTTTTCAACCAATCTAGGTACTCCATGTACATTAAATTAGTTACTTCCGTTTCATCCATATAAAATGACTGAACGTGCTGCTGATTTGGAGTATTGTTCCAATCGTGCATTGGATCATCTTGAACTTTACCCATGGTAAAGGTTCCTCCTTCAACTAAAACAAGTCCTGGACCAGTTTCTTGTTTCTTAAAATTAGATGCATACTGAAAACCACCTTTTTTATCATTGATTTTCCAGCCTGTTGCTTTAGACGAGTTCTTGGAACTTGACTTCTTACTACAACTAGTAATTGCAAGCGTTATTACTAGTGTTAGTAACAACTTGACAGCCATAATTTTGTTTACTTTCATACTCTTAGTAGGTAATAAATTTCGAGGCGCAATATAAGAATTAACCATCAAATTGCAACTCTTTTTTAAAATAATTATTAAAAAATTTTAACGACATTTAACATATTAACGAATCTTATTTATAAATATTGTTTTAAACATAAATAAAATTTAATTTTACATCTGTAATAAATAGACTAATATTACGTTAGATAAACCAAATGAAAAAAATTGCTACTTTACTATTATTGCTATTCTTCTGCTCTTTTTATGGACAAAACGGCGGCACTATCAATGTTGAGTGGAAAGAAAAAAAAGAACTTACCTATGGAAATCATAAGTATTTAATTCCTTCATTTCAAATTGAAAACTTTGATTTTGATACCGACAAAAAGAAATTATCATTCAATAAAAAGTTTTATACAAACGAAGTAATTGAAGAAAATTCTTTGACTTTAACCAATGTTGTATACGAAAGTATTTCTGAGATTGAATTGGGAGATTTGACAAAAAAAGATATTCCTTCGACTTTAAAAGTGACTTTGTTAAATATAAATTCACGAAATGTTAAACAAGGAATTATTTCATTCAATCCAATTATAAAAGATGGGAGTGGATTTAAAAAAATTAAATCTTTTAATTACACCTATAGATTGGGTTCACTTCAAAAAACCACATCGCTTTCTAACTTCAATTCAATTACCAATTCTGTTTTAAGTTCTGGAAAATGGTACCGATTTTATGTAGAAAAGTCAGGAATTTATAAAATTTCTAAAAGTTTTTTACAAAGCCTTGGCATTAATACAAATGGCATTGATCCAAAGAAAATTAAAATTTATGGAAATGGCGGACGGATGTTACCTCTTTTAAACTCCGCTTTTTATCCTGAAGATTTAGAAGAAAATGCAATTCAAGTTATTGGAGAACTTGATGGAACTTTTGATAATGCAGACTATATTCTATTTTATGGTGAAGGTGTAGATAATTACAATTCAGATAGCGATACACACCTAAATTTATACAGTGATAAATCTTATTATTATGTAAATATAGAAGGTAACGATGGAAAGAGAATACCCGAAGCTACTCAACCTGATGGAATTTCAAACCTTACTTTCACCAATTTTGATGATTATCGTTACTATGAAAAAGATTTAGAAAATATTGTAAAAACAGGTAGAAGATGGTTTGGAGAGCAGTTTAGCATCGAAAAAGAACAAGAGTTTGAATTTGAATTTCCTAATTTAGTTCCCAGCGCAACTGCAGATTTGAAAATCCATTTTGGTGGAGCTTCGTTTAATCCTACAACTTTTTCGATTCAAAATAACAGCCAAAACTTAGGAACTGTAAATCTTGGCTCTCTTTCCTTAGATTCAGACACGCAGGCAGTAGATGCAACTTTTACCAACACATTGAATGCGTCGTCATCAATGAAAATAAAACTAACTTTTGATAATGGTGGAGTTCCTACATCTAAAGGATTTCTAGATTATATCATTCTTAAAACTAAATCTAAACTTGAAGGAACCGGAAAGCAATTCAGATTTCAAAATAATTTATCTGCAACATCGACTGGCATAGGAGAATATCAAATTGCAAACGCTAGTAACATACGACAAGTGTGGGATATTACTGATATTTATAACGTAAGAAAACTTGAAAACGTAACAAACGCCTCTAATTTTAGTTTCAAAACAACCTTAGGAGAAACCAAAAAATTCATTACGTTAGTAACTTCCGATTTTTACACACCTAAAAAAGATGCACAATCTAAAGTAACCAATCAAAATTTAAAGGGAACTATTTTTAAAGACGCGCAAGGAAACTTTAAAGATATTGATTACCTAATTATTAGTCCTAAATTCTTACTCAATCAAGCAGAAAAACTGGCCAACTTCCACAGGTCATATTCGCAATTAAATGTAAAAGTTGTTGACTTAGAAACTATTTATCATGAATTTTCTTCAGGGAAACAAGATGTAACAGCGATACGAAATTTTGTTAAATATGTGTATCAAAACGCTTCATCTCCAGAGTTAGCTTTAAAATATTTAAATCTCTTTGGTGACGCATCCTTTGACTTCAAGAATAGAACACAAAATAACTCTAACATAGTTCCTATTTATCATGCGTTAAATAGTTACACTGCTGGAGAAGTATCATTTGCTTCCGACGACTTTTTTGTACAGTTAGATCCTAACGAAGGAATTGTCGAAAATAGTAACAGTGGAGCAGAATTGGCAGTGGGTAGAATGATTGTTTCTTCTACACAACAAGCCGAAGAAATGGTGAATAAAGTAGTAGAATATCATGACATCAAATCATACGGAAGTTGGCGCAACAATTATGTTTCGATTTCTGACGATCCGGATTTTTTTAAAACACAAGATAAATTTCTTCAGTTTTTTCAAAACAGACTTACGGATATTATAAACACGCAAAAACCGTTTATCAATTACAAAAAAATATTGCTAGATGCGTACCAACAAGAAACTTCTGCTGGTGGAGATAGATACCCTAAAGCAAGAGAAGAAATGTTGAGTTCATTTGAAAAAGGTGCGCTTGTCTATAATTATTTAGGTCATGGTGGTGAAGACGGACTTACAAATGAAAGAATTTGGGAAAAATCGGACGGTCAAAATCTGAACAATCAATTCAAATATCCTCTGTTCATAACCATCACTTGCGATTTTTCAAGATTTGACAACCCACTTCGACCAACCGCTGGCGAATACACATATTGGAACCCAAAAGGCGGCGCAATCTCAATGATTACGACCATAAGATCTATTGGTCAAGGAAGCGCTCAATTGTTTAATGATAGATTAGCAGGACAACTATTTTCTTACGGATCAAACAATTACACTTCTATTGCAGAAGCATTACGAATAACTAAAATTGCTGAAAACAACAACAGCTCGACACGTGTTGTTTTTTATGTTGGCGATCCAGCTCTTATGCTGGCTATACCTAAGCCAAATGTAATTTTAACTAAAGTTAACGATGTATCAATTTCGCAGCCAGTAGATGATTTTAAAGCATTGAGTTATGTTAAATTATCTGGCGAAGTACTTGATGAAAATAATAATCCAATTTCAAACTATAACGGAGAACTTTCCGTAAATATCTTTGATAAAGAATACAATCAAAGCACCTTTCGAAATGATAATGCCGATGCTGTAGTAGATGAATTTGGAAATGAAGCACCTACAATGCAATTTAAAACCATGGGAGAAACAATTTTTAGAGGAAATGCATCGGTGGTGAATGGTAAATTTGAATTTGGTTTTGTAGTTCCGAAGGACATTAAAATTCCGCTGGGAAATGGGAAAGTAAGTTTTTACGCTAAAAGAAGTCAAGTGCTTCTTGACAAAACAGGGTTCAATACTCAAATAAAAGTTGGCGGTATCAATACCAATGCTGCTGCAGATAACACTGCACCAAAAGTAAGGCTATACATGAATGATGAGACATTTGTAAACGGCGGAATTACCAATGCATCGCCATTTCTATTAGCTTTTTTAGACGATGAAAATGGAATAAACACTGCAAGTGGAATTGGTCACGACATGATTGCAATTCTAGATGGTGATGAAACCAATCCGTATGTAGTAAATGATTATTATGAAACCGAATTGGATAATTATAAGAAAGGTAAAATTCGTTTTCCATTTAGAAATTTAACCAAAGGTTTACATACAATAACCTTCAAAGCTTGGGATGTTTACAATAACTTTGTGACGGCTGAAATTCAATTTTTAGTTGTTGATGAAGATAACGTTTCACTAACAAATGTTCTTAATTACCCGAATCCATTTGTGAGTTATACCCAATTTTGGTTCACGCACAACAAACCATTCGAAACGCTCGAAGTTCAAGTTCAAATCATGACTATAACTGGTAAAATTGTAAAAACAATCAACCAATCAGTTCTAACAGAAGGTTTTTTATCTAGGGAAATTACTTGGGACGGACGCGATGATTTTGGTGATAAAATTGGTAAGGGTGTCTACATTTATAAACTCACTGTAAAATCAACAGTTACTAATAAAAAATCAGAGAAAATAGAAAAACTTGTTATCCTTTAATAAAATACTATATTTGTTTAATTATTTAAAATTAAGAATGAAAAAAATTTCAATATTATTTGTACTATTAATTACAAATCAATTTATACAAGCACAAGATAGAGTAATTACAACAGGAGTTCCATTTCTTTTAGTCGCTGCAGATGCAAGAGCTGCAGGATTGGCAGATCAAGGTGTTGCTACATCTACCGACGTATTTTCTCAGCAATGGAATCCAGCAAAATATGCTTTTGCCTTAGACAAACAGGGATTTTCTGTAAGTTACACACCTTATCTAACCGAACTTGTAAACGATATTTCATTGGGTCAAGTTACTTACTATAATAGAATTAATGAAAGAAGTGCTTTTGCTGGAAGTCTTCGTTATTTTGGATTAGGAGAAATTGAATTACGTAAAGAATTTGATGATGTTCCTGTAATTGTAAAGCCTAACGAATTGGCCTTAGATGGATCGTACTCATTAAAACTAAGCGAACGATTTTCTATGGCGGTTGCCGGAAGATACATTCGTTCTGCATTAAGAATTCCGAGTGAAGGCAGCGGCGATGCCAAACCAGCCTCATCTTTTGCAATTGATGTTGCAGGTTTCTATCAATCAGAAGAAGTTGCACTTAATGATTTTAACGGAAGATTGCGTTTGGGATTTAATTTCCAAAATATGGGACCAAAAATTAATTATGATGCTGGTGCATCAGATGACCAAAGTGCTAATTTTTTACCTGCAAATTTGAGACTTGGAGGAGGTTATGATTTTATATTTGATGAATATAACAAAGTTTCTATTAATGTAGAACTTGCTAAATTACTAGTACCAACTCCACCAGCGTTTGTCTTGGCTGTTGATTCAGATGGAGATGGAGAAATTGATAATGAAGAACAAACTGCAGCCGACTTGGCCTATCAAGAAAAACTTAGTGATTACCAAAGCATAACTTGGACAGAAGGAATTTTTAAAAGTTTCGGAGATGCTCCAGATGGATTCTCTGAAGAGTTAAAAGAATTTACCTACTCAATTGGAGGCGAATATGTTTACCAGGATTCTTTCGCCATGAGATTAGGGTACTTTAATGAAAGTCTTGAAAAAGGTGGACGAAAATTTTTCTCTCTAGGAGCTGGATTTAAATACAATGTTGTAAAAGTTGACGTATCGTATTTATTCTCTGCATCTAAAGTAAAAAATCCTCTCGAAAACACATTACGTTTTTCACTAACGTTTAATTTTGGTGACAAATACGACGAATATTAAAAAAAGATGAATTTTAAATAATATCCAAATTTCTTAATTGAAATTTGGATTTTTTTTCCTCACAAATCAAATGAAAGAAATAACAATTAACACCACAATTTCAGTATTTAATGGAATTCCCGATTTGCCTCTAGAAATTCAATCATTAATGAATCAAGCTATTGAAACACGAAAAAATGCTTACGCACCTTATTCAAAATTTAAAGTTGGAGCAGCAATATTATTAGATAACGGTAAAATAGTTTTGGGTTCTAATCAAGAAAATGCTGCCTATCCATCAGGACTTTGCGCAGAAAGAGTTGCAATTTTTCAAGCTGGAGCTATCTATCCAAATGCCAAAATAATAAAATTAGCAATAACAGCTGCATCAGAAACTAATCCAACTTTATCTCCTATTCCACCGTGTGGCGCCTGCAGACAATCGATTGCCGAATATGAATTCAAACAAGAAATTCCAATAGAAATATTTTTCATGGGAGAATCGGGTGAAGTTTATAAATCAAATTCAATCAACAATTTATTACCATTCTCATTTGACAAAACGTCACTGTAAACGATAACGTTATAGTTAGTATTTTGTATTAAAAAAAGTTATTTTAATACCTATTTATTTTTACATCTACTATCAATATCTTACTTTTGCATTTCGCATTTTTAAACAACTAAATAGTGCGAAACAATTACACTATCTTTAATCATAGTAATTCATTAAAAAATGAAACCAATTACAAAAGAAACTTACCTTCAATGGTATGAGGAAATGCAGTTTTGGAGAAAATTTGAAGACAAATTAGCTGCCGTTTATATCCAACAAAAAGTTAGAGGATTTTTACATTTATACAACGGTCAAGAAGCAGTTCTTGCTGGAGCAATTCACGCAATGGATTTGTCTAAAGATAAAATGATTACTGCTTATCGTAACCACGTTCAGCCAATTGCTATGGGAGTTGATCCTAAAAGAGTAATGGCCGAGCTTTACGGAAAAGTAACTGGAACTTCTAAAGGAATGGGCGGATCAATGCACATTTTTTCTAAAGAAAAAGGTTTTTTTGGTGGTCATGGAATTGTAGGTGCACAAATACCAGTTGGTGCTGGAATGGCTTTCGCCGATAAATATTTTGAAACTGGTGGCGTAACATTAACCTATTTTGGAGATGGTGCAGCACGACAAGGTTCGCTTCACGAAGCTTTTAATATGGCTATGTTGTGGAAACTTCCTGTAGTATTTATTTGTGAAAACAATGGCTATGCTATGGGAACTTCAGTAGAAAGAACTGCCAATCATACTGATGTTTGGAAACTTGGTTTAGGATATGAAATGCCTTGCGGACCAGTTGACGGAATGAATCCTGTAAAAGTTGCTGAAGCTATGCAAGAAGCAATCGATAGAGCACGTCGTGGTGACGGACCAACATTTTTAGAAATGAAAACATACCGTTACAGAGGTCACTCAATGTCGGATGCACAACTTTATAGAACTAAAGATGAAGTTGAAGAATACAGAAAAATAGATCCAATTACGCAAGTTCTTGATGTAATTAAAGAAAATAACTACGCTACAGAAGCTGAAATTGAAGCAATCGATCAAAGAGTAAAAGACTTAGTTGACGAATGTGAAAAATTTGCTGATGAATCTCCGTTTCCAGAAGTACAACAATTGTACGATGTGGTGTACGAACAAGAAAATTATCCTTTCATTCCTCATAGATTATAATTATGGCTACAGTAATAAACATGCCTCGTTTGAGCGATACTATGACAGAAGGAACTGTTGCAACATGGCTTAAAAAAGTAGGTGATACAATAAAAGAAGGAGACATTTTAGCCGAAATCGAAACCGATAAAGCTACAATGGAATTTGAATCGTTTAATTCTGGTGTTTTATTACACATCGGAATTAACGAAGGTGAATCTGCTCCAGTTGATTCGCTTCTAGCAATTATAGGAAAAGAAGGCGAAGATATTTCTGCATTAGTATCTGGTGGAATACCAGCTCCAAAAGTTGAAGTTGTAACAGAAAAATCAGAAGAAAAAACTGCTGAAACTCCAAAACAAGAAAGCGCTCCAACTTCTGCTCCAGCAGCATTGCCAGCAGGTGTAAAAGTAATCACGATGCCACGTTTAAGTGACACCATGACTACAGGAACAGTTGCAACGTGGTTGAAAAAAGTGGGTGACGAAATTAAAGAAGGTGATATCCTTGCCGAAATCGAAACCGATAAAGCAACAATGGAATTCGAATCGTTCAACTCTGGAACTTTATTGTTCATTGGAATTAACGAAGGTGAATCTGCTCCAGTTGATAGTGTTTTGGCAATCATCGGACCAGCAGGAACTGATGTAACTGGAATAGCAGAAAACTATGGTAAAGGAACAACTCCAGCCGCAGTTGAAACTGAAGAAAAAGCTACTGAATCAACACCAAAAGAAACACCTCAAGAAGCAACAACATCAACAGATAATGGAAGAGTTTTTGCATCTCCACTAGCAAAGCAAATAGCTAAAGATAAAGGAATCAACCTATCACAAGTAAAAGGTTCTGGTGAAAATGGAAGAATTGTAAAAAGTGATGTAGAAAACTTTACAGCTTCGGCTCCAGTTGCTGCACCAACAACTTCTCAACCAGAAACTCAAACAGCTGCAAAGCCATTCGTTCCAGCAGGAGAAGTGGTTACAGAAGAAATAAAAAATTCGCAAATGCGAAAAATCATTGCAAAACGTTTAGCTGAATCGCTATTCACAGCGCCACACTACAACCTTACAATTGAAGTGAACATGGACGATGCAATGAAATCAAGAACAATCATCAACGCAGTTCCAGACACCAAAGTTTCGTTCAACGATATGGTAATCAAAGCTTGCGCAATGGCATTGAAAAAACATCCAAAAATCAATTCACAGTGGAAAGAAGATGCAATTACCATCAATCACCACGTGAATATTGGAGTTGCAGTAGCTGTTGAAGATGGATTAGTAGTGCCAGTTTTAAAATTCACAGACGCTATGAGTTTGTCTCAAATTGGTGCTGGAGTTAGAGATATGGCAGGAAGAGCAAAAACTAAAAAATTACTACCAACCGAAATGGAAGGAAGTACCTTTACAGTTTCTAATCTTGGAATGTTCGGTATAGTTGAATTCAATTCAATCATAAACCAGCCCAATTCGGCAATCCTTTCAGTAGGTGCAATTGTTGAAAAACCTGTTGTGAAAGACGGTCAAATCGTTGTTGGAAACACAATGATGCTATCATTAGCTTGCGATCACCGAACAATCGATGGAGCAACCGGAGCACAGTTTTTACAAACATTAAAAGTTTTTATTGAAAATCCAGTAACGATGCTGGCATAATCACAAAGTAACTTAAATATAAAATCCTGTTCAGCAATGATCAGGATTTTTTTTGATTTGGAGCGAATGGTTTGGGCATTTTAGTTATCCATTTTCCTACTTTCCATTCTACTTCGTGCCACTGCAATCAGGGCTAAATAGCATTTGTATTGAATAAAATCAGAATAAGAAAGACGTTCATTTAAAAATCTGTGCAAATCTGTAAAATCCACTTAATCTGTTTCAAAAATTTATTTCTTATTTTTCTCTTCTATCCACTTGCTCATATACTTAGTACTCGAAAGTAAATGATGTTGCAATATCGAGCCAATAAAATTATTTTTTCTGTGACTATTTAAATTTTCTAAAAGCGAATTTACTTCAGTAATAAAATCATCATCAAATAACGATTTTTCATATCGTTTTTCTAAAATTTCAAATCCATTTTCCTGACATTTAAGCCAAAGCTTTTCATCCTGATAAAGCAAAACTGCTGCATCAACAAATTCAGTAGAATTATCTTTTACAAAACCATTCCAATCTATATTTTCGTGCATTGCTTCAGCACCAATAGAAGAAGTTATGCTTGGAGTTCCACATTGCATCGCTTCAATCAACTTGCCTTTAATTCCAGCACCAAATCGAATCGGAGCCAACACTACTTTAGCTTGTCTCACAACTTCGAAAGCATCTTCAGCTCTTCCCATTATATAAAAATTCTGTTTCGGTTTATGCAATTGTAAAACTTTCTGCGATGGATAAGCACCATAAATCATCATTTTAGCTTCAGGTAATTTCAAATGCAGCATTGGCCAAATGAACTCCGACAAATATTTTACGCAATCCCAATTGGGTTCATGAAGAAAATTACCAATAAAAACAAAATCATTTCGTTCATTGAAATCTGGAATCTCAGTAATTTTATCTGCAAAAATCGGCAAATAATAAAGTAACTCTTTCGAAATTTTAAATTGACCTTGAAGTAATTCCATTTCAAATTCAGATACCAATAATGATATATCACACCTTAAAATACTAGCTATTTCCCTTTTAGCAATATCCGAATACAAATCATCAAAATTAAATTCCCGATTTTCTTTAACAGCAAGTTGTCTAGCTTGTCGCAAACAATGCAAATCTTCAGTATCAAGTATTTTTAAAGCACCTGGACAGCATTCAGAAACACGCCAACCAAATTGCTCTTCAACCATAAATCGATCAAATAAAACAATATTTGGATTTAATTCCTTTATAAAATCATCAAAAGATGAAGAATTTAATTCAATATTTTTAGAAATAATTCCCAAAAGAGATAAATCATCAGAAAATTCTAAATTTTGAGCAGTACATCCAAAAGTAATTTTATAACCACAGGTTAAAAACAATTCAATTAATTGAATCATTCTCTTTCCAGCTGCCGAAGATCTTGGCTCTGGTAAAACATAACCAATTATTAAAATATTTTTCAACTAATAATTTTTATAAATATAACAAAAAAAATCCTCATCGTTTTGATGAGGATTTTTAAAAGAAAGGCGGCGACATACTCTCCCACAAATTGCAGTACCATCTGCGCAATCGGGCTTAACTTCTCTGTTCGGAATGGGAAGAGGTGAGCCCCGACGCAATAACCACCTTAAGTTTTAAGTCTAAAGTCGAAGGTCATAAAGTCTAAAGTTGCCTTTCGGACTTTGGACTTTCTTCTTTAAGACTGCAGCTTCGCTGCAAATATCTTAACATACTGAGATAAAGAAACATAATTTTATATTAGAAAGTTTCTTCCCGGTCCGAAAACCGGGAGGAGTGTACATAAGCTTACGGGTTATTAGTACTACTTGACTATGACATTACTGCCTTTACATCTATAGCCTATCAACGTGGTCATCTTCCACGACCCTTAAAAGAAATCTC